>CAJUDJ010000015.1 GCA_910584985.1 uncultured Eubacterium sp. | reverse complement strand
GATAATCATAAGCCTCGCCCTCCACATCCTGCGGCATTGCAAGGCAGACAGCACCTGTATCTGCAGGATCTGTAAGCACACGCATTGCATTGATGCAGGCAGTCATAAGCTGCTCCGGCCTGATAATTCTGTCAAAATAATGGCAGACGCCTTTAAAAGCATCCGTAACCGTTCTGCCGTAGTTATCAAAAAATTCTGCCTGCTGCAAAACAGGATCAGGCTGGCGGCATGCAAATGTATCACCGGGAAGAACAAGAAGCGGTATTCTGTTTGCCGTTGCACAGCCACAGGCCGTAACCATATTTGTAGCACCCGGGCCGATGGAAGAAACACAAGGAATAATTGCTTTTCTGTCCATCTGCTTTGCATAGGCAACAGCGGCAAGTGCCATATTCTGTTCGTTCTTGCCCTGATAGAATTTCAAATTATGTCCGCCCTGCTCCAGTGCCTGACCGACACCGACCACACAGCCGTGGCCGAAAATTCCGAAGATTCCCGAAACAAATTTTGTTTCAACCCCATCGCATTCAACATACTGATTGTCAAGAAATTTAACAAGCGCTTGGGCCATTGTCAATCGTTCTCTTTTCATAATCAAGCCTCGATTTCGGAAAGTTTAACAGGTCTGTGTTCTTCAACGGATTTCTTTGCGGCAAGCCCAAGGCGAAGTGCCTCAAGACCATCATAAACCGTTGTCTGTGTCGGCTTGTCGTTTACTACACAGTCAATAAACTGTGTCATTTCGTCTGTAAACGACTGCATATATCTTTCAAGGAAGAAATAAAGCGGTTTATCCGAACAATTGCCGTTTTCATCAATAAAGGAAACATTTGTAGGCGTATCGTTTGCTGCGGACGCCTGACCCTTTGAGCCGAACACTTCAAGGCGCTGGTCATATCCGTAGGCTGCCTTTCTGCAGTTGTCAATCACGCCGATTGCACCACTCTTGAATTTAAGAGCTACAAGTGCAGTATCCACATCGCCTGCTTCACCGATGGCAGGATCCACCATAACGGTGGCATTTGCATAAACCTCTTCAACCTCACCACCGATAAAACGTGCCATATCAAAATCATGCACCGTCATATCCAAGAAAATTCCGCCGGAAACCTTAACATATGCAATCGGGGGCGGTTCGGGATCACGGCTTGTAATTTTAATGGTCTGAAGCGCACCGATTTTTCCTTCGTTTGCAAGATTTTTAATATGTGCAAAATTGTGATCATATCTTCTGTTAAAGCCTATCTGAAGCTTTACGCCTGCTTCGTCAACAGCGGCAATAACCTTTTTGATTTTTGCAACCGTCAAATCAACCGGCTTTTCGCAGAAAATATGCTTTCCTGCCTTGGCTGCTTCACACGCAATATCCGCATGTGTATCGGTTGAGGAGCAGATAAGAACCGCATCAATTTCCGGATTTTTCAGAATCTCATGATAATCCGCGTAATAGGCAGGAATTCCAAGTTCTTCGGCAAGTTGCTTTGCGCTGTCTTCATAAATATCGGAAACAGCTGCAATTTCTGCCTGCGGAATATGATATGTAATTGATTTGGCATGCACCTGACCGATTCGGCCTGCGCCGATAATGCCCACTTTAAGTTTTTCCATAAATTGTACCTCTTTACTGTTTATTTGCACAACTAAATGTGCTTTTTAATCGTTTTTATAGTATCACACGGAAAATAATATTTCAAGATTCTGAATGCAAAAATATTACAGAATTTATAAATTAAAATCATATTGCATTGCAAAGATTTTAATTGTATAATAATAAATAATACTTTAGTTTTTTATTCAATAAATATTTATAGTTTTCGGAGGCTTGAAATGACTTATTCCTACAAAACTTTCGGTACCTGTTCAAAGAAAATCGATATTGAAATTGATGAAAATGAAATTGTAACAGCCGTGAAATTCACAGGCGGCTGCCACGGAAATCTGCAGGGAATTTCAAAATTGGTTTGCGGCATGCATATAGATGATGTTATTGCGAAGCTGAGCGGAATAAAGTGCGGCTTCAAAGCAACCTCATGCCCGGACCAGCTTGCCGCTGCATTAAAAGAAGTAAAGGAAAATTTCTGATATGTTTAAACTTGAAAGCAAAAACCTGAAAAGGGAATTTTATGTGAATGAAGGAAGCCTTTTTGCTTCGCAGATTATCAACACGGAATCCGGAATGCAGTTTATTCCGGACGGAAACGGTTCCGAATTTGCCGTAAAATTTGCAGACGGAAGTGAATTTACATCAAAAGGGCTTGCAGTTATTGAATCTGCCGAGAAAGACGGCAGACTGTTTTTCCGATTTAAAGAAACCATGGGCACAAGCGTTACAATGAGCTGCCGTGTTTCAAAGAACGGGCTTACCATTGAAAAACAGCTTGCAATTAAACAGAGCGAACCCAAGGTGATTGATTATATAGCGCTTGAGAATATAGGAATTATCAATTCTTCTTCCTCTTTTACCGTTTGCGGCGGTGAAAGTGAAATTGATGAATACTACTCCAATCTCGGCCAGCCTTTTTATATTGACAGTCTGTTTTTCGGCTGTGAATTTCCTGCCACAAAAAATATAATTGATTACGGCAGAGGGCAGATTATATATTATGTGGGCAAAAGCATAGAAGACAGGCTTATCTGCCCCGTTACGGTTATGGGCGGCGCAAAAAGCAGTCTGCCTGTTGATCTGAAAAAAGCTTTCTTTGAATATATAGACAGCATTTCCCTGCCGTCCCCGATAAAATTTATGTATAACACCTGGTATGACAGAATGATGAATATTGATGCAAACAATATTCAGAAAGCATTTTATAATGTTGAAAAGCAGCTTTCTTCTCACGGTGTACCACCGCTTGATACATATGTAATTGATGACGGATGGAATAATTACAGAGGAGATTTCTGGGCATTCAACCAGAACAAATTCCCAAACGGTATTCTGGATGCAAGCCATACGGCAAAGGGATTCGGCAGTGAATTCGGCCTTTGGCTCGGTCCGCGCGGCGGATATAATTTCAATCGGAAATTTGCAAAAAAAATCGAAAAAGGCGGTTTTGGTTACTATAACGCACAGTCTGATGATATATGCGTTGCTTCCGAAAAATATCTGAATAATCTGGAAAACTTCCTTGTGAAAACCACAAAGGAAAATGATATCAGCTATTGGAAACTGGACGGCTTTTGCCTTAAACCCTGCACTGATGCATCGCACGATCATATAACGGGCGGCGAGCATGAAATGTATCTTGTTACGGAAATGTGGCACCGCTGGATAAAAATATTCCGTACGCTTCATAAAACACGAGCAAAACAGGGCAAAAAGCTTTGGATTAATATGACCTGTTATGTAAACCCATCGCCATGGTGGCTTCAGTATGTAAATTCCATATGGCTTCAAAACAGCGGCGATATCGGTTTTGCCGATAACTACCCGCAGAACCGTCAGGCACAGGTGGATGCCGAAATAACCTACAGAGACGGAAGATATTATGATTTTCTTATAAAAAGAGAACTTCAGTTTCCGCTTTCGCGCATATATAATCATGAGCCGATTTACGGCTATGAGGCACATCTTGATTACACGGATGAGGAATTTGAAAAAGCCTTTTACTGGAATGCATGCCGAGGCTCCGCTCTGAATGAGCTTTACATTTCAGAAAGCATGATGACGGATAAAAAATGGCAGACTGTATCCGATTTAATAAACTGGCAGCGCAAAAACCATCGTATTCTGAAAAATGCAATGTTTCTTGGCGGTGATCCCGTTCAGAATAACATCTACTGCTATGCTTCGTGGACAGAAGAAGGTGAAGGCATTATTGCGCTTCGCAACCCAACAAACGAAACCACCTCGCTTACACTTACATTAAACAGGCTTATGGGTTGCCCCGAAACACTCCGAAATGTAAAAAAATTCAATGTATATAACAAGGCCGAAACGGACAACAGCGAAACTTACAGCTATAATGACAAAATAAATGTTACAATGGCTCCGTTTGAAATCAAAATTGTGCAGTTCGGCAAAACCGATAACCGTTATTCAGATGACAGATTCGGAAACGATTTCACAATCAGCTTTGATTATGACGGAAAAGACGGCCTGATATGCCAGAACAACGATATTATGATAAGCATTGAAAAAGGAAAAATAAATGCAAATGTGGGTATTCTTCAGCTTAAATCGGAAAGCATAATCAGCGGCACACATCATAAAATAACCCTTGTGCGCGAAAAAAATAAAATGCTTAAAATTTATATTGATAATTTTCTTGACTGTTCGGGCTACAGTGTGCGTGCCAAGGCCAATATATCCACAGAACTGATGAGCCGGGCCGATAATTTCAAGATAACAAATTCAGCCACACCGTACAATCAGATTATTACTCTTTCGGATATACTGAAAAGAAAGAAAAAGCAAAGAAAAGAGGCAAAGTAAATGATTTGTAAAAAATGCGGCTGCACTACACTTTTAGAGGACGGGGATCTCCTTGTGTGCCCTCAGTGCAATGCCAAATATTTTGATACGGGAATTGATATGGAAACAAGTGCAACAAGCAGACTGGATAGGCTTACGGATGAACATCCCGTTTCTGCTCCGGAGATACCGTCTGTGCCTGCGCCTGTTTCTAATTCTGATTCGGATTCGGTTTCCGAAAATAAAAAAACTGAGGAAAACAATACAGCTGAAGAAAAGAAAAAGAAAAACAAGAACCATAAGAAAAGCAAAAAAGAGAAGGCAAAGAAAAGCAAGCTCAGAGAAACGATAGATTTCTTTATTCCAATTGTTATTGCTGCCGCTATTGCCGTAGTAATCAAAACCTTTATTCTTGCAAATGCCGTTGTTCCCACAGGTTCTATGATTCCCACCATTAAAGAAAAAGACCGAATTATTGCAAGCCGTCTTGCCTATCATTCAGACAGCCCTGAAAGATATGACATTATTATGTTCAGTTATCCCGATAATGAAAAAACCAAATTTGTTAAAAGGGTAATTGGTATGCCGGGCGAAGTTGTTACTGTTTCTGACGGCGAGGTTTTTATAACAAAATCAAACGGGGAAATATTTAAGGCAGAAGACAGCTTTGTGAATCCCGATGAAAAGCCTTACGGCAGTTCAGGCCCGTTTTATATTCCCAAGAAGGGTGAGGAAATCGTTACAGACGGAAGTTATTGCTATGCAGGAAACGGAATAAAAGTCGGCAACACAGCTTTCCTTAATAAATACTGTGATAAGAAAGACGGAAAATATACCGTTTCGGAAAATCTTTATTTTGTAATCGGCGATAATATCAACAATTCAATGGATTCCCGGATGTGGACCAATAAATATGTTGCCGAGGATAAAATTTTAGGAAAGGTTATTTTTAAATATTATCCGAAATTTGAAAAATTCAATTAATATATTAAAAAAATAAAAGTCCTTTGGGGCTTTTATTTTTTTGCCGAAAATACAAAAAAATTGTCCCCTTTTCCTGTTTTGATTCGTCTGTAATTATGAGAAACACGGAAAGGGAAGAAAAATGGTTTTCAGCAGCATTCAATTCTTATTTATTTTCATGCCTGTTTTTTTCACTGCATATTATGCAGCACCCGTAAAATTCAGAAATATCATCCTTCTGTTCGCAAGTGCAGCATTTTATATTGCAGGCGCTTTTCACTATCCGCTTCATATTGCCGTATTTGTATTAAGCATAATCACCGATTATTTGACAGCTCTTTTCATAGAAAAAAACCAAAAACAAAAAAAGCTTATTCTTACAGCAGGTATCCTGATAAATATTTTAAATCTCAGCTTCTTTAAATACTTCCCTTTTATAATTTTTGAAGCACAGAAGCTGTTTCCCGAATTAAATATACAGCTTAATATTGTGCTTCCGATAGGCATTTCCTTTTACACCTTTCAGGGAATTTCTTATATTGCCGATGTATATAAAGGAAAAATCAAAGCCGAACGAAGCCTGCTGAAATTCAGCATTTATATTTCAATGTTTGAACAGCTGATTGCAGGGCCTATCATTAAATACAGCGATATTTCCGAAAATCTGGGGCAAAGAAACCCAAAGCCGCAGGAAATCTTAAAAGGGGCAGGCACTTTTATCTTCGGTCTGGGGCTTAAGGTTCTGCTGGCAAATCCGCTTGGAAAGCTCTGGGCAGATTTAAAAACAATAGGATACGACAGCATTTCCACCCCGCTTGCATGGATGGGTCTGATTGCCTTTTCCATTCAGATTTATCTTGATTTCTTCGGTTATTCCGTTATGGCAATCGGGCTTGGGGAAATGCTCGGCTTCAAAATACCGAAAAACTTTGATTTTCCCTATTTAAGCCGAAGCATGACGGAATTCTGGAGAAGATGGCATATTACCCTTGGTTCATGGTTTCGGGAATACATTTATATTCCGCTTGGCGGCAATAGAAAAGGAAAATGCCGCACGGTTTTAAATCTTCTTGCCGTATGGCTGCTTACAGGCATATGGCACGGTGCAGGTTATAATTTTATATTGTGGGGGCTGCTGTTATTCACACTGATAACGCTGGAAAAATATATAACGGGAAACTTTCTGAACCGGCATCCTGCAGTTGGCCATCTGTATATGCTGTTTGCAATTTCGCTTACCTGGGCAGTTTTTGCAATAGAAGATACAGCACAGCTTTTCGAATTCTTTTCACGGCTTTTTCCGTTCTTCGGACAGAGTGTTTTTTCATCCTTCCGATACGATTATATGAAATACTTGAATATGTATTATCCGTTTATCATTTTCGGATTCTTATTCTGCACAAGACTTCCGTATAAAATTCTGAAAAAAATCAGGAATAAAGGCATTATTGCCATCATCCTGCTGCTGATTTTTTCAACTGTCGTTTACTGCATACTGAAAGGATTTGACGATCCCTTCCTTTATTTTAGATTTTAGGAGAACACATTATGAAAAAAACAATCCTTTTTATTTTAGTTTCACTTATCATCGTTTGTATATTTACATCCTGTTCGGCCCAGCAAAAGGAAGAAACAGAAAACAGTTCTATTTCTTCAACCAAAACAGAAACAAATCTGACAAAAGCAGACAAAAAGCCAACAGAAACACAAACGCAAACAGAAACAAAGAAAGAAACCGCACCTGAAAAAGAAACTGAAAAAAACACCGAACCTGTTTTGGACAACACGGAACTTAATATGAAAAATGCCCTTTTTATTGGTGATTCAAGAACGGTGGGTTTAATGGAATATTCCGGATTATCTTCAGATTTCTTTGCAAATGTGGGAATGAGTGTTTATAATATATATGAAAAAAAGGTTTCTGTTCCCGGCACGGGAAAAATTTCGCTTAATGATTTACTTTCAAGAAAAAAATATAACACCATCTATCTTATGCTGGGAATAAATGAACTTGGTTATAACATAAACAACACTGTTTCAGAATATAAAAAACTGGTTTCCTTCATAAAAGAAAAACAGCCGGAAGCCATTCTGTTTATTCAGAAAAACCTGCATATTACAAAATCAAAATCGGATTCGGAAAAATATATCAACAATGAGAATATAAACTTATTAAATTCTAAAATTGCGGAAATAGCAAACCATCGTGATATATTCTGCATAGATGCAAACAGCCTTTTTGATAATGCACAGGGTGCTCTGGATGCAGATAAAACATCAGACAATGTTCATTTATATGCCAGATATTATTCTGAATGGGGAAAATGGATTACAGAAGAAAGCAAAAAAAAATTGGGGAGATAAGTAATTGAAATCAAACGAAGATTTCTGCAGGAATGTTCGTCTTTGCCGGAATACAATGTATGCACTTGCATTTTCAATTCTGAAAAACGATTGTGACGCCGCAGATGCCATAAGTGAAGCTGTGCTTAAGGCATATTCAAATATAAACAGCCTGAAAAATGATAAATATTTTAAAACATGGATTCTGAAAATTCTGCAGAACACCTGCATAGAAATGCTGCGCAAGAATCATGCTGTTCTGGATATAGACGAACAGTATGATATTTACGATGAGTCCTATACCGATACAGCCGCAAGGCTTTCTCTGCGCAGTGCCGTTGAAAGCCTGAAAAATCCTTACCGCACGGTTACAATTTTATACTATTATGAGGATTTGCCGATTAAAGACATTGCAAAAATAACGGGATGCAGTGCTGCCGCTGCGAAAAAGCAATTATCAAGAGCGCGGTTTATGCTGAAAGATATTTTAAATAAGGAGGATTTTTTAGAATGAATAAATTTGATAAAAAGCTGCGCAAAGCAGCCCAAAACGAAAAATTCGAGATTCCTGAGCAGGTTAAAACAAAACTTGAAAATACACTTCATTCTCTTCCCGATAAAAAAATAAAAACAAAGCGTATCAAATTGCTGCCGCAGATAGCAGCGGCCGCCGCCTGTTTTATATTTGTTATGCTTTTTGTTCTCCCGAATGTAAGCGTAACCTATGCGCAGTCGTTTGAAAATATCCCGGTTTTAAATGATATCATCCGAGTTGTAACCATCAGGAACTACTTCTATTCCGATGATTACCACGAAATGAAAGTGGATATACCCGAAATTGATGACAAACAGAATACGGAAGCAGCACAGAATATCAACAAGGATGTTACCGCACTTACAGAAGAAATTGTAAAAGAATTTTATAAAGAAGTTGAAGAAATCGGAAATGACGGACACGGCGCTGTTTATGTCGACTATGATATCGTTACAAACACGGATAAATGGTTTACACTGAAGCTTACCGTAACCTCTGTAAGAGGAAGCGGATCTGTTTATTTCAAATATTATCACATAAACCGTGAAACAGGTGAAAATGTTATCCTTTCCGATTTATTCAAAACAGATGTGTACAGCGGGATTATTACTGAAAACATCAAGGAACAGATGAGAAACCGCATGAAATCAGACAGCGATCTTACCTACTGGGTTGACAGTGCAGACGGCTTTGATTTTGCCGCAATCAGCGACAGCCACAATTTCTATATAAATGAAGACGGAAATCTTGTGATACCCTTTGATAAATATGAGGTTGCGCCCGGATATATGGGGCATTCGGAATTTGTTATTGAAAAAGCCATATTAAAAAATATAATAAAAGAGGATTATAAATTTCTTTTAAAATAAATGGACTGAATATAAAAAAGGCAAAGCCGGAAAACCGGGCTTTGCCTTTTTATCTGTGCTTTAAAACATAATCTGCAAAATCTTTATAAGAGTATCCTGTTTTTTCTCCGCTTTCATTTATCGCATTGAAAAAACAGCTTGGAATTTCACCTGCCTTTAAGCATTTGCTTATACATAGCGTGCATCCCTTATTATGATTAACCGGATTCAGCGGGCAATCTGTGTCCTTACACGTGCAGAATTTGCTTAAATTCTCCATTAAAAAGCCTCCAAAAATACAGGGCTGTTATACAACAGCCCTGCTTGATATTTATGCTATATGAATCAGTCTTTCTTAGGTGCATAGTATTCAACTGTGCGAAGAAGATCATTATACTTAGCAACTGCATTTTCAGCGGCAATGTTGAAGAGCTCTTCAGCCTTTTCAGGGAAGCTTCTCTTAAGTGAAGAGTAACGGGTTTCGCCGTTAATGAATTCAAGATAATCGCCTGTTGGTTCTTTTGAATCCAGTGAGAACGGATTTTTGCCCTCTTCAATAAGAGCCGGATTATATCTGAAGAGATTCCAGTAGCCGGATGTTACAGCCTTCTTCTGCTCTGCCTGGTTGAACGGCATCTTGATGCCGTGGTTAATACACGGAGCATAAGCAATGATAAGAGAAGGACCGTGATAAGCTTCTGCTTCCTTAATAGCCTTTAAGCACTGGTTATAATCAGCTCCCATAGCAATCTGGGCAACATATACATAGCCGTAAGACATTGCAATCTTTGCAAGGTCTTTCTTCTTTGTAATTTTGCCTGAAGCAGCAAACTGAGCAACTGCACCTGTTGGTGTAGCCTTTGAAGCCTGGCCGCCTGTGTTGGAGTAAACCTCTGTATCAAATACAAGCACATTCACATCCTGATTCTGTGCAAGCACATGATCAAGACCGCCGAAGCCGATATCGTAAGCCCAGCCATCACCGCCGAAGATCCACTGACTCTTCTTGGCAGCATAATCCTTATCCTTCAGGAAATCTTCTGCTGCTGCTTTTGCATCGCCCGAAAGGTCAGCAGTTTCAAGAGCTGCAATAAGCGCCTTTGCAGGTGCATCGTTTGCACGGGTATCTTCAAATGTGTCAAGATAAGCCTTAACCTCTTCAGCTACTGCCGAATCCTTAAGTGCAATAGCATCCTCTGCAAGTCTTGAACGGATCTGCGCATTTGCAAGGAACATACCAAGGCCGAACTCTGCATTATCCTCAAACAGTGAGTTGGACCATGCAGGACCGTTTCCGTTCTTATCAACCGTGTAAGGTGTGGAAGGTGCGGAACCACCCCAGATGGAAGAACAGCCTGTTGCGTTTGCAACATACATCTTATCACCGAAGAGCTGTGTTACAAGCTTAGCATAAGGTGTTTCACCGCAGCCGGCACAAGCACCTGAGAACTCAAGATACGGCTTGAGATACTGAGCTGAAACGATTGTTTTATCAGAAGCAACTGCTGCTTTCGGATCCATATCGCAGAGTGCATCAAATACAGGCTGCTGCGGCATCTGAGAAGCAATCGGCTTCATTGTAAGTGATTTTGTAGGACAAACATTTGCACATGATGCACAGCCTGTGCAGTCCAGTGTTGAAACAATAAGGGCATACTTAAGGCCTGTATCCTTCGGAACTTTAAGATCAACAGCCTTTGTGCCTTTCGGAGCTGCTGCAAGCTCATCTGCTGTAAGCGCAACCGGTCTGATAACAGCGTGCGGGCAAACCATGGAGCATCTGTTGCACTGTGCGCAGGTTGTCGGATCCCACTCAGGAACATCAACAGCAATACCGCGCTTTTCAAATGCAGCAGAACCCTGAGGGAATACACCGTCTGCCATATCAACAAATGTGGAAACCGGAATGGAATCACCCTTCTGATGACCAACAGGATCAAGAATTTCCTTAACGAATTTCTTCATTTCAGGACGGTCTGTATTTACAACAAGCTCTACATCGTCATCAGCAGCATTCTTCCAGCTTTCAGGAACTTCAACCTTGATAAGTTCTTTTGAACCACGGTCAATACCGTTGTGGTTGGAAGCAACAATTGCATCGCCCTTCTTTGAGAACTTAGCCGTTGCCTTAGCCTTCATAAGCTCAATCGCCTTGTCAACAGGAAGAATACCTGAAATGGTAAAGAATGCAGACTGAAGAATGGTAGAAGCACGGCCGCGAAGACCAACCTCTTCAGCAATCTTAATACCATTGATAATATAGAAATTAATGTCATTCTGAGCAATATATCTCTTCATTGCTGCCGGAAGCTCCTTATCAAGCTCTTCAGGTGTCCAGATACAGTTCAGAAGGAATGTGCCGCCTGGAACAAGGTCCTGAACCATATCATACTTTGTTACATATGAAGGACAGTGGCAGGCAACAAAGTTTGCCTTGTTGATAAGATAGGTTGAAGTAATCGGGCTGTCTCCGAAACGAAGGTGAGAAACTGTGATACCGCCTGATTTCTTTGAATCATAGAAGAAATATCCCTGTGCAAACTTATCTGTGTTATCACCGATAATCTTGATAGAGTCTTTGTTTGCACCAACCGTGCCGTCTGAGCCAAGACCCCAGAACTTGCATGAGGTTGTGCCGGCAGGTGTTGTGTCCACATTTTCGCCTGCATCAAGAGAAAGATTTGTAACATCGTCAATAATGCCGATTGTGAAAGTTGGCTTCGGAGCATCTGATTTCATATTATCATAAATGGAGATAATATGTGCAGGCACTGTATCCTTTGAGCCAAGACCGTAACGGCCGTTATAAACAGGTGTTGCTTCAAAAGCAGAACCCTTAAGCGCTGCAACAACATCAAGGAAGAGCGGTTCACCGATTGAACCCGGTTCCTTGGTTCTGTCAAGAACAGAAATTTTTTCAACGGTTGCAGGAATTACATCAAGAAGATATTTTGCAGAGAAAGGTCTGTAAAGGTGAACTTTAACAAGACCAACCTTTTCGCCTTTTGCATTCAGATAATCAATGGTTTCGGCAATTGTATCGCAAACAGAACCCATAGCAATGATGATGTGCTTTGCATCAGCAGCACCGTAGTAATTGAACGGCTTGTAATCCGTTCCGATTTTTGCATTTACCTCATCCATATATTTAACGGTTGCTTCAACAGCATCGTTATAATACTTATTGCATGCCTCTCTGTGCTGGAAGAAAATATCCGAGTTTTCAGCCGAGCCGCGGAGAGTCGGATGCTCAGGATTCAGTGCATGTGCACGGAAACGCTTAACATCCTCCATATCAACCATGGATTTCAGGTCTTCATAATCCCAGACCTCAATCTTCTGGATTTCGTGCGATGTGCGGAAACCATCAAAGAAATGAAGGAACGGAACACCGCATTTAAGTGTTGCAAGGTGTGCAACGGCGCC
Source organism: uncultured Eubacterium sp. (assembly GCA_910584985.1). GTDB lineage: Bacteria > Bacillota > Clostridia > Oscillospirales > Acutalibacteraceae > Eubacterium_R. The sequence continues at coordinate 27,865 of CAJUDJ010000015.1, read as the reverse complement.
AAGGTCCATAACCTCCTGCGGATTATTTGAGCAAAGCATTGCATAGCCGGTCTGGCGGCAGGCATAAATATCTGAGTGATCGCCGAAAATATTAAGCGCATGTGTAGATACGCAGCGTGCTGAAACATGAATTACAGATGAAAGAAGCTCACCTGCGATTTTATACATATTCGGGATCATAAGCAAAAGACCCTGAGAAGCTGTATAAGTAGTTGTTAATGCACCTGCTGAAAGTGAGCCGTGAACTGCACCGGCAGCACCGCCCTCTGATTCCATTTCCTGCACTCTTACATTCTGACCGAAAATATTCTTTGTATCGTGAGAAGAAAGAACATCTGTAACTTCAGCCATAACAGATGAAGGAGTGATCGGATAGATAGCAGCAACTTCTGTGAACGCATATGAAACATGAGCAGCAGCGTTGTTACCATCCATAGTTTTCTTTTTTCTTGCCATTGGATTTCCTCCTATGAATAATTATCAGATTTTGAGTTTTGGACAAACTGCCCCATAACCGACAATATTATACCACTTGCCGCCGTTAAATTCAACATATAATTTCAAGATTTCAAACAAAAAAGAAGCATTGAAAAATCAATGCTTCTTGTTCTTTACAAATAATCTGCGAATGATGCATCGCTGGGCATTCTCCAATCCCCTCTGGGCGAAAGCGAAACAGAGCCCACCTTCGGCGAATCGGGAATGCAGCTGCGTTTAAACTGGCTGATAAAAAAGCGTTTGATAAACACATCAAGCCATTTTAAAATTTCTTTGCTGCCGTATCTGCCTTCAAAGGCTTTTTGGGCAAGAACTGCAAGCTTTTCCCTTGAAAAGCCAAAGCGCACAAAATGATAAAGAAAGAAATCATGCAGCTCATACGGTCCTATATTTTCCTCTGTTTTCTGTGCAATCTTGCCGTTTTCATCCGGCGGAAGCAGTTCGGGTGAAACAGGTGTATCCAGCACATCATAAAGAATCGCAGCTGTTTTTTCATCGCTTATTCCGGCAACATAATCCACAAGATAGCGCACCAGCGTTTTCGGAACGGAGGCATTCACGCCGTACATGCTCATATGATCCCCGTTAAAGGTGCACCAGCCCATGGCAAGCTCGCTTAAATCGCCTGTGCCCACAAGAAGCTTCCCGTGCTTATTCGCCATATCAAACAGAATCTGCGTGCGTTCCCTTGCCTGTGTATTTTCATAGGTTATATCTTTAATATCAGGGTTATGCGCAATATCCTTCATATGCTGAACACAGGCATCCCGGATACTGATTTCCTTAACGGTAACACCAAGACATTTCATTAAAGCCACGGCATTATGATAGGTTCTGTCCGTAGTTCCGAAACCGGGCATGGTAATTCCGAGAATATCCGAATTGCTTTTTCCGAGAAGGCGCATTGCTTCAGCAGCAACAAGCAGTGCAAGCGTGGAATCAAGCCCGCCCGAAATGCCGATTACCGCACCTGAGGAGCCCACATGTTCCATACGCCTTGCAAGCCCGGCTGCCTGAATGGAGAAAATTTCCCTGCACCGTTCACGCCTTTTTTCATCATCGGCAGGCACAAATGGCTGCGGATCAACATATCTGAATTTCAAATCATTCTTTTCATTCAAAACAGGATGCTTTGAAAAACCAATTGCTTCCGAAAGATTTTCAAACGACATATTATTAAGGCGAAGTGCATTCAGCTTTTCAATATCAATATCGGCAAAGATTACGGTATTGTCCCTGCAAAAGCGTTCTCCCTCTGCAAGAACAGCACCGTTTTCCGCAATCAGTGTCGCCCCGCTGAAAACAAGATCGGTTGTGCTTTCATAAACAGATGCACCGGCATAAAGATAAGCACAGATGCAGCGGGCAGACTGATTGGAAACAAGACTTTTTCTGTATTCCGCCTTCGACACATATTCATCACTTGCCGATACATTTGCAATCAGATTTGCTCCATGATGAACAAGCGTGCTGCTTGGCGGATCAGACACCCATAAATCCTCACAGATTTCAATTCCAAGAACAGCACCGCTGCCCAAATCAAAAATCTGACTGCCGATTTTTGTTTCAAATCCGTAAAGGTTTATGCCTTGACAGCTTTTAAACTGGTTCCCCGAAGCAAACCAGCGTTTTTCGTAAAACTCATTGTAATTTGCAATATGTGTTTTCGGCACTACACCGAGAACAGCACCGTTAAACACAACCACGGCACAGTTATAAAGGCTGTTATAAAACTTTACGGGCATACCAAGCACAACAGCAATATTTTTGTTTTTTGTATATGCAACAATATCCCTGAAAGCCTCGCCTGCCGCTTCCTGCAAGGCAGTCGTAAAGAACAAATCCGCACAGGTGTATCCGGTTACGGAAAGCTCCGGCGTTACCAGCAGCCTTGCATCTTCTTTCACCGCAATATCAATGGCTTTTTTTATTTCTTCCTTGTTATAGGACGGGTGTGCAACCTTGAGTTTAAGCGATGCAGCCGCCGTTCTGAAAAAACCGTAATTCATTTTATCACCGTCATAACCGAACTAAATCAGTGTAATTTTAAATTTATAGGAAATCTGTTCATTTGGATTTAAAACCGTGATTCCCCTTTTATGTTCAAAAATTTCATCCTCATCAAGGCAGGTCGAAATGCCTGTCCACGGCTCTATGGCAACAAACGGGCCGCCGTTAGCGGACGACCATATCAGCACATTTTCAAAATCCTGATATTCCACCCGAACGCCTTTTCCGTTTTTACCCATTAACACAGCACATTTAGATTCCATATGCTCAAAAACCATTGCATCCTCGGTAAAGAGGCTGTGGTCCATTTTAATTTCATCCGTATTTTCAAGCACAGAAAACCGCTGCTGCGTATCCACAAGCCCTGTATGAATATCAGGTCTTAAGCATTTTTTATTGAGCACTCTGTCAAATTTAACGCTGTAATCCTCAAAGCATTCATCCGTGCAAAGCGGACAGTTGAATGCAGGATGGCCGCCGATTGCAAACGGAAGCGGTTCTGCCCCTGTATTCAAAACCGTATATTCCGTGGTAACCGTATCCCCGTTCAGTGTGTATTTGATTTCAAGGGAATAATCAAACGGAAACTGCGCCCTTGTTTCATCTGAAGAATGCTGAACAAAGATAACATAATTTTCTCCCTGCTCCTTGATTTCAAACGGATTGATTCTGGCAACGCCGTGGCGGCCCATCCGGCATTCCTTGCCGAAAGCAACCGCTTTTCCGTTTTTGAGCACGCCCACAATCGGAAAGCAAACAGGCGCCTGCCCTGCCCAATACTTTTCATCGCCCTGCCAAAGGTATTCCATTTTGTTTTTAACAAGCGATTGCAGCATAGCACCGTTCTGCACACATTTCACCGTGCAGTTTTCATTTTTTAGTATAACCGTCATGGCAGCACCTCACAAATATTAATCAAAATAATTATATCCTATATTATTTGGTATTGCAATATTGAAATTGATATAATAATATTATAAAATAGTGTCAGAAGCTGAAGAAAAAAGGAGAATAGCAAAATGAACATTGATTCCTATATTTATGAGGCCATTTTTGAAGAAACGCCGAAATACAAGGTTTTTTATGAATTAATTTGGGAGCAGTTCAAGGAAAACGGCTTTGTGATTACCGATGAAAGCGGATATGAAACAGACGCCGTTTTCAAAGCCGTTGCCCTGCAGAATCTTGTGGGTGAATTTAATTACCGGCTTTATGATGCCGTAAACGAAACGGGACTTGAGGATGTTATTGAATATCTTGCCAATCTCGGAATCGGGGAGGAAGAAATTTCCGAATACTGCGCTGAAAATACACAGATTGAAAGAGATGAAGAGGATTTTGAGCTGACTGTTAAAAACGCTCTTGATTACTGGACTGAAATTGTTGCTGACAAAATGCTTGAAGAATTTTCGGCAAATGATATTTTCGATTATCTTTTCACGGCAACCTACGATTTTGAGCAGGATTTCACCTTTGATTTTGAGGATTCGGATGAATTTCAGGCCTTTGTGGATTCCAATTCCGAAAGACTTGATGAATATAAAGACGAATATCCGTCTGTTATGAGATGGATAGAAAGCGGCATGGTTTGCTGATTTACAGAAAAAGCCAAAGGCGGTTCAAATGAACCGCCTTTTTTATTACTTTATCTATAACAAATTTTTATATCACTGCGTAAAAATATCCACAACAAGATCACCGCTGTCATTAAAGGATAATTCATACTGCTGCGTCTGCACAGAGCCGTCCTTAAAGGTAACTTCCACTGTAATAACATCGTGGGGAATTTCAGAAAAACGCGTTTCAGGAGCATTTATAAAAACATCCATATTCGGATCCCAGATAATGCTTGCAAATTTTTCTGCTGTTTCATTATAATTCTGAAATTCATATTCCTTTACATTTGAACGGAACCATTGTTCAAAATTTGCTTCGGCAACAAGGCCGATACCCGTTTTCTTATCATTTTTGTTATAAATAATATCGGCACTTATATATTCATCTCGGCTTTTTATTCTGCTTTTATCTATATATGCATCATAATCACCGTTTTCCATATGTTTAAAAAAGTTGTCAGCACGCATATTTGTGCTGCCCCTCTCATATTCATCGGAATACGGAACAACAGCATCAAAATACTGATTATTTTCAATAAGATAGTCCCTTAATGCAACATCAAAAACATGGAACGCACCTGTTTTACAGATATATTTAACAGATTGAATATTATTTCCGCTAATATAAAATCCGTTTTCAGAATGGCCTTTTATTCCCTCTAAATCACCGTTTTTATCATACGCTTTCTGTATTTTATAATCCGGCACAAAAACAGTATGGTCTGTTACGGGTGTGCCCTCTTTGTTTTCTTCAGCATAAACGCTTAAAATAAACAGATTGCCGTTCGTATCCATATCCGGCTTCTGAACAGTCTGTTCATCAATCATCCTTTGCGGAACTCCAAAACCAAGCCCTGCTGCAAGCACGGTGCAGCAAAGCACTGCCGAAGCTGCCATTTTAAATGCTTTTCTTTTTTTCCTTTTCGGCTTTTTTGCATCTGCTATTTTAGCCAAAAGTCTTGTTTTCAGATATTCGTCTGCTTGAACCGAATCTATACTCTTTTTTAAATCTTCAGGCTTCATCATTATAATCCTCCAATTCGATTTTTAAAATATCCCTGCCGCGCTTTAACCGCATTTTAACTGCTGATTTACTTATTTTCAGTGTCTGCGATATTTGGCTTACGGAATAATCATAATAGTAATACAGAATAACAGCTGTTTTGTATTTTTCAGGCAGCATCGTCACATGCTTTATTATATCAAGGTATGCGTCACTTTCCGTTTTCGCATAATCCGATAGTTCCGTTGCCTCCGTTACCGTATTTTTTCTTTCAGCTGTTTTCAGCATATCCCTGCATTTATTTTGTGTTACTCTGATTAGCCATGCTTTTTCGTGTTCTGCATTTTTGAAAGCGGGTGAAGTATACAAAAGCTTGATAAAAACCTCCTGCAATGCATCCTCGGCATCATATGAATTTCCGAAATATAAAAATGCAATTTTATAAAGCATTTCCCCATAAAGTTCATATTTTGTTTCAAACTGATTTTTAAGGGTTTCCTTGTCCATTCAATTCCCCCTTTCACATCTAAAACGAATCAAAAATCAAATCGGTTACAAAAAAACGGCACAAAACTGTGCCGTTTCGTTTTACAATATTTTATTTACAGCCGTTTTCATCAAAATTCAGAATGGAAGCAACAATAATTTTATAGCCTGTTTCAATCGCCTCAGGCACCAACCTGTCATAATTATCACGGCGGTTATGATAATAATCGGCAGGTGCAGGGTCCATTGCTGCAAGGCAGGTAGCGGTTATTCCTTCCTGCGTAAACGCAGCCGCATCGGAAGAACCAAAAAATACATTGGCAAACTTTGCATCGTTATATCCTGCTTCCTTTGCAGAATCCAGCACAAGCTGAGAAAACTTCTGATCATGACGGACAGTGCCCGTCATATCACGGGAATAAATATTCAGATATTCCAGATCTGTTAAGGTATCACAGCAAAGCACAGCCGTTTCAACTCCGGCATTTGTAAATTCCGCACGATGATCCTTTGCGTATGCCTTTGCACCTCTCAGACCTGCTTCTTCCCCGTCTGTTATCATTGCAACGACTTCTGTGTTTTCAAATTCAACACCTGCCATATCCAACATACGAAGTGCACAAACAGCAGCATATGTGCCTGTTAAATTATCATTTGCACCGGGCGAAATGGTTTTGAAATCAACAAAAAGGAAAAGAAGCACCATTCCGATAACCGTTACAAAATGAAAATAATAGGAGTAATCCAGCATAAAACGACCAAAGGCACCTAAATCGGCAATTCCTGAAACAACAGCAAGAACGGCAACAATAAAGGAAATTACACCGCCGCCGATAGCAAGCCCCATGGAAAGCCCCATAAGATTATATTTGCCTTTTCCGTAATAAAGCGGGCGCCATTCGTAAGCAGCATCAATATGACCGCTGATAACGATTCTTCTTTTCACCTCACCGGTCGGTTTTCTGGAGGCAATCAGATTGTGAGCCGTTTTCTTTTTAAAAAGCACATCCGTAAACTGCTTATACATAAGAAATTCCATAACCGTAACAAATAAGCTTAAGCCCACAACAGCGGCAATTATACACTGTGCGGCAAAAAAACTGATTATATTGGTTAAAACAAGCACAAGGCAGGCAATAACGGCGATTATAATTGAAACTGCAACGGTTTTCGTAAAATGAAGAAATGCTTTGGGCGACATTTTGTATTCCTCAAAATGCGTTTCATCGCAAAACTGATCCAGTTCCTTTTTCAGGTGCTTTTCAGCCGCAAGGCAATTATCGTTTCCCGATTCACGGGGACCGTATTTTTTGATTACATTTGTTATTTCCTTCACGGTGTATTCCACATTTTCTTTAATAACCGCAACAGGAAAATCCCTGAATTTCATATTGCTGTTCTCCTTTATAATTAATATATTTGAAATTATAACACAAAATGGGATTGACAACAATAGCCTTAAGGTAGTAAAATTATTTTTGATAATTTATTTATATATCTGCCCGTAGCACAATGGCTAATGCATTTGATTCCGATTCAAAAGACTGGAGGTTCGACCCCTCTCGGGCAGGCCATATTGAAAGACAGGCTTAAAGCCTGTCTTTTTTCATCAATAAACGAATCGGTTTGTCAATAAGTATTCTATTTTGTCCGCAAATGTTTTAATGTGGCAAAATTTCTCAAATTGCGTACTTTCTGTTGTAAAATTCTATTAATCAAGATTTTGAATTTTATCTGTGTTTGAACAAGGAGGAATTTTACATGAATGACACTGCGATTGATAATGAACTGCATATGCTTGGCGTAACCAAAAACTATAAAGGCTATCGCCAGCTTAAGCTTTCCGTAGAGCGGGCACTTGAAGATGAATTCAGGCTGCAGTCTGTTTCAAAAGAAATATACAGACCGGTTGCAGAACTCTGCGGCTGCCCGCATTACACGGTTGAGCGGAATATTCGTACGGTTACACACAAAATCTGGAAATCTCATAAAAATGTAATATGTGAAATTTCAGGCTATGTTCCGAAAACAGAGCCCTCAGCCTCCGAACTGATTACAATAATTGTTACGGATCTTCAGCGGCGAAACACCGAAGATAATAAAAACTGTGCCGTTTAGCCGAAACAGCATTGCCATTGAGCCGCTGTTGCTTTTGCTTTGCAGTTTTGAAACCACAGAAAAAGCAGCCGTTCGTTGACAGAAGCCGCTTATCTGTGATATTAGAAAGGGTGGGTTTTTGTTGAAAAGATACGCTAAAATCTCAATGGCTGTTATTCTGGTTTTTTCATTTGTTTTTATGTTTTCCGGATGTAAGGGCAGAATAGACAGAAATGATGCGAAAACAAGAATAAACAGCTTTTTTGACACTGTTGAAGAAGAAAATTACGAGCTTGCGGCAACATATCTGCACCCTGATCTAAAGGTTGATCTTGCGAATTTTTTTAAAAACCTTAAAGAACAGGAAAATATTGATTTCGCTTCCGGAGTTGAAATTGTAAAATATACAGGATTTACATATTCTTACTATCAAAGCACTGTAAGCGGTTCATCATATGATTGGATTTGCTTGTAAGCGTAGGTGGTACAAAAATAAGCATGAACATAGAAACAGTTAAAAATAGCAGCGGATACGGAATTTATAGCTTTAAAACAGATATATAAGTAAAATACGAAAAGACGGAGGATAAAGCCGAGATGCAGTAACGCAGTGTTGATTTCTCGCAGAAATCTGCTGAAGTCCAGCCAAAAAGCCTCGGAATATGGCAGTATCCCTGTGTTTTTAAACTATATTTCAGACAGATTTCTAAAGCTATGAAACTGCAACGCTCTTAAAATTGTTAGATTTTCAGGCAGAATAAGACATAAAAAATCCATAAGGCTGATGCCTTATGGATTTTTTAACGCAATTATAACTGAAAAGATAATGATTTTAAGCAACACTTCGTTACTGCATCTCGGCTTTATCCTCTGTCTTTATTTTGTGCTGAAAACATACATCTGAAATTATCTTTCAAATAGATTTCCGCCTGTGCAGTCTATCGCAACTGTAAGCGGAAAATCACAGAACTGAAGTTCTTTAACCGACTCACAGCCGAGATCGTCATAAGCAATCACTCGGCAATCCGTTATACATTTTGAGGCAAGTGCACCTGCACCGCCGATAGCACAAAGATAAACGGCTTTGTTTCTTACAATCGCATCACAAACAGGCTTGCTGCGTTCACCCTTTCCAACCATAGCCACAACGCCCTTATCCAGAAGAAGCGGAGCAAAAACATCCATTCTGCCCGATGTAGTCGGCCCGCAGGATCCAACGGCAAGGCCTGCAGGCGCAGGCGTAGGCCCTGCATAATAAATAACTGCATCCTTCAAATCATAAGGAAGCTCCGTGTGATTCTCTATTGCTTCCGTTATTCTTTTATGCGCAGCATCACGGGAAGTAAACACCTTTCCGGAAAGAATAACTCTGTCCCCTGCCTTTAAATTTTCGGCATATGCACGAAGCTGCGTAACATTAAGCTTATATTCCATATTTATATTCCCGCAATTTCTTTTTCAATTCTTCATTTTCTTCTTCAAGTGCCTGCAAAACAGCAATATTCTGATTAAGCTCTCTGTTTGCCTCTTTAAGCTGAAAATCAAGATTTGAATTTATAATTTCAAGACGCTGGCATTCAAAATTCACTTCCGCCAGTGCAGCCATAAGCCTTGAAATTTTTTCTTTAAGCAATTCTAAATCTTTTGTATTATTTTCACTCATTGGATTCCTCACAAGTGTGATAAGCGCATTTCTGCAAAACCATACTCAAAAGAGGCCGCACAAAGTGCAACCTCCTCTGTAATAATTATCTGTCTATATCCGTATCAATTTCAAAATAGCGTGATCCGAACCAGTTTACCTTGGCAGTATAATCCTCCTGAAGTTTATCTGCCTTAGACATGGAATCCTTTGCAGACATCTGTAATTCGGCAAACGATTTCCATAAAGGGGTTTCGGTTTCGCTGTCCAGGAACATTATATGATAACCTGATTCTGTTCTGACTATGCCGGTGTCGCCTGCTTTTCTTCCGTCTGCAAAGCACCAGTTATTGAACGGCAGCACCATCTGGCCGGGTGCAACATTCTCATAAAGACCGCCATTGTCCTTAGAACCGGGATCATCTGAATTTTCACCTGCAAGAGCAGCAAAGCTTTCTGCCTTCTTATCGCTCTTGTTAAACTGATCAAGAATATTTTCTGCTTCCTTTAAAGCAGCAGCCCAATCCGCATCCGAAGCTTCACTTGCTTTTGAAGGATCATCCTTTGGAGATACAAGGATGTGGCGGATATTGATTGCATTGCTGTCCGGCTCTGCTGCAGGAGAAACAACATAAACAACCGTTTTGGAGAATTGATTTATATCGCCTGCTTTTCTGTCTGCACTGTAAAGCCAGTCAAGCCCTGCGTAAGTTCTTTCATCCTCATCCTTGCTTGCATCATCTGCATTTGCAATGGAATAGGAGCTGTCTTTAAAGAATGCCTTTGTGGCAAAACGGATTGTTGAAGCTGTGTCTTCCGCATAATAATTTTTATAAAATCCATCTTTGGCATACTGAACGGCAAGCTCTGTGAAATTGGAACCGTCTGCCTTGAGTGCATCCTTAAAAGCTTTGGCATCCTTTTCACTGTCTGCCTCAAAAATTCTTACATCCACACCTTTCAGATTATCGGGATTTTCCTGCTTATATTTATCATAATCTGCATCCGTATATTCAACCTCAACCTTTTCACTGCTGATTGAAGATTTATAATTATCCGCAATATAGGAACGCACTGCCTCGCGGCGGAACACATTTTCCGTTACACCCTTACCCATTACCGCAACAAGATAAGCAGATAAAGTGTAGCCATACTTTTCAGCTGCTTCTCTGTATTCGGAAAGTGTCTGTTCAAGCTGGGATTTCTGGGTTGCCGTAATTTCAGGCTCCTTGCCTTCATTTTCCTTCACTGCCGCAAGATAGAAGGTGTAGGTTTCTTTAATGGAATCAATAACCTTATTGTAAACATATTCCTGCCATGTAATTGTTTCATCGTTTTCATCGGTTGTGGTCTGCTTGGAAAGAGGCTTTGAAAAATCAGCATCAATCGGTTCCTGAAGCAAGCCGAGAATTTCCATTATACTGCTGTTTTCGTCGTTGCTGCTGTTCGCTGCTTCCTGACGCTGTTTCAAATTATTGTATTCAAGCGCATAATAATAATTATAAGTTGAAACAGGAACATGGATTTTATCACCGTCATCCGATTTAACGGTAACGGCAGTTAAATAAGTAGTCCACTGCAGAGTGGAATGAATAAAGCCTTTTCTTACAAGACCTGTTGCAACATAGGTTACAAGAAGTGCCGCCACCAAAACTGCTGCAACAACAGATCTGATGATTTTGGCATTATTTGCAGAAATGCCTTTTCTGCCCTTGCTGCCTGATTTTACTTTCTTTTCTTTTTTTGTTTTCTTTTTTTCATCGGAAATAGATCCGCCGGAAAACAAATCATTATCTAAATCTTTTTTAGCCATAATCGTAACATCCTTACTTATTGCATAAAAATTTCAATAGAAACATTTTACACTAAATTTACTGATTTTACAAGAACAAATTTTTTTATTTATAATTCTTTATGAATTTACTTTATTCTGCGAGAATTATGCAGCCTCCGTATGCCTGAATGCCATATGCTCCTTGTGTTCAAGCGATTCAATGAATTCCTGCCTTTTATCCGCATTGGCATCATCCATTATGCCGAACAGATAGGTGGGGCCATCATAGATGAAATACATAATATGATAACCGAATTCGCTTTTAACAATACCCACATCGCCATACTTTCTGGCATCATCGGTTGCCCATCCCTCAAATTCAGGCACCATAACTCCGAGAGAGGTTTTTGCTATAATTCCGCCGTAGCTTCCTGACTGACCCCTTGATGTTGAATTAACATCATCGCTGTATTTTTCTGCAAGCCCGGCAAACGAAATCTCTGTTTTTTCGCCGTTGTTATATTCCTCAACAATTTTTTCAGCTTCTTCATAGGCTTTATTCCAATCCTCTTCCGAAGCCTCTGCGGCTTTTGACGGATCATCATCAGGCGAAATAAGCACATGCCTTACGGAATAAAGTTCCGTGCTGTCGGGCTTAATCTGTGAGGAATGAAGGAAAACTGTAATTATGCCGTATTCCTCATTAATATGATAAGTGGTATCCCCGTCTGCCCTATCCGGTGATTTGAACCAATCCACAATTTCTTTTCCGTAGTTGCTTTCAATAACTTCTGATTTGTAAATTAATTCCGCATTATCTGTCATAGATTTCAGCGCAGCTTCCTTATCGGAAAAATAACCCTGTGATGCAGCCTCCTCAGCAAGCGGCTCGCACAATTCGGGAATCAGCTTTTTCAATTCCTCAACGGAATGGATTCTGTCGCAGTATGCCTGCGCTCTTGCCTTAACATCATCCAGTGTTTTCAGTTCGGCATCCGAACCGTCAAGGCTGAATTGGATTTCAAGCATAGCAAACTGAATATAATTATCCTTGTTCTGTTCATAATAAGTTTCCAGTTCGGAAAACGGCAGAGAAATATTCAGATTCATCTGATTATAATAGGTTTCAAACAAAGTTCTCTGTTCAAAAAACTTTCTCAGGGTTTCAACACCGCAGTGCTCACCGTAATTTGTTTCCAGATATTTGCTCAGTTTATAACCGGACTGAGATGCCTGTGTTTTAAGGCTTTCAATATTGGATTCAATGGTTTCTTTTTGTTCATCGCTTAATTCAATCCCCGCTTCAACTGCCGGCTCATAATAAGCCAGAACATACTGAAGCTGCGTTAAGGTGTTCAGCTTAAATACTTCTGCCCATGATATTTTCTCATTATTCTCATCCACTGTGTACTGGTCTGACAGATCCTTGCTGAAATCAATATCAACGCTTCCCTGTTCGGCATACTGCTTATAGCTGTCAACAATCATTTTATAATAAAGATTATACATACCGACAGAAACCTTTGTTTCACCCACAGTGAGTGCAACATTTCCGGGATTCATTCTTTCACTGCTGTTCGGAAATGCAAAAAAGCGAACGCCGAAAAAGATTAAAAGAGCAGCCAGAAGAGCAGAAACAGCAGAAATAATTCCTATTTTAAGCGCTTTTCTGTTAATCACAATACTGTCTTTTTTATCGGCAGTTTTGACTTCTGCTTTCTGATAGGAAACAGGAGCCTGGTTTACATCAATCTGAAACCCGCCGCCAAGCTCAATATTATTATCAAGCATCGGTGCTTCGGCATCAAACTTCCAACCATCCGTTTCAGGAACTTCATCGTTTTTTACAGTCGTTTCACTGTTTTCATGTTCGTTATCCGGATTATCAGCCTCGGAATTAAGCATTTTTTCTTCTTCGTTCATAGCAAAGCTCCATTCAAAATAAATATAGTATACCAAGTGATTATACAATATAATTTAATACTTTTCAACTGTATATAATGTAAACGAATCTTTAAGAAAATATTAATTTAAAACCATCTGTTGTGAATATGCTATTGAAAACTTTTCATATTTGTAGTATGATGTGTTAGTAAAAAGAGAGAGGGATATTTATGAAAGAGCGAATTTGCGCTTTTAAAGTAAAGTATAAAGCAAATCCCAGCTGGTTCTGGCTTCTTGCAGTTTTATTCCTGTTCCCCATTCTTCCCGAATACATAAGCCCATTTGTGCTTTTTGCAGGATTTATCGTTTTCAAGCGCCAATGGACAAGAGAAGGCAGAAAAGCCAAGGTGGGAACACTCGGAAAATTTGAGATTACTTTTATGAGCCTTGCACTGTTAAGTGCCTTATGGTCTGACAGCAAGCTGGACACGCTCGGCACGGCAGGTCTTTGGTGGGGCATGTTTCTTGTGCAGGTTATGATTTACAATCTTGCAAACACAAGAGCAAAAATTGATAAGCTTCTGAAAACCATAACCGTGAGCGCTGCTGCAAACGGCATTCTGGGAACGGTGCAGATATTAACGCACCTGCTGAACAAATTCGGCTATATAAGTGAAAAACTCGTTGTGGTAACCCCATTTTATAAAACACTTGACAATCTGGTTTACACATGGCTTCCGTTCAGCATAAGAACAAACACATTTGATGACAGAGCAAGCGCTTTTTTTTCAAATCCGAATCTGCTGTGCACTTATATGCTTGTTGCATATCCCATATCCATTTATCTGTTTTTAAATGCAAAAAACAAAAAGCATAAATGGATTTATTTCCTGCTGAATTTTATTATCAGTGCCGGTATAAGCTCCACGCTTACAAGGGCAGGCTGTGTAATTGCGCTGTTTGGATGGCTGTTTATGTTTATTGTACTTATGAAACGACATGCAAAAGAACTGCTGACCATTTTTCTTCCCACAGTAGGTGTTATCGTGCCGTCTGTTTTATCCAGATACGGGCTGATTTTTGCGAAAAAATCCGAAACACCTATTCTGCCGCCTGCAACTGCTAATGCAGTTGTTGATAATATTGTAAACAATTTTGTGGGAAATTATATTGCAAATAATACATATACCGAAAACTTTGCAAATGCCGTAAAATCCTCGGTAACACATCTTGAAATATGGAACAGCGTTTGGGATTATATAACAAACAATGCAAATGTTTTTATATTCGGCCTTGGCTTCGGCTGCGAAAGCACAGGCAGTTTTCTGCTTGCGGAATATAATCTGAATAAGCCTCATGCCCATAACTTTATTTTTGAAATCTGGGCTGAGCTTGGCATTGCAGGGCTGATTATTTTTGCCGTTATCCTGCTATGCACCTTCGGAAAGCTTCTAGAAATCAATGCAAACAACGGAAAAAAATTTGATTTGGTTTTCTGTGTTTTCACAAGCCTTATGATGCTTTTGCTCTTCGGATTAACCGATTATATATTTAATTCACCAAAGCAGATTATTCTGTTTATGATGCTGATAGGGCTTTCTCAGGCAATCAGCCAGTGTTATGACAAAACACTTATCAAAACAACCGATGACTTTGTTAAGACAACAACAAAAGTTTTTAATGAAATTGTTAAATTAGAAAAATAATATATTTGGAAGGACAGTTAAATATGCCGGAAGAAAACAAAATAAAATCATCCCTTTTCGGATATTCAAAAAAAGCGGTTGATGAAGCAATAGAAAAAATAAGCAAAGAAAACAATCAGAAAATTTCAGAGCTTAATGCAAAAATCATTCAGAACCAAAAAAGCAGTGCCATGCTTGAAATGGAAATCAAAATGCTGCACGAATGCAATTCAGAGCTTGAAGCACAGCTTAATGATATGAAAAGCAACATCGAAGCAACCGTTTGTGAAAATGCCGAACTGAAAAAAGCAAATGAAGAACAGAAGCAACGGGTGGATGAAGCACTGGCTGAGCTTGAAAAAGCAAAGTCTGTTATCAGCGAAAAAGAAATCGTAATCAGTTCCATAAAATCACAGAGAGATCAGCTTGATTCCGATTACACAGATATTCTGAATACCTTTAATAATCTTAAAGCCGATATCACAAGAAGCCGCATCATTATTGACGAAAAAGACAAACAGATTGAAATGCTGAATTCAAAACTTGGTAAATATCAGATTCGGCATAATGAAATTATGCGCAAGTCAGACGAAATCTCACGCAGCATCATTCATTCCGGCAGTGAATTTGATAAAAAGATTTCCGATTTAAGGGAATGCACAAATCAGATGAAATTGCTGATTGCCGAAGCCGAATATGCATTCAACGAAACATCCATGCATGTTTCAAACTTCATTTCCGTGGCTTCAGGCGACAACGAACCGCCGAAACCCGAAAACAGCACACCAAAAACAACAACAGAAATACATATTTCATAAAGAAACAGAGCCTGTGCGGTAAACACAGGCTCTGTTTCTTTATTGGAAGCTATATTTTTACTGCCCTTTTGCAAAGGAACGCACACGGAATTTTGCGCCGCAGCTTTCGCATATTTTTCTGGACAGCTCAATATCCTCCTGCGGAATAACATCAACCACTGTCATTCTTACATCATCGCAGTATTTCACACATTCCCTTGTAAAATCTAGCATTGCATCAAACGCAATTCCGGGATAAATATTCCGTGTGATTTTATCGTATTTTTCCGAGGTGGTATCATTGAGCGACACCGAAATACTGTCCAGTACAGAACAGAGTTCTCTGGCTGTCGGCTTTTCATTAATGAGATCCGAAAGCCCGTTTGTATTCAGGCGTATTTTAATATCAGGGTGCTGTTCACGCATATATTTTGCTGTTTCAATTAAATGATTATAGGCATTTGTGGGCTCACCGTAGCCGCAAAAAACCACCTCCTGAACAGCCGTAAAATCAAATGCATCTATTGCCTTTTTTATATCCGCCAAAGACGGTTCCGTGTCAAACCACAATCTTTCGGCATCGCCCACTGCCTGCCCCTGTGAGCGTATGCAGAAAGCGCATCTGCACGGGCATTTATTTGTGATATTCAGGTAAACTCCGCCGTTGAGCCTGTAAACAATATCTGTTTTCATATCTGTATCTCCTTTATTTAAAAATCTCTTAAAATTCTTTTTTTCAGGTTTATTCTGTCAAAAGCAGCAGCAAGAATTATAAAAACAACAAGACTTCCGCCGGGCTGAAGCCATCCGTCCGTTATTGCCGAAGCAACCGCAAATTCCCCGCCGAACATAAAATAGTCTGCAGTCAGATAACCGAAAATCGTTACAAATGTGGTTGGTATCAGCATAAGACAGCTTTGAAGGCTCAGTATTTTATCATCTTTATTTTTCCTTTTCAAGTATATCCGCATCAATATAAAAGGCAGCGCATTCAGTGCCTTGATTACGGCAGTTGCAGGAGCATAGACTGCAAAACCTGTGATTATATCCGCAAAAGCAGCACCTGCCGAAGCAGCAAAAACAGCACACGGACCGGGCAGAATACACGCAGCAAGATAAATTACGGAATCACCGAAATGGGTATATCCGTTTCCGACAGGAATCTGAATCACTGTCGTGCCAACCGTTACCAGAGCCGTAAACAGCGCTGTTGTGGTTAAAAGCAGCATTTTTTTATGTTTCATCCGGATTCCTCCCCAGTCTGTAAAGAAATTTTTCAAAAGCAATACCGTCATTTCTGTTTTCCGTATCTGTATCCCGAATTGCAAGCGCAATAAATTCGGCTGCCGCTTCAACGGCTGAAAAAGCATCGCTTCCTGCAAGTATCTTTCCCATAACTGCCGCTGAAAGTATATCCCCCGTTCCCGAAAAACTGCCTTTATGACAAGCAGAAAAGTATTCCTTACGGCAGCCCTTTTCAAATACGGCATTTCCGATAAGGTTATCCTTTTTTATGCCTGTTACAATAACAGTTTTTATCCCGCTTTCAAGCAGAATTCCGGCTGCTTTTTCTATATTCTGTTCGCCTGTAAGCAGATAAAGTTCCGTAACATTCGGCGTAACAATATCTGCCATAAGGGCAAGACTCTTGATTTTACTGCATAAGGAATCCGAAAAGCCCTTATACATTTCTCCGGAATCTCCCATAACGGGATCAACCAGAAGAAGCGCATCGGAAGCCTTTGCAAAATCCATTACGACATCCACCTGTTTTTCATCAGAAAAATACCCGGTTAAGATGCCGTCAAAAGAAACACCCATTTTTTTCCATTCCTCAAAAATGGAGGGCATATATTCCGTTAAATCAATTTTAAGATAACTGCTGTATCCGGTCTGTGCGGAAAGCACAGCCGTAGGCAAGGGATGTGCCTCTGCCCCTAAAACAGAAAGAACAGGTATTCCTGCACAAAGCGAGCATTTTCCAAAGCCTGATAAATCATTTATAACCGCACATTTTTTCATTTTGTGTTTTCCCTTGTTGATTATTTTGTGATATTAGTATACAATATGAATGTCATTAAATATATATCCAATTTTAACATTTTTTTAAGGTACAGTTTATGAGTAAATATAACACACTATATAATAAAATAAAAAAGGAAATTACAGACGGACGGCTGAAATACAAATCCAAACTGCCGTCCGTAAGAAAGGCAGCACTTATTTATAATGTCAGCCGCACAACCATACAAAATGCCTATTTTGCACTTGCAGCAGACGGCTTTATTATAAGTGAACCGCAAAGCGGCTATTATGTTTCATACCATAAAGCAAAAGAAAGCAACAGAAAGAACAGCACAAGAAAGCAGTGCATCCTTTATGATTTCAAAAGCGGAACTGCCGATAAAAGCAGTTTTGAATTTGATGTTTGGCGCAGATATATGAAAAATGCATTGCGGCAGGACAGCAGGCTGCTGAGCTTTGGCGAGCCACAGGGCGAATATGAGCTTCGTGCGGCACTTTCGGATTACATAAGAGAAAAAAGAAATGTTGTTTCCTCACCGGACAGAATTGTTATCGGTGCAGGGCATCAGAGTCTGCTGGCAATTCTTTGCTCGCTGACCGAAAAAAAAAGCACCGTTTCCTTTCCGGATAAAAGCTTTGTTCAGGGCGCTTCTCTTTTCGGGGATTACGGATTTGATGTGCATTACAGATACAAGGATGCAAAAATGATTTATGTTTCACCCTCTCATATGAACAAGACAGGCGATGTTATGCCGAACAGGCGCAGAATAGAACTTGTAAAGCATTCTGCACAAAACAGAAGCCTGATTATTGAGGATGATTATGAAAGCGATTTTCAATATAACAGTATGCCTGCCCCATCACTTCATGCACTTGCAGGCGGTGAAAATGTTGTTTATATAAGTTCTTTTTCCAATTTGCTTCTGCCGTCTATCCGAATCAGCTTTATGGTGCTTACGGAATCGCTTGCCGAAAAATACAAAAAGAATATTTTCAGATATAATCAAACGGCAGGAAAAACAGAACAGATTGCGCTCTGCCAGTATATAAGGGACGGCCATCTGAAAGCACAAATCAGAAAAACACGAAGATTTTACACTGCCAAAACAAAAAACTTTGCCGGGCTTTTGAAAAAAGAATTTGAAAACGCTGAAATTGAAATTAGCGAAAATGCATTAAAAATAATTATGACTGTTCCTTTTGATAAATCACCCGAAATTTTTGAAACACACGGCATTTCCGTTTTATATGAACAAGAAGAAAACGGCACCTTAAAGCTGATATTTAATACCAGCGCAGTGCCGCAAAAGGAATTTTATAATGCAATAAACGCATTAAAAACACTGCTTTTTTAATTTTTTTGCTTTATATGTCCAAAAATATGGACTATATCCTCCAGAGCTATTGCAATGGAAATTTCATCTGATAAAATGATATTGTAATGAAATTCAGGGAGGAATTTAAAATGAAAAAATTATTAAGCACACTCATCATTTCGACAGCAGCAATTTTTGTGGGATACTGGGCAATGGCACTTCCCTTTCATCTTTTTGACACCCTTACGGGAATACAGATGAGAACTCTGTTTGTTTTTGAAATACTGATTTATTTTCTTATTTTTTCTGCTTTTTTTATCATAAAGGAAGCAAAAGCAGAAAGAAAAGAAAAATGCCGCAGACTGAAAGAAAAACAAATCAGAAGACGGGCACAAAGAGCAGATGAGCTTAAGGGCATAAGCATAATGGATTTTGATACGGCCGCCTGAAATATAAAAAAGGATTTACATAAAACTGTTTTTATATTACTATTTATATTAACGATATAATTTCAGAAAGGATTGAAAAATAATGAAATTTTCAAGTCCTGTTTCCAACAGCAAGGTTGAAATTACCGATAAGTTCTGGAAAGATAAAACAGAGCTTGTAAGAACAGAGGTTATTCCCTATCAGTGGAAAGCCCTTAACAATGAAATTCCGGGTGCAGAGGCAAGCTTCTGTATACGAAATTTCAGGCTTGCGGCAGAAGTACTGGAAAAGCGCAGAAAAGGCATGGCTACTCTGATTTTTCCAACGAACAAATGGCATTATTCCTATAAAAACGAACACCCGGATTCCTTTTTCGGATGGGTTTTTCAGGATTCTGATCTTGCAAAATGGATTGAAGCCGTTTCCTATTCCCTGCAAAATACGGCAGACAAAGCACTTGAACGCCTTGCAGACAGTGCCATTGATTTAATCTGCCGTGCACAGGCGGAAAACGGATATATAAATTCGTTTTACACAATTAACAATCCCGAAAAAGCCTTTACCAATTTGCGGGATCATCATGAGCTTTACTGCTTCGGCCATCTTGCCGAGGCTGCCGCTGCCTACTATAATGCCACGGGAAAAGACAAACTGCTGAAGGCTGTATGTCGTTTTGCAGACTATATCGGACAAGTATTCGGTGAAAACGGATTAAAAGGCTATGACGGCCATGAAATTGCCGAAATGGCACTTGTAAAGCTGTATGAGGCAACAGGCAATAAAGAATACCTGAAAACAGCCAAACGCTTCATAGACCGCAGAGGAACCAAGCCGTATTACTTTGATATTGAACATGGCGAAAACAGCGGTGATGCATTAAAATATTTTTATAATCAGGCACATCTTCCAGTAAGGGAACAAACAGAGGCTGTGGGCCACGCCGTAAGAGCAGTATACCTTTACAGCGGCATGGCAGACACTGCCATATATTCTGATGATTGCGAACTTTTTGAAGTATGCAAAAAACTGTTTGATGATATTAGACAAAGAAAAATGTATATAACAGGAGGAATCGGCTCCACCAGCGATGGCGAAGCCTTTACTCTTGCATATGATTTGCCGAATGACCTTGCCTATGCGGAAACCTGTGCATCCATAGGTCTTGTTTTCTTTGCTCAGCGAATGCTGAAAGCAGATTTCAATTCAAAATATGCGGATGTGATGGAGCGCTGCCTTTATAACGGCATCCTTTCGGGAATGGCGGAGGACGGAAAATCCTTTTTCTATGTCAATCCGCTTGAAGTAAATCCCGAAGCGTGCAGAAAAGATTCAAGGAAACGGCACATAAAGCCTGTTCGGCAGAAATGGTTTGACTGTGCCTGCTGCCCGCCGAATCTTGCAAGGTTGTTTTCCGATTACGGTGGATACTGCTTTACCGAAACAGAAAACACACTTTTTGTAAATCTGTATCAGAGCTGTACCGTAGAGACCGATAAGGCGGATATTAAAATAGCCTCGGATTATCTGCAAAGCGGCATTGTGAAATTCTGCATCAAAGCCAAAAAACCTTTTACTATTGCTTTTCGGATTCCCTATTGGAGCATCCATTTTAAATTCAGCAGGAAAAATCCATTTATCAGAAACGGGTATGCTTATTTTGATATAAACGGCAGTGAGGAAATCACCGCTGAATTTAATCCCGAAGCAAAGATAATCAAATGCTGCTCCGAAGTAAGAGAAAATATAGGCAGGGTGGCCGTTGCAAGAGGACCGTTCATTTACTGCCTTGAAGAAAAGGACAACGGCAAAAATCTGCATTTGCTCAGGCTGGCCAAAAATCCGAAATTTCAGTTTGACGGTGAAAGCATTACTGCAAACGGTTACAGGGAAAATATAAACAAAGATGCGCTTTATTCAGAATACAGCAATGCATCGGAAACACTTGTAAAACTCAGATTCATACCCTATTATCAATGGGCAAACCGGAGCGAAAATGAAATGTGCGTATACATAAGATATTAAATATTTAAGGCTATGGTATTCACCATAGCCTTATTGTCTGTTCTTTTCCGTCAGATTCAAACAAAACATCATAATGATGCTCGCCAATTATTTCTAATTTATCTGCACCGGCATCAGCCGCTGCTTCGGAACGGAATTGATAAGGAAAGCTTAGCCTGTGCTCCATTGCGTTATCACAAACAGCCTTGATATATATGTGTATTTCGCTGCTTAACTCAATATCGTTTACAACAAAATTCATTTCATCATAAAAATTCCAATCCTGAATATCTTCAAAACTTTTATCTATTTTTGTGTTATAAATTTCTGCTCCGTTCTGTTCGATGATAAAATAAACAGCAGAAGGTGTATTCTGTGCGATTGATTTATCCCAATAAACGCTGGAATTTTCAAAGCTGAAAAAATAAGAATTTTCCTTGGCAGTTTTGGAAACCGTATAATATCCCTCCGGTTCCATATATGAAAAACCGCCGTATATGTAATTCCATGATAAACAGGTTTCCTGCTTAACAATATCCTCACCGTCATCCAGCACAAAATAACACGGCTTATTCAGCGACAAATCCACATCAGCTGTTAAAACAAATTCGCCGTTGTTTTCCTTTGCTTCCAATCTGTCCACGCCACCGCTCTGATTCGGAATCAGATAATATATTTTCGCATTTTTCGGATATACAGACGGTGCATATCTGAATTGTGCCTTTACCTTTTCAGGTGTTTCAGGGTAATACTGTGCAATACGGATATCTATATCATAGTATTCACTGCCTGAATTATAAGCACCGTTTCTTATGTTGCTCATCTCATTTAACCAGAACTGAACATTGTTTTCAAGATTAATCAACTTATTATTTATACTGCTGACGGAATGAAAAGCAACGGCAATCGAAACAAAAAGAAGCAGGCTAACAAGAACCAATGCTGTTTTAAGCCGCCTGTATTTCGGAAAAAAGCTGCTTTCGTTGATTCTCTCAATAAGCTGATTGGTATAATCGTTGGCGTTCTTTCTGTCTTCTTCACGGAATGCTTCGGCTTTGTCAGAGCTGTATTCCGAAAGCCCGAGCAAAGCATCCATGGTAACTCCGAAAAGCTCTGCCAGCTCCACCAGCTTTTTTAAATCCGGCATTGCCGTTCCGTTTTCCCATTTTGAAATCGTCTGCCTTGTAACATCCAACTTTGCTGCAAGATATTCCTGTGAATATTCTTTTTCCTTGCGAAGCCGTCTTAAATTGTCATCGAATTTCATATTTCGCACCCCCTGTCAAGCTTATCATAACATAATATCACATAAATTCACAATCAAAAATCGGTATTCAAAATGTAAATTTACGGTTGCACAAAACAAAAATCCCCAAATGTATTACATTCGGGGATTAAAAATGCATTAAAGAAGCTTTTCAAAACCTTCTGTTGTATATTCTTCGTGATTGCGTTTTTTCTTAAGCTGAGCCATCAGCGCATTTACTCTGCCGCGTGTCATCGGATAACAGATGGCACATAGCACCGAAATAAACAGCAGCACGGCAGGGATAACCGTTGAAATATTTTCCATTCCGTTTATAATCTTCGGGTCGGTTACAACAGTAAACAATGCTTCCTTGCCCGCAACATCTGCAGAGGAATCATAACCGTAAAAGGAAAGCAGCTGTCCTGCCATAAGAATACCGAATGCCGAACCGAATTTCTGAACAAGCTGCGGAAGAGCTGTAATCGTTGATTCCCTTCTTTCGCCTGTTTTAAATTCATCAAGCTCAACAAGATCATAGCCCATGGAATAAAACAAAGTCCAGAAAGTGCCCACGCCAAGGCCCAGAACAGCCGGTGCAAGAATGCACATTATTTTAAAACCGCCGATTTCAAAATCAAGGCCAACAACTTTCAGAACAATCTCCCCTGCAAGTGCAACGGAAAGAAACAGCACAGCGGCAAAACGCCGATCCTTAACCTTGGCAACCTTTTCAACAATTGGCACAACCACGGCCATAGAGCCGACAAGCGAGAGAATCACAAACACAATTCCCGTGTCATAATCCATACCGATACAGTCTATTACCATATAGGTAAGGTTTGCCTGAATCATGGAGGAAGCCGCAAGGAAAAAGAAAACAAAAAGCAGGAAAAACTTTGCAGGCTTCAGGCTGATAATTTCACCAAAGGCTTTCATCGTATTTTTTAATGTGATTTTCTGCACTGTCTGATTCGGAAGTGTTTCTTTCGGGCTGTAAACACCGTTAAGAGATTTGCAGCACACCACGCCCAGTGCAATTGCTGCAATACTGATAAAGGCGGCAATAACCGCATAGGAATTGCTTTCGTATTTTTCCGTAAGCAGCACTGCAACCGTGGGCACAAGCGCAGGCAGAATATTTCCAAGACCCACTGCAGCGGCATTCAGAAGAGAAGAAAAGGAACGGATCTGTGTTCTTTCATCATAATCCTCGGTAATTTCGGCAACAACGGCATAATAGGGAATGGTATACATGGTATAGAACACCCACAGTGCCATGGAAATAACTGTGTAAAGCAGTATTTTCAGCAGCTGTGAATCAAGAGCAGCACCGATATTCGTCCATGCCACAATAAAGCATATTCCGAGTGGCAGCAAGGATTTTTTCATAACCTTCCTTTTGTCCACACCTGCCCTGTCGCTATAATTGCCGATCATTGGGTCTGTTACGGCATCCCATGCAATAGAGATAAAAATAATAATGGAACTGTATTTCGGCTGAATACCCACAATTTCATTCAGAAATGTTAAATAATATGTGTAAAACATATTATAAATCAGCGATTCGGTAAATATGCCGAATGCATAACCTGTTTTCTTCTTTTTTGTTAAAACACCTATCTGTGCCATAAAAGCCACCTCCGCTTACATATTCATATTACTACACTTAACAAAATTTAGCAAGCTGTCAAATTAAAACATGGAAAAATAACACGGAATATGATACTATACTGATATAAGGAGGAATCTGTATGAAAACAAAACAAAACAGAATTTATCTGTTTTTTATCTGCTTTTATCTGTTGTTTTTTTCGGTTCTGGTTGCCATTGGCAGCTTTTATGATCCGGAAATAAACAAGGCCGTGTTTAATCCTGAAAATTCGTTTGCCGAATTTTTTGAAATATGGGGAGAAGTGCCGAGATTTGCCATGTGGGCGCCTGCTGCAGCAGTGCTTTTGCTGACAAGGCACAGCCTTGCAGAATGCTTTGAAATTCTGCACAGACTGCTTCCATTTATTCCCGTTTTAAGTAAAAATGCACTTGAAACAAAGGCATACAGACTTCTGAATTTTCTTGTTAATGCTGTTGAAATCATCGGCTTTTTTGTGCTTTGTGTACTGGGCTGGGATAAGCTTATCCGAAATGTGGGCAAATATTATGTTGAACTGAGCAAACCGATATGGTATGCCCTTTCAGCAGCGGCAGCCGTTCTTTCGATTGCCCTGTGCTCCGGAATCCCTAAGAGAATTTTAAAAAAACTTGAACCGCTTGCACTTGCAGGCATTCTGATTGGCATTCTGTATTGTTTTCTGCCTTTGATAAAGGGCACGGTAAACAGGGTTCGTTTCCGCGAAATGGTTGCTTTTTCCAACGGCATTGAAAATGCAAAGGATGCCGCAGTAACAAATTCACTTTTAAGCACTTCGGATTTTTCTCTGTTTACGCAATGGTATCAGAAAGGAAACGGCGGTGCAATACTGAACGGCTTAAAAATCGGCGGCGAAAGCTGCCCGAGCGGCCATGTACTGAGCGGCACATTTTCCCTGCTTTTGCCGCTTCTGTGCAGTTTCTTCAGCAGATTGAAAAAATTCACTGTATCCGCCTGTCTTTTATCCTTTATTTACATAACCGTGCTTGGGTTTACAAGAATGGTAAGAGGGGCACACTTCCTTACGGATATATCGCTTGGTGCAATTCTCGGCATGCTCTTCTTTTTGATTGCCTTATCTGCCTTTAAATTTTTTGAAAAGAAAAAAATACTGCCGATTTAACGACAGAACAGTAAATATCCCCGGAATACAGCTGTATTCCGGGGAATTTTTTACAGGCTTATTTATATTTTTCAGGATTATCCGTAATTCCCACAATGTAATCTATGGAGGTATTATAAAGAACGGACAGCTTTATAAGCGAGCCGATGGGTATCTGACGCAATTCGTTTTCATACTGGGAATAGGTGTTTTGCTTTATGCAAAGATAATCGGCAACAAAAGCCTGCGTATAATCGTTATCTTCTCTTAAATCTCTTAAACGCACAGCCATCACCTCTGTTTCCATTTTAATTTATCTCTTTATGAGATATTGACAATTATCTCATTTTGTGATATCATGTAGAAAAAGGAAAAAAGGAGATTCATTATGGAAGAACAAAATATAAAAACAAAATTCTGTAAGCACTGCGGCGCAAAAATCCCTGAAGATGCGGTTTTATGCACGGCATGCGGCAGACAGGTTGAAGAAGTTAAGCAAGCATCTGCTCAACCGAACATTGTAATCAATAATGACAATATCAACACAAACACCAATACCGTTGTTGCCGGAGCAGGCAGAGCCAGAAATAAATGGACAGCGTTTCTGCTTTGCTTTTTCCTTGGCTTTCTTGGCGCACATAAATTCTATGAAGGCAAAGCCGGACTTGGTATACTTTATATTTTAACCTGCGGATTATTCGGAATCGGTGTACTGATTGACCTTATCTCTATTCTCTGCAAGCCAAATCCATATTATGTATAAACAAAAAACGCATGCTCCTCTGAGTATGCGTTTTTCATTTCTGCGACTCTTGTAAACACAGACGCGGTTGTGCTATAATTACAATATAATAATAAAATACAAGTCAGGCGGTGTTTACATGCGTTTAACATTTAAAAATAAAACCTTTAAAATTATGCAGATTGCCGATGTGCAGGACGGTGCAAAAGTAAGCCCGGATACTATAAATCTGATTCAGGCTGCGCTTGATAAAGAAAAACCCGATCTTGTTGTTTATTCGGGCGATCAGATTTGGGGATATACGAATTTCAGAGGAAATAAGGAAAAGATTGAAAGTGCCTTAAGAGCGATTACCGCTCCGGTTACACAAAGGAACATTCCCTTTACAATCTGCTTCGGAAACCATGACAGGCAGGTGGGTGTTTCAAACAAGGAGCAGTTTGAAATTTATAAAAAAATGGACGGCTTTGTCGGCGAGGATACAGACGGCATAGACGGCTGCGCAAACCATGTTCTTGAAATCTGCGAAGAGGAAGAAATCAAATACCTGCTTTATCTGATAGACAGCAACACAAGCCTTTCAGGCGGCAGATATGACAATGTGCATGAAAATCAGATTGAATGGTATAAAACCACAAGGGATAAATATGAAGCGGAAAACGGCGGAGTTATTCCATCCGTAGTCATTCAGCATATTCCCGTGCCTGAGGTTTTTGAACTGATAAATGAGGTAAAAAAAGGAACAAAGGGTGCTGTTCAGGGCTTCAGAAACCACGCAGGAAAATGGTATGTGCTGAATAAGGACAAAGTAAACTCCGAAGGCTTTATGAAGGAATCCCCTGCCGACCCGATGGAAAACAGCGGAGAATTTGAAGCAATGACGGAAAAGGGCGATGTTAAAGGCATTTACTTCGGACATGACCATATCAATTCCTTTAACGGAAAAGTAAATGGTGTTGATCTGGGCTACACTCAGGGGGCAGGCTTTCATGTTTACGGCCCGGGGCTGGACCGCGGTGTAAGAATGATTAACCTGCATAAAGACGGCAGCCTGGATACATATGATTTAAGATACAGGAACTTAATCGGCACTAAGGTTCGGGAAAAGCTGCGCTTTGCCATTTTCCAGATTATGCCCACAAATGTTTACGATGCTGTGCACAGAGCAATCAAGGTGCTTGCAGGGCTGATCGGCATTGCCGCTGCTGTTGCGATCATTGTATTTTTGACAAAATAGGAGAAAAGTATGATTACGGATTTTACAGTAAGGAAAAAATACGGAGATCTTATTGTCGGAATTATAGATATCATATTATTTATACCGCTTTTTATTCTTATGGTTATCTTGCATATTAATGATTCAAATGAAATACCTTTTATTTTTGTTTTAATATCATTTTTATTGGTACTATTAGGTGTTTTTGTAATTTATGACGGAATTCGACCTAAAATAACAGTTAAAAACGAAACCATAACTTATTATGCGAAATTCAGAACAAAAAAAGAAATAAATCCCTATGAAATTACGCAGAAATGCCGTAGTGCCGATAAAAGTCAAATCGGTGCCGATGCGGCAGGAGCTGCGTGGGGCGGTATAATCGGCGGTGCTTTAGGCGGCATAATCGGTGGTCTTATAGGCAAAAAAGTCGCACCGCCAAGCCCTCCTGAAATCATAACCTACACCGCACACGGAAAAACTGTTCTCGGTTTCAAAACAACGATGAAAAATGCGGATTTGCTGGAACAGTATATTGATTCCGTAAGGCCGCCGTTTCAGGAAATAAATAAATGATTATTATCTTTTGAAAAAACAGGAACCATCAGCTAATGTGTAGGTACGATAACGAAGTTTTTTGTAATG
>CAJUDJ010000014.1 GCA_910584985.1 uncultured Eubacterium sp. | reverse complement strand
AAACACTCTATCCAACTGAGCTACCGGCGCGTAACACCATATTAAATTGAAAATATACACCGTATGCAAAAATGACACACTGGTTCGTAGCCAAACACTCTATCCAACTGAGCTACCGGCGCATATTGAATTTGCTCTTTACGCTCAAATACTATAACACATTGCTTTGCAAAATGCAAGCATTTTTTCTAAAAACAGAGCAAAAATCTATCTGCCCTGTTTTTGTATGTTTAGGATTTATTGCTTTCGGCTTTCAGAAAATCATCCAGAATATCGGCAGCCATATGCACAAGCATCGGGCAGGGGCGCTTTTTATAATATTCCTGTGTTCTTGCTTCAGGCACGGGATTAGCCGGTGTGTTTCTGCTTAACCCAAGCAGTTCACGGCATACGATGGATTTGTTTTCTTCTTCAAATTTTTTGGCAACAGCCTGTATTTTCTTATAAACAGCTTCCCTGCCGTCGTCGCCGTATATGGCGGAAATTACAAATGCCATTCCCGAAACCGTGCCGCATACCTCACGAAGTCTGCCGAGCCCGCCGCCGAAGCCGATGGAAAGCCTTGCAGCTGTTTTTTCATCCATATTTATTTCTTCGCAGAATGCCACAGCAACTGCCTGCGCACAGTTATAGCCGTTTCTGAAAAGCTCTTCTGCAATTTCTCCCTTACTGCTGCGGTTGTGTCTGCTGTTCATTGCTTGTTTCAACCTCTGCTGTTTTCTGAAATACTGCTGTTAAGTTACGGTTTGCATTCACGGTAAAGGAATATTTATTTCCTGATGCAACCAGTGTGCCGTTATCATACCAGCCGATAAACTGCGCACCTGCATCTGCGGTTGCAACCAAAGAGACCCGTTTTCCGGCAGCATATTCGCCGTCTCCCGAAACAGAACCGTTGCCGTCTATATCAACAGAAACACGGAATTTTGCTTCTGTGGTTGTTGTGGTTTTTTTAGTGGTGGTTTCTGTGGTGGTAATGGTTGTGGTGGTTTGTGTGGTGGATTCTGTTGTTTTTTCCGTCATCTTCTGTGTTTGTCCGATGCTTTGCGTTATATTTTCGCTTGTGCTGATGCTGCTCTGGTTTTCAGTTTCGTTTTCACCTGCTCCGAAATGGGAAACAGCAAAAACGATGCCGGCAATAATTGTAATCAGAACCACTGCAAGAACAACGATAATGATGATGCTTTTTTTTGTGTTTTTCCTGTCATATTCATCATCATAATCGTCATAATCCTCATCGTACTGCTCATTTTCGGGCAGATCTTCTGCTTCATCATAAAGCGGTGATCCGCAGTTCTGGCATATATATCTTCCGTCCTCATTTTGAGAACCGCAGTTTTTGCATCTCATAGAGTAATTCCTCCTTTAATAATCCGTATTGTAACATATAAAAAACAAAATAACAACATCTTTTACCGATAAAATATATTGTTCATATATTCGTTATTGATTAAAATATTATAATATGCTATTATTAGAATACGATTTACATTAAGGCTGAAATGTATAAGGGAAAACAGCCCTTTGCTTCAGCCGGGAACGGAGAAAAAATATGAGTGAACAGTTTCCGAATATGGATTACGATGCCGATGAGGTAATCAACGGCTTCAAGGAAAGAATAAAATGGCCGAAGGCAAAAGAGGTGCAGGCAGTGGTGAAGCCTGACAGGGTGTGGCTCAGACTGCTTATCTCTGCTGTTGTAACAGCTGTTGCAGGCGGTGTGATTTATTATATGATGCTTCCGGCATTTAATTTTAAAGACACACAGATGTATGTTTTCATTATTACGCTTATTGTTGTTTTTATGGCGGCATTTTCTTTTGCATGCCGCGCAAACAAGCTGCTTGAACGCAAGGAATATGTTAAGAAGAAATCCGTTATTCCGATTATCATAGTGGCAGTTATTGTTGTGATTATGGCAATCGGCTGGGTTTGCGGCGCAACGATTTTCCGTGCCGGTTCCTACAGTAAGCTGATGCCTGTTACGGAAAGCAAATTCAGTGAGGATTTCAAATCCATCAGTTATGACAGTGTTCCGCGTATAGATCAGTCCAGAGCACTTACGCTTGCGGACCAGCAGCTTGGCTCTCTGTCGGAATACAAAAGCCAGTATGTTGTTTCAAATACGACCACAATGATAAACTATAAGGGCAATCCCGTAAGAGTGGCATATCTGGAATATGCGGATGTGTTCAAGTGGTTCAATAACACAAAAGAAGGTCTGCCTGCTTATATGATTATTGATCTTGTAACGCAGAAGGTAACCGTTGTAAACTGCAAGGAGCAGTTTGGCGAAGGCATTAAATACAGCCCGACCGAGCTTTTCAATGAAAAGCTTATCCGCCACATCCGTTTTCAGTATCCCACAGCGTTGCTGGATACACCTAATTTTGAAATAAACGATGACGGCAGACCATACTGGATTACACCGGTACTGGATAAAACAATCGGTTTGTTCGGCGGTACGGATGTGAAGGGCGCAATTATCACAGATGCGCTTACAGGCGAGAGCAGCTATTATGATATTGAAGAGGTGCGCACAAATACAGAGCTTCAGTGGATTGATGTGGTTTACAGTGAAAGGCTTGTGCTGGAACAGTACAATTATTACGGCAAGCTTCAGAACGGATTCTGGAACTCAATTATTTTCCAGAATGATGTAAATCTTGCTTCTGCAGGCTCAGGCAGCATTGCGCTTGACGATGATGTATGGGTTTACACAGGTGTAACCTCTTCCGAGGCGGATTCCTCCAACTTCGGCTTTATTCTCTGTAACCAGAGAACCAAGGAAACAAGATATTATCAAAACGGCGGTGCCATGGAAAATGCTGCACAGCAGTCTGCACAGGATGCGGTTCAGAACTATGGATACAGGGCAATTTTCCCGATTCTGCTTGACATTGAAGGCCAGCCAACTTATTTTATGGGCCTTTACGGAAGCAGCAACACCGTTAAGGGCTATGCACTTGTTAATCTTGAGGATAAAACAATCGTAGGCACCGGCCTGCTTGACAATACAAATAAGAGTGATGCGCAGGCGCTGAATGCAGCTGTTGAAAATTATATTTATGCACTTCAGGATAAGGGCATGATCGGAAATGATGTTGATCTGGATGATTATATTGTTGACGACAATAATCCGCAGCAGCCGAGCGAGCCTGCACAGACGGATGGCAAAACCGTTAAAGGCACGGTTGCTTCAATCAAAACCTCTGTTAATAACGGAAACACATATTATTATCTGGAAATAGACGGCAAATATTATTATATTTCAGTTGCCGAATGTATGGATGTGCTTCTTGTAAACACCGGTGATACCGTTACGGTAACCCTTGGTGATAAGGCAGACGGTGTGTTTATTGAAGCATCGGATATTATAAAATAATTTATTTACGATTTATACAGGCGGAATTTTATTTCGCCTGTAATACCGTTTTGTGGCAGGAGGAAGTATAAAATGGCTTCTAAAAACTATATTCAGTTTCAGGGCGTTTCAAAAAGCTATGGCAGCGGAAATGCAAAAACCTATGCGCTTTCAGATGCAAGCTTTGAAATTAACAAGGGTGAATTCTGCATTATTCTTGGTGAATCCGGTGCAGGTAAAACCACGCTACTTAATCTTCTTGGCGGAATGGATACGGTTTCGGCAGGAAAAATCAAGTTTAACGGCATTGATGTTTCCTCTCTCAAGAAGCGTGAACTTATAGAATACCGCCGTTTCAATGTGGGCTTTGTTTTTCAGTTTTACAATTTGATTCCGAATCTGACTGCACTTGAAAATGTTGAAATAGCTGCGCAGCTTTGCAAGGAGCCTATTGAGGCAAAGAAAGCGCTGGAAATGGTGGATTTAACAGCGCATGCGGATAAATTTCCGGCAGAGCTCTCGGGCGGTGAGCAGCAGCGTGTTGCAATCGCAAGGGCGCTTGCAAAAAATCCGCGCTTGCTTCTTTGTGATGAACCTACGGGTGCGCTTGACTATGTTACGGGTAAGGCTGTGCTGAAAATGCTTTATGATTTAAGCAGGGAGCAGGGAACAACGGTTGTTATTATTACGCATAATCAGGCGATAGCGCCGATGGCGGACAGAATTATCCGCATCAAGAGCGGAAAAATAGAATCCAATAAGAAAAACAGCAGAATTGTTCCGATTGATGAAATAGAGTGGTGATGCCGATGAATTTTTCAGTATTAAAATTAACGCGGCGCAGTATTCGCTCCTCTTTCGGCAGATTTGCGGCGCTGCTTCTGATTGTTACCTTAAGTGTCGGCTTTTTTTCCGGCCTTAAAATAACAAAAACAGCAATGGCCGAAACCTGCAGCGATTACCTTGCAGAGCATAATTTTTATGATTACAGACTGCTTTCCACAATCGGATTTACAGGGGATGATGAAAAAGAGTTTAAGGGTTTGTCCTCCGTTGAAAATGCAGAAGGCGGAAAAAGCCTTGATGCGCTTATAAGCTATGACGGGAAAACAGCAGCATATAAAATGATAGCCATGCCGAAGTATATCAATCTTCCGGCACTTGTTTCGGGAAAACTGCCGGGTGCGGAAAACGAATGCCTTGTGGATGCAAGGCTGTTCGGGGAGGACAGTATCGGAAAAACCATTCAGCTTTCAAACGAAAACACAGATGACACGGTAAATGCCGTTAAAACAAAGGAATATACAATCGTGGGAACTGCCAGTTCACCGCTTTATCTTGGAAATAACAGAGGAACTGCTAAAATAGGAAGCGGTTCGCTGGAGGGTTTTATTTATATTCAGCCTGAAAATTTCACAGGTGAGTATTTTACGGAGCTTTATATTACCCTTCGTGAAACAATCGCAGCATACAGCGAAGATTATGACAGTCTTATCAGAAAAACGAAATCTGAAATTGGGGATACCTTTCAGAAAGCGGTTGAAAACCGTGCTTATAAGGAGCTTGGGGTAAGTAAGGAGGATCTGGCACTGCTTGCATCGCTTTACGGTATTGATTCCGCTGCGCTTGAGGAAGAGCTCAGAAATAAGATGGATTTTGAGAATCCGGCAACCTATATTCTCACAAGGGATACAAATCTTGGCTATCTCAGCTTTGAAAGCGATACTTCAATAATAAGCGGAATTGCAAATATTCTGCCGATATTTTTTATTGTGATTGCCATGCTTGTGTGCATTACCACAATGACAAGAATGGTGGATGAGGAACGCACACAGATAGGCGTTCTGAAGGCAATGGGCAATTCTAACGGTGTAATTTCAGGAAAGTATCTGCTTTATGCCGGAACAGCTACGGTTATCGGATGGGCAGCAGGCTATTTTATAGGCACTTTCGGAATTCCCAAAATTTTCTGGTTTGCTTACAGCTCGCTTTATGATTTTGCACCTGTAAAATATGTGTTTAATCCATATCTTGCCGTGCTTACCTTTGCCGTGGCGATGCTTGGTATTCTGGGAAGCGTACTGTTTTCCTGTTTTAGAGAGCTATACAGCAACCCTGCCAACCTGATACGCCCGCTTCCTGCGGCAAGCGGAAGAAGAATTCTTCTTGAAAGAGTAACCTTTTTCTGGAAAAAGCTTTCTTTCCTGAAAAAAGTAACACTTCGTAATATGTTTCGCTACAAGAAAAGGCTGTTTATGATGCTGATTGGTGTAAGCTGTTGTGCCGGGCTTGTGCTTACGGCATTTGGTGTGCGTGATTCCATGGTGAATATTGCATCGCTTCAGTATGATAATATTCAGAAATATCAGACGGAAGTTTCCTTCAGCGATTCTGAAGCGCTTGAACAGCTGAACGGTACAGAAGAGATAAAGGATTATATCACCTGCCAGGTGCTTCGTGTTGAGCTTTCGGCAGAAGAGGCCGATACATTGGGTGCGGTTAATTATTACAGTTTTGATGATATAAGCAGAATTTCTGATTTCTGGAGCTTTAAAAACGGGAAAACAGATATTGCTTTTCCGCAGGCTGACTCCTTTTCCAAGCCGGTTATTATCAGCAAGGGTATTGCCGATAAAATGGGGTTGAGTGTTGGCTCTGAGCTTCAGATAAAGAACAGCGACAACAAGGCGTTTCTTGTAACGGTTAGCGGAATTTTTGATAATTATATTGATAACTTCATAATTGCAAATGCGCAGAATCAGCCGTCTGCCTTTGAAAAGTGGCAGGAAAACACAGCTCTTGTTCATGTTGCTGACGAAAGCGATGCTTTTTCCGAAAAGCTTATGGATATTCAGGGTGTAAACGGGGTAAAACAGCTTTCGGCAACAAGAAATTCCGTTGATATGGCGCTTGGCAGCCTGAATTATATCATCTGGCTGATTGTTGTTTTCTCGGGACTGCTTGAATTTGTTGTTATTTTCAATCTTACAAATATTAATATTGCTGAGCGCAGAAGAGAAATAGCCACCGTTCAGGTGCTTGGATTTTATCCCAAAGAGCAGAACAGCTATGTGCTTCGTGAAAATCTGGTGCTTTCGGTTATTTCAAGCATAATCGGGCTTCCGCTGGGAATTGTTTTCCATAACACGGTTATGAAGCTGATTGTGATAGACCGGATTTCATTCAATCTGCATATTGAACCGCTCAGCTTCGGAATTGCGCTGATCTGCACAATTTTATTTGCTGTGTTTGTTAATCAGTTTATGAAGCGGCAGATAGACAGAATTCCGATGGCGGAATCACTTAAGGCAGTGGAATAGAGATTTATCCGCTGTGTGGGAATTGTTATTATGATTTTTGATAAAATGGATAATATATCCGATTATTTTGATGAAATTCCGGCATTGAAAAAGGTGGAGGTCTTTATGAAGGATTTCATTAAAAACGGAAAAGAAGACGGCACTTATGAAATAGACGGCAGGCGTGTTTTTGCAATGATACAGTCTTACCGCACAAAGCCGCAGACGTCTGAAATGATGTTTGAAGCGCACAGAAAATATATTGATTTGCAGTATATTGCAAGCGGCATTGAGAAAATACGCTGGGCAAAGCTTTCTTCGGTGGATATGGTTCGGGAGGAATATTCAAAGGGTGGGGATATTGCCTTTTATGAGGGTGATGCGCTTTTTGATTTTACGCTTACCAAAGGAACCTTTCTGCTGCTTTATCCCGAAGATGCGCATCTTCCCGGGCTGAGTGCCGAAAAGGATGCACAGGTAAGAAAAATCGTCTTTAAAATAATGATGCAATAAGTTTTTTGTAAAATTTTAAGTTCGGTTTTATTTTCCGGGCATAATTTAAGCGTGCAGCTTTTGCTGCACGCTGTTTTTGTATTTGTTTTATTTTATTCTACCTTTGTTAATACCATCGGATAAATCAAATTTTCATCTTCAACAGGTGTATCCGTCATATCAAACTGGTTATGAATGGTAAGCGTATCATTTTCATAGGTAAAGGTTTCATAGCCGGTTTTAATGCCCTTATCATCTGTGATATAGAATCTGTCTTTTTCAATAATAAGATTCTGCGGTGTGCTGTTTATAAAGGCTTTTCCTATTTCTTCAAAATCCGTACTTAAGCTTACTTCTTTAAGGAAATCTTCGCGAATCGGAGCGCCGTTTTCTTTTTCATAATAGCTGTCAAATTCGGATTTGCTCATGCCCTGTGCCTCAGCATATTTATACATTCCTTCAATGAAGTAATCGGCATATCTATCGCTGAGCGCCTCCATATCCTTATTGAACTTTTCTTCATCAATAGATGTTGTGAATTTATTGTCCTTGCTGAAGGTGTAGAAAACATCAATTTTAAACTCATCAGTGAATTTTTCATAATATTGGCCCATATCGGCATCCTTTGACATATCCATTTCATCTATCATGGACTGAAGATTAACCGTGGTTACCCATTTGCCTTCAAATGAAATTTTTGAGCAGCCTGCAAACATAACGGCAATCAGGCTTATGCAGAGCAGAAGCAGGCTTAATGATTTTACTTTTTTCATAAAAGACTCCCCTTAAATAAAATATTTGGCTACGAAGCAATGGATTTTGCACTTTCATAATACTTATAAGCTCTATGAAGAATAGTTTAGCACATAAGTATGATAAAGTCAATAGTACTTATAAGTTATAGGGAATGATAGATTTGTATTTTCAGAGGCTGCGTGATTTGCGGGCAGACAGAGATATGAAGCCATTCGATATTGCAAAAATTCCTTGGAATACAGCGAACAGTGTATTCTAAGATATAAAAGAGGCTTTCAGAATATTCCGATTGAGCATTTATTGAAGCTTGCTGATTTATATAATGTTTCAACGGACTATATTCTTGGCAGAACCAATATAAGTGAAATCAATAAATAATCAGGGCAGGGAATTTTCCCTGCCCTTTAAGCTTTATCAGGATTTATATTTTAATTTGCCTTTCGGCGCATCTGCTCTTTTATTCTGAAATTGATTTTGTAAAACAGCATGGGAACTGCACTGCACAAAGCGGAAATGCCCACAATTCCGATATAGGCAAGCATTACGATATTCTGCATTTTTGAAGGAATGCTTCCTGTTTCATAAATCACCTGCGTATAGCCTGAGGCGGCAATGATAATCAGCCCCACAGCCACGCACAGTGCGTTGCTCAGCTTTATGGAAAGGCTGAGAATTGCGTAATTTACGCCTTCTTTATGTTCTCCTGTTTTAAAAAGGCGGTAATCCACGATATCGGCTGTCATTACAAGCGGAATATAGGTGTTTGCCGCTGTAAGAAAACCGATAACAAACTGAAATGCCATAATCATATATAATGCCGGATTTCCGTAGCGAAGGGCACAGCCTTCGGGAAGAAGCCAGTAAAAAATGCATACGGCCGTATTGAAAACAAAGGTGGCGGCGGAAAAAGCAATATAGGTTTTCTTTTCGCCAAGCCGTTTGTTTATCAGCGGAACGATGCAGATTCCGATAAAGCCCGAAACGGCACCGAACAGTCCGGGAAGCCAGGTTGCGTCTGCCGTTGTGTCCATTTGAAAGGAAAAAAGGTTTATTTTTCCGATTAAAGCACCGTTTGCCTGTGCACATACAATCAGCCCCATTGAACGGGCGAAGCCAATCAGATTGATCAGAAAAACAATTAAAATCATTTTATTGTTTTTCAGTTCCGCAAACATTTCTTTTATTGAAACCGTTTCTGAGGATTCTGCACTTTGCACGGTTTCGGTGTTTTTTCTGTACATAAGCAGAATACAGGAAATGCCAATCATAAAGAATAACAGTGCTGTTATAAAATAATATTCTCTGTCTTCATAATTTCCGCTGCCTTTTATTATAGAAAGTGCTGTCATAACAACGGTTA
Organism: uncultured Eubacterium sp.; assembly: GCA_910584985.1. Classification (GTDB taxonomy): domain Bacteria; phylum Bacillota; class Clostridia; order Oscillospirales; family Acutalibacteraceae; genus Eubacterium_R. The sequence goes on along the minus strand of CAJUDJ010000014.1, from coordinate 35,212 downwards.
CAAAAACGCCGGGTACGGCAAGTGCTATGGTTTTTGAAATGTTTGAAAGGCTTGCGGCAAAGCTTCTTTCATCAGCATCGGTGCATATGAGCGACAGCATACCCTGAGACGGAATATCGGCAAAGCTCATTGCAATATTCCAAAGAACGGTAGTAACGGTAATATAGCTGTAAAGCAGGATTTTTCCGCTGGCGAAGCTTTCAAACGGAATGTATATGAAAATAACCGTTGTCAGTATTGCAAGCGGAAAGGCACTGCGAAGCACCCACGGGCGCATTTTTCCGCCATTAAGTGTGCTTTTGTCTATCATGGCGCCGATAAGCGGATCAAAAAAGCAGCTGATCAGCTTGGCGGCAAAAATGATAATTGCCGATGCATAGAAAATGCTACTGTCAAACGGAGAATACATTTTGTTGTAAAACTCCGTCTGAAAGCTGTTCATATAACCTATAAAAATCTGAACACCGAAAATGCCAAGGGCATAAATCAGCGCAGATTTTACAGGCAGTGTTTTGCCCTTTTTCATACTTAAAAGTTATTTATCCGGATTACTCTGCCGCTGAAATCCGAAACGATAATGTCATTCCCTATCATTGCAGGGGAGGAAAACATAGGTGCACCTATGTTTTCCGTTTTTATAATTTCGCCTGTTTCAGCAGAAATTTTATAGAGCATACCATCAGATGCGCCGAAGCTAAGGCAGTTATCTTTGAGCACGGGTGTCGGTTCAACTGTTTGTGCATCGCCGTTTGTGTAGGGTGCCGTATAAATCATTGCTTTTCCCGTTTCAGTGTGCCAGATGATTTCTTTTGCTGAAAAATCATACGCAAGAATTCCCTTATTTGCGGTGGCAATGTAAGCGATGCTGCCGTTTATGACAGGGCGTGCGCTTGATGAGAAGTTGTATCCTTCCAGTGTTTCCTTATGTGTAATTTCGCCTGTATTGGCATCAATCAGCATAATTGCACCGGAATCAGCAGCAATCAGCGTGTTTTCATCAATAACGGCAGGTGTTGAACTGCGGAAGCGGAGATCGCCGTCTTTATTTTCCCAAAGCTGTTTTCCCTTGTTTTTATTAAGGGCAATAAGTGCATCCCAATGAGAGCTTACAAGAAGTTTATCGTCTGCAACAACAAATTCAGCAGGCGAGCCCTCGCCATAATTTCTTATATTTTTCCAGATAGGTTTGCCTGTTGAAGCATCAAGAGCCGTAATTCCTGCGGCACAGCCTGCATAAACAAGTCCGTTTGAAAGCGTTATTCCGCTGCTTGTGCTGAGCCCGGTTCCGAGATTAACAGAGGTCTGCCAGATTTTTTCACCGTTTTTTGCATTTATACAGTAAACATTTCCCTCACAATCCTGTGCAATAATGCTTTCTTCATTCAGAATGAGATTGTTTTTTACTGAATTTACAGTATCATACTTCCATACAACGCTGCCATTTTCCGCATCAAGGCAATAAACGGCGCAGGAGCGAGGATAATCCTCGTCTGTTGTTGCTGTGTAAACGAATTGACCGTCTGAAAGAGTATTGGTAAACAGAATATTATCTTCAAGCTGTGTTTCCCACGCAGCATTTTCAACCGTTTGAGCAGCACCGTTGAAATCATAGTATGTCATATCTGTTGTAACAGTTCCGTCAGCTGAAATATTAATCATTCTTGCACCACTTACAGAGGAATCTATTCCGCCGCAGTCAGGGCGGGCAGTACTTATTGCAAGAACACCATTGTTTTCTTCAATATAATTGTAATGATAGTGGCCGAAAACCCATGCAATAAGATTGTGCTGCTTCAAATCAAGCTCCTTGCGGTCAAATGAAATAACATAATCTTCATTCGGCGGCACATTATGATTGAATATTACCACTTTCATATCAGAATCAGTATTTGCAAGATCATTTTCAAGCCAGCGCCAGCGGTCATTTTTATTATAGCAGGATTTTCTGTCTGCACCTGTCTGGAACGGTGTAACAACATAATGCACATTGCCCACCTCAAAGGAATACCACACCGGGCCGTACAGGCTTTCAAAAAGCTCTTCGCCGTATTTTCCGTCTACATAATCGTGATTGCCGATAATATAACGGACGGGAACTCCCATATTTTCCGTGTTCATTCCTTCAATATGCTTTTTTAGCCCTGCTTTATAGCAGATATCGCCTGTGTGAATTAAAAAGGCCGGTTTTTCCTTTGCCGAAATATCTTTAAGATAATTTATCCAATCGCCAACACCTTTTTCACCGATTTCCGTGTCTGAAATCTGAAGAAAGCTGTGGGAAGCTCCGGCAGAAATATCAGAGGTCTGTAAATCAAAGTCATACCCATCAGCCTTGGTTTTATCTGCTTTAATATAATAATTTTCTGTCTGATAGCCGGCAGGAGCAGTTACGGTGATAAAATGTGTTTTTCTGTAACCTTTAAGCACAAAATTTCCGTTTTGATCTGTTTTTACAACATTTCTGCCATCCGAAACGCTTACATTTTCAAGGGGCGACCCATTTGCCGTAACCGTGCCCGAATAGCCTTTTTCCATGCCGAATACAAGGAAAAGAACAATTGCGCAAATAATCAATATTAAAATCGGAATCAAAATAAACATAACCATTTTTTTGCTCATAATTTTTACTCCATAAAAATATTTATTGATAAACCCGAACATAATCTATAATAAAATCAGCAGGCATGGCATAATTCGGATTGTTGCGGATATCGCCTGTCCATGTGAATTTATTATCTGTATTTTCGGGGTTTGCACTGTCTGCTTCCCCTGCGATTTCAACAGAAAGCCACAGATATTCGGGCACCTGTGAAACACCGAAACGGGTTTTCCAGGTTTCTTTGCCGTTTATATAAAATATGTATTCCGTTTCTGTCCATAAAACACCATAAGTGTTGAATTCGTTATACATATTTCTGTCTGGTCGGAAAAACCGGGAGCGTTTTGCTTTGTGCTGCCTGCCGTAACCGTCCGTATGAACGGTGTGCATGGAAGTATTGCGGTAAGCTTTTGCAGTCATAAACGGATCATTATAATTCGGTGATTCCATAATATCTATTTCTGCGCCGTTTTTTCCGCGAGCAGTGCTTCTGTTTTCCGCCATTGTTTCGGACTGAAGCCAGAAAGCACTCCATAAGCCTCGGCAGCAGGCACTTGGCACCTAATTTCAAAATAGCCGTATTTGAACTCCAGGCAGTCTTTTGAACGGCAGGTGCCGGTATACCAGACCGGACCATATGTGCCGTTTTCTTTATATTCTGTGCGGATAATCAGATTGCCGTTTTCGGTAAAACATTGTTCCTCGGCCCAGTATCCGCCTCTTCGCTTTGGATTTTCAAATGCGGTATGCCAAACGGTTTTGTCAAGCGGTCCGCTGAAATCATCTTCAAAAACAAGTTTCATATTGCTTAAATCAAGTGTTTTGTTTTTATTCGGAATACGAACTGCATTTTTACAGAAGCCGAAAATCGGCATTGCCATCACATTGGAAATAACCGATGACAATGCTTTCTTTATGGAATGTTTTTTCATTTATGAACCTTATCAAATCCTATTATTTATTTTTTAAATGCTCCGCGGCAGCCGTTACAAAGCCCCTGAAAAGCGGATGCGGCTTATTCGGCCTGCTTTTGAATTCGGGGTGAAACTGCCCGGCAATATACCAAGGATGGCAGGGAAGTTCAATCATTTCAACAATGCGGTTGTCAGGTGATGTGCCTGCAAAAATCATTCCGCCCTTTTCAAGCTCCGTGCGGTAATCATTGTTTACCTCATAGCGGTGGCGGTGGCGCTCATAAATCATGGATTCGTTATAAAGTGCAAATGCTTTTGATTTCGGATTCAGCACACAAGGGTATTTACCAAGGCGCATTGTGCCACCCATTTCTTCAACGGTTTTCTGCTCCGGCATCAGGTCTATAACAGGATACTCTGTTTCGGGATTTATTTCAGCGGAATTGGCATTTTTCATACCAAGCACATTTCTTGCGAATTCAATAATAGCAATCTGCATTCCAAGGCATATGCCAAGGAAGGGGATGTCATGTGTTCTTGCATAATTTGCGGCAATGATTTTACCCTCAATTCCTCGGCTGCCGAAGCCGCCGGGAACAAGTATTCCGTCCATTGTGCCCAGAATTTCATCGGGGTCTGCATTATTTTCAAGGGTTTCGGAATCTATCCAGTGAATATCCACTGCCGAATGGGTTGCAATTCCGCCGTGCTTCAGGGCTTCATTTACGGAAATATAGCTGTCGTGCAGCTCAACATATTTGCCCACCATTGCAATTTTCACGGTTTGCTTCGGGTTTCTGAGAGCGTTCAGCATTTGCTCCCAGTCAGTTAAATCGGGGCTGCTGCAGGCAAGGTGAAGCTTATTGACAACCACCTCGTCCAGCCCTTCGTTTTTAAGCATCATTGGTACGGAATACAGAATATCACAATTGTTGTTTTCAATAACGCATTCCTTGCCTACATTGCAGAAAAGAGAGATTTTGTCTTTAATATCCTCTGTAAGAGGGTGCTCGGTGCGGCATACGATAATATCGGGCTGTATGCCAATGGAAAGCAGCTCTTTTACACTGCGCTGTGTGGGCTTGGATTTCAGCTCATCGGAGGCTGCAAGATAGGGCACAAGCGTAACATGAATAAAAAGGCAGTTTTCTCTGCCGTACTCAACAGAAAACTGGCGTATTGCTTCCAGAAACGGCTGGCTTTCAATATCGCCGATTGTGCCGCCGATTTCAACAAAGCAGACATCAGGTTCATTTTCCTGATTTTTTGCAATAAAGCGCTTGATTTCATTTGTTACATGCGGAATAATCTGAACGGTTTTCCCGCCGTAAACGCCCTTTCGTTCGTCCGTTATAACCTTCCAGAAAACTCTTCCTGATGTAAGATTGGAATTCTGAGAAAGCGATTCGTCAATAAAGCGCTCATAATGGCCTAAATCAAGATCTGTTTCGGCACCGTCATCCGTAACAAAAACCTCGCCGTGTTGCACAGGGTTCATCGTGCCCGGATCAACATTGAGATACGGATCCAGCTTCTGCGCCGTAACCTTTAAACCTCTTGCCTTAAGAAGCCTGCCAAGGGATGCCGCTGTTATTCCCTTGCCCAGTCCGCTTACAACGCCGCCTGTAACAAAAATGTATTTTGTTTTCCTGTTCATTTTTTTGCCCTCCTATTAAATTGTAATTATTATTTCTTGGGATCGCAGGTAAGGCGAATACCAAGCTTTTTTATGATGTTTTCATCTGTTGGTGAAAGGATAACGGATGAATGCATTTCGCAGTTTCTGAGATTGCATATCTGCTGCATGGCAAGTGAAGCGTTTTTATCACCCACAGCAGAAATGGAAAGAGCAAGAAGCACCTCGTCTGTATGCAGCCTTGGATTTTTGTTGCCAAGGTGCCTGAGTTTAAGCTCCTGTATCGGCATAATCACCTCGGGCACAATAAGCAGAATTTCATCATCAAGTTCTGCCAGATGTTTGAGCGCATTCAGAAGCATTGCCGATGCACATCCCAGAAGCGGTGAGGTTTTCCCCGTTATAACCGTGCCGTCATTCAGCTCTATTGCTGCAGCAGGTTCTGCTGTTTTTTCAGCAATTTCTCTTGCAGGCAGCACGCATTTTCTGGATTTCTCACTGATTTCAGCCTGCTTCATCAGAAGCTCCAGTTTGTAGATTTCGTTGCTTTTTCCGCAGCCCTTAACGGCAGAATCCAGTGCCGTGAAATATCTTCTGATGATTTCCTGCTTTGCGCTTTCGCATACAGCGTTATCATCAAATATGCAGTTTCCTGCCATATTAACGCCCATATCCGTTGGTGATTTATAGGGGCAGCTGCCGTAAATTTCCTCAAACATTGCTCTTAAAACAGGGAAGATTTCAACATCCCTGTTGTAATTTACCGTGGTTTCGCCGTAAGCTGCAAGATGCCACGGATCAATCATATTCACATCGTTCAAATCTGCCGTGGCTGCTTCATAAGCCGCATTAACCGGATGGTTCAGCGGCAGATTCCATATCGGAAAGGTTTCAAATTTTGCATAGCCTGCTTTAATGCCACGCTTGTTTTCCTGATAAAGCTGGGAAAGACAGGTGGCCATTTTGCCGCTGCCCGGGCCGGGAGCCGTAATCACAACAAGGGAACGGTTTGTTTTTATGTAATCATTTTTACCGTAGCCTTCATCGCTCACAATGTGTGAAATATTGGACGGGTAGCCCTCTATAACATAGTGGTGATAAACCGGATATCCAAGCCGATTCAGCCTTTCTTCAAAGGCGTTTACTCTGGGATGCGGTGCATATTTTGTTAAAACAACGCTTCCGACAAACAGTCCTCTTTCCGTGAAAGCATCAATCAGGCGAATCACATCCACATCATAGGTTATTCCCAAATCTCCGCGAAGCTTGCTGTTTACAATATCCTCCGTGCTGATTACGATAACAATTTCAGCCTGTTCTTTAATCTGAAGCAGCATCTGAAGCTTACTGTCCGGCTCAAAGCCGGGAAGCACACGCGAAGCATGATAATCGTCAAACAATTTTCCGCCGAATTCAAGATAAAGCTTACCGCCGAATTCCGAAATACGCTCCTTAATTCTTTCAGATTGCATTTTTAAATACTTATTGTTGTCAAAACCTGTTTTATACATTTCCTCTTTACATCCTGCCAAAAATAATAATATGCCTTGTTTTCCGTAAGAAAACAAGAAAAACGGCTGTACCGATGTGCAGCCGTCTGTACTTACATATTATACAGTAAAGAAAAGGGTAAATCAATAGAAACACAGAATAAAAATCAAAAAACCGCAGGAATGGGAAATTCCTGCGGTTTTTCGGTTCCTTAATTATTTCTGTATATAATAGCTTCTCTTTCGGGGCCGTTTGAAACCATTGTAATGGGGTAACCGATCTGCTGTTCAATGAATTCAACATAATCCCTTGTTTCCTTCGGAAGCTCATTGTAATTCCGTATGCCTTTTATATCACAGTGCCAGCCCTTCATGGTTTTCAGAACAGGTTTGCACTTTTTAAGCAAAGGAGTTGTCGGGAAATAATCAATCACTTCGCCGTCAAGCTCATAGCCTGTGCATATTTTTATTTCATCAAGGTAGGACAGACAGTCAAGCGCCGTCATAACTACCTGGGTTGCGCCCTGGCATTCAACGCCGTAACGTGTTGCAACACAGTCAAACCAGCCCACACGGCGCGGTCTGCCTGTTGTGGCACCGAATTCGCCCTTATCACCGCCGTGAATGCGAAGTTCCTGTGCTTCCGCTTCATCCAGAATTTCAGAAACGAATTCACCTGCACCGACTGCACTGGAATAAGCCTTTGTAACAACCACAATATCTTTGATCTGATTTGCGGGAATGCCTGCACCCACACAGCCGTAGCCTGCAAGCGTGGAGGAGGAGGTAACCATCGGATAAATTCCGAAATCAGGGTCCTTAAGTGTGCCAAGCTGGCCCTCAAGCAGAATTTCCTTTCCGTCTTTTATGGCATTCTGAATAAAGGTGTGTGTGTCGCATACAAACGGGGCAATTTTTTCCTTATAATCCATGCAAACGGCAAAAAGCTCGTCCTCATCAAGCAGAGGTTTATTATAAACATATTTTAAAGTGAGGTTTTTAAGCGTGCAGATGTTCTTGATTTTAGCCCGCAGGGTTTCTTCATCAAACAGTTCATTCAACTGAATGCCGATTTTTGCATATTTATCCGAGAAAAACGGAGCTATGCCGCTTTTGGTTGAACCGAAAGCAGCTTTGCCGAGCCTTTCCTCTTCATATTCATCCAGAAGAATATGGTAGGGCATAAGAATCTGGCAGCGCTCGGAAACAAGAAGCTTCGGATTCAGACCTGCCTTTTTTATATCCTCAAGCTCGTGTATAAACTTGTTGATGTCAAGGGCCACACCGTTTCCGATGATGCATGTGGTGTTTTCACTGCAAACGCCGCTTGGCATAAGATGAAGTGCAAATCTGCCGTGTTCATTAATAATTGTGTGGCCTGCATTGGCACCGCCCTGAAAGCGGATAACAATATCTGCCTCAGCGGCAAACATATCGGTAATTTTACCTTTTCCCTCGTCTCCCCAGTTGGCACCCACGATTGCTCTAACCATAATGAATACTCCTAATAATTTTTTAATATTCTGTTGGTTTCTGCCTTTAAAAAAAGCAAAACAGGCTCGGAAATGCGATAAGCCCCCGTGCCTTGATTTATTATATAATATCGCGGATATTAAGTCAACAAATAATTTGCCCGAATTTACAGGATTATGCAGGAAAATACATTTTTTCTTCTGCTTTTTTATAGCCGGAAACCGAATAAAAAATTTTATTTTCATAAAAAAAGATGGTTTTATTTATGTTTTACACTATATTTTTCTGCCGTTCACCGTATTAATGAAGAGTTTTTTCTTCACAAATAATCGCACAGGGAGAACATATGGGACGAAAAAAGAAAAGTGCAAAAGAAGAGGTGCGCGAGGGTTTAAGGCGCCTTGCCTTTGGGGAAATAAAAGATGCGGTTACTCTTCTTTTTGCGGATGAAAATGAAATTATGGAAAAGCTGCCGGACCTTGATTTATTCTGCGTAAGTGAAATCAAGCGGCCAAAGGGCGGCGGGATGGAGATTAAGTTTTTTGACAGAATCAAAGCGCTTGAAAGATTAAGGGACACGGAACATGATGCTCCGGTTCAGCCGCTGAGCTTTTACAAAGCACTTGAAGAAGGGGCTAAAGGAGCTTTTGGCCCTGCCGGCGGGGAAAGCAATGAATAGCTTTGCTCCGTTTTCAAAAAAGCAGCTCGCGGTGCTTACCTGGTGGTGTGAAACCAGCCCGTATAAGGATAAAAACGGTGTGATATGCGATGGAGCGGTGCGCTCCGGCAAAACACTGTGTATGAGTCTTTCCTTTATCAGCTGGGCGTTTTACCACTTTTGCGATACCTCCTTTGCCATCTGCGGCAAAACAATCGCATCACTCAGAAGAAATGTTATAACACCGCTTCTTCCTTTTCTGATGTCCCTTGGCTTCGGCTGCGATTATAAAATAAGCCGGAATATGATTGAAATTGAAAAGTGCGGGGTAAGAAACAGATTTTATGTTTTCGGCGGCAGGGATGAATCCTCTGCTTCGCTGATTCAGGGAATGACCCTCGGCGGCGTGCTTTTTGACGAGGCAGCACTTATGCCGCGTTCCTTTGTTGAACAGGCGCTTGCAAGATGCTCGCTTGAACAGGCAAAATTCTGGTTTAACTGCAATCCCGAGCATCCGTTTCATTGGTTTTATACGGAATGGATTAAAAAAAAGGATGCAAAAAATATGCTGTATCTTCATTTCAGAATGGAGGATAATCCGTCTCTTTCGCCTGCCGTTATAAACAGATATAAAAGCCTTTACAGCGGTGCTTTTTATGAAAGATTTATAAACGGCAGATGGGCCGCTGCAGACGGGCTTGTTTATCCGATGTTTGACAGCGTGCGGCATATTAAACAAAGCAGCGGCGGGGAGTTTTCTCTTTTTTATTTGTCCTGTGATTACGGCACAGTCAATCCCTTTTCCCTCGGGCTGTGGGGAAAGGCAGCGGACGGCTGGTTTCGCATAGATGAATTTTATCACAGCAGCAGGGATAAGGGAATGCAGCTTACGGATGAGGAATATTATGAAAGCCTGAGGAAGCTGGCAGGCGGAAGAAAAATAGAGGCGGTTGTGATTGATCCGTCTGCCGCAAGCTTTATTGAGGTAATAAAACGCCATGGGGATTACAGGGTTATTAAAGCAGACAACGATGTGCTTAAGGGAATAAACCGTGTTTGCCAGGCACTGAAAAATAATGAAATCTTCTTTTGTCCCTGCTGCACGGATGCCATCCGTGAATTTTCGGTTTACCGGTGGGATAACGGTATTAAAAGAGATGCTCCCAGAAAAGAAAACGATCATGCAATGGATGATATCCGTTATTTTGTTTCAACCGTATTATACGGCAGAAGCAGCGAAAATGTATTTTCCGTTGCAGTGGAAAGGATGTGAAATTTTGGGTTTATTTCACAGCAGTAAAAAGGCAGGCAAAGCAGAAACTGGTGCTGCCGCCGTGCAGACAAGTATGTATTCAACCCACCCTTTCAGGCGGATGAACACCTGTGTTCCGATGAGCTTCAACAACCGTATTTACAGCAGTCTGCGTGAAAGCGTGCCGGTTATTGACACGGCAATCTGCAAAATTATAAGGCTTTGCGGCGGTTTTCGTTTTGAAACAGGCAATGCGGGACTTGACAATGAAATGAATTCTTTTTTCAACCGTATTAATGTGGGCGGAAATCAGACCGGCATTTATGCCTTTGTTTCGGCTTATCTTTCGGATTTGCTTACATACGGTTCGGCAGTGGGCGAAATGATTGCGGATGACAATGGATTTTATGCACTTTATAACGGTGAACTGGAAGCACTTGAAGTTAAAAGAGCAGCCAATCATCTGGATGTTGAATTCTATAACGGAAACGAAAGGCTTCCCAATCAGGAACTGATTCTGTTTTCCGCTTTAAATCCCGAGCCGGGAAAAATTCTCGGCACAAGCCTGCTCAGAGGTCTGCCGTTTATTTCCGATATTCTGCTCACCGTTTACAACACAATCGGTGAAAACTGGAGCCATGCAGGCAATTTGCGATATGCCGTTACATACAAGCCGCAGAATGATGGTGCGGATAACGGCAGTGCCAAGGAACGGGCAGAGCAGATGGCGGAGGCCTGGCGTGATGCGATGAGCAGCAAGGACACGGTAAAGGATTTTGTGGCAGTGGGTGATGTTTCCGTTAAGGTAATCGGGGCTGACAGTGCCGTGCTTGACAGTGAGGTGCCCGTAAGGCAGCTTCTGGAACAGATTATTGCGAAAACAGGGCTTCCGCCTTATATGTTCGGCTTCAGCTGGTCAACAACAGAGCGGATGAGCGCCCAGCAGGCTGATGCACTTACAACCGAGCTGGAGGCTTACAGAAGAATACTTGATCCTGTGCTCTTAAAAATAGGCAGAAAGTATCTTGAAGTAAACGGAATTGCCGAAAATGCAGAAATTGTTTGGGATACCATCACAATGCAGGATGAAACAGAGGCTGCACGGGCCCGCCTGTATGATGCCCAGGCAGAAAAAATTTCAGGGGAGGTTTACGCTTGAAGGATGGATACATAGAAAAATGCTGCACGCCGGAAAAAGCAGATTATGAAAAGATACGCAAATATACAAGAAGAGATTTTTCGGAAGAAGAACTTTATATTTTCAGCCTTACGCTTTGCAGTAACGATATAGACAGGGATTATGAAAAATTTTCCGTGCCTGCGCTTAAAGAACTTGCGGTGCTGTTTCTCGGAAAGACGGGGATTCGGGATCATTCCATGAAATCGTCAGATCAGTCAGCAAGAATTTTTGATACATGGGTGGAAAACATTCCCGGCAGAAAAACGGAAGACGGTGAGGATTATTACAGGCTTCGTGCAAAGGCATATATGGTAAAAAGCGACGAGAACAAAGCGTTTATTACAGATATAGAAGCAGGCATAAAAAAGGAAGTTTCCGTTTCCTGCGCAATGGGCTGTTCTGTTTGCTCGGTTTGCGGAAAAAGCAGAAAAAGCGGAAAATGCAGCCATATAAACGGAAAAGAATATGACGGCAGGCTTTGTTTCAGCATATTAAGCAATGCGGCAGATGCTTATGAATGGAGCTTTGTTGCCGTGCCTGCTCAAAGAGATGCAGGCGTTACAAAATCATTCAGTTCGGATAAAGGAACTTTTTGTATGACAGATATTAAAAAAATTCTTGATACGCAGGACAGTACGGTTATGCTTACAAGAAAAGAAGCGGGCGAGATTCGTGCCTACATAGAGGAAAAGGAAGAACTTGCTGCACTTGGCGAAGAGTATAAGAAGAGTATTATCAAAGAACTTGTTTCGCTTTGTGCAAAAGCAATGCCGCAGATGGATTTAAAGGTTTTCGGCGGTGTAGCAGCAGTTATGACAACAAAAGAACTTTTAAGCTTTAAAGCCGCTTTTCAGAAGCAGCAGGCAGCTGAAAACATGCCTGCACCACAGCTTTTGGCTGCAAAAGGCAAGGCAAAAGACAGCTTTAACGAATTCAGAATTTAAGGAGAAACAGAAATGGCATTTGATAATATTAAACTTGAAAAAGGACTTTACACCACATCAAAAGGCTTCACAGCTTCACTGGAAGAGCTTGATCCGTCTGAAAACTATATCGGCACGGATTATGAAGGGCTTGATGCCTACCAGCGCCAGCTTAAAAGATTTGATATAAAGGTTTCGGGCACAGGCTCCGATACCGTTTCAAAATTTTTTAAAACAACGGATTCTGCGGCGCTTTTTCCCGAATATATTTCGCGTGCTGTTCAGCAGGGGCTGGAGGAGCAGGACATACTTCCGAAAATCATCGCAACCACCACAAATATTGATTCGCTTGATTACAGGGCAATAGAAAGCGTGCCCGATGAAGCGGAAAAAGAGCTTGCGCTTGTGGCAGAGGGAGAGATTATTCCCGAAACCAATATCAAAACAAAGGAAAAGCTTACAACGCTTAAGAAAAGAGGCAGAATGCTTGTTGCTTCATACGAAGCGATAAAATTCCAGAAGCTGGATCTGTTTACCGTTACGCTTAAGCAGATCGGCGCTTATATTGCAAGAACACAGCTTAAAGATGCAATTGATGTTATAAAGACTTCTGCGCCGGAAGAAATTGCAGGCACCGGTTCGGTTGTAAATTATTCCGACCTTGTTAAGGTGTGGGATGCACTTTCGCCTTACAATGCAACCACTTTTCTTGCTTCGTCTTCGGCTCTTGCAGATATGCTCAGTGTTTCTGAGTTTAAGGATTCCTATGCGGGACAGAGCTTTCACGGCACAGGCAAAATGATTACGCCGTTTGGGGCAGAGGTGCTTAAGATTAGCGGTGAAGCTGAAAAAACCGTTATTGCACTTGATAACAGGGCTGCACTTGAAAAGGTGCAGGCAGGCGGTGTTTTAACTGAATTTGATAAGCTGATTGACCGCCAGCTTGAGCGTGCGGCTATTACAACCATAACAGGTTTTTCAACCATTTTCAGCGATGCGGTCAAAATTCTTAATTATTAATAACAGTTCAGAACAGAAAGAAAGGAAGTGAAGCTATGACAGATACCGGGCTTGTTAAAAAAAGTGTTGCCGTTATGGGCGGTTTTGATGAAAAAGAGCTTGAAAAATACAGCACTTTTATTTCTGCTGCAGTGCTGCAGACACAGGAGCTGATTGCAGAGAATGCGGATGAAAATGATGTCAGAATCATTCAGTATGCGGCGGCACTGGCATATAAAGCCATATGCTGCACGGCTGAAATGGCAGACGGTATTGCTTCTTTTACGGCAGGTGATGTTTCCCTTAAGCAGGAAACGGATGCACGCGGCACGGCAGAAAGCGCGCTTGCTTTTGCAAGGGAAGCCTGCAGGGGTTTCCTGAAGCCCGAAGCAGATGCAGAAAACAGCAGTTTTGCTTTTTTAGGTGTTTGAAAATGAACAGGGCATATAAAGTAAAATATGGGCTTGAAAAAACAGGACGAAAGGTTTTCCTTAAGGACGGAAACTGGGTTTCGCCGCCGTTTTATGCTGTTATTCAGCCGAGATGGAAAAACAATAAATCCGATTTTGAGCTGAAAGAAACAGAAATCGGTGTTGTAAGCGCCGATTATTACACCTATATCGGTCCTTTTCATCACAATATTCTTTCTTTGTCCGATAATGCAGAGCTTTATGCTGACGGCATAAAATATATGTTTCGAAAAAAGGAAGCGATTAAGCTTGAAAACAAAGTGCTGTATTTTACGGGAATTTTAAGAAAAATCTGGGAGGAATAAATGGTTAAGGCAGAAAATATACTTGCCGGGTTTCTGGGAAGGCTTCTGGATGATCGCTTTTTTGCAGATGTTCAGATTACAAGGGCTTTTCCGCGCACGGTAAAGCCGACTGTGCTGAAAAACACAGTAATTGCTGTCGGAATACAGGAAATTCATATTGATGATGCTTCCATCGGCGGTGATGTTAAAACAGGCTTTTTCAGCGTTTTTGCAGATATCTTTGTTCCGTTTTCCGATGAGAGCGCGACACCTGAAAAATTTGTTTTCAGAATATGCAGAGATACTGCCGATTTCCGTATTGTTTCCGTGCGTGTTTCGGAAATAAAAACAAACAGCACGGCAGGCTGCTATGTGATGCGGGCAGTATTTACTTTTCACAACGAAATTTTCTTTGGAGGTAACGGTGATGAATGAAGAAAAGGATTATGACGAAATGAGGGAAATTTCCGAATATATCCGTCTGGATTCCAAGCGGTTTGATAACGGACTCGGAGAGGAAGAAAATTAAATGATAAAATTGAAATTTAAAGCCTTTGAATTTCCGGCAAATCCTGCACTTATCAAAACGGAATTATCTGAAAATATACATGAAGAGCCTGTTTTCGGCAGCAGCAGTGCCGTTTGCAATATATCGCACAATGCGGCAAGAATCTGCTGCAGCGGCAGTTTCTGGGGCGATGATCGCCGTGCGCTTGCACAACAGCTTCGGATTCTGCGCGACAGTGCAGCTCCGGGCTGGCTGTTTCTGCCGGACGGCAGCTGTTTTTATGCTTTTCTTTCAGGACTGGTGCTTACGGATGATGCAAAGAAAAGCTGTGTTTCCTATACGGTTTCCTTTATAGAGGAAAATAGCGGAAAAAGCAGTCTGTATGATTTTGGTTTTACCTATGCGCAGGAAAATGAAAATATGTTTGATATTGCTTTCAGGTGTAAGAAGCCTGTTGAGGAACTTATGCGTCTGAATGCATTTGAAAATCCGTTCAGCGTTCGATGCGGTGATAAGGTGGTGCTGAAATGATTTTTGAACTTTTTGATATAAACGGGAATGTCGTGCCGGTTGGAAAAATCCTTTTCTATGAGCTGGTGAGCGAAGCGGCTGCTGTGTGTGATGGGCTGCGACTCAGTTTTACAGCTGAAAAAAACATCTGCGAAATTTGTATTGTAAAAGCATACAGTCGCAAAAAGCTTGTGTTTAACGGATTTTGCGATAAACAGAAAACCGTGCTGAATCAGAACGGCGGCAGATGTTTTATTTATGCAAGAAGCAGTGCGGCTCTGCTTGTCGATAATGAAGCGGTGCCGTGCCAGTACAGTAATCCGTCCGCAAGGCAGCTTTGGTTTACGAATGCAAGGGAGCTGGGCTTTGAATGCTGCCTGCCGGAGCTTTATTCGGAGCACAGCTATCTTGTGCCGAAGGGAACAAGCTGTTACGGTGCAATAAATAATTTTGTTTCGGCAGTGTGCAAAGCACCTGTTTATGCCACACCCGAAAATGAACTTAAAATTCACACGGAAAGCAGCAGTGTTAAGCATTTGTGTGATTACAGAGTGCTTTCGCTTTCGTATGTGATAAACAGAAGTGCACTGATAAGTGATATTGATTACAAAATCAATTCGGCAGACAATTATGCGTATCACTTCAAAAGCACACTTGCTGAAAAGAACGGAATAAAAAGAAGAAGGCTCTATAATCTTTCTTCCATTCCGCTCTGGCAGCGGGAAATCACTGCCGAACAGAAAATTAATTCTGCGCTTGAGGCATATTATTCCGTTTCGGCAGAGCTTGCAGGCGACTGCGATTTTCATATATACGACAGGGTTCTGGCCAATGCGGATATGTTTTCCGGTACAGAGATATTTTATGTCAGCGAAATCGTGAAAAGCAAAAGCAAAAACGGCGAAAAAACCGCAGTTGTTCTTAAGAAAAAAACAGATGGGGAGCTGATTAATTATGTGGCTTAGCAGACGGTTCGGCGGTGTGCAGCAGACGGCAGCCGAAAAAGGAACGGTTTCCGTTGGCGGAAATGCGGTGCTTAAAACCGTTTCAACCGTGCAAAGTGAAGAGGTGCAGAATTATGCGCCTTACGGTTATTCCGCCTATGCGCCTGACGGTGAGGAAATCCTGATTATAAACAGCACCGGCGGGGCAGCGGGCGCAGGCACAAGAATGAAGCAGGATTTGCTTCAGGCAGGAGAAATTTCCATTACATCGGCAGGCGGTGCAAAAATAACGCTGAAAAACAACGGGGATATTGAGCTGAACGGACTGGCGGTTACTTTAAAGGGAGAGATTAAGAACTCCGAAGGAGAAATTGTTTTATGACAGCAGAAATTTTAAACGGAGATTATGTTAAGCATGCAGCAGGCCTTAAGGAGATTGAGCATGCAGATGAGCTGCTTCAGAATATTCTGATTGCTTTAACTGTGCATAGAGGAAATTTTTATCCCGATAAAAATTTCGGCACGCATTGTTTCGGCAGTGCAGATTATGCATTTGCGTATGCGGGGCAGGCATTGAACGGATTAAACGGTGTTTATATAAAATCCGTTAAAGAAAATAAGAATGGTTTTGATTTTACCATTATTATCAATCATTGTGAAAGGCGGGTGTCTGTCAGCAGATGAGCTTAACCTTTATGGAAATACTTGACGAAATGAAAACAGCCTTTTGCAGGGAAAAAGGCGAAGCCGTTAAAAATCTTTCTGACCTTGAAGCAAGATTCAAGGCTGTTGCGGCTGAAATTTATTCTGTTTGTGTTTACGGTGATTTTATTATAAGGCAAAGCTTTCCGCAGACTGCTTCGGGTACATATCTGGACAGGCATGCACAGTTAAGAAAAATCAGCAGAAAAGAACCCTCTTATGCAGAAGGAAGAATCATCCTGAGCAGAACGGAAAACAGCACAGGCACTGTGCTTTCCGTTCCAAAGGGCACTGTGTTTTCCGTTTCAGACCGGCCTTTTATTCAGTTTGCAACAACGGCTGCAGCAAGTATTGCAGCGGATTCTGTTTCGGCTGAAGCCCCTGTTAAAGCACTGAAAACGGGAAGTGAATATAATATTGCTTCGGGAATATTGCTTACAGCAGTGAATCCGCCTGCACATCTTTCCGGCGCAGTAAGCAGAACGAAATTCGCAGGAGGCTGCGATGCGGAAAGCGATGAAGCACTCAGAGAGCGTATACTGAATTCTTACAGCAGCAGAAAAAATGCTGTTTCGGCAGCTGCCGTAAGGGAAAGTTTGCTTACGATAGACGGTGTTACGGATGCGGTGGTAAGTGCAGGGGAAAACCATGTGCTTAAAGTGTGCCTGAAAACAGACAGCGGGATAATAAGCAGCACGCTGAAAAATCAGGTTACCGATATGCTTGGATTTGCTGTTTTGTGCGGTGCAAAGCTTGAATTTACGGCAGCAGCAGAACAGCCTTTCGGCGTTACGGCTGAGGTGAAAATATTAAGCGGATATAATCCTTCCGAAATACAAAAAACGGTTGAAAGAAAAATATCCGAATTTTGCAGCAGCGAAAAAATCGGGCAGAATTACAGCGAATCTGCAATTGCTGCGTATTGCAGCGGAATAGACGGTGTGGAATATATCAACATATTCCTCGGCACGGAAAGCACAGGCGCTGCGGCCTGCGGCAGCACGGGCTTTCTGAAGCTGCAGAAAACGGAGGTTTATACATATGAATGATGAAATCTATTCAAGGCTTGAAGGACTTATGAAAAGCCTTGGCCTTTCGGTAAACAACGGTTCGTTTACAAAAGCGGAAATGAAAGCATATGCGGCAGGAATAGGACTGGCACAGGAGAAAATGAAAAAGGCCATGAACAATGTTTTTATAGACACGGCAGACGAACAGGGAACCGCCATGTTTTTAAGCATGGTAAAGGAAAAACCCGCTGTGGATACGGCACTGTCCAAGGCTGCTGTTATAAATGCAGTGGCCGATAATCCGGGCATATATTCAAAATCTTATTTTGATGCCGCTGTAAAGGAAAACGGCGGTGCTTCTTATACGATGGCAGGAAATGTAATGCAGTTCAGCTGCGGCTCGGCAGATTTCAGAACATTGCTTGAGATGCTTTCAAAGCAGATAACGGATGTAAATCCCTGCACGGTTGTTATAAACGGCAATGCGGGGAAAAACTTTGATAAATGGGATGCTGCCGCACTCAGATGGTTTGAGCTTGACCGCCTTGAACTGCCGTTTATAACACTGGACGGAATAAAATAAACAGATTGAAAAGGAGAAAATATGGGTTCAGCACAGAAAACGGATTTTTTATCGCTTAATAAATGGATAAGCACAGATATTCCCAAAAGAGAAGATTTCAACTATGATAATGTTACGGTTGACAATGCATTCCGGGAACACAGCGGCGATATGGTTAAGCATATCTCGCCTGCGGAGCGCGATCAGTGGAATGCGCCGCATTTTGTTGGCTTTTACACGGGAAACGGCGTTTATACAGACAGAGTTATTGAAACAGGCTGCAGTTTTGATCCCAGTTTTGCGATTGTGTTTGCCGGCTCAACAACACCGGGTGTAAACGATTTTCATAATGAGGTTCACAAAAATCGTTTCGGCTTTGCAACCAAAAGGGCAGGAAATGTGGGCATTGCTTTATCCGGAAGAAATCTTGTAATCAGCTCGCCTGTCATATCGGCAGGTATAGCAGAGGCTGTGGAATATAACCGCATGGGCGGGCTTTACTGCTATATTCTTTTCAGATAAGCAGTTTTGCAGGCGTTCAGTTAAAGGCAGCTTTAAACTGCCTTTTCTTTTTTGTTTACAAGGCAGAATATTTATATTATAATATAATATGGAAAATTTTTTTGCAGGGGAGTAATGAGGAATGCTGCTTGCACTGGATGTAGGAAATACAAATATTGTTCTTGGTGTAATAGACGGTGAAAAAACAGTGTGCACCGGAAGGCTTTCAACAAATGTAAATGAAACAGAAATTGAATATTCAATGAAAATAAAAACCTTTCTTGAAGTAAACGGTGTTACTAAAGCAGACGGTGCAATTATTTCCAGCGTTGTTCCGGCACTTGTAAGAACGCTTCTGAAAAGTATAAAAATTGTGTGCGGAATTGATGCACTTGTAGTTGGGCCGGGAATTAAAACAGGGCTGAATATAAAGCTTGATAATCCTGCCGAAACAGGTGCGGATATCGTTGTAACGGATGTTGCAGTTATCAATAAATATCCGCTTCCGGCAATCATTTTTGATTTCGGAACGGCAACTACAGCCTCTGTTATTGATAAAAACGGCGCACATCTCGGCGGCGCAATTATGTGCGGTATAAAAACAGCAATAAATTCGCTTTCTCAGGGCACGGCACAGCTGCCGCAGATTGATATTTCCGCACCTTCGCGGATTATCGGCAGAAACACGGTTGATGCCATGAAATGCGGATCGGTTATCGGCACGGCGGCAATGCTGGAAGGGCTTGTTTCCAGATTCGAAAACGAACTTGGCGAAAAGGCAACTGTGGTAATAACAGGCGGCCTTGGCAAAGCAATAGCCAGCGCAACACGGCTTGATGTTATTGTGGATGAAAACCTGCTGATAGACGGACTCAGAATCATTTATGAAAAAAACAAGGGAAAGGATAAATAATTATGGCAATTTTCAGAGCATTCAGGGCATACCGCCCTGCAAAAAGAAATCAGGCACTTATTCCTGCGCTGCCGTATGATGTTATGAGCAGTGAGGAAGCAAGGCAGATGGTTAAGGGGAATTCCCTTTCCTTTCTTCATGTGGACAGGGCGGAGATTGATTTTCCCCAGGGAACGGATATGTATTCACCTCAGATTTATCAGAAAGCAAAGGAAAATTTGGAGGCGCTCGAGAATACAGGTGCAATGATTCAGGATGAAACGCCGTGCTTTTATATTTATAGGCAGATTATGAACGGCAGGGCTCAGGTTGGGCTGGCAGGCTGTGCATCTATTGACGATTATATGAATAATGTTATAAAGAAGCACGAAAAAACGCTTGCCAAAAAGGAGAAGGACCGTATAAATCATGTGAATATCACCAATGCAAACACAGGACCTATTTTTCTTACTTACAGAAAGAATTCAGCCATTAATATGGCAGTTTCACTGTGGATGAACGAAAAAGAACCTGCTTATGATTTTGAGGCTGACGGAGTTCAGCAGACCGTATGGGTGGTTGATGATTCGGAAGTCATTAACCGTTTATCCTCTCTTTTCAAAGAGGTGGATGCACTTTATATAGCAGACGGTCATCACAGATGTGCCTCTGCCGTAAGAGTAGGGCAGATGAGAAGAGAAGAAAACCCTGATTATACGGGAAGTGAGGAGTTTAATTTCTTTCTGGCCGTTGCTTTTCCGGATGATGAGCTTGAGATTATGGATTATAACCGTGTGGTTAAGGACCTGAACGGAATGACCGGCGATGAATTTCTGAGCAGGGTTTTTGAAAACTTTGAGATAAAAAAAGAGGATGCACCGTATCATCCTGTTGCGCGCCACACCTTCGGCATGTATCTTGATAAGGAATGGTATTCACTTAAGGCCAAAAAAGCTATTATTGATGAGAGTGATCCTGTGGCAAGGCTTGATGTTTCCGTTCTTCAGGATAATCTGCTTGCCCCGATTCTGAATATACTGGACCCGAAAAACGATGACAGAATTGATTTCATCGGCGGAATCAGAGGGCTTACAGAGCTTGAAAGGCGCGCTAAAACAGATATGAAGCTTGCTTTTGCAATGTATCCCACCACAACAGATGATTTAATTGCGATTGCAGATGCGGGAAAGATTATGCCGCCAAAATCAACCTGGTTTGAGCCAAAACTGCTTTCGGGCCTTTTTATTCATCATCTTTCATAAAAAAATACAGTCTTGAAAATATTTTTTAGTTATGTTACAATAAACCATCATTATGTTTGAGGAGAATTTGCCCATGAAAATAGCAAAAGAATACAGTGAAAAGTTTGATTTCAAACGCCAGACAGAATATGTCGTTAAGGGCATAACAAAGATATGCAACAAAATCGGTCCGCGTAAGCCGGGCTCGCCGGAGGAGCTTCGTGCGCAGCAGTGGTTTGAAAAGGACATGAAGAATTACTGCGAAGAAACGCGTATTGAAGAATTTACGCTTCACCGCCAGGGCTTTATGGGCTTTATTCCGTTTACTGTAGTCTGCGGTGTTTCAAGTGTTTTTGTAAACTGGTTTGTAAGTCCTTTATGGGCAGCAGTACTTTGCGTGCTTGCATTTATTCCGCTTGTTTTTGAATTTCTTATGTATAAGCAGTTTGATGATTTTCTTTTCCCGAAGCAGACATCACATAATATGATTGCAACAAGAAAGCCAACAGGCGAGGTTAAGAAGCGTATTATTATGATTGGTCATTCCGATTCCCAGTTTGAATGGACTCTTAATTATCTTATCGGTGGGCTTCAGGCAAAGCTTTTTGTTGAAATTCCGGCTGTTGTGGGGCTTGTTGTGCAGACAGCGATTGCCGTTATCGGTATTGTAATCGGTGCAATGAACGGCGGAATAGCCGCAGCGAAGGATATTCCTCAGCTTCACACAATGTTTATTGTATTCTTTGTTATTTCCTGCGTTTTCATTCCTTTTGAAATTTCTTTCCTTTTCTTCCAGAGCTGGACAAAATCCGTGCCCGGTGCCTCCGATAACCTTTCGGGCTGCTATGTGGGTATGGCCGCAATTAAGGCACTGGCAGAAGCAGATGTGCGTTTTGAAAACACAGAAGTTGTTATGATCTGTTCCGGCTCGGAGGAAGCCGGCCTCCGCGGCTCAAAGGCCTATGCGAAGGCACATGAGCAGGAGCTTAAGGATATTCCCACCGCTGTTGTGGCACTGGATACTTTCCGCGATCTTGAAACCATGGCTGTTTATGACCGTGATCTTTCGGGCACGGTTAAACATCATAAGGGTGTTAAGGAACTTGTGCACGATGCATGTGCAAACTGCGGCTATGATGTTAAATATGAATCCATCTATATCGGAGGCTGCGATGCGGCTTCCTTTACGCAGCGCGGCATTCCGGCAACAGGCTTTGCCGCTATGGATCCTGCTCCGCCGAGATATTATCACACACGACTGGATACACCCGAAAATCTTCGCGCAGACTGTATTGAGGTTGGCATAGAAATTGTGGTTGAAGCACTTTGTATGTTTGATAAAAACGGTGCTGAGGGCGTTACGGATTAATACATAATCTATTTTAACCCTGCGGATTTCAAATCCGCAGGGCTTTTTTTAAATTTGTATTTTATTTTTATATAAGATATGGTAAAATACTAATAATTATTTGAAGTTCAGAGGTTTTGGAATGAGATTACTTGTTATAGACGGCAACAGCATTGTAAACAGAGCGTTTTACGGAATAAAGCTTCTTACAACCAAAAGCGGCTATTATACAAATGCGATTTACGGATTTCTTAATATTCTGCTTAAAAACTGTGAGCTTTGCAGCCCCGATGCGGTTGCGGTTGCTTTTGACGTTCATGCGCCCACTTTCCGCCATAAAATGTATGCGGAATATAAGGCAGGCCGCCACGGTATGCCCGATGAACTGCGCCAGCAGATGCCCGTGCTAAAAAAGCTTTTAAATTATCTTGGCTATAAGACAATTGAATGCGAGGGATGGGAAGCCGATGATATTCTCGGCACACTTGCTGACGGATGCCGCAGAAACGGCGATCAGTGCTTTATTGCAACAGGGGACAGGGATTCCCTGCAGCTCGCGCACGGCGGTGTTCAGGTTTTTCTTGCCAGAACAAAGGCAGGGCAGGCGGTAACCGATATTTATGATGAAAATGCAGTTATGCAGGAATACGGCGTTATGCCGCAGGCGCTTATTCAGGTAAAAGCACTTCAGGGCGATTCCAGTGATAACATTCCCGGTGTTGCAGGTGTGGGCGCAAAAACAGCGCTTGATCTGATTCAGAAATTTCAGAATATTGATTATATTTATAGCCATATTGACGAAATAGACATAAAAAAGGGTGTTCACGATAAGCTTGTTCAGGACAAAGAAAAAGCATATCTTTCCCTTGAACTCGGCACAATCAGAACGGATGCTCCGATAGCAGTTTCTGCTTCCGAATATATAGTTGCAGACGGCGACAGGCAGCTTGCCGCCGCTGAATTTGCAAAGCTTGAGCTTTTCAGCCTGATTGATAAATTCGGGCTGGACAGGAAGGATGCTAAGGCAGAAGTCGTTGAAGAGCAGAAAAGAGAAATAACGGTAAGCGAATGTGCTTCGGCAAAAGATATTCTTGAAAAAATCGGCAGGGACAAGGCGTATTTCTATACAGCCTGTGTGGACGGCACGGTTACGGACTTTTATTTTGCCTTTGGGGATGAAATTGTGATTATACCGTCCTATCATGCGGAATTTTCCGATTTTGTAAAGGCTTTTTTTGCAAGTGATATCAGAAAGTACAGCTATAATACAAAAGAACTGCACCGCCTTGGTGCAGGTATGGGTATAAACTGCAATGCCGTTTCGGGCGATCTGATGCTTTCAGCCTATCTGCTTCGCCCGTCTGATGCAAATTATGATATAGAGCATTTGTGTCTTGAATACGGGGTAACTGTTCCCGAATATGAAAATGAAATGGGTCTTTCGGAAAAATCCGTTTCCTATGCTGCCGTGCTTAAACCGCTGTTTGAAAAAACGGATGCTCTGCTGAAGGAAGCCGAGCAGACGGCGCTGTTGAACGATATAGAGCTTCCGCTTGCCGCTGTGCTCGGCAAAATGGAAATCGCAGGTTTTGAAGCGGATAAAGACGGTATAGAGGAATTCGGTAAAAAGCTTTCGGAAAGAATTAAAGAGCTCACCTCTGAAATTTATGAAACGGTGGGCCATGAATTCAATATCAATTCTCCGAAACAGCTTGGTGAAATTCTGTTTGAAGAAATGGGAATACCAAGCAAGAAGAAAACAAAAAAAGGCTATTCCACAAAAGCAGAAATTCTGGAAGAGCTTGCGCCGATGTATCCTGTTGTATCCAAAATTCTGGAATACAGAAGCCTTTCAAAGCTGAAATCCACTTATTGCGATGGTCTGCTTAAGGTGATTGCCGAGGACGGCAGGATTCACACCTCCTTCAATCAGGTGGAAACCCGAACAGGCAGAATTTCTTCGCTTGAACCGAATCTTCAGAATATTCCGATCCGAACAGAGCTTGGCAGGGAAATGAGAAAGTTTTTCCGTGCAGGAGATGGAAATGTTCTGATTGATGCGGACTATAGCCAGATTGAACTTCGTGTGCTGGCAGACCTTGCTGATGATAAAAATATGATAGAGGCGTTCAACAGTGGCGAGGATATTCACCGCACAACGGCTGCTCAGGTATTTGGATTGCCGCCGGAAATGATAACGCCTATGCTGCGTTCCAGAGCAAAAGCGGTAAATTTCGGAATTGTTTACGGCATCGGTGCTTTCAGCCTAGCCAAGGACATCGGCGTATCCAATAAAGAAGCCAAGGAATATATAGACGGTTATCTGCATCATTTCAGCGGCGTAGCCTCCTATATGAACCGAATGATTGAAACGGCAAAGGATAACGGCTATTCCGAAACGCTGTTTAAGCGCCGCCGCTATCTGCCCGAACTTGCATCAAGCAACCATATGCTTCGTGCTTTCGGCGAGCGTGTTGCAAGAAATATGCCCATTCAGGGCACTGCAGCTGATATAATCAAAATTGCAATGGTAAAAGTTGCTTCACGGCTTGAAAAGGAAAATATGCGCTCCCGCCTGATTCTTCAGGTGCACGATGAGCTGATTGTTGAAGCCCCCGAATGCGAGGCTGAAAAAGCACTTGACATTGTTACGGAAGAAATGGAAAATGCCTGCAAAATGAAAGTTCGACTGCTTGCAGACGGAAAGATAGGGAAAACATGGTATGATGCGCACTAAAAAATCGTGTCTTTTTCCGTTTTGCTGCATTATGATTTAAATTATACTTCTAAAATAAACAGTAATGGTATTGAATTATGGAAATTAAGGAATTTTCAGAAAAATATATAAAGGATGTTGCACAAATTGAAAAGCAGTGCTTTTCAAATCCGTGGCAGGAAACCGTGCTTGCCGGAGAACTACAGAATGCATGCTCACATATTTATGTTGCTGTTGAAAACGGCAGGGCAGTGGGCTATGCCATGCTTTATATTTTGTGCGGTGAAGCCGATGTAATCCGTGTTGCCGTGCTGCCTGAATTCAGAAGAAGCGGCGCGGCACGCAGTCTGCTTCTGAAAAGCTTTGAAAACAATAAAACCGATTCGGTTTTTTTGGATGTGCGTGAAAGTAACGCCCCCGCAATAAAGCTTTATCAGTCGCTTGGTTTTATTGATACGGGTGTGCGCAAGGATTATTACAGCAATCCCACGGAAAATGCTGTTCTGATGAAAAAGGAATTCTGATTATGCGTATTGGTTTTGAAAACAGAAAAGAAAGCGACAACTCTGCCGAAACAGATAATAAAATCATTGAATATATAAAGGATTATATAAACAGCAATGCGGCCGATTACAGCAGCGGACAGGCTGAATTTTTAAGAGAGGATTATGGCGGCGCGGTTCGCTTTGCCGCCTGCCTGGATTACGGCAGCTTTGTTCTGAAAATCCTGTATTATTCAACAATACAGGTATGCAATCATTTTCTGGATTTTGAAATTCTGTATCAAGATTGTGCTTACAGCTTTTCAGTTTATGATATTTTTAATCTGCTGGATATTCAGGATTTTCATCCGTATTTTTATAAAATTTATGCCGAAAAAAGGAATGTGGATAAAGCACTTTCCGAAATATTTCAGACAGTTGAATGCTATAAAACGGAAATAGAAACGGCAGGCAGGGAATCGCTTGGCAGGCTTTCTTTAAATTACCGTGCCGATATGGAAAACGCAACGGGAAGCGGAGATTGGGAATATGCTGAAGCGGAAATTGCAATGCTTCCGCCCAACCATGTTTTCCTTTCTGCAGTTTTTGCTGATGACAGACAGAAAACAGTAAAAGCTTTAAAACGAAGAAAGGGAAGCCTGAAGCTGATTTATGAAAAGCGGTTTCTGAATTACCTTGAAAGCGGAAATTACGCTTCAGAACATGCTGCGGTTGATGCGGTTGATTTCGGCGCTGAGCACAACAAATATAAGCGGCGGCTTGATGCGGCATTTATTCTGTTTTCCACAGCTTTTGTATTTTTAACGGTGTTTTGTGTTAAAGCTTTTGCTTATGATGCGTTTTATGCCGCTCGGTTTATAGGGGAACATCTTTTGCCCTGTATTTTCGCTTGTGCATCCGTTGTCATTCTGCTTGTAATATGGATTGAAGAAAAAATCATTATACATTTTATTTCAAAAAAACACGGCAGGAAGGCTGCACTTGATTATTATCGGGACAGGGCAGGTCATAATTTCAATCGGATTATCGCCAAGGCGCTGTGTTCGCTGATTTTTATCGGATGGCTTTACATATGCCTGAAAGCTGTTTTGTTTTAATTTTCTGGAAAGGAAAACTTTTATGCTGATACTCGGAATAGAATCCTCCTGTGATGAAACTGCGGCAGCAGTTGTGGAAAACGGAAGAATTGTGAAATCAAATTGCATTGCTACCTCGCTGGATGAACATAAGCTTTACGGCGGCGTTGTGCCTGAAATTGCATCGCGCCGACATGCGGAATCCATCAGCGGTGTTGTGAAAGCAGCATTGGAGCAGGCAGAATGCACGATTAAGGATATAGATGCCGTTGCCGTTACCTTTGCGCCCGGGCTTATCGGCGCATTGCTTGTGGGTGTCAATTTTGCAAAAGGGCTGGCCGCTTCGGCAAAAAAACCGCTTGTTCCCGTGCATCATCTTCGTTCACATATTGCATCGAATTATTTAACTTCGGATGTTGAACCTCCGTTTTTATGCCTGATTGCAAGCGGCGGTCATTCCCATATAGTGGCTGTGAACAGTTATACAGATTATAAAATCATCGGCAAAACCCGCGATGATGCGGCAGGCGAAGCGCTGGATAAAGCGGGACGAACGATGGGGCTGGCTTACCCCGGCGGAATCAGCATAGATAAGCTCAGCGTGCAGGGAAATGCGGATGCATATGCGTTTCCGCATCCAAGGGTAGACGGTGCGCCGTATGATTTTTCGTTCAGCGGTCTGAAAACCTCGGTGATCAATATTGTTCATAACGCAAAGCAGAAGCGGGAGGAAATCAACACGGCTGATCTTGCTGCTTCCTTTCAGAAAAATGTTGTGGGCTGTTTAATTTCAAATCTTGAAAAAGTTTCAGAAAAATTTGGTCATAATAAAATTGTGCTGGCAGGCGGCGTTTCTGCAAATTCACTTTTGAGAAGTGAAAGTGAAAGGCTTTGCCGCAGGCATGGTTGGGAATTGTATCTGCCGCAGCTGCAGTACTGCGGGGATAATGCCGCAATGGTTGCCTCGCAGGGATATTATGAATATCTTGCAGGTACAAGGGCGGGCACAGCATTGAATGCTTATGCAACAATGCCAATAGATATAGTTAATTTTTAGTCGATTTATATAATATGCCTATTGAAATCGTTAGAAAAGTTGCTATAATATAAACTGATGAAAATTGCGGCAAATTACACAATAATTTCCATCGCAAAATTGTATTCTATATAAAGGAGAAAAGATATGGAAACAACACTTACAAACAATAAGTCCCTGCTTAGTTGGCTTGATGAAAAAGTTGAACTTTTAAAGCCGTCCAAAATTATGTGGATTGACGGTTCGGCAGAGCAGATTGCTGCACTTAAGGCAGAAGCTGTTGAAACAGGCGAAATGATTAAGCTGAATGAGGAACTTCTTCCCGACTGTTATCTTCACAGAACAGCTGAAAACGATGTTGCCCGCGTTGAGGACAGAACACTTATCTGTTCAAAAAATGAAAAGGATGCAGGCCCCACAAACCACTGGATGGATCCTGAAAAAGCATATAAAATGCTTTATGATATTGCTGCCGGTTCATACGAAGGCAGAACCATGTATATCATCCCTTATTCTATGGGTCCTGTTGGTTCTCCGTTCTCAAAAATCGGTATTGAAATCACAGATTCAATCTATGTTGTTCTGAATATGAACATTATGACAAGAGTCGGCAAGGATGTTCTTGAAGCACTCGGCGATTCTGACGACTGGGTTCGCGGTATGCACTGCAAATGCAATGTAGACCCTGAAAACAGATGGATCTGTCAGTTCCCTGAGGATAACACTATTATTTCCGTTAATTCAGCATATGGCGGAAATGTTCTTCTCGGCAAAAAGTGCTTTGCGCTTCGTATTGCTTCTTACCTTGGAAAGAACGAAATGTGGCAGGCAGAACATATGCTTATCCTTGGCCTTCAGAAGCCGAACGGGGATATCAAATATATCTGCGCAGCATTCCCGAGCGCATGCGGCAAAACAAACCTTGCAATGCTTATTCCGCCGGAAGGTTATCAGAAGAAGGGCTACAAGGTATGGTGTGTCGGCGATGATATTTCATGGATCAGAAAAGGTCCTGACGGCCGCCTTTATGCCATCAACCCTGAAAACGGCTTCTTCGGTGTTGCACCGGGCACAAATATGAATTCAAACCCGAATGCACTTAAGTCAACGATGAGCGGCACAATCTTTACAAATGTTTGTCATAATCTGGATAACAACACGGTTTGGTGGGAAGGACTTGACAAGAATCCGCCAACAAATGCAATTGACTGGAAGGGCAACCCGTGGAATGGTGCTGAATCAGCAGAAAAGGGTGCACATCCGAACTCAAGATTTACTGCTCCGGCAACCAACTGCCCGTGCATTTCTTCCGAATTTGAAAATCCGCAGGGTGTTCCGATTTCTGCAATTGTATTCGGCGGCCGCCGTGCAAAGCTTACTCCGCTTGTTTATCAGTCAAAGAGCTGGAATAACGGTGTATTCGTAGGCTCAATCATGGGTTCTGAAACAACTGCAGCCGCAACAGGTGCTGTTGGTGTTGTTCGCCGTGATCCTATGGCTATGCTTCCGTTCTGCGGCTACAATATGGGTGATTACTGGAAGCACTGGATTGAGATTGGTGAAACACTTGATCCGGAAAAAGCTCCGAAAATCTTCAATGTAAACTGGTTCCGCAAGGATGACGAGGGCAACTTCCTCTGGCCGGGATTCGGCGACAATATGCGTGTTCTTGACTGGATTATCGACCGCTGCGATGGCAAGGTTGATGCACAGGAAACAGCAATCGGTTACCTTCCTTATGCTGAAGATATTAACCTTGAAGGCCTTGATATGACAAAAGAGGATCTTGAAAAAATCCTTGATGTTGACAAGGCTGCATGGGAAGAGGAATTCAAGGGCGTTGAAGAGCTTTACGCTAAATTCGGCGATACACTTCCCGAAGAACTCAGAACAGAGCTTGAAACTGTTAAATCAAATCTTTAATTTAAAAGATAAAAGAAAAACCGAAGGAATTTTCCTTCGGTTTTTTTGCTGTAAACAGGAAAGATTATTATATAAAATAAATTTTTACTTGTTTATATACCAGTAATTCAGGTCTGTATATTTGCTGTTTACACCGCTGCAGCTGCCGTTTTTTGTGTATTGCCAGATATTATATCTGCCCAGATAGGTAATCTTTGCATTATAATCCGCTACCCAAATAAAAATGTTTTTATCAAGTGCAGAGGTTTTTATGTCAAAATTCAGCACGGAGGAAGAGGAATATGCCCCTGCGTTGTAGCCTGCCGATATAATTTTCCGGCAAAAGGAATTGATAATCGTTGCTGCTTCCTTTCCCGATAAATCGGCATCATAAAGCCTGCCTGTATGTTTTCCGTTTTCATCGTAGGGATATTCATAATCGATAAAAACAGGCAGATCAATGTGATAGGGCTTCAGCAGTTCTATTACATATTCGGCTTCTTCTTCCGCCTCTTCGGACGTGGTGGCCTGTGAATAAAAATAAACGCCGGTGTGTATATTGTTTTTTAGTGCGTTTTCAAGGTTCTTTTTGTATCTGTTGTCCTCAGCCAGTGTGCCGTTTCCGTAACCGCGGTAGCCAATTCTGATAATTGCAAAATCCGTTGATTCTGCAACCTTGTCCCATTCAATTTCGCCGTTGTGCTGGGAAACATCAATTCCCGAAACATATTCTTTATCTGTGTTAAAAAAATCTGTTTTAACTGTGCTTCTGTTTCCCGCTGCAATTGCGGCAGCTGTTATAAGAATAAGCAGTGCGGTGCATACGGCAATCAGGATTGCCGCTTTTTTGCCATGCTTTTTGAATTTTACGGAAAAAGCCATATCGTTTCACATAATCCTTTTTGTTCTTGGTAAGAATATACCATAAAAGAAAGCTTTTTTCCATATTAATATGATGTTTTCTGCAAAATGTTTAAATATACGGGTTCTTGGCTTACAAAATCCGTTGATTATTATCATTACCAGCGGATGCTGATATCACCGCTTTTCAGTGTTTTTTCTGCACCGTCTGCTGTTTTCACAACAAGGCCGCCTGTTTCATCTATGGAAATTGCTTCGGCAGGGGTAACTTTTCCGTTTTCAATATAATTGATTTTTTTCCCGATAATCATACTGTGGCTTCTGTAATAGTCAATAAAGGTTTTATATTCGCCGCCGATGATATTCAGAAGCGCATCGGCAACGGCAGCAATAAGATCAGCTCTTTTGATGTCTGCATTCAGTGCTCCGGCATTTATAACTTCTTTTGGAAAGTCATTTGTTCTTATGTTTATGCCGATTCCAACGATAACGCTTGTTGCAATGCCAAGCTCAAAATCAGAAACCGCTTCCGTAAGGATGCCGCAGATTTTTTGATTTTCCACATAAACATCATTTACCCATTTTATTTTCGGCTTTATATCAGAGAGTTCTTCAATTGCTCTGCAAACTGCAACCGCTGCGGCCGTTGTTGTCGTTACGGCATTCTGAAGCAGTGTGTTGGGGTGCACAATAAGACTCATATAAATTCCCGTACCCTCGGGGGAATAAAAGGATTTGCCCTGCCGTCCTCTGCCTGCACTTTGCCTGTCTGCCGTAATCAGAAGCGTTTCGCCGGCATCGCCGCTGTTAATAAGGCGCTTTGCCTGTGTATTGGTTGAATCAAGCTCTTTATAATGAATCACATGAATTTTGTGTTTCATTTTTGCTTTGATTTTTGCACTGTTTAAAATGTCGCCGCTGTCCGTAAGCAGATAGCCTCTGTTTGTAACGGCGTTTATAATATATCCGTCCTTCTGTAGTGCCTTAATGGCTTTCCACACTGCCGCACGGCTTTTTCCGAATCTTTCGGCAAGCTGCTGACCGCTGATATATGTATCATTATTCAGCTGAAGCAGCGTAAGAATATCATTTTTCAGGCTCATTGTTTACTCCTTTACAGGTTAAAGTTTACAATTAGAATAAGGAAAATGGGCGAAAAAGTCCGCCCATATTTTTGTATTATTCATCCATATAAAACACAGCAAGTGTTTTCGGACCGCAGTGTGATGAAATTGTGCAGCCAGCATCTGCTGTTATAATCTGCTTAAAGCCTCTGCCCTCGGCAATGCCTTTTGCATATGCAATAATATCGCCGCTCACACCGCCGGAATTTGCAATCACCACGCGTGTTTTATCTGCATTCGTATTATTTTCAAGGCAGTCGCTGATATACTGCTTATAAACAATATCGATTTTTCCGCGGTATTTTTTTGCAACATCAAGTTTGCCGGTTTCCGTGCTTACGGCAATGGAAGGCTTAAGGCCAAGCACATTTGCGCCGAATCTTGCAAGCGAGCTGCATCTGCCGCCCTTGTGCAGATATTCAAGATTATCCAGCACAAAGGTTGTATGCACCTTTGAAACAAGGACTTCAATTCTGCGTGCAATTTTTTTTGCGCTGAACCCTTTATTCTTTAAATCACATGCCTTAAGAACCAAAAGGCCCATGCCCGTGCAAAGGCTCTTT
Source organism: uncultured Eubacterium sp. (assembly GCA_910584985.1). GTDB lineage: Bacteria > Bacillota > Clostridia > Oscillospirales > Acutalibacteraceae > Eubacterium_R. The sequence goes on along the minus strand of CAJUDJ010000014.1, from coordinate 3,335 downwards.
GAATCAACGCAGTAAACATTATCAAACGCAGACGCTGCAACAACCGCATTCTGAAAGCTTGAAGAAATAGCGGAGGAAAGGCCGATATGAACAACTGCTTTTCCTTCTCCGGTTATCTGTTCAAAAACATCTGTATATTGCTGGGGCGTAACAGCGGCTGTTTTTGGCAGCACCCCTGTTTTTTCCACATATTCATAAATATCGGCAGGGTGAATTTCAAGCCCGTCAAGAAAAGAATCTTCGCCTAAAAGAATGGAAAGAGGAAATATAACAATATCGTTTTCCTGAATCAGGTGTTCCGGCAAATCACATGTGGAATCTGCTGTAATCACAACCTCCATATTTTTCCTCCTTTAAATTATAGTAATCCAGATTATATTTAATAATTATATGATAATCAATATATAAATATGATTCTTAATACAAAATTAATATATTATTTTTTCTCCTGATACATTTCACAGTAATCAAACGGAATGGGCACACCCTTAACAATATGATAACACTGGCCCTCGGCAAGAGAGAAAATATGCTTATCATGGTGAATGGAATCCGAATACACATCCATCACTCTTGTATTCGGAAATTCTTCGGCAAAACGGCGCACTTTTTCAGAATCACGGCAGTTTTCGCCTATAATCATTCCGCTTCTGCGGCTGTGCCTTGTGCAAATCAGGTGATCAAAGCCAAGTCTTTCGGCAATTTCCTTTAAAAGAAAATCAGGGGAAGCACTGATAACCACATAGCTTCTTTTATCCTTTAAAAACCATTTATGCACTTCTTTTTCATGTCTGTTCCAGAAACCTTTCACAGCCCGTTCAAGCGGAATAAGCGGCACAAACATAAAACAGGTTTTTTTAAATGCAGTGAAATTTATAATTTTTAACAGCATAAGCAGAGCAGCCGCAGCAATAACGGGAAGATAAATAATAATCCACGGGTAGTGCAGCAGGCAGTACAGTGTAAAAAGCGAGCCGCTGTCAAAAGGAACAATGGTTTTATCGAAATCGTAGATGTCCATTTCCATTACCTAAACCCTCTTGGCGTCAAAATCTATTTCTATTTTTTTATCGCTTTCAAACTGTGTGAGCTTAACCCCTGCGGCTGCAAGCATTCTTTTGCTTGCACGGCAGCCGTCTGTTTCGGCATATTTGTCGCTTATGTAAACAATTTCGGAAATACCAGCCTGAATAATGGCTTTTGCACATTCGTTGCACGGGAAGAGCGCCACATAAATTCGTGAGCCGTTCATATCTCTTCCATATGCGTTCAGAATGGCATTCAGCTCTGCATGGCAGACAAACGGATATTTCGTATCGTTCTGATTATCTGCCGTTCTTTCCCACGGAAATTCTTCATCCGAACAGCCTCTCGGAAAGCCGTTGTAGCCAACGCTTACAATTCTGTTGTCTGCATTCACAATGCAGGCACCAACCTGGGTGCTCGGGTCCTTGCTCCGCTTTGAAGAAAGAAGCGCAATACCCATAAAATATTCATCCCAGGAGATGTAATCCTCTCTTTTTGCCATAGCGTTCTCCTTAAATATAATTACATTTTTAAAGCTTCAATAAATGCATTCAGTTCGCAGCATTCGACTTCCTCGATTTTTCCGCTGTCAACAAGGCGGTTGATTTCAGGGTTTATCGGCAGCTTGGCCAGCACGGGAATATTCAGCTGTGCAGCTGTTTCGTCAATCGTTGATTTTCCGAAAATTTCAAGCTTTTTGCCGCAGTCGGGGCAGGTATAATAGCTCATATTTTCAACAAGGCCAAGCACAGGCACGTTCATCATTTTTGCCATATTCAGCGCTTTATTCACAATCATCTTAACAAGGTCTTGCGGGGTGGAAACGATGACGATTCCGTCAATGGGAAGGCTCTGGAAAACCGTAAGCGCAACATCGCCTGTTCCCGGCGGCATATCAACAAAAAGGTAATCCAGTTCGCCCCAGCGAACATCTGTCCAGAACTGCTCTATTACACCGCTGATAACAGGCCCTCTCCATACTACAGGGGAATTTACATCCTCAAGCAGCAGATTGATGCTCATGATTTTAATTCCGCCATTTGTAACATTGGGAAGCAGGCATTCATCATCCTGCATGGCGCGTGTGTTTATACCAAAGGATTTCGGAACAGACGGCCCGGTAACATCGGCATCCAGCACGCCCACTTTAAGGCCTGCCCTTGCACATTTTGAAGCCAGCAGGCAGGAAACAAGGCTTTTGCCAACGCCGCCTTTGCCGCTTACAACGCCGATTACTTTTTTTATATTTGAATATTTGTTCATAGGTTTCAGAAAGCTCTGCGGCTTTTCCCTGTCGGAACAGTTCTGCGAGCAGGTTGAACAATCGTGTGTGCATTCGCTCATGGTATTCTATCTCTCCTGTTCAATAAGTATCATTAGAAAGTGTATCACAAAAACACAATATTATCAATAGTTTCGTATTACGGTTTTCACTTTTCCAAGCACGGTAAGCTCTTCTGCAATAATCGGTTCATAATTGTCATTTTCCGGCTGGAGACGGAAATGATTTTTTTCTTTATAAAATCTTTTTACCGTGGCTTCATCGTCAATCAGCGCAACAACAATATCACCGTTTTCCGCCACAGGCGTTTGCTCCACGATAACAATATCACCGTCCAGAATATGAGCGTTTATCATGGAATCGCCGCGCACATGCAGCGCAAAATAACTGCTGCCGGTTTTGCGCATTGCAACAGGAATATATTCTTCAATCTCTTCTGTTGCAAGAATGGGCTTTCCTGCAGTTACGGTTCCGATAAGCGGAACCGGCACGGTTTTCAGATTAACACCTGCTATTCTGATTGTGCGCTTCAGATTTGAATCCCGTTCAATATAGCCTGCAAGCTCAAGTGCATTTAGATTATATTGCACGGTTGATGTGGATTTCAGCCCGATTGCTGCGCCTATTTCACGCACAGACGGTGCAATTCCCCGTTCTGAAATAATATTTTTTATGTATTCAAACATTTTTTTCTGAGTAGTATTCAATCTTTCCATAAAATTTTACACACCTTTCTGATACAGCATTTTCTGATTTGCCTTTTCATACATATTGTTTTGCATTTTGGGCAGGCTAATAGAATTAAACTGTTTTTCTGTTTATTCCTGATTATATAATAACATTGCAAATTAAATATGTCAAACAAATGTGCCAGAAAATACTCCTTTTTTGATATATTTACATTGTTTAAAAAAAAGTGTTGACAAACCGCAATTTATATAATATAATCGTTCTTGCTTGAAAAAAAGCTGGATATGGCTTTATAGCTCAGTTGGCTAGAGCATGCGGTTCATACCCGCAGTGTCAC
>CAJUDJ010000013.1 GCA_910584985.1 uncultured Eubacterium sp. | reverse complement strand
CCTTCATTTTAAATTCCCTGTTTTCCTCGGCAGAAATTTCAGCATCATCCGCATGTCTGTTTAATCCCCAAACCGTTCTTGCGGCATGCATATAAAGAACGCCTGCCGGAATACCGCTGTATTCGCTGGTTTTATCACGGCTCAGTGTAAACAGATAAACAAACATCTGAAGATTAAGCCCATAGAGCACATCTGAAAGGCTGAATTTCTTATTGCCCGATTTATAATCAATAACCCTTACATAACGGCGGCCGTTTTCCTCAAGAATATCCACACGGTCAACCTCACCTCTAATCTGAACCGTGCCGCCTTTATCAAGCGGAATAACCTGCGGTTTCACTTCGCCGTCCTCATCAATACTGAGCTCAAAAGCCTTTGCTTCAAATCCAGTTTGTGCAAATTCAGCGGAAAGCCTGCCTGCCACACTGTAAAGCATTTTTGAAAGGCGCAGAAACTGATAGGTGAAGCGGGCCGAAAATGAATCGCTTGCACCCATTTGTTCTTTAAGATACAAGCGCAGATATTTGTCAACAGCAATTTTTATTTCGGCGCTGTTCATGGTTCCGAGCCTTGCTGAGCCAATCTCGGCAATCAGCTTTTCAAGAACATAGTGAATAACAGTACCTGTTGTCATGGCATTCATCTGCGCTTTTTTACGCGGCTTTGCCATCAGACCGAATTTGCAGAAATATCTGAAACGGCAGTTAAAGAAATCTTCAAGCCTGGAAGCGGAAAGATACATATTTTTTCCGAAAAGCTTTTCGGCTGTTTCTTCATTTTTAATTTTTATGTTTTCATTTTCCGAAAGCAGCCTGACTGCTTCAAAACGGCTGTCATTTTTAAAATATGCCTTAAGGCTTTCGGAAAATTCCGTGTTATCATTAAATCTTTCTGCCATTAATTCAAATGCTGCTTCGCCGCTTTCTACAAGCTCAGTTTCGGGAATATCAGAATATTTTATTTCCTTTATTTCAGGAAACAATTTCTTTACAGCAGTTACAATGACGGACGGTGCAGGGCTTTTTCCGTTGCCGAGATAGCTGATGCAAAGCGTTTTGCTTGGCATACTCACTGCCATATATGCAAAATACCGTTCCTGAAGATTCAGCGTTTCCCCGAAGGAATACAGCTCAAGTGCATTGCTGCTTAAAAGAATTCTGTCGCTTTCCGACAGCAGACCGCCGCTTGTAACCGTCTGCGGGAATTCGCCTTCATTTGAGCCGAGAATATAAACCGACTTCGGATTATCCGCACGCATTCTGTCTGCCTGACCGAACTGAACATTGTCGAGCCCCTGCGGCAGAACACCGAGATCCTCACTTGCAGCCATCATATTGAAAAGAGAAAGATAATCCTTAACGGAAATTTCTTCATCGCTGAGAATAATGGCAAGCTGATTTAAAATATGCATCAGAATATCCCAAATTCTGCCCTGCTCCTCAGCCAGAATGCTTTTTCCGTATTGCGAAAGTTTTTCGGCAATATCCTTTAAATGCTTATGAACCTGAAAAGAAATCAGGGCATTGTAAATAGCGGCGCTTATTTGAGCAGCATTTTTAGATTTAACCGAATTTTTAAAATGGTCAATACGGCTGAAAAGATATTCCCTTGAACAATTTAGTTCTTCAAGCTGCTTTTTGTCGCTCTCAGTTAGCTCTGCAGCAAAATCCTTTGGAGAGGCCTCAAAGCTGCTTCCCCATTTTTTTATGCCGCTGATGCTCCATAAATAGATATAATTTTCGAGCCTGCTTATGCTTTCGGATGCCATATCCGTCAGCCCTGTTTTCGCCATACTGAGAATATCATCCGATCTGAACGAATATACAGCCGTTCTTAAAAGATACTGCACAAAAACAATAAGCGGTTGTGTATTAACCGGCTGGCGCTCATCGTCATAATAAGGAATGCCATATTTACGGAATGCATAAACAATTTCGTTTCTGTAACGCTCTGCATCACGGCATACAACCGCAATTTCGCCTGCTTTTCTCCCGCTTCTGAGTTCTTTTTTTATCTGCATGGAAATATATTCACATTCATCCAAAACACTTTTTGCCGAATAAATCCGAATATCATTCTGTTTTTCTTTAAATTTAATATCTGCATTTGAAAATATATGTTTTTCGCAGAATGCCAGCGCTTCGTTTCCCATTCGGAAATTTTTGTCAAGATTCACAATATCAACAGCAATTCCGTTGTTTTCAGCTATTTTTTTCAGCGTACGTGCATTTTTGTTTACATAGGAAAACAGATTATATTCATTCCTGTTTTCAAAAGAATCCGTTGCAAGTGTAATGGTTACATGCTCGGCCTGTTTTATAATCAGCTCCAGAATTTTATATTCATTTGCAACAAAGCCGTTAAAACCGTCTATAAAAACATTTCTGCCCTTAAAATACGCAATATCAAGAAGCTTTTCATATAGCCTTGAAAGCTCATCTGCCGGGTCATAATATGCACGGCTGATCAACTGCTCATAAGCGGTAATTATTCTGCTCATATCGGAAAGCTTTCCCGAAAGCACTTCCCTTTCAATCTGTTCTGAAACTGAAAGCAGCTGCTCTGCCGAAATATCACAGGATTTTAATTCATCGTATATTTTAACCATAGAGGTTATAAAAGACAGCGAATTGATTTTTTTATTGAAAAGGCAAAGGTTTTCCTTAACGGAATCAACTGCTTTTTTCATAAGAACAGCCTTACTTCCCTTTGACAGAACAGGAAGCCTGTTTCCGCCGTAAAGTCTGAAAACCTCATTTCCGAGCCTTGAAAACGAAGAATTTTCAATTTTATTGATTCCGCTTTCCTTTAAGGAAAGCAGCAAACGCCTTTCAGCTGTAAAATTATACTGCTCGGGTGTAATCAACAGAATATGATCCGCACCGTTTTTTACAAGGCTTTCAATCTGCCTGAAGCAGTATTCGGTTTTTCCGTAACCTGAACGGCCGAAAACAAAATGAAGCATAGTTTAATCCTATTACAAATCAATCAAAATTTTTTAAATCCAGCTTATCAAACGAAGAAAGAAATACTTTTAGTTCATCGGCAATAACACCGCAAACTCCTTTTTTATCATTTTCAAGATTCAGCGGAAGAATCGGATCATGAACCGAAAGGCGAAGCAGAAACCAGCCACCCTCAACATTGATTCTTACACCCTCGTAATTTTCCTGTTCCACTTCCCAGCCGGCTCTCTTTTCGGCATATTCCGTTAAGCCGGCAATAACATTTTCACCATAAGCCGTGAAATCATCAAGAAGAATCGGAATTCTTATCTCAACACTTTCAGCCGGTTCTTTCAGATTTTTTATAAGCTCTTCAACCGATTTCCCCTGTTTTTTAAGCTTGGCAAGAAGGATAACAATTTTTGTTGCAAGAAAAGCACCGTCATCCAAAAAATAATTTTCCTTAAGAGCAGCATGTCCGCTTGTTTCAATCGCAAGCGGTGAATTCGTGCCGCTTTCATTCAGTTCTATGGATTTATCAATCACATTTTTATATCCGCGCCTGAAACGAAGCTGTTTTCCGCAAAGGCTGCATTCAATAAATTCCCTTAAGCCGTCTGATGTTAGGCTGTCAGTTACAACCGTGCCGCCCTGATTGTTCTCAAGCGCAATTACTGCTGCAAGGGCAACAAGGCGATTTCTGTTTATTTCTTCGCCGCTTGCACCTACACAGCCCATTCGGTCTACATCCGTATCAAAAATAAGTCCGAAATCCGAATTTGTGCTTTTAACCATTTCACAGGCGGATGCAATTGCCTGCTGATTTTCGGGATTCGGAATATGATTGGGAAACATACCGTCCGGCTCTGTAAACTGGCTGCCGCTGACATCAGCACCAAGCGGTTTTAAAACGCTTTCGGCATAAAATCCGCCTACACCGTTTCCTGCGTCAACGGAAATTTTCAGTCCGGAAAGCGGCTGTTCACCGGCACCGACTTCTGCAATAATCTGATTTCTCAGATGGGCACAATATATGCCCATAAAATCATATTCAATCACTTTTCCCTGCTCTGCTCCAAGTTCGGCACGGTAAGCAATATGTAAAATATCCGAAACATCTCTGCCCTCAAGCCCGCCGTTTACCGTAAAAAATTTAAGACCGTTTCTCTGGTACGGATGATGGGAGGCCGTAATTTCAAGCGAAGCGTCTGCTTTAATATCCAGCACGATTGACATAAACATAGACGGAGTAGAAGCAAGACCGCAGTCGTACACGGTTACCCCCTGGGCAGAAAAAGCTTTAACAGCTGCCTTCTTTATTCTGGCAGCAGAAATTCTGGAATCATGCCCCACAGCAATTCTTAAATCCGTTTTATTTACCTTTTCCCTGAGCCAGATTACAAAGGCTGTGCATATTTTTTCAACAGCCTCATCCGTCAGTTCAATTTTTTCGGTTTCTGTTTCCACTGCAACACCCCTTATATCCGTGCCGCTTTTCAGTTTCATTAAACTATCTTCTGTAATCATCTGCATTGATCAGTCCCTCACTTACCGCTTTATCATAAGCTTCTATTAAAAATTCATACATAGGCGATGAAATTTCCATCATTTGCCTTAATTCATCAATCAGCTTTTCTGATGCAATATTTTTCATATCGGAATTCCATTTTGAAAACTCCATATTTTTTGCATTAAGATACTGCTTTAAATTTTCAGGCGCATCCGGCACCTTATCTTTTTTATAATAATCTCTGGCATTGTAAATCAGTCCTGCCTTTTCGGTTGCCTGAACCGCTTTAAGCCACCGTTCTGATTCTTCAAGGATTTTGTTTCGCACCGCATCAAACTGAGACGGCTTATGCATCCAGATTCCAAGTCCGAAGCAGTAGCCCTCAGGCAGAAATTCAAACCAGTAAAACGGTGCAAAGGGATAGGCTGCTTTATTTCTTCTGAGCATAAGCCACAGGTTTTCCCGATACATCAGTTTGCTTTTTGAGCGGCGTGTGTCTCGCCGTATTCTTGAAACGGAATAAACAGGGTTCAGATCCGCCAGCGGATCAAGACTGCTCATTATATCGGACAAATCAAGCACAATCTGCCGCATAGGAACCGTTGCACCCTGCTTCAGTTCTTCTTTGTGTTCCTCATAAAAGGCTTTGGAATCATTGAATCTGTTCAGCGACAGAAGCTCAATAATTTCAGGCTTTATTCCTTTGAAATTATACATTATTTTAACAACCCTCTTTCCAGCATTTTCTGTGCCGCAAGCATGGCGCATATTTTTGCACTGTGAAAATTCAGACCGCCCTGAATCCACGCGTAATACGGTTCTCTGATAGGTGCATCTGCCGAAAGCTCTATTGAAGAGCCAAGCGTAAACGCACCTGCCGCCATAACCACTTTACTGTCATAACCGGGCATATCCCACGGTTCGGGAGAAAGATAGCTGTCTATCGGGCTGCCGCTCTGTATTCCCTGGCAGAACGCAACAAGGCTTTCGGGATTTTCCAGCCCCAGCGACTGAACAATATCCCCCCGCTTTGCATCATAGGCAGGCGTTGTATCATATCCGAAAGCGGAAAACAAAGCTGAAATATAGACAGCGCTTTTAAGTGCTTCTCCAACCGTATGCGGTGCATAAAACAGCCCCATATAAAGCTCCCTGTTCAATCCGAGCGTTGCGCCCACCTCACGGCCGAGCCCCGGTGTAGTCAGGCGGTACGCACATTTTTCAACAAGATCTTTCCTGCCGGCAATATATCCGCCGGTTGTTGCAATTCCGCCGCCTGCATTTTTAATCAGCGAGCCTGCCGTTAAATCAGCACCCACATCCGTTGGCTCTTTTGTCTGAACAAATTCGCCGTAGCAGTTATCCACCATAACAATAACATCCGGATTTTTCTTTTTTGCAATTTGAACAACTTTTTCAATTTCTTCAATCAAAAGGCTGGGGCGAAGCTCATATCCACGGCTGCGCTGTATATATACCATGGTAACGCTGCTGTCAACTGCTGCTTCTATTGCCGCATAATCAAGCCTTTCATTTTTCAGCGGAACTTCGTTATAAAGGATGCCAAAATCCTTTAACGAACCCATTCCGCTGCCTGAAATTCCGATAACATTATGAATCGTATCGTAAGGCGTGCCTGTAACCGAAAGCATTTTATCCCCCGGGCGAAGCACACCGAACAAAGCGGTGGAAAGCGTGTGTGTGCCGCAGGTAAAATTGTGGCGCACAAGTGCATCCTCTGCACCGAAGATTTTTGCCCACACCTTATCAAGTGTGTCTCTGCCCCTGTCATCATAACCGTAGCCGGTGCTGGAAATAAAATGACTTTCGGATATGCCGTAATCAATAAAAGCAGACTGCACTTTAAACTGATTATACTCTGCAATTTTATCTATCGCTTCAAACTGTGCTCTGCATTTCAGCATTGCTTCATCAGAAGCCTTTGAAATCTTTTCATCTATTTTAAAAAAAGGAATCATTTATACATTCTCCATCTTCCTGTATTTTCAAAGCCAAGCTTTTTATAAAAGCTTTCATTTCTGCCCGATTCACGCATCAAATAAACTGTACCGCCGAAATTGCAGCACATATCGGAAACAAGTGCCGAGCCGTAGCCCATTTTTCTGAATTCCGGCTTCGTCTGCACACCTGTCAGTATCGCACAATTTTCATAAATCGAAGAAAAAATTGCCGAGGAAATGATTTCATCATCCACATTCAGTGTAACCGCTTTGGCACATCCGTGCCGAATCCGATGGTTGATATCCACATACCACGCTTCAAAATGATTTTCGCCGTAATCAATAAAATTATATAAATCGAAAAGCGGCGGATATTCATCTATTTCTATGTAGGGCAGAACAAGCTCAACGGTTTTATCCGTTTTCATAACCGTTCCGCTTTCGTATCCTGCATCTATATCAAGCAATTCATCGCAAAGAACCGATGAAAAACCGATTACGGATATAAATTCAGAAAGCTCGTCCCTGTCTGCACCGCTGCAAAAGGACACGGTTATATCTTTATCCAGAACAGACAGCACAGCTGTTATTTCACCGTTTTCATTTATCTGACGGTAAAAACGGGCAAACGGATAGCCGCAGCCGTAAGCCATCAAAAGTGAAAAAATACGCACAGAATAAATATCTGCGTGCGTAAATCCGCCGAACTGCCTGCTGTTTTCAATTAATTCAATCATATAACTCCGCTAAAAAAGCATTTAATAATTTTCTTGTTTCTTCAATATCTCTTTTCTTTACAACACTTGCACCCGAATGAATATACCGGCACGGAAGCGAAACAGCCATCACACGGCTTCCTTTTCCGCTTGTCTGAATAGCACCGGCATCATTGCCGCCTGCAACAGCAGTTTTTGTCTGAATGGCAATGCCGTTTTTCTCAGCCGTTTCAAAAGCAAGCTGATAAAGCTGTTTATCATAAACCGTTCTGCCATCCATAAAGGAAACAACAGGACCGTTTCCGAGAACGCAGCAGCGTTCTCCGCCGGAAACACCGCATAAATCAGCAGCCGTTGTGGCTTCAAGCACAATGGAAATATCGCTCTGCACCTGAAAAGAAGTGCACACAGCGCCTCTCAGCCCAACTTCTTCCTGCACATTAAAACAGAAATAAGTGTCATACTCCAGATCGGATTGAATCAGCTCCATCATAAGCATACAGCCGATTCTGTCGTCCAGTGCTTTGGATTTTATAAAGCCGTTTCCGAATTCTGCATAGTCAGAATCAAAATAAGCAAAATCACCGGGTAATACATATTTTTCGGCATCCTCCCTGCTTTCAGCGCCGATATCTATATACAGCTTTGAAAAATCAGGAGCCGTTTTCTTTTCATCATCTGATAAAAGATGAACCGCTTTTGCACCGATAACACCCTTGATTTCTCTGATTTTAATAACCCGGTCAATCACAGCTCTGGGATCAATACCGCCGACAGGAGCAAATTTCAGATAACCGTCCTCTGTTATATGGGTAATGATAAAGCCCACTTCATCCATATGGGCAGAAAGCATAACTTTTTTTAACGGCGTCTTTCTGCCTTTCTTATATGCAATCACAGAACCGAGTGCATCCACATGCCATTCGCAGTAATCCTGAATTTCACGGATTATAAAATCACGAACGCAATCCTCATCGCCCGATGTGCCGTTTAAAAGGCATAATTTTTTAAGCATGCTGTGCACCTGCCTTTCCTTTTGCATAGGAAACAATCAATTCTGCAACACTTTCAACATCACGGATATCAACAACCTCAACAGGGCTGTGCATATATTTAAGCGGAATAGAGATAAGACCGCATTTTATGCCGTTTTCGGACAAAGAAATCACATCTGCATTTGTACCTGTTCTTCCATTCATAACCTCTGTCTGATACGGAATTTGATTCTCCTGTGCAACCGAAATCAGTGCTTCGGATATTTTCTTATCCAGCACAGGCGAAATGCCGATCATTGCGCCGTTTCCGATTTTGCCGCATTCTTCTTTGCTGCACCCGGGTGTATAGCCGAACGAAACATCAACGGAAATCGCTTCATCCGCATTTCTGCCGTACGGGCCTGTTTTTGCACCCCTCGTTCCAAGTTCCTCCTGCGCAGAAAGCAAAACCGTAATTTTCAGCGGCAGCTTCTTTAATTCATCAAGCGCTATAAGCAAAGCGGCTGCGCCTGCACGGTCATCCAGACAGTTTGAAGAAATCTGATGATTCAAAAGCTCCGTAAACTGCCTTTTAAAGGTTACTTTGCTTCCCAATGGAATCAGCACCTGTGCAGTTTCCGTATCCAAGCCCACATCAATGGAAAGCTCGGAAATCTCGGGAACTTTTTTTTCATCCGATGCTTTCTGAAGGTGCGGCGGAAGTGTTGAAATCACGCCGTTCAGCCGTTTTTTTCCAAAAACGGTAACCTCTGCTCCAAGAAGCATTCTTTTGTCCACGCCGCCGCAGGAGGCAAATTTAAGGAATCCATCCTCCGTAACAGAAGTAACGGTTAATCCGATTTCATCAATATGTGCATCCAGAAGAATATGGTAACCTTCGCCGAAGGTGCATATGACATTGTTTACCGCATCGGTTTCAACCTTGCCGTAGGATGAAAGCAATTCCTTAAGCACAGAAAGTATTTTATCTTCATCACCGCCGACTGCGGCCGGAGCTGTAAGTTTTTTTATAAGCTGTTTCGTATCCATCATTTATCAAATCCATTTACCAATTCTTTAAATTTTCTGCCCCTGTATTCAAAGGTTTTAAACTGATCAAATGCAGGGCAAGCCGGGCAAAGCGAAACAATATCGCCCTTTTCTGCCTTTTCCTTTGCTGCAAAAAGTGCATTTTCCATTGTGTCTGTTTTTATGATTTCAATTTCACTGCTGCTATACTCTTTATGATTTATAACAGCATCATATATTTTATCGGCAGTAGCACCGTTGAGCACAAGCAGCTTTACATATTTCAGAACATACGGCACCATCCCGCTCATATCGTTTCCTTTGTCTGAGCCACCGCATATCATAATAATTTTTTTGCCGAAGGCTTTCAGACCGCTTATCACTCTGGACGGTGAGGTTGCAATGGAATCATTATAGTATTTAACCCCGCCGAATTCACGCACAAATTCAATTCTGTGTTCAACACCGCCGAAGGTTTGCGCTGTTTTCATAACCGTTTCAGGCTGAACCATGCCCCAGACAGCCGTTATGGCTGTGCAGTAATTTTCAACATTATGCAGACCGGGTATAATGATATCGCTTTTATTCATTACATATGTTTCCGCGCCGTTTTCACGGTAAACAATATCACCGTTTTCCTTCATATAAGCACCGTTTTCAACAGAATGCTTCACCGAAAACTGATAAAGCTGCCCGCGCACATCATAACGCATGTCATGATAAACCCTGCCGCCGATTGAATAATCGCAGTCTGCATTCAGCACTGTTTTTGCACCGCTGCTTTGATAAATCAGAATGTTTCGTTTTGCATCCACATATTCATCCAAACTGATATGATGGTCCAGATGCGTGCTTTCAATATTGGTTACAACGGCAATATCGGGTTTTTTCACCATATTGCCCATTGTTAAAAGCTGGAACGAGGAAAGCTCAACAACGGCAATGTCGTTTTCCGTGATATGTTCAAGCTCGGGCATAAGTGCTTTACCGATATTTCCGCCAAGATAAACTCTGTTTCCCTCTGCTTCAAGCATTTTAGAAATCAGCGTTGTTGTAGTTGTTTTTCCGTTAGAACCTGTAACGGCAATCATTTTTGCAGGGCAAAGACGGAAAAAGACCTCCATTTCCGTTGTAACTGCCTGCCCTCTTTCAATGCATTCGCCGATCCATTTATTCTGAAACGGCAGAATGCCGTGAGAACGAAAAACAACATTCATTTCGGGCAGTATATCCAGATAGGCTTCGCCTAGTGAAAAATGAACACCAAGCTGTTCCATTTCCATGCATATCTTTTCACCGATATACTGCTTATCTCTTTTATCGCAGGCATAAACCTCCATTCCGTGGGAAGCAAGCCATTTTGCACACGGAACATTTGCAACACCCATTCCGACAAAGGCAATCTTTTTTCCTTTTAGGCTTTCAAGATATTCTTCAACCTTTTTATACATACAATACACTCCTTAATGGGCATAAAATGTGCCGTTTTTAAAACTTTTAATATCAAAATCCTGCATATGCTGTTCAAGCGCATCCTGAAACGGCAGGCGCTTTTCGCCTTTGAGCGTATCCGGAATCGGAATGCCGCATTTTAAAACAAAGTTTGCAATCAGCAGTCTGCATCTTGTTTGCATATTTCCAAGGAAATAACATCTTTTATCACCCGGCTGAACAATAGCAAGCGCTATTGTTATCTGTTCCTTTTTTCCGAGCGGCGTTATCATTTTGGAAATGGCAATAGCCTCCTCCTCAGCCTTGTCCGTAACAAAGCAGAGAACAGCATTTCCTTTTCTTTTCAGATTTTGAACCGTTATATCGTGAATCACGGCATCTATGTAGGCCAGAATATCACTTCTTGAAAGAGATTCAATCTGAGCCGCATAGAAAAAATCTTTTTTTGAAAAGGCAGAAAAAGCGAAATCAAATTCATCTATTTCTATATCGGAAAGAACCGTAAAACCGCTTTTGGCAATATCCTTCTGCATAGCCTGCATAAAATCCGCTTCGCCGGTTTCCGTTCTGGCCGAATAATAGTAGCCATAATCGGAAATTTCATATTCCACCGTTTCAAGAAACTTATCGCTTTTTGCATATTTATTGTAATAAGCAAAAACAAAGCATAAATTTGCAACAATCAGAAACTGGCAGAAATAGCTGCACACAATGGCAGCAATATTGCTTGCCTGCGCCACATACGGCTGCGCCCCGATATAAACCAAAATAAACACAACACTGAAAATAATAAGTGTTTTCATTATTTTATAAAATTTTTTCTGTTTTTTTCTGAATTCTCTCATTTTATCATTTCCATAAATTTTTCTTCATTTATTATTTCTATTCCAAGTGCATTTGCCTTATCCAGCTTGCTTCCTGCCTCTTCCCCTGCAAGCACATAACTTGTTTTTTTTGAAACGGAAGAGGAAGTTTTGCCGCCGAGGGATTCTATGATTTTTGAAGCCTCGGCACGCTTGAGCGTTGGCAGTGTGCCTGTTAAGACAAAGGTTTTGCCGGCAAAGCGTGTGTCACTCACAACATGCAGGCTGTTCATATTCACACCGCTTTCTTCAAGGCTTTTTACCAACTGCTTTGATTTTTCATTTTGGAAGAAATCAAAAACACTCTGTGCCATAATTTCGCCGAAACCGTCTATCTGTAGAATATCCTCAATAGTGGCTTCCATAACGGAGTCCATCGTTTTAAAGTGATTTGCAAGCAAACTTCCCGCTTTTGCACCGATATGGCGGATGCCAAGCGCAAAAATCAGTTTTCCGAGATCATTTTTCTTTGAATGCGCAATAGAATTTATAATATTGTTAATGCTTTTCTCCTTAAAGCCCTCCAAGGCAGCATTTTCAATTTTTTCATAAGTCAATAAATAAATATCCTCTGTTTTTTCAATCAGCCCGTTCTGCACAAAGGTTTCCAGAATGGCAGATCCAAGGCCCTCAATATCCATTGCATCCCGTGAGCAGAAATGAATCAGATTTCTGAGCAACTGCGCAGGGCAGTCCGGATTAATGCATCGGATTGCTGCTTCACCGTTTTCCCGAACAACGGGGCTGCCGCAGCTGGGGCAGTGTTCAGGATATTCATAAACTGTATCACTTTTATGCTCGTTTACGCAAAGCACCTCGGGTATAATATCGCCTGCCTTGCGGACCGTTACAATATCGCCGATGGCAATTCCCTTTTCTTTTATAAAATCGCTGTTATGAAGCGTTGCTCTTGAAACGGTTGTGCCTGCAAGGTGAACCGGTTCAAGCACGGCTGTGGGCGTTAAAACACCCGTTCTGCCAACGGCGATTTCAATATCCAGAATCTCCGTCTGCTTTTCCTCAGGAGGATATTTAAAGGCAACTGCCCACTTGGGAAATTTTGATGTGGAGCCAAGCTCGGTTCTCATTTCAAAATCGTCCACCTTTATAACGGCACCGTCTATATCAAATTTAAGCTCTCCCCGCTTTTCGCCGATTCTTTCAATTTCAGCAATAGCTTCCTCCATACTGTTTACAAGTGTGTAGCCCGGAACGGTGTTGAAACCGAGCTCTTTCAAAAAATCAAGGCTTTCCTTGTGAGATTGAAGCGTAACACCGTCTGTCTGCTGAATATTAAAAACAAAAATATCCAGCCCTCGTGTTGCCGCAACGGCACTGTCCTTCTGCCTGAGCGAACCTGCCGCAGCATTTCTTGGATTCTTGAATGGCTTTTCATTATTCAGAAGCTGTCTGTCCACAACACGTTCAAAGCTTTTCTTCGGCATATAAACTTCGCCGCGAACCTCAATAAACGGAATGGGCTTATTCAGTTTAAGCGGAACATTGCGTATTACCTTGATGTTGGCGCTTACATCCTCGCCTACATTGCCGTCCCCTCTTGTAGAACCCCTTACAAAAACACCGTTTTCATATTCAAGGCTTACGGACAATCCGTCTATTTTCGGCTCAACACAGTATTTCGGGCTGCTTACAGCGCTTAAAACACGGCTTTCAAAATCATAAAGCTCCTCTTTGGAAAACGCGTCCTGCAGGGATTCCATTCTTACACTGTGCACAACGCTTTCAAAGGAATTATCTGCCTTTCCGCCAACCTTTTTTGTGGGCGAATCGGGCGTGTCATATTCAGGATACTGCTCTTCAAGGCTCTGAAGCTCACGCATCATCATATCATATTCATAATCCTCTATTTCAGGAGCATCATCATTATAATATCGATTGCTGTGATAACGAAGCGTTTCACGAAGCTGTTCTATTTTATGTTTTACATTTTCCATAATCTTCACCAAATAAATATTATATCAAAAAGAAGAAATATCTTCAATATCTATTATTACATAATTTATATATTATATATAAAAAAACAGTGCAATTTACACTGCACTGTTTTTTACTTAATATCATTCTGTATTCCATTTTGAATTCAAATTGAAAAGACTCATTTTTTAAAAATGACAACATTTTACATTTTCATATTTCTACAAATTTTGCAACACTGCTTTAAATCTAAGAGGGAGAAATTTTCTCTCCTTATTCTTTTTCCTCCATACAGGGAACTATTTTCTGTGTTCATTTATTCCAATCGTCATAATTTGTCAATATATCTTCAGCAAAGGCATCTAATAGTTAGAGATATCATTTGTATTACGCACAGTATAACACGCAAATAAATAGGAATGATTGTTATCCATAACAAAGTGATACGAATGAAAATTGTCTACTGAACAATAGTATACAGTATATTTTTCATTAGATTCTGCTTTTTCTATAACTACATTGATAATTTATTCCCATTAGTTCATTATTTTCGGAATATTTATAAATCGAATGATCTATATCAACCACTTTACCAAATACATTTTTCTGAGAATAATATTCAAAAATTGAATGGTCGGAATCTTCATCATTCCACGCCTTAAATCTTTTATCACTACAAAGCCACTCATTATCCAAGGGTTCACTTGGGGTAAGCGCAACGGAAATTCCCGTTACAACAGGCAAAAGCATGCAAAATATTACCGGAACAATGCTAACGCCTAACTTGGCTGATTTTTCAAGCAACTGTTTTTTGCTTTGCTCTACCATGATAATCAAGTAAATTACAAGTGCAAACGGGAAAATAATTAATAGTATCAGCAAGAAAACAATTAACTATATTTGTGCCAAATCAAATTGAAATCCTCCAAATAAACCAGCATATGTCCATCCAATTGACATGGAATGATGAATAATATATCAGTAATGCAATACAAATAACTGTTAAAATAAGATGAATTATATATGTAATAACATATATAATTCATATCTTTTTCATATTTTTATATTCTCCTGTTCATACAATTCAAAAATGCAGGAATACTGCCATATTCCGAGGATTTTGAACAAGTATCAGGGAAATTTTGCCTTCCAAAACCTTTTATCCCTATCTGGCTTAAACCTAATCTCATAAATTTATTTTAATCGTAAAATCCCATACACTATATTTCATATTAACAATATCCCATATAAATCAATACAAATCGCTTATGCTTTTACAGTTCAATGTAGTACGGACAGATATTGGCATACGTTCCGTCTTTCATTCTGAAACCGTTTTTGATAACACCCAGCTGAATGAAGCCGACTTTTTCATAAAGTCTTCTGGCGCAGATATTGCTTTCAACCACAGCGTTAAACTGAAGAATGCCGAAATGATGAAGCCGTGCCTGCCGAATACAGTCCTGCACCAGCTGCTTTCCGATATGATTGCCTCTGCTTCTGCTGTCAACAGCAAAGCTTGCATTGCATATATGACCGCACCGCCCGATATTATTCGGATGCAGTATATACAGCCCTGCTATTTTTCCGTCAGCCTCCGCAACAGCGGTATAAGTCTGCGATGCAAAAAAATCAAGTCCCGTTTTTTCATCCAGCAGTTCCTCCTGCGGAAAAGCGCAGCCGGCTTCAACCACTTCATTCCAGATACATATCATTTCGGGAATATCCTGTTTTTGAAAGTTTCTGATTAACATATTCATCACCCTATACTGCTTTAAAAATCAAACTTCAATAACAATCGGCATATGCTTTGTAAACGGAAGATACTTATTCAGCAAATCTTCGGTTTTTATTTTCATATAGCCTGTTGTTGTGCCGTCCGTGCAGCCAAACCATTTACTGTTTAAAACTGCCCTGTCCATCACAATCTGAACCTTATTTTCCTTATCAGCAGCACTGCTGAGCACGGTGGTTGCGCCAACCCTTGTGCCGAGCATTTCAAGCAATGCTTCAGGAGCTGCGAAGGACACCCGTGAAATACCGAGGGCTTTGCTGAAATCCTTGGTAACAAACGGCTTATCGCCGGCGGTTACAAAAAGATAAAACACCGTTTTCTGCCTGTTGCAAAGGAAAAGCGTTTTTACAATAGCTGTATCAAGCTGCCTGCTGATTTCAACACAGTCCTCCATTGTTACGGCTGCATCATTATTCACTCTTACAAAGCCGATTTCAAGTGTTTCAAGCGTTTCATAAATCGTTTTCTGAAGCTCAGTATAAAAATTCAGCGGTTTGCTTTCAATGGGTTCACTTACATACATCATTTATTATCCTGCCTTTATAATAATTCCAGTGCTTCATTAATGGCGGAGGAAACCGAATGCGGAAGCCTTGTTTTATGAAGTGCATCTCTGATTTCCATATGTGTTTCGGCATTTCTGAAATGCTTGAATGCTGCATTTTTCTTCATTGTGCTTCCCTGCCAGCGGGAGAAAATATAAATAATCTGCTCCTTCAGGCTTTCCGGTTTTTTCAGCCTGGCATCGGTCAGGGTAATATCCGCACTGCTGTTTGGCGTAAAATCGTCAATCTCAATTACAGCACAGCCGTTTTCGGAAACAACGCTATAATCCGCACAGGAAACACACCCTGCCTGCAAATCCTTAAACATAAGCTTCAGCTTACGGCTCTGCGGAATAACCGAAGTGTCGCCCTGCGGCGCTCCAACGGAAAATTTCAGCTCTGCTTTTTCTTCGCTGTAAGAAACACGGAATACCGTTTTGGCATTATGCACTTCATAATCTGTTTTTCCGTTATCCTCATAAAGCGTAAAGGTGTTATTTCCTGCATAAATCCACAATTCAAGCTCCTGCGGATTGCTTACATCATTCCCCTTTGCCTTTGCAAGCGGAATAACTGCACCTGCTTTTGCCAGCACGGGAATACTGTTCAAATCACGGTGAAGAGAAAGAATTTTATCACCGCAGTAGCTCTGACCTGTAAAAATATCCGTCCATCTTCCTTCGGGAAGCCACACATTAACTTCGCCGAAATTCGTTTCCTTGTTCTGCTTTGCGGTAATCGGACAAACCAAAAGCTCAGAACCGAACATATACTGATTTTTAAAGCGGTAAGCATAATGATGCTCGGGATAAGAATAATACATCGGTTCGCAAAGGGCTATTCCCTCCTTATGATTCCGATAATCCATTGTGAAAATATAAGGTATCAGGCTGTGGCGGAAATTCAGCCATTCCTTTGCATAAAGATAAATATCCGAGCGATATTTCCACGGTTCTTTGCCCAGCAGTTCTATTGCGGTGGAGTGCAGCCGCATAATCGGGGAAAACACACCGAACTGAAGCCAGCGGATATATAAATCATCATCCCTGTAGCCCATATGATGCCCGCCGATGTCATGACTCCACCAAGTATAAGCGGCATTTGCGGCATTCGCTGTGAAATAAGGCTGAAAATCAAGCACCTTCCATGAAATGGCAGTATCGCCCGAAAAACCGAGCGGATAACGGTGTGAACCGATGCCGCCGTAACGGGACAAAATTAGCGGAATATCACCGTTTTCAGCATTATCCAGATAATGATAATGATTAAGCGCATTCAGCGGATCCAGATTTTTTACATCACTTTTTTTGCCCTGCTGCCAGTCTATCCACCAGAAATCAACACCGTCTTTTTCATAAGGCTTATGCAGAACATCAAAATAAGCATTCCAGAAAGCATCACTGCCGCATCTGAACTCTATCTTCTCTTTTGTTTTCGGGTCTGTGCCCACTGCCTTTGCCATATTTTCATACATATCCTCGTAAGCGTGAACACCGTCAGCAGGATGCAGATTCAGTGTTATATGCAGATTGTCTGCTTTCAGTTGTTTTAAAAACGCTTTGTAATCCGGGAACAATTCCGTATTCCAGGAATACCCTGTCCATCCATAAGTGCCGCAGCCGCTGTATTTTACGCCAAATCTGCCATTGATATCCTTTTCCTTTACCCAGTGCCAGTCCATATCAACCGTTGCAACCGTAAGCGGAATATGTTCTGATTTGAATTTCGCCATCAAATCCAGATATTCTTTCTGCGTATATGCATGGTATCTGCTCCACCACACACCAAGTGCAAAACGAGGAATGAGCGGTACGGGGGAGCTGATTCTGTAAAAAGCCTTTATCACTTCCCTGTAATTCTTTTCAAAGGCAAATATGTAGAAATCCCTGCTGTTTTCCTCTCGCTGCGCAAATCTGCCGTTCTCATCAATCAGAACGGAAACACTGTCATCCAGCACATAAACGCCGCTTTCCGTAAGCAGTCCGTCCATGAGGATTGTTTTTCCGAAGGTATTATCCAGCGTGCGACAGGTGCCTTTCAGATTGTTTTTATTATTGGCTTTTACTGTTTTGCCCGACTCTTTAAATTCAACAAAAGCAGGCTTGCCTGATTTCTTTTTGATAAAAAATTTTACTTCTGCGGTTTCAACAACAAGCATTGCACCTTGCTCTTTTACCGTAAAATCAACACCGTCAAACTTTCTGAACCAAACAGCATAGCTTGCAAGATCGGTAAATTTATTTTCAGGTGAATATTCCACACGGATAAGGCGGCTTGTTAAAACCGTAATTCTGCAGCCGTTGCCTGTATAAATCTGATTTTCATTTGCTTTTGCATCTGTTTTTGCAATAAGTGAAGGCTTAAGCATAAAAAATCCCCCTTTTATTTATATAAATATTATACAGCACAATCGGCAGATTTGTAAACAAAAAACAGCAGACAGAGCCAAGAAAAATGACTCTGTCTGCCTATTTTACAAGCTGAATTTACGGAATACTTTCTTACCTTTTCTGATAATGACATCATTTTCAAAATCTGCCTTATCAAGCGAGGCAAAAGGATCTGTTACCTTTTCATCATTAAGGGATACACCGCCCTGTGTGACTAGGCGCCTGCCCTCTCCCTTTGATTTAATCATATTTGCCTTAGCCATCATATCCAGCACAAACACTTTTCCGTCTGCAAAATCATCGTCTGTCAGAACAGTGGTCGGCATATTGGTATTATCTGCTCCGCCCGAAAACAAAGCCTTTGCAGCAGCATCCGCCTTATCAGCTTCCTCTTCATTATGAACAAGCTTTGTTAATTCGTAAGCCAGCACTTCTTTTGCCTTGTTAAGCTCAGCACCCTCAAGCTTCTCATATTCTGCAATCTTTTCAAGCGGCAGGAAAGTAAGAAGCTTCATACATTTTATAACATCGCTGTCGTCCACATTGCGCCAATACTGATAAAATTCATACGGCGAGGTTTTTTCAGGGTCAAGCCATACAGCACCCTTCTGGGTTTTGCCCATCTTTTTACCCTCTGAATTGGTAAGAAGTGTAATCGTCATCGCATTGGCATCACCGCCGAGCTTTCTTCTGATAAGCTCCATTCCGCCAATCATATTAGACCACTGATCATCGCCGCCGAACTGAAGATTGCAGCCGTATTTCTGATAAAGTGCATAGAAATCATAGCTCTGCATAATCATATAGTTGAATTCAAGGAAGGACAGCCCTTTTTCCATCCTCTGTTTGTAGCATTCAAAGGAAAGCATACGGTTTACGGAAAAGCATGCGCCGACCTCACGGAGCACCTCAATATAGTTCAAATCAAGAAGCCAGTCTGCATTATTCACCATCAAAGCCTTATCATCTGAAAAATCAATAAACTTTTCCATCTGTTTTTTAAAACAGCTGCAGTTGTGCTCAATCATTTCCTTTGTCATCATCTGGCGCATATCGGTTCTGCCGCTTGGATCACCAATCATGCCTGTGCCGCCGCCGATAAGCGCAATGGGCTTATTTCCTGCCTGCTGAAGCCTTTTCATAAGCGTAAGCGCCATAAAATGCCCAACATGCAGCGAATCTGCGGTTGGATCAAAACCGATATAAAAAACGGCTTTTCCGTTATTAACAAGCTCTCTGATTTGTTCTTCGTCTGTTACCTGCGCAATCAGGCCTCTCTCTTTTAATTCTTCATAAACTCCCATTTTTATAAAATCCTCCTAAATTACAAATCGTGATAAATTCAAGCATAAGCATGTTCCGTTTTTTATCATCTGCTCTTTATGAAAGCCCATCAGGCTGCTCCGTTTCTGCCGCAAGCATTTCTTCGGCGCTTTTTAACAGCGTTTCCGTAATAGCAAGCCCGCCCATTATTCTGGCAAGTTCCCTTTTTCTGCCGTCAAAATCAAGCGAAGAAATATTCGTATAAGTTCTGTTTTGGTTAAAATCTTTTTTTATCAGAAAATGTGCATCTGCCGCAGAAGCAATCTGCGCCGAATGGGTTACAGTTATAACCTGTGTGCCTTTTGAAACGGCTTTCAGCTTTAATCCTATTTTTCTGCTTGCCCTGCCTGAAACACCGGTATCTATTTCATCAAAAATAAGCGTTCCGATTGTATCATTATGCACGATAACATTCTTGATTGCAAGCATGATTCTGGAAAGTTCGCCGCCCGAAGCAATTTTTGCAAGCGGCTTCGCCGGCTCTCCCGGATTGGTTGAAATTAAAAATTCTATCTTATCAAAGCCGTTTGAGGAAAGGCTGCCCTGTTCAAATTGAACAATAAACTGAATTTTAGGCATATCCAGAAATTCCAGCTGTGCTTTAACATTTTTTTCAAAATCAGCTGCAACTTGCTTTCTGTGTGCGGAAAGCACCGCTGCTTTTTCCATAACTGTTTCAAGCAGTGCATCATATTCAGCCGTTAAGCGTTCCAGTTCATCATCGTTATATAAAATCGCATTTCTCTTATCCTTTGCTTTTTCAAGAAAAGAAAGCATTTCCTGCTCTGTGCTGCCGTATTTCAGCCCAAGCTTATAAAGAAGTTCCAGCCTGTCCTCAACCTGTTCACGCTCATTTTCATCAAAATCAAGAGCTGCTGTTTCTTCATTTATCCAATCTTTAACGGTTTCGATTTCTTCTCCGATATCCGCTAATTTTGAAATGATTTTTTCTATCGTTCCGGCAGAAGCATTTACGGCTGAAAGCTCTTTAACACAGGAAGAAACAAGCGTTGAAGCGCCGCTGAACTCATCGTTTCCGGAAAGTGCTTCAAAGGAATGGCTGAGTGCAGAAAGCAACGCTTCACTGCTTTCAATAAGTGCTTTTTTCTTTGCGAGTTCTGCTTTTTCATTAATCGAAACATCTGCCGCTTCCAACTCTTTAATCTGATAATCCAGCAGTTCAAGTGTTCTGTCCTTATCCTCTTCATCCTCCGTAAGCGCTTTCAGCCTTCTTCTTACGGTTATCAGCTGATGAAAAGAAGCTTTGTAATCGGATAAAATTTCTTTATGCTCCGAAAGCATATCTATAAAAGTATAATGCGAATCGGGATTTAAAAGCGACTGGCTGTCGTGCTGACCGTGAATATTAACCAGCATCTGCCCGATTTCCTTCAAAATGGAAACCGTTGCAGAAGCACCGTTTATCCTGCAGGAGGATTTTCCGTTATCCGTTATTTTTCTTGTAAGAAGAAGTGTTTTATCCTCCTCCGGCGAATAGCCGAGGGTTTGCAGCTTGTTCAGAACCGAATCGGAAACATCTTCAAACAATGCGGAAACAAAAGCATAATCTGCACCGTGGCGCACCAATTCACGGGAAGTACGTTCACCGAGAATGGCATTGATTGAATCCACAACAATGGATTTACCTGCGCCTGTTTCACCTGTTAAAACATTTAGCCCGTTATTAAATTCTATCTGTGCCTTTTCAATTACGGCGATATTTTCAATATTAAGCGTTTTTAACATTTAAAGATTTCTCCAGATTTGATGTAAATAATTTGGCAGCCTGCTCTGTTTTACAAAGAACAAAAATCGTATCATCCCCTGCTATTGTTCCCAAAACTTCATTCCACTGCACAGAATCAACAGCCGCACAGGCAGCACCTGCCATGCCTGCAAAGCACTTGATGCACACCATATTCACGGCACTTTCAACACTGATAACCGAATCCGCGAAAATGCCGGAGGCCCTTGCATAAACGGAATCCGAATGATTCTTTTTTCCGGTTGAATAAACATATCTTCCGCCTGTTGAAAGCTCCTTAACAAGCCTTAATTCCTTTATATCCCTTGAAATTGTAGCCTGGGTAACCTCAAAGCCGTTTTCCCTTAACAGCTGCTGAAGCTCTTCCTGTGTTTCAACATCAAGATTTTTTATTAATTCCAGTATTTTTGCCTGTCTTCTTTTTTTCACTTTAATTCCCATAACCTTTCCCAGCCAAACAAGAATCGAACCCAATAGCCTAAAACAAACCGTTTTAGGTGCAGTGCAGTTTAAATCATTCAAATTTTTGATGAGAAAAGGCATCGTTTTCATCACATATCCAGTATACAATGAAAATTTAACGATGTATCAGCAAAAATTTGTTGATTTAAACCTTATTTTGCTCGACTCATGGTTGGCTAAACTTTAAACTCTTCGGTCAATCAGTTTCTTTTTCATAACCTCATAAAAATTATCAGGTTTTATTTTTACAAGCCTTGCTTTATACGGCGACAGTGAAACCACCACCTCCGTATCTGATGTAATTGCTGCCGGCGGTTCGCCGTCGCAGGTTAAAATTGCATTATTGCTTACATCGCTTGATATTTTTACAATAAGCCGGTTATTGCTGCCCACAACAATACTTCTGTCCATAAGTGAATGCGGACAGATGGAAGTTACCTCAAAGCAATTCAGATCCGGGCTCAGCACAGGCCCACCTGCGGCAAGGCTGTAAGCCGTTGATCCTGTTGGTGTGGAAATAATAATGCCGTCTGCCCGTGTAGTCATAAGCTCTCTTCCGCCGCTTGTAACCTCTATATCAATCAGGCGTGCAAAATCACCTCTTGAAAAAATTGCATCATTCAGGCAGTGAAAGGTTTTTACTGTTTTTTTACCCTCCACAATTTCTACCTTTAACATAATTCTTTCATCCAGCTGATAAGCACCATTTGCCACATCGGTTAAAAGCTGAAGCTCGTTTTTTTCAATTCCGCTTAAAAAGCCGAGCCTGCCGCCGTTTATGCCAAGTGCTGCCTTGCCGAGAATTGCAGCCTTTTTTGCAATCTTCATTGTGGTTCCGTCTCCGCCGATAACAACGGCAATATCACAGATTTCCATAAGCTCTGCCGAATCTGAAAAACGGCAGACGGAGTCCGAAAGCAATGCTTTATATTTTTCATCAAAATACACACTGCAGTCCGTTTCCTTTAAAACAGAAAGCATCTCTCTTGCCGTTGCTTCGGTCTCTCTGTTATTCAGATTTGCAAAAACAGAAAAAATCATAATAATTCCCATAGCCTTTCCGACTGCAAATTATTTATAAACCTTATTTTTACACCAATTCCTCGTGCGACTGATGCACAAGCCCGGCTGCATCGACACAGCTGTCAACAGCAGGTACTTCAGACTTGCATATATAAATTAAATATTCGATATTTCCCTCAGGCCCTTTTATAGGTGAAAACTGAAGCCCTTTAACGGAAAAACCGTTTTTTAGCGCCATATCTATTACATGGCTGACAACCTCAAGATGAACAGCTTTATCCCTTACCACACCTTTCTTGCCAACCTTATCCCTGCCTGCCTCAAACTGGGGCTTTATAAGGCACACGGCCTGCCCGTCATCCGCCAACAGATGATGCAGATTCGGCAGAATATGCTTTAACGAAATAAAAGAAACATCAACCGATGAAAAATCAATTTTATCCTTAATCTGCTCTTCTGTAACATATCTGAAATTTGTTCTTTCAAGATTAACAACACGGCTGTCGCAGCGCAGCTTCCACGCAAGCTGACCGTAACCGACATCAACCGAATACACCCTAACCGCACCGTTCATCAGCATACAATCGGTAAAGCCGCCTGTTGATGCCCCAACATCCATACATATTTTTCCGTTCAGATTAATGGGAAATGCCTGCATTGCCTTTTCCAGCTTAAGCCCGCCGCGGCTGACATATTTCAGCGTGCTGCCACGAACCTCAAGCACATCATCCTCTTTAATCTCGGTGCCTGCCTTATCAACCTTCTGATTATTCACATAAACAAGCCCTGCCATAATAACAGCCTTGGCTTTTTCACGGCTGGGCGCAAAGCCTTTTTCAAAAACGGCAACATCAAGCCTGATTTTTTTTGACATCAGATACCTCTTTAATTATTGAATCTTTATCCATTTTATATTTTTTCAGCTGGCTTTCAACCGAAGCCTGCTTGATAAACTCATTTTCAACCGCTATATGGCGAAAGTTCACATTTATATTGTTTTCCTTAAGCATTGCGGCAAAAACTTCACCGACACTGCCTGCTTTCACGGATTCCTCATAAAAGAAAATATGTTTTGCATTCTCAGCCAGATTTAGAACCGCAGTCTCAACCGGTTTAATTTTATTAAGCTTAATTACAAATGTATTTTCAAGCTGCTCATAAGCAGCATAGCATTCAGAAAATTCACGCCCATATGTAATGATGCAGTTTTTGGAATTCACATCGCCGAAAACCGAAAAATCAGAACCGTCATAGCTGTAACCCTCGGGCATTCTTTTTTCTTTTCCTCTCGGATATCTGACTGCTGCGGCATTACTGCCATTATACACAGCTTCATTCAGCATACCCTGCAGCTCATTATAGCAGCTTGGGGAATAAACCGTTAAATTCGGAACGGTATTTAAAAAGGAAACATCAAAAACCCCCTGATGGGATTCGCCGTCCTCACCGACAAAGCCTGCACGGTCAATTCCGAAAATAACTTTCAGATTCTGCATGGCGACATCGTGAATCAGCTGATCGTAAGAACGCTGAAGAAAAGTGGAATAAACAGCAAAAATCGGAACCATCCCGTTTTTTGCCAGACCGCTTGAAAAGGTAACGGCATGCTGTTCCGCAATTCCGACATCAAAAAACCGCTTCGGAAAACGGCCGGCAAATTCAGAAAGTCCTGTGCCTTCCGCCATAGCCGCAGTAACACAGCATATTCTTCCATCCTTCTCAGCAAGCCTGCACACTGTTTCACCGAAGATAGATGAAAAATTGCTTCCGCCAGCATTGCATTCGCCTGTTACCGCATTGAATTTTCCGATGCCGTGAAACTGTGTCGGATTTTTTTCGGCAGGATTATAACCCTTTCCTTTAACCGTGCTGATATGAATCAACACTGCGTGATGCTGGGTTTTTGCCGCAGTCAAAACAGAGATAAGGCTTTCCAGATCATGCCCGTCTATAAGTCCGTAATATCTGAAACCAAGTTCTTCAAAAAAGGTTGCATTATTATATACTTTTTTTCTGATTTCTGAATTCACAAAGGTTAAACAGCGATTAATTACACTGCCGATTTTCGGCAGCCTTGCCAAAACACGGCTGACACCTGATTTCAAATTAAAATACTGCTTCGAGGTTCTTATATTGGTTAAATGCCTTGACATAGAGCCGACATTGCGGCTTATAGACATTTTATTGTCATTTAAAATAATGATAAGATTTCCGCAGTCATATGATCCGTTATTGAATGCCTCATAGGCAAGCCCGCCCGTCAGCGCACCATCACCGATTACAGCAATCACCTTTCCTTTTTCCGCTTTAATCCGCTTAGCCTTTGCAAGCCCGATAGCCTGCGAAACAGAAACGCTTGAATGGCCGCTTGAAAAAATATCATGCTCGCTTTCATCGGTGCGTGTAAAACCGCTTATGCCGCCCTCCTGCCTTAAAGTGGAAAAGCGTTCCTTTCTTCCAGTAAGTATTTTATGTGTATAGCACTGATGCCCCACATCAAACACAATCTGGTCAATCGGGCTGTCAAACACCTTATGGAGCGCTACGCTGAGTTCAACCACACCCAAATTGGACGCAAGATGACCGCCTGTTTGCGAAACTGTTTCAACAAGCTGCTTTCTTATATCACTGCAGAGCACTTCAAGCTCACTGTTATTCAGATTTTTTATATCTCCGGGAGAATGCACTCCGTCAAGAACAGACATTAAATCAACTCTTTTCAACCGCTAAAAAATGATTGGCATATATTTTAGCACACACTGTATAAAAATGCAATATTTGTATATTTATTTATTTCTGTTTACCAGCATATCCGCAAGCATTTTTATAAAATCCGTATTTTCAAATGCCGAAAGTGCAGATACCGCCTGCGCCGTATAGAATTCAACATCTTCTTGGGATTTGTCAGTTCCGTTTAAAGTAACATAGGTGGTTTTATCATTTTCCGCATCTGAACCAACGGGCTTTCCGAGCACGGCGCTGTCGCCAACAACATCAAGAATATCATCCTTAATCTGAAATGCAATGCCAAGGTTATATGCAAAACTTTCCACAGCGGCAAGCTGTTTTTCATCAGCACCGCCTGCAATACAGCCCAGCAGACATGCACAGGAAATCAGCGCACCTGTTTTCAGTCTGTGAACGCTTAAAATCTGATTGATATCGGGATTTTCCTGTTCATATTTCAAATCAATCACCTGACCGCCAATCATGCCCGGCACACCGCTTTTTTCGGCAAGAACCATTACAGCGGCTGCTCTTTTTTCTGATGGAAGCGCAGAAACCGCAACAAGACCGAAAGCATGCGTTAAAAGTGCATCACCTGCAAGCAGCGCATTTGCCTCTCCGAACATTTTATGACAGCTGGGCTTTCCTCTTCTGTAATCATCATTATCCATACAGGGCAGATCATCATGAATTAAGCTGTACGTATGAATGTATTCAACAGCACAGGCAAAATCAAGTGCCTTTTCCTTTTCAAGACCAAGGCAATGTGCAAATTCAAGGCAGAAAACAGGCCTTAACCGCTTTCCGCCGTTTTCAAGGCTGTATTTCATTGCCTGAACAACAGCATCCTGCCCGTTTTCACAAACCGGCAGTTTCGCAAGAATAGCCCTGTTAATCATTTCAATATCATTATCAAGAATATGTTTAAATTCCTTATTATCCATTTTTGTTAGTCCTTATTTATTACTGTAATTTTCTGCTTTGCTTCGCCAAGCTTTTTATTGCAGAAAACAGCAAGCTTTGTTCCTTCTTCAAAAAGCTTCATGCTTTCATCCAGCGTTGCTTCGTTTTTTTCAAGAAGATTTACAATTTCCTCAAGCCTTTTAATCGCCTGTTCATATGTCATTTCTTCAGCCATTTTGAATTACCTCATCTATCGTGCAGCCTGCTTTGCCGTCCTGCAAAATAAGCTCAATTTTATCTTTTTTCTTAATCTGTGAAACCGATCTGATAATATCACTGCCCTTTTCGGCAAGAATATATCCCCTTGCAAGAACCGCAAGCGGGCTGAGCGCATTCAGCCTTCCGGCAAGTGCCGAAAGCAACAGGGACTTATTTTCATTTATATAGAGAACACTGTCTTTCAGGCGTTCTTCCAGCACAGAAATCTGATCGCTGTATGCATTTATCAGTGTTTCATAATCCGTAAGCACAGGTGACTGTGCAAGCTCAGAAACATACTGCATATTGCTGTCAATTATATAGCGGATACTGATTTCAAGGCTGCTTTTCATCAGCTTAATATCCGTTAAAAGTCTGCTTATATCCGGGCAGACAAGCTCTGCTGCAGCACTTGGCGTGGGCGCTCTTAAATCGGAAACAAAATCGCAGATTGTTGTGTCTGTTTCATGGCCCACAGCAGATACCACCGGTGTTTTGCAGGCGATAACCGCTCTTGCCACTTCTTCCGTGTTGAACGCCCATAAATCCTCAAGTGAACCACCGCCTCTTCCGACTATGATAACATCAATATCCGGCATATTATCCAGAAGCGCTACGGATTTCACAATATCGCCTGCCGCTCTTTCCCCTTGAACCAGAGTAGGCACAATAACAAGCTCTGCAAGCGGGTATCGTCTTGCCGTTATATTCTTTATATCCTCAACCGCAGCGCCTATATCGGATGTAACCACACCGATTTTTTTCGGATAGGCCGGCAGCGGCTTCTTGAGATCTTCGCTGCACGCACCCTCCAGAAACAATTTTTCCTTAAGCTGTTCAAAGGCAAGGTTCAGCGCGCCAAGCCCGTCAGGCTGCATATCATCGGCATACAGCTGATATTCGCCGTTTTTTTCATAGGCCGAAATTCTCCCGCTGCATATCACTTTCATTCCGTTTTCGGGCTGAAATTTAATACGCTGTGCATTTGAGGAAAACATAACCGCCTTAAGCTGGCTTTTATCATCCTTGAGCGTGAAATACATATGTCCGGAAGCATAATAGTATTTAAAATTGGATATTTCACCGCTTATATAAATACTGCGCAGCGGCATGCTTCCGTCCAGCAGTGCCTTAATATATTTATTTACCTGTGAAACGGTTATAACATTCATAATGATTTCAGATAGGCATAAACTGCAACGCCTGCCGCATTATCACAGCTGTATTCGGGCTTCGCAAAATATGCACCGTATTTCTTTCCTAATTTGTTCTGAAGCATGGAATTGCCTGAAACACCGCCGGCAAAAACTATCGGCAGATTTCCGTATTCCTTTATAATTCCTGCTGTCATTTTTTCTATTGCTTCTGCAAGATAAGAAATAACAAATTTTGCAATATCGTTATGATTTTCTTTTTGCTGAAGCATAAGCCTTGCTTTGTTTTCCACACCCGACAAGGAGCAGTCCAGCCCTTTCATGGAGGGCTTTATTTTAAATTCACGGCCGCTTGCCTGCGCCATTTTATCAAGTTCGGCTCCGCACGGAAATTTAAGACCGAGCATCACTCCTGTTCTGTCAACAGCCTGTCCTGCTTTTAAATCCAGACTTTCGGCAATCCGTTTCGCCTGAATAATTTCCTCTTTGTCAGGTGTTACAAGCAGAGCCTCCGTTGTTCCGCCGGAAAGATGAAAGGCTACAAAAGGGCTGTGAATCAGCTCCGGCACACCAACAGAATATAGTGCTGCCAGAATATGCCCAACCTGATGGGAGGTTTTATAAAGCGGTGCACCGCAAAAAGCAGAAACTGCCGCTGCAATGCTTTCTCCGACAAGAAAGCAGGGCATGTAGCTTCCCTCTATATTTCTTGGCCTTGTACTTACAGCGATGCCGTCTATTCTGCCAAAATCACATTCCTCTGCAAGCGAAGCTGCAAGTGCCGGCATGTGAACCGTGTGCTGAAAAACAGCATCACTCTGCCTTAATCCGCGTTCACCCTGCTTTACTTCAAGCAGCTTCTTTTTCTGAACCACGGCCTTACCGTCAAAAAAAGCAACAGAGGTTGTATAATTGCTTGTATCAAAACCAAGAAACATTATTTACTCCTTGAATAGCTTCCGAGAATACCATTTACAAACGAGAAATCCTCTTTTCCGGAATATTTCTTTGCAAGCTCTACGGCTTCGTTTATAGCAACATTTTCAGGCACACCGTCTATATAAATAATTTCACAAAGTGCCAGCCTTAAAACAGAAAGATTTACCTTTGGTATTCTGCTGAGCTTCCAGCCGTTTGCATATTTTTCAATAATTTCATCAAATTCTTCCCTGTGCAGAAGCGCTGTTTCAAACAGTTCTTTTGCATAATCTGACAATGCCGAAACATTTTCCGAATAGATATTTTCAATTTCCACAGCAGGCATATCCGCAAAAAATTCCTTTTCAAAAAGGAGCACAAAGGCCTGCTCTCTCATTTCGCTGCGATTCATATTTCCTCCAAAAAAACACGGCTGAAAATAAATATACTTTCAGCCGAATTTTAAATAATCACTCTTCAGTTTCAGTAGGTTCTGCGGAGCTTTGCGGTTTTTCGTCTTCAACAGAGGCAATGATTACATTCACCTTTGAAACCAGTCTGCCCGTCATATTCTGAACGGCATCCTTAACCACCTTCTGAACATCCTCTGCAACAGGCTGAATTTTTTTGCCGTTTGCAATAATAATGTATATGCTGATATCCAGATCGTCCCCATCCTGAATAATACGAACGGGGCTCATAACCTTAAGGCTGCCTTTTTTTATGGTTGACACAACATCGGCAGGTCTGTTGGAAAAGCCCACAACACCGTCCACATCCCTTGCAGCATTGGTTGCGATTGATGTGATTGCCTCTTCGGAAATTATTAATCCGCCCTTGGAGTTATACTTTGAAATTTCCATATTTTCCAATCTCCTTGCATAAGTATTCTGCCCTGATAATGCATTATATTCAAAGCTTTTACTTTAAAATATTATATTATGAATTCCGAAAAACATACTTTTAAATCTGTATATCATAATATAATGAAATTATTATATCACAAGAAGCATAAAGATACAAGATTATTTTGACTGTATAATGGTAACATTTTCAAAACTGCACTGAAGCTGCTGAATGGATATTTCCTTTATCTGCAGAATAATTTCATCCGTTAATTCCTCAGCATCCACAATCACATCCACTCTTGAACTGTCATCACTTACAACGGCAATACAGTTTTTCACACCCTTTGCCTGCACAAGTGTTTCTATTTTGTTTTCAATTTCAATATTTGAAGAAATTTTTGCAACGCTTTCTGCCGCTGCTTTTCTTGAATCCTCGCTTTCATCTGTTGCGTTTATAACATTCTGAAGCTGTTCAAGTGCCTTATCCCTTGCGTTCTGGCGGTCCATTCTTGCCGAAGAAAAGTAATCGCTCGGTGCATCCGTTGCAGGCTCTGTTGTTGCATCAACATATGTAGCTTCGCCGAGGGTTTTCGTCTGCCCGGCAACGGAACTGATTTTAGAGGAAATATCGCTGTTTTCCCAATACCAGTTTCCGCCAAGTCCCAAAGCAAGCAGAAGCACAAAAACGGAAAGTGCCCTTTTTGTTCGTTTGTCTTTTCTTTTTTTAATCTCATCCTCGGTCATAATGCCTTTGACCTTTGCCTTTTTTGCTGCCTTAAGTTCTTTGTTTTCATCCATAATAAACCCTTGCCTTTCCGCCCATATAAATCTTTTATTCAATGGTTTAACCACAAACACATTTATCAATGGGCAGATAAATGTGTTTTTATTATTTTCTGCCGTCATCGCTGAGCTTTGAAACAGAAATTCTGTTTGATGAAATATTAAACAATGCCGAAACACACTGAATAATCTTTTCCCGCACGGCGATATTATCGCCTCCGCTGCAAACAATGGCAACACCTTCTATATCCGGAAAATTCTCCTGAAGCAGAATGGGGCTGTCTCCGTTTCCCCCGTCATATATAACATATTCACTGTTTTGAGAAGAAGAACCTGTACTTTGTGAATTTTCCGTATTTTTTGCATAAATACTTTCGGAAGTGCTTCTCAGCGTGATCATAACCCTGCATTTTCCAACCCCCTCCATGCTTGAAATAATATCCGTCAGCTTCTCATCAAGCTGCTCTGCATAGGAGGTGTAATCGTTTTTGGTTACCTCTGTATCCTTTTTTGCAGTCGGAAAACTGATTTCCGAAAGTAGAATCAGCAGTATTCCGATAATTCCCACAGCAACAAGCAGCTTTGTTTTAGACTTCTTTTTTTCCATAACTTCTTTAAATTTTTCTTTTAAATTATTCACCTATTCGCTTCACATCCGCCACCATACCTAAATTTTTAAAAATCAAATCCTTAACTTCCTCAACAGAATAATCATCCGTAACAGAAACCAGCAGTCTGTTTATAATCATTTCATCACCGCTCTGCTGCACCTGTGCACTTACGGAGGAATTATAGATTTCGTTTTTTATAAGAACATCCTTTACCGAATTTTCTATTTCTGCTTTTGCCGTGTTTTCAATCAGATTTTCATATTCGCTTTCAAGATTAAAATTGATTCTGAAATCCGCAGGATTAAATTCCGTAAGCGGATACAAAAAAGATATAAAAATGAAAACCGAAATGATTACTTTATAGAATTTTCCCATTGTGCCCTTTGGCTTCAAAATCGAAAATATAACGGAAACAATAAGGGTTATGCAGATGCAGAAGGTCCAGCTTTTTATGTAGTCCATTTAAACACTTCCTTTTGCGGCAATCAGAATTCCGATAGAAATTATTGTTGTTACCATAGATAAAATCAGAATAACATTCATAATGAGCATTGCATCACAGAAAGCCTTCATCACAAGCGAAACGGATTTATCACCGAACACATCGGATATAATTCCCGAAAGTGAAAGAAAAAAGCGCCAGAATACCACTTCTGTAATTGCAGGCAGAAATACAAGCACAACTGCGATTATGCCCACTACGCCAACGCTTGAACGGATTAAAGAGGAATACGACTGAATAGACAGAAGCCCTTCGCTTATTGCGCTTCCTATAACGGGAACAACGGAATTGATTGCAAATCTTATGGAGCGCAAACCGATTGCATCTGCCCTTGCGGCAACAGCCGTTTTAATGGAAAGCACGGAAACAAACAGTGCGGCGGCAACCGAAATGCCTGTGGTAATATATTTTTTCATAAATGCAAGCAGGGATTTCAGATTAAATTCACTTCTGAGCCCGGAGCATATACCGATTGCAAGAAAACAGTTCGATAGCGGAATAAACACATTTTTTGAAATATAATTCAGCGTCTGTGCAAGCGACAACAGCATAGTGTTGGTGGAAAATGCTGCCAGTGTGTTGCCGGAGGTTGCCACAATAATGCAGAAAACGGGAATAAAAGCATAAACAAAATCGGCACAAACCGATATTGCCGTGCAGGCAAGGCTTATAGTGGTTTTCATTTTCATGGCCAGTACAACAGAAATAATAAGCGCACTTACCGTTGAAAACAGAGAACTCATTTCGTCATCAACCATCGTTGTTTTCAGATTCTGAAAAAAAGACGAAATAATGATAAATATAAATATTACGATGCACGCCTGTATCGGTGTCTGTGCAGCACCTGTCAGAATATTTTTTACGGAAGCCGTAAAATCAGACAGAGAAAAATGAACAAGCGTATTATAATCAAATTCTGTTAGTCCGAGTTCATCAAGCAGGCTGTATGTATCCCTGTCCAGTTCTTCCATAAAGGAAAAATCAAACTGTTCAAGATATTCTTCATATTCCGCATCCTGCGCCGCTGCCGAACACGGAATCAGAAAAATCAGCAGGCAGACTGCTAACCCATATAAAAATCTTTTCATTCAAGAAGTCCTGTTACAATTTTAATAACCGTTTCAAAAAGCGGCAAAATCATAGATATAACAATTACCTTTGCTGCCGTTTCTGTTTGGCCTGCAAGTGCATTTTCACCGCAGTCGCGGCACATATCCGCCACAAACTGCGTAATCAGCACAATGCCAAGCACCTTCATCATAAGCTTAATATAGCTTGCTGCCGTTTCCACACCCGAGGACAGATTGGAAAGACTTTCAAATATCCCCGAAATATCCGATGCGATACGCAGAAAAATCATGGCAGAAGCCGCTATCATAATTACAATTGAAGCTGTTTTATTATAATCCCTTATAAACACTGCCAGAATCAGTGCCGAAAGAGAAATTCCGATTAATGCCGTCATAAATTAAAAAGAGATTTTACGGTAGAAAACAAATCGCTGATTTCAGGCATAAGCATCATAAGCACCACAATGACACCTGCAAGCGTTGTAAGCATTGCCTGATCCTCTCTGCCGCTTCGCACCAGCACCGTGTTCAGCACGGAAACAATGATTCCGATTGCCGCAATCTTAAAAATCAAATTAACTTCCATTTATCCTCCTATATGAATACAAGAGTTACCGCAAGGCTTCCGAATATGCCAAATGCAATGTAAAGCCTGCTGTGGTTTTTATAATAATCCTCGTATTTTTTTCTGCTCAGAAGCATGTTCTGCCTGAATGACTCAAGTAAATTCAGCATTGAAGCAATATCTGTTTTTCCCATATTTTCAAAAAGAAAGCTAAGCCTTTCATTATCCTCTTCATCCAACTCTGTTTTTATATGTATATCTTCAAAATCAAGATGCTGCAAAAAAGTAAGATGCGATAAGGAAGGTTCACTGCACAGCCTTTTCAGAATTTTCCCCGTTTCGTTTACGGAAAAGGAAAGCTCTATGGCAATAAGATTACACATTTCTATAATTTCATTGGCAATAACGCATCTGCGCTTCAGTCTGCGTGCATTGCTAAAGCCTGCTGCAATCCATGATAAATTCAGAAGAATAATCCCTAAATATTTCACTTCTTATTTCACTTACTTCCATAATTTCAAAATCGTTTGTGTAATCATTCAGAAGCACTATATAATCAAATTCATTCCTTGCAAGCAGCGTTCTGATTATCTTTTTCCCGCAGATTTCCTTTTTGCTGGATGCATGAACGGAAACCGCAAACTTTACACCGGAAAGAAAGCCGTCCTCCATAGCAAGTACCTCTTCGGTTTTTGATATTTCATCACACACAATCATTTCAGGAGAAAGCGTTCTGATTGCCATTTCTATGCCTTCGCTTTTCGGATATCCGGTCAGCACATCTGTGTTCACACCTATATCGGCGCTTATTCCGCCTGTTCCTTTATATGCTATTTCATTTCTTTCATCAATAACAGCCAGTTTTCTGTATCTGTTATTAAATCCGCCTGAAAGAAGCCTTGTAAAATCACGTAGAAAGGTTGTTTTTCCGCCTGCAGGCGGTGAAGCAACAATAATGCTTGGAAAGCTGTTTATATAAAGCATATTCAGTATCTGCCTTGAACAGTCCTTCATTTCATTGGCAATTCTGATATTCAGTGCATTTATATCCTTAACTGCCGTTATCTGCCCGTCTTTTATCACAGCTGTTGAAGTAACGCCGATTCTGTTTCCTCCGTCTGCCGTAATAAAGCCTCTTGTAAGATTGTCTATAACGGAATGCACGGAATAATTGCTCAGCCGCCTGAAAATCAACTCAAATTCCGCATCGTCAACAACATAGCACTGTTCGGAAAAATGATTCAGAAGCTTTCCGTTTTTGGTTATAAAAAGGCAGCTTTTTCCAAATACTAAAACCAGCGGAAGATTTTTTCTGATTCTGATTTCATTTATCTTCTTAAGTATCTCATTCGGAACTGCTGAAAAGGCATTCAGTATACCGTCAGACAGAGATGGAAGTATGCTTTTCAGACCCATTTCACTCACCTCAATAAGATATATGAATTCTTGTCCGAAAATATTACAGGTTTATGAAAGCATGCAAAGGGCATTGAAGAAATCAGAAGAATATGATATTATTTTTTCAGAATAATTACAGGTGGAATTTTATGGATATTACAGTTAATAAAAGCAGATGCTTTTCAAACAAATATATAAATGCGGAAACCGTTCATTATACTATGGCTTATGCGGCATCCCTTTTTATTCTTATTGCAGTGAAACAGCTTTTGAAAACCTTTTTCGGATTAAGCGCTGCCGTTTCCTGCGGCGCCGGATTTATCATTGCTGAAGCAGTTCTTTATCTTCTTGAACGGTTTTTTGTTTATAAAGGAAACATAACTGCTTCTTTTTTCAGGCAGATTCTGTTTTCTGTTCTGAACGGAGCAATGCATTTTGCCCTTTACAGGCTTGTTTCCGTTTTGTTCTCACGGTTTGATTTTTTCCATTACACAATATGGTTTATACTGGCTGCTGTCCTCTTCATAGTTAACTATGCAATTTCCCGCATACTTATATTCAACTGCGAGAAAAATGCAGACGGATTTAAAAGCGGAAAAATTTATAACCGTGTTTTCTCAAACCGTTTTATTCTTTTGTCCATGGCACTGTCCTTAGCGGCAATGGGCTTTATTTTTCTTGTTTACCGGGTTTTTCCATTTGGGGATACAACCGTTTTAAGAATGGACCTTTACCATCAGTACGGCCCTTTGTTTGTTGAACTGTTTGACAGAGTTGCAGACCGTGAAACCTTTATATACAGCTGGATTTCCGGCGGCGGTTCCAGTTTTCTCGGAAATTATTTCAACTACCTTTCAAGCCCGCTCAATCTGCTTATTTTTCTGTTTGACAGAAACCAGATGCCGTTTGCCATTTCTTTTCTTGTTGCACTGAAATGCATGCTTGCATCAGGCACTTTTACCCTTTACATCAAAAAAAGCTTTAACCGCCATTCCTTTGCAAGCGCCGCCTTTGGTATGCTGTATGCCTTTTCGGCTTATATGCTTGCCTATTTTTGGAATATAATGTGGCTGGACGGCATGTTTATGCTGCCGCTTATTCTGCTCGGAATAGAAAATATAATAAACAGCGGAAAATGCAGGCTTTATGTGCTTTCCTTAATCTATATGCTTTATGCAAGCTATTATATCGGATATATGCTCTGCATTTTCTCGGTAATTTATTTCCTTGCATATTTTTTGCTTTCCTATAATAGAAAGCAAAAGGACAGCTGTGTTGTTTTAGCAAAAAAGTTTTCTTTTAAAAATATTTGGAACAATAGAGTTATAAACCGCACACTGAAGTTTGCAGCAGCTTCCGCTTTTGCCGGTGCCGTTTGCGCTTTCTTTCTGATTCCTGTTTACTATATTTTGTCCGGCTGCAGTGCAACCTCTGATTCTATGCCGTCTGAAATAAAGGATTATTTCACAGTGCTTGATTTTATTCAGAATCATTTTGCAGGCCTTGAAACAACAATCCGTTCCAGCGGAGATGATGTAATTCCGAATATTTACAGCGGTGTATTCGCGCTTATTCTTGTTCCCCTTTTTGTTGTAAATAAAAAAATCAGCCTGAAAGAAAAGGCTGTATATCTTTCGCTGCTGCTTATTTTATTTGTATCCTTTAACACAAACTATCTGAATTTTATATGGCATGCTTTCCATTTTCCGAATGATCTGCCCTATCGTTTTTCCTTTATCTATTCCTTTATTCTGCTTGTTGTTTCCTTTAAATCACTTATGCATATAAAAGGAATCGGCATAAAGGAAATCGGATTCACAGCGATGGCATGGCTTGCTTTTCTTGCCATTTCCCAGGAAACAGGCACAAATAAGATGACCGATTTTACAATTTATGCCACAATTGCATTTATCATTGTATGGACAGTTGTTTTATTTATGATAAAACAGAAAAAGCTCGGAAAATTTGTTATGGGTGTGCTTGTGATTGCCGTAACCTTCTGTGAAATTATCATTTCGGATATAAATGCATTTAATTTCAACCAAAGCCTTTCAAATTATAATGAAAATTATAATACCTACACAGAGGCTGTTGATTATATAGAAGAAAACGATACTTCCTTTTACAGAACAGAGCTTTGCCATCTGAACACCAGAATGGACCCGTGCCTTTACGGCTACCGCGGAATCAGCGCATTTTCATCCATGGCATATGAAAACTATTCCAGACTTCAGCATAACATCGGTATGTACGGCAACAGAATAAACAGCTACACCTATAACCTGCAGACACCGGTATACAATCTTATGTATTCTGTAAAATATCTGATTTATAACGGTGAAGATGTGAAGCCAAGCACAGATCTTTACACCCGAGCATACAGCACGGAGAATTATGGCTGCACCGTTTATGAAAACGATTATTTTCTTCCTGTTTCCTATTGTGTAAATTCATCAGTTGATATCTGGGAAACAGGCGAAGGAAATCCGTTTCAGATACAAAATGATTTCTTTGCTCTTGCCACCGGTTTTTCGGATGTGTTTACACCGGCAGAATATATTTCCGGAAGATATGACGGAATCAGCGGTGAACAGCCCTTTGAAAACGGTGCTTATACAGTCAGCAAAAGCAGTGAAACAGGAACTGCTGAAATCAGCTTAAAAGCATCACAAAACGGAAATTTTTATCTTTTTGTTTCTTCCTCAGACATCAGCAATATCACCTGCCGCTACGGCGAAAGCACAGTTACGCAGAATATTGAAACCCCATATATTCTTGATTTGGGCTTTTTTGAAAAAGGCAGCAATATTACGGTTTCCATTGATGCAAATGCGATGAAGAACAACAGTGCAAATTATGAGATATATGCTTACAGCTTAAACAAGCCTGTGCTTGAAGCTGGCTATGAAAAACTTCTGGCTCATTCTCTTGAAGTAACGGAGCTTACAGGCACAAAAATTAAAGGAAATATTCATTCTGACGAAAGCTGCATACTGTATTCCTCCATCCCCTATGACAAAGGCTGGAGCATTTACATTGACGGAGAGCGGCAGGAAACCTTTGAAATTGCCAAAAGCCAGCTTGGCGTTATGATAAAGGCCGGACAGCATACAATTGAATATTCTTACAGACCCCAGGGTTTGGGAGCAGGAATAATAATTTCCATCTCTGCCGTTCTGCTTTTTTCAGGATATATCCTTTTAAAAAAAAGAGCACGGAAGCGCAGTTCGGATTATGTGCCGGACAATATTGATAAAGAAATGACAATTTAGTTAAAACTTTGAAATATGGTTTACAAGATATGCATAATGTTGTAAAATACCATCGTAATCTGTCATATAGGAGGATATAAATATGGCACGCTTAACCGCAGAAAATGTGGAAACAATTCCTTACGGTCCGCTTGGTATTATCGCTATGCCCGGATGCGAGGTGCTTGCTGATAAAATCAACAGCTATCTTATAAAATGGAGAAAAGGACAGGCTCTCGAACATCAGGGCTCAATTGCTTTTTACGGTTATCAGAGAGAATCTTTTCTGATAGATATTTCCAATCCCCGCTTCGGAAGCGGCGAAGGCAAGGCAGTAATTAACGATTCGGTAAGAGGTTATGACCTTTATATTGTTACGGACTGCTTCAATTACAGCGTTGAATATAACATGTACGGCATGAAGGTGCCGAAATCACCGGATGATCATTTTGCGGATTTAAAAAGAGTGATTTCTGCTGCTTCATCCAAAGCAAAAAGAATTTCGGTTATCATGCCTATGCTTTATGAAGGCAGGCAGCACAAGCGTTCCAGCCGTGAATCGCTTGACTGTGCAATGGCATTGCAGGAGCTTGTAAATCTCGGCGTTGAAAACATCATTACTTTTGATGCCCATGATCAGCGTGTGCAGAATTCCATTCCGCACAAATCCTTTGAAAATGTTATGCCTACATATCAGATGATTAAAGCACTTGTGCATTCCGTGGAGGATTTAAAGGTTGATAAAGACAGCCTTATGGTAATCTCCCCTGATGAAGGCGCAATGAACAGATGTATTTTCTTTGCCACACAGCTTGGAATTAATCTTGGAATGTTCTATAAAAGGCGCGACTATACAAAAGTAGTAAACGGTAGAAATCCGATTGTGGAACACCAATATCTGGGTGATTCCGTAAACGGCAAAGATATTATCATTGTTGACGATATGATTTCTTCAGGCGAATCCATGCTTGAGGTTGCCAAAAAGCTTAAGCAGCTTGGCGCAAACAGAATTTTCGTCTGCACAACCTTTGGCCTTTTTGCAAACGGACTTGAAGTGTTTGACGAAGCATATAAAGATGGAACTATTGCCAAAGTATTTACAACAAACGGCGTTTACCAAACACCTGAGCTTCTTTCAAGAGAATGGTATGAATCTGTTGAGCTGTCAAAATATATTGCATATTTTCTGGATACGCTTAACCATGATATGTCTGTTTCAACACTGCTTGATTCTTCCGCAAGAATAGACAAGCTGTTAAGAGAAAAAGGGCTTAAAGCCTGAAAAAAGATTGGCAGCAGCTTATAAAACAAATAAACAGCAGCGATTAGCTGCTGTTTTATTTTTTGCAAAAATCCCTGCAGAATATATTTGATCTGCAAAGCATATGCTTTTATTTTCGGTTGCAGTATTATACCGGAACTGAAACATTTTCACCCTTGATTGCTTCATAGCGCTTCTTAATCTCATCAAAATGAGCATAGTTGTCAGCTTGCTTTAAAAGTTTCTGGGCGTCTAAAAGCGGTTTTGCAGAGCGTGTATATGAAAGCCTGTTATTTTGCTCGGCATTAATCTGCTTATTAAGTTTTTTAAATTGCTGCTTAAGTGATTTAATTTCAAGGTTGGCTGTTTTAATCTGTGCTTTGTTTTTAGCTTCCTTGGCCTCAAAAAGCTTTTTATAAAGAATATCCTCTTTCCTGCTATATTCTTCTTCAATATCAAACAACTCATTAAGAACCGTATCATCAGGCTTTTCAATTTCGGAAGCTGAACCGAAATATTTAAT
This sequence comes from uncultured Eubacterium sp., assembly GCA_910584985.1. Lineage (GTDB taxonomy): Bacteria > Bacillota > Clostridia > Oscillospirales > Acutalibacteraceae > Eubacterium_R. Next base: position 6,958 of record CAJUDJ010000013.1, on the reverse strand, counting down.
CTGATATTTTCTTGCAGTAATTCTTGTTCTGCAGAAGCTGATTTTATATTTTCTGATTTCTTTTTCTTCTTCCGTTCCGGCAGGAAGCTTTTTCGCTTCCTTCAGTTCCTGCCTGAGCTGTGAAAGCTCTGCAAGGCCAAGCCCGTTAAGCCCCGCACCATAAATCATTTCAGCATCCTGAATCTGAATTCTGCCGATTTCATTTTCAAAACGGTTCATTTCATTCATAACAAATGGTGCAAGCTTAATTTCCAAATTTCTGTTGACTGCGTTTTTATACTGTGTTTTTGCCGCTTTAACAGCCGGCTTATCTTTTGCGGTACGCGCTTTCTGAATTGCTTTCTTTGAAACAACGCTTTCCTTTTCATCAATCAGTTCATTTGCAAGCGTAATCATATCCACAATTTCAACAAGGTCATTATCATTCAGCGTATTGTTTCCGAAATCCTCAAAAAAAGCACGGATTTTAAGAACTTTAACCATACCGCGCTGTTTAATCTCCGTTAAATCATAGAAAAAATACGGGATAACATTGATAATTGCACCGCCGATGGAAGCGATAATAACAACTGCCAGCATTTTTCTTAGAATGCCTGTGTCATAAAGTGAAAAATATGTGATATTGGCAGCACCGTCTTCTATTGCCTGATTAATTACATCCCCAACAACAGCACCGTTTTTCATAACTCTATTCATGACTTCGGGATTATCAATCACCGTTCTTGCAGTGGCCTCGTTAATACCGAACTTTTCATATAATAAATTTATAATGCCGCTTGTTGCAACCGTTATTATGCCGCCAAAAGCAGTAATTGTTGAAAACATGCCGTCTATTCTTTCTCCGCTGATATACTGCTGATAATCTCTGATATCTGCATTAATCGTTGGCGTCAGAATCTGGGCAAAGGCATTCATAAGATTATTCATCCAGAAGCATATTACAAGCAAAATCAAAGGAAAATATGTATTTATAAATCCGGCATCCGAATCCGTCATATTAATTATATAAACAGTGGGAAGCATAAGTGCAATAAACACAACATTCATAACATTTGTTCCGATAAGCACTGCACGCTTACCCCACTTCCGGATAAAGAACGGAGCCAAAAGCATACCGACAAGACCCGCATTTGAACAAATAAGAGTAATAAAGGAAAAAGTTGCGCCATTGCAAATACCGCCATAGTTGTAAAGCCATGTAAGTATGCCTGATGCAGCGGTTTCCAAAAATCCCAGCCATGTTGCCATTGCAATAACCCAGAAATATTTGTTGTGAATAACCTGCCGCAGAGAATCCATAAATTTAATCTGAATAATATGTGTTTTCGCCTGCACAATTTTTTCTTTTGTATTGGCATATACAACAATACACAACGCAATAGATGCAATGGAAATAGGCGGATAAATGTATCTGAACAGTCTGATATCATACATATTATTATTTGTAATAAGCTGTGCCATTATAGGCATTGCCAGATTAAGAACTGACGGTGCCAAAGAATAAACAACCCCTCTTATAGTGGCAACATCCGTTCTTTCCTGCGTATTCGGAGAAAGAACATTAATCAGATTTTCATATGACTCCATAAAGAAATAATAGAAAAACAGCTGAAAGAAATTCATAAGAAGCACAACGGCACAGGTAACAACATATGCTCTTTTCTCGCCGAAAATATAGCCCTCGCCAAACAGGCTGCCGAAAGACTGATACGGAAACCACACAAAAAGTATGGTTGTAATGGCACAGGGAATGCCCATTTTTACAATGTATGGCCTGTATTTGCCTTCCTTGCTGCGCGTATTATCAATAATATTGGCTCTGATGCCTGAAAGCGGAATATTCACGAGAACGGAAATAACATAAAGAATATACATATCAAGCGGTTTAATACCGATTGTATTCCCGATTAATCCGTTTGTAGAGGATAGGATCATATTAAAAGCCATTAATCCGATGAATTTTACACCTATACCGCCACCGGAATAAGCAACAATTTCCTTGAAAGACATATAGTTGCCTTTTTTCGGTTCGTTCCAGTGAAGGCGCAAATCTGTTAAAGTACCCTTGACGGTAGTTTTCAAATCAGCTATTTTATTTCCCATAAAACTGCCCTTTCTTTAATGATTGCATTTATTTGTAATTTAATATAAGTATAACATAAAAACCAGCAAAGCACAATTTAAATTTATTAAACTTCCACAAAAAATATTCGAATTCTAAATGAATTCTGTGCAAAACAAATACATATAAAAATATAAATATTAAATTTATAAACTGCAAAAATAAAATAAAGAAAAAGACTGCAATGTCTGAATCAACATTGCAGTCTTTTTCTTGCAAAATATGCTTATCTTGTTTTAAGCTTAATTATTTTTAACAGCAACAACAATAAGTCTGTCGCTTTTCTGTGAACCATAGCAGGTGGAAAGTGTCAAAAGCTGCTGATTAAACTGTGGAATTATATCTGTTGTATACAATGCCCGTTCAGAAAGCGTTGAAATCTTCTCATCAAAATCAGCGCTGTTCGGAAAATCAACGAAATTATACCATTCATCATTTTCATCAACCTGAACAACTGCAAAAACAGAATAAAGTGTATTCCCTGCCGCTGTTTCAAATTCAATCTGTGGATGCTTTTTACTGTAAGAAACCTGCGCATAGCCTGCCAAAGAGGAAAACATCGTATCATTTTTAAGATTATGCCCGTAAAGGATAAGATTATCACTTTGCAGGCTGCACCTTGCATCCAGAAACGGTACACCTGAAAAGCTGTATTTTTCATTAAAACCCAGGCGAAGATATTTCTGTGGCTTTTCCGGCGTGTGCATAACAGGATAATCAAGCGTAGTATCCGGAATGGAAATCCAGCCGATGCAATCGCTGTTTTGTGCAATAAGCGCAGCTATATTTCTGCCTGATGAACCATCATCAACGATTTCCGAAATCTTTTCAAAAGCCTTTTTTTCCAGCGCACGCGAATACATTTCACGCCATATATAATAGCCTGAAACGGCAAGCGCAGCAGCCAGTAAAATAATCAATAAAAAACGAATGACCTTTTTTCTTTTGTTCATAATACACCTCTTGGCATAAAACAATTAATTAAATAAATCAACAGTATTCTTCCCTGCAAGCGAAGCATACCACAGGGTATCCTTGCTGAGCGGGGTTATTTTATTTTTCAACGCAAAATATTTCTCAATATTTTTATTAAAATCAGAAGCATTCATATTCTGATATGCTTCAAAAAATCTTTCATTATCTGCATGGTTTACCATATCTGTAAATCTGCCGTAATAAATCAGAACATCACTGTTTATCACCTGCGGATATTCGGAAAAATCAGAAACTGCCTCGCTGCATATAACAGCATTCTCTTCAAGCCGTTTAGCAAGCTCCCTGTAAATCGCATTTGCCTCTGCCTCATAATTATGCAGAAAAGAGATAGATTTCATTTCCTCAAGATTTCCCTTTTTCAGATAAGAATGGTAATTTGATTTCTTCATAAATGCAGAAGTAATACCCTTTGAATAGGTACCGTAATCCTGCGTTTCTTCAAAAAAATCTTCACCGTCAGCCAGCTTTGCAACGGCATTTCGAGCATCCTGATTATCCAGATTATAATTCAGATACCAGCCTTTTTCCTGCCCGGTTTCGTAAATATCATAAGCCTTGCTTTCTTTAACCATATCTGCCTGATTTTTCTGATTAATCATAAAAATATCAAAATCCTGCTTTTCGTTAAGTGAATCTATATGGCTGTAATCCATATGGCGAAGTATAATTTCAGCGTATTTTCCTTTTTCTGAGGCGCTTTCATTGCGAATCAGAATGCTGTCGCCGTAAGGTGTGATGGATTTAACGGCATATTTTCCTGTTCCGAGCCAGGCAGCATTGTCTGATTCGGTGCCATAAATAACAGGAATATTAAAAACATTTATATTGAATATTCTTACAAGCTTAAATGTAAACTGAAGCGTATAATCATCTATCTTATTTATATATTCAATATTATCCAACAAATCATTATAGGCTGTATCCTGTTTCATAAAGGAATGATAAGAAGAAAGCACAATATCTGCTGTTACACCTTCACCATTGCTGAAGGCTTTTTTCTTATCAAGAGAAACGGTTGCTTGCCTGCCGCTGTTTTCAAAAACAATTTTTTCAGCATTCAGATAATTTACAGAACCGTTATTACCGATTGAAAGAAGCGGTTCATAAACAAGCCTTTGGAAAAAATAAAATGCATCATTATTATGAAAATAAGGATGAACATCCGGAATGGCTGATGAAACGCCGATTATAAGCGTATTCTTTCTTTCATCGCTTTGCCGGACTACATTAGCAGTGCTTCCATGAAAAACAATATTGCTGCCGCCTGTATTCGGAAATACAGACACTGCAAGGATTACTGCCGCACAAAAAACTGCAGCAGCAGAAATCATAATATTTCTTTTTAATTTTGCCTTTTTGCTTTTCATAAGTGCTTAATGCCAAATTAAAGGGGGAAATCCCCCTTTAATTTGTTTCCTTTCTTCGTTTCTTTCCGATGATCAGAATCAGACCCATTCCTAGGCTGATTATCGGCACGGCAATCATCCACTGGTTATGATTATCTGTACCCGTATCCACTGCATCGCTTTTTTCAATTGCAGCATAGGCAAGATAAGCATTTGTGTGTTTATAACCGTCAAGCTGATATTCAAGATTATAGAAGTTTTCATCTTCCCTGTCAACAGCAAGGGAAATGGAAGGTGTTGTTCCGATATCCGAAGAAGTTTCTGTTTCTTCAGATTCACCGGTAAGAATATTTACTTTCTCTTCTGAAAGTATTTCAAAAGCATAGTTCTTTGTAAATTCTCTTTCAGCAGGCTTCTGTGTGCGAAGTCTGTACTGATAAGGCTGATTCTTTTCATTCAGCACCGGAAGATTCTCAAACAGGAAGCTTCCGTTTTCGTCTGTAGCTGCCTTCATATTCTGATAGCTTACAAACTCACCGTTTTCCGTTTCATCTGTCGGATTTGTATTCTGTTTATCAAAGGCATCTTCCTCTTCAGCAAGGAAATAATCAAGATAAACCGTTTCACCCTCAAAGGTAAGTTCACCCTCATCAAATATTCCGTTGCCGTTTGCATCTTCAAACAGAATACCTCCTATGCTGCCTGTGCCGTAAGGAACAAGGCCTGCATCCAGCATTTCAACAGAGTTACCGTAGGAAATATTGAAACCATCAACAACATAGCTTTCAGGCGTGGAAGCATCTGCTTCTTCTGCCAGAATGATGATTTTATCCTCACCCTCAAGATAACCTGTTTTATCATTCAAATCATTGTTTGATACTGAAATTTCATCCTCATCGTCAGCTTCATCACTGCTGCCATTCTCTTCAGAAGGTGTTTCACGGTCTTCATTCTGAGCAAAGATTCCGATATGAACCATTTCATTTTCACCGTCCTGTGTATCTTCATGAAGCAGCGTTACTGCATACTGTGCAGGAAGCGCATCAATCTTAACGCTGTAAGCAAATACAACCGTTTCACCGTCTACTTCACCGTAAATCGGAAGATGATTAAACGAATAATATCCATTTTCATCTGTTACGGCAATATCAGGATTTACTTCCTCTTTATCCTCAGAAATATCAGCATCTGTATCTGTTTCTGCGTCATTATCGGATTCAGCAATAAATGCTTCCGGTTCTGGAGTATCATCATCTTCAGGTTCAAGAGCAAGCCATTCGCCGTCCTTCAGATAAAGGCGTTCCAGCGTTACAGCAATACCACCCATGAATATATCTTCATTCATGATACCATCGCGGTTGATATCATTCCAGATATTTCCGCTTATGCTGTATTCCCTTTCAGGAACAAAGCCGGCATTGTACTGAACAAGATTTACTGCCTTAACAATATCAAAATCTTCAACAATATACGGTGTGTTTTTATCTTTCTGGCCCTTTGCATATTCAGCAAACACAAGGCAATCCTCAAACAGTTCGGTAAGGCCGGAATCAAGCTTAACAATTTCATATGTATCTGTAAGCAATGCACTGTCGCTCTCACCGCTGTTTTCAAGATATTTCGTTGTAAATCTGTTATCCATTCCGATTACATAAAGCTGATAGCCGTAAAGCTTATATCCGTTTTCATCAGAAGTAAAGGTTTCAAGATTTTCAAAGATATAGCTTCCGTTTTCATCTGTTTCTGTAATCTGCCAGAATTCTTCACCGTCTGCCTTGGCAGGAATCCAGCTTTCGTTTTCATAAACAAAGCGTTTCAGCCCAATCTGAATATTCTGAAGAAGGGTATCGTTTTCATCAAGAATACCGTTATAATTCATATCATCAAAGATATTTCCCGTGATGCTTCCCTTCTCAATAACGGTATAACCACCGTTATAATCTGTTAATGCTTCGGCAAGAACAATATTATAATCTTCAATAATAAAGCTTTCGTCAACGCCTTTTATATCATCGGCCACAGATGCAACCACCAGCTTGCCGGCAAGCATTTCGGGAAGTCTGCTGTTCGGCTTAATAATCTGGCCGTCAGGAAGAATATAGCTGTCATTTATATTCTTTGTAATTGCATAACCGTCAGGTGCACCTGTTACCCATATCTCATAACCGTAAAGCTTATTTTCGCCGTCTGTTACAGTATAGGTTTCAAGATTTTCAAAGCTGTATCTGCCGTATTTATCGGTTACGGCTGCGTTGATATATTTCGTATCCTCAATCCACTGTTCATTATCATAAATGAATCGTTTCAGTGTTATACCGACATCGGAAAGCAGGCCGTCTTCTTCGTCAAAGATACCATCATAATCCTTGTCGTCAAATACTGTACCTGTGATTGTTCCCTTTTCCTGTGCCTTGTAGCCTGCATTGTAATCCTCAAGAGTTTCTGCAAATACTACATTGTAATTTTCAACAAGGAAGCTTGGGTCAACTCCGTC
>CAJUDJ010000012.1 GCA_910584985.1 uncultured Eubacterium sp. | reverse complement strand
AAGGATGCAGCAAAGAAAATTGAGGAGGTATACGCATAATGAAAACTGCTCAGGATATTATTCTTAAGCCAATCATCACAGAAGAGTCTATGACCGGCATTGTGATGAAGAAGTATACTTTCAAAGTTGCTAAGGATGCAAATAAAATTGAAATCGCAAAAGCTATTGAAACTGTTTTCCCGGGAACAAAGGTTCTTAAGGTAAACACAATCAATGTTCGCGGCCATGAGCGCCGCCAGGGTATACACAGCGGTTACACACCTTCATGGAAAAAGGCAATCGTTACGCTTACCGAAGATTCAAAGGAAATCGAATTCTTCAATGATATGATGTAAGCACCCTATATATAATAGTATAGCGAAAATGAGAATATTTCGGATGATGAGGTATGATGAGTGCCATCTCATCGCAAAGTTATCCGGAAAGGAGAAATAATTATGGCAATAAAGAATTATAAGCCGACTACTCCTTCCAGAAGAAATATGTCGGTTACAGATTATTCTTCCCTCTCAAAGGTTGCTCCTGAAAGATCTTTGCTTGAACCAATCAGCAAAAAATCAGGCCGTAACTCTTACGGAAGAATTACCGTTCGCCACCGCGGCGGCGGAAACAGAAGAAAATACCGTGTTATCGATTTCAAAAGACAGAAATTCGATATCCCTGCAGAGGTTAAAACCATCGAATACGATCCGAACCGTTCCGCTCATATTGCTCTTATTCAGTATGAGGACGGCGTAAAGAGCTACATCATTGCTCCTGAAGGTCTTAAGATTGGTGCAACAGTTGTTGCAGGCCCGAATGCAGATATTGTTGCAGGTAATGCACTTCCTCTGAAGAACATTCCTGTTGGTACAATCATTCACAATGTAGAGCTTTATCCGGGCAGAGGTGCTCAGCTTGCCCGTTCGGCAGGCAACAGTGCTCAGCTTATGGCTCTTGAAGGTCCTTATGCACTCCTCAGACTTCCGTCCGGCGAGCTTCGCAATGTTCCTTGTGATTGTATGGCTACCGTTGGTGTTGTAGGCAACACCGATCATGCAAATGTTAAGATTGGTAAGGCAGGCCGCAAGCGCAATATGGGCTGGCGCCCGACAGTTCGCGGTTCTGTTATGAACCCGAATGACCATCCGCACGGCGGTGGTGAAGGTAAATCACCAATCGGCAGACCGGGACCGGTTACGCCTTGGGGCAAACCTGCTCTTGGTTATAAGACACGCAATAAGAAAAAAGCGTCTAACAAGATGATCGTAAGACGCCGTAACGGCAAATAAGAAGAAAGGAGAAGATTAAATGAGCAGAAGTACTAAAAAGGGACCTTATGTTGAAGCAAGTCTTTACAAAAAGGTTGAAGCTCTTAACGAAAAGGGCGACAAGCAGGTTATCAAAACCTGGTCAAGAAGTTCCACAATCTTCCCTGAATTCGTAGGACACACATTTGCTGTTCACGATGGAAGAAAGCATGTTCCTGTATATGTAACAGAGGATATGGTTGGACACAAGCTCGGAGAATTTGCTCCGACAAGAACATTCCGCGGCCATGCAGGCGCAAAAACATCCAGATAAGCGAAAGGAGATTTAAACTATGGAAGCAACAGCTAAAGCAACATACGTTCGTATATCTCCGCGCAAGGTGCAGATTGTGCTTGATTTAATCAGAAATCAGCCTTGTGATAAGGCGATGGCTATTCTTCAGTACACACCCAAAGCTGCATCGGAGCCTCTTATGAAGCTTCTTAAGTCAGCAATGGCAAACGCTGAGAATAACAATAATATGGACGTATCAAGATTATTCGTAAGTTTCTGCAATGTAACAGCAGGCCCGACTCTTAAGAGAATTCAGCCAAGAGCACAGGGCAGAGCTTACAGAATTAATAAAAGAACATCACACATCACCATTACCGTTAAGGAAATGGAAGACTAAGCAGGAGGAAAAGAGATATGGGACAGAAATGTAATCCAACCGGTTTAAGAATCGGTGTTATCAAAAACTGGGACTCCCGCTGGTATGCAAAAAAGGGTGATTTTGCAAATACTCTTGTAGATGATCATAATCTTCGTGAGTATCTTCTGAACACTCTTAAAAGTGCAGGTGTTCCTAAAATTGAAATTGAACGCGATGCAAAGCGTGTAAGAATCAATATCCACTGTGCAAAGCCGGGCATGGTTATCGGCAAGCAGGGTGCTGAAATTGAAAAGCTTAAGTTAATCTGCGCTAAGAAATTAGGCAAGAATGCCGATGAGGTTTTCATTAACATTATGGAAATCAAGCAGCCGGATCTGAATGCTGTTCTTGTTTCACAGAGCATTGCAACACAGCTTGAAAAGCGTGTTTCATTCCGCCGTGCTGTTAAGCAGGCTATCAGAAACACAATGAGACTCGGTGCCCGCGGTATCAAGGTTCAGGTTTCAGGCCGTATCGGCGGTGCAGAAATTGCCCGCACAGAAACTTATAAAGAGGGAACAATCCCGCTTCAGACAATCCGTGCCGATATAGACTACGGTACTGCAGAAGCAGCTACAACCTATGGCCGTATCGGTGTTAAGGTTTGGATTTATCAGGGCGAAGTTCTTCGCGAGTCAAGAAATAAGGCTCCCAGAAGAAGAACAAACAATAATCGCCGCAGAGAGAATCGTAAGGAAGGAGGAAATCAATAATGCTCTTACCTAAGCGTGTTAAACACCGTAAGCAGCACAGAGGTCGTATGACCGGTGAGGCTACAAGAGGAAATAAGGTAACATACGGTCAGTTCGGCCTGCAGGCAACTGAGCCTGCATGGATTACGGCAGCTCAGATTGAAGCAGCCCGTATTGCAATGACCCGTTACACAAAGCGTGGCGGTCAGGTTTGGATTAAGATTTTCCCCGACAAGCCGATTACAGCAAGACCTGCCGATACCCGTATGGGTAAAGGTAAAGGTAATGTAGACTACTGGGTAGCAGTAGTTAAGCCGGGCAGAGTTATGTTTGAACTTGCCGGCGTTGATGAGTCTGTTGCTCGCGAGGCTATGCGTCTTGCAGCCAACAAACTTCCTATCAAATGCAAATTCATCGTTAAAGAAGAGGGAGGCGAGCAGTAATGAAAGCAGCAGAAATCAAGGCTTTAAGCGCAGAACAGCGTGCAGCAAAGCTTGCAGAGCTTAAGGAAGAGCTTTTTAATCTTCATTTTCAGCAGGCTATCAATCAGCTCGATAACCCTATGAGAATCAAAGCAGTCAAGAAAGATATTGCCCGTATCAAGACAGTTGAGAGGGAAATCGAGCTTGCAAGCTCAAATTCTTAAGATAGGAGGTAGTTTATTATGAGCGAAAGAAACCTCAGAAAAACAAGAGTTGGTGTTGTATCAAGCGATAAGATGGATAAAACCGTTGTTGTTACAATCAAAGACAAGGTTCGTCATCCTCTTTACGGAAAAATCATCAACCGTACAGTTAAGTACAAAGCACACGATGAAGAAAACACCTGTGGCATCGGCGATAAGGTTTTGATTATGGAAACCCGCCCGATGAGCAAGGATAAAAGATGGCGTGTGGTTGAAATCATTGAAAAGGCAAAGTAATCATTGCGAATTACATTAGCTTTTAATAAATTAGTTTTAAAATAATAACTGCAAGATGCAAAGTGTTATTTTGCAGTACGAAGGAGGAAAATGCTGTGATACAACAGGAAAGTCGTCTTAAAGTTGCAGACAACACTGGTGCCAAAGAAATTCTTTGTATCCGCGTTCTCGGCGGCTCAGGAAGAAGATATGCCAACATTGGCGATGTTATTGTAGCAAGCGTAAAAAAGGCTGCTCCAAACGGCGTTGTTAAAAAAGGCGAAGTTGTTAAAGCAGTCATCGTTCGTACAACTAAAGGTGTACGTCGTGACGACGGTCAGTACATTCGTTTTGATGAAAATGCTGCCGTAATTATCAGGGAAGACAAAACTCCCCGTGGCACCCGTATTTTTGGACCCGTAGCAAGAGAGCTTCGTGATAAGGATTATATGAAGATTCTCTCTCTCGCTCCGGAAGTACTTTAATGGAGGTGCTGAATTATGAGTAAAATGTTTGTTAAAACCGGTGATACCGTAATGGTGCTCAGCGGTAAATCAAAAGGCGTTAAGGGCGAAGTTATCGCTGTAAGTCCGAAAGAAGGCAAGGTTATCGTAAAGAAAGTAAATATGGTAACCAAGCATGTTAAGCCCCGTAAAATGGGCGATCAGGGCGGACTTATTGATGTTGAATCAGCTCTTTATGCTTCAAAGGTACAGCTTGTATGTCCGAAATGCAACGAGGCAACCCGTGTAGGACATAAGAACGGCAGCCGCGTTTGCAAGAAATGCGGAAATGAATTTTAAGTAAGGGAGGAACATAACAATGGCTGCAAGGTTAAAAGAAACCTATAAGAGCGAAATCGCTCCTGCATTAATGAAAAAGTTTGAATACAAGTCTGTTATGCAAATCCCGAAGCTTGACAAGATTGTTCTTAATGTTGGTTGCGGTGAAGCCCGTGAAAATTCAAAGGTAGTGGATGCTATCGTTAATGACCTTGGTATTATTACAGGTCAGAAGCCGGTTATCTGCCGTGCAAAGAAGTCTGTTGCTAACTTCAAACTTCGTGAAGGCATGCCGATCGGTGTGAAGGTTACTCTCCGCGGTGAGAAGATGTATGAATTCCTTGACAGATTCTTCAATCTTGCTCTTCCGAGAGTTCGAGATTTCAGAGGTATTAATCCAAATTCTTTCGATGGCCGCGGCAATTATGCTATGGGTATCAAGGAACAGCTGATTTTCCCTGAAATTGATTATGATAAAATTGATAAGGTTCGCGGTATGGACATTATCATGGTTACAACAGCAAATACAGATGAAGAAGCAAGAGAGCTGCTTAGATTATTAGGCGCTCCGTTTGCAGGATAAGGAGGGAATATCGTGGCTAAGACATCAATGAAAGTTAAGGCAGCAAGACCTGCCAAGTATTCAACAAGAGCTTACAACAGATGTAAGATCTGCGGTAGACCTCATGCTTATCTTCGTAAGTATGGCGTATGCCGTATCTGTTTCCGTGAACTTGCTCACAAGGGCGAAATTCCGGGTGTAACAAAATCTTCTTGGTAAGAACTGAGATTGCTAAATTAATAAGGAGGAAATATCAATGCATATTACAGACCCAATCGCTGATATGCTTACAAGAATTCGTAATGCCAATTCAGCAAAACACGATACAGTAGATATTCCTGCGTCTAACATGAAGAAAGCAATTGCTCAGATTCTTGTTGATGAAGGATATATCAAAGGATATAAAGTAATTGAAGACGGAAAGCAGGGCGTTATCCGTGCAACTCTCAAATACGGCGAGGGTAAATCACAGGTTATCACCGGCCTTCGCAGAGTTTCAAAGCCAGGTCTTCGCATTTATTCAAATGTTGAAGATATGCCAAAGGTAATGAAAGGACTCGGCGTGGCAATCATTTCCACTTCAAAAGGTATAATGACAGACAGAGAAGCCCGCAAGCAGAATGTTGGCGGCGAAGTATTAGCATTTATTTGGTAAGGAGGTGCAGTTAGGATGTCTCGTATAGGCTTAAAGCCAATCGCAATTCCTGCCGGCGTTGATTTTTCAGTCAGCGGCAACACTGTAACCGTAAAAGGACCAAATGGTACTCTTACTTTGGATAAGCATCCAAATATCACCGTCAGTGTTGAAGGCAGCGAGGTTAATGTTGCAAGACCGAATGACAATAAGGAAAACAGAGCCCTTCATGGTCTTACTCGTTCACTTATTGCCAATATGGTTGAAGGCGTTACAAACGGCTTCAAAAAGGTTCTTGAGGTAAACGGTGTAGGTTACCGTGTTCAGCTTCAGGGTGCAAACCTTGTTATGAACCTTGGTTATTCTCACCAGGTTATTATGACTCCTCCCGAAGGAGTTAAGGTAGAATGTCCGTCTGCTACACAGATCATCATTTCAGGTGCTGATAAGCAGTCCGTTGGTCAGTTCGCAGCTCAGGTTCGCGAAAAAAGACCGCCGGAGCCATATAAAGGCAAGGGCATTAAGTATGCTGAAGAGCATATCCGCCGCAAAGAAGGAAAAGCAGGTAAGAAATAAAGGAAGGAGTGAATTACTATGGTTTCAAGACAAGATGCCAATAAGGCAAGACAAAAGCGTCATAAGAGAGTGCGTGGAAAGATTTCAGGTACTGCTGAGTGTCCAAGACTTAATGTATATCGCTCCCTCAGCAATATCTATGCACAGCTGATTGATGATGTTGCAGGTGTTACAATCGCACAGGCATCAACAGTTGAAAAGGACTTCGCACAGTATGGCGGAAACATAGAGGCAGCTAAGGCTGTCGGAAAAACATTAGCAGACAGAGCCAAGGCAAAGGGCATTGAAAAGTGCGTATTTGACCGCGGCGGTTACGTTTATCACGGTCGTGTTGCTGCACTTGCAGACGGTGCCCGTGAAGGCGGACTTGAGTTCTAACGAAGGAGGGAAATACTTTATGGCAAAGATTGACGTATCTTCAATGGAGCTTGAAGAAAGAGTAGTTACGATTAACCGTGTTTCCAAAACAGTAAAGGGCGGACGAATCTATAAGTTCTCGGCACTTGTTGTTGTAGGAGACGGAAATGGTCTTGTAGGCTTCGGTGTTGGTAAATCAGGTGAAGTTCCTGATGCAATCCGCAAGGGTATCGAAGATGCAAGAAAGAATGTTATTAAGGTTGCTTTAAGAGGAAAAACCATTCCTCACGAAATTAAGGGTAAATTCGGTGCAGGCGAAGTATTGCTTATGCCGGCTCCCGAAGGTACAGGCGTTATCGCAGGCGGCCCTGTTCGTGCAGTTGTTGAAACCGTTGGTATCGGCGACATCCGTGCAAAGGCTATCCGCTCAAACAATCCTTATAATGTAGTAAGAGCAACTATGAACGGACTTGCTCAGCTTCGCACAGCTGATGAAGTTGCTGCAATCCGCGGCAAGTCAGCAAAAGAAATTTTAGGTTAAGGAGGGTGGAACATGGCAGATATTAAAATCAAGCTTGTAAAAAGCTTAATTGGCAGCAAAAAAGACCAGATCGCCACCGCCCACTCACTTGGTCTTCGTAAAATAGGCAACGAAACAGTTCAGCCGAACAACGCACAGACTCAGGGTAAAATCACAAAGATTTCTCACCTTGTAGAAGTTGCAGAAGGCTAAGAGGAGGTGCAGATAAATGAAATTACATGAACTTTCTCCCGCTGCAGGCTCCAAAAAGGATGCTAAAAGAATCGGCCGCGGTGCCGGTTCCGGCCAGGGTAAAACTGCCGGTAAAGGTCATAAGGGTGCAAAAGCACGCTCTGGCTACAGCCGTCAGGCAGGTTTTGAAGGCGGTCAGATGCCGCTTCAGAGAAGAGTTCCGAAAAGAGGATTTAACAACATCTTCAGAACAGAGTATGCTGTTGTTAATCTTTCATCCCTTGAAGAAAGATTTGAAAGCGGCGCTGTTGTAGACGCAGAAAGCCTTAAGGCATGCGGTCTTATCAAAAAAGAGCTTGATGGTGTTAAGGTTCTCGGCAAAGGTGAAATCACAAAGGCATTAACGGTAAAGGTTGCTGCTATCAGTGAATCCGCAAAAGCAAAAATTGAGGCTGCAGGTGGCAAGGCGGAGGTGCTTTAAATGATCAGGACCCTCGTTAATGCATGGAAAGTAGCTGATATCAGAAAAAAGATACTTTTCACGGCATTTATTATCCTTATTTTCCGTATAGGATCAGTAATTCCGGTTCCGTTTCTTGATATTGTTGATGAAATAGATATCGGAAAGGGTAATACAATTTTAACCTATTTAAGTCTTATGACGGGTAGTGCTTTCACATACGGAACCATCTTCGCTATGTCTATCACCCCGTATATCAACTCTTCAATTATCATGCAGCTCCTTGCTGTTGCCATTCCTGCTCTGGAAAGGCTTCAGAAGGAGGGTGAAGAAGGAAGAAAGAAGATTGCTTCCATAACCCGTTATGTAACGGTTGTGCTTGCTATTCTTCAGTCGCTTGCTTATTATTTCTTCCTTCGCACAAACGGCTATCTTATGACAGATGCTAACGGCGTTGCTTTCTCAGGCTTTAATGCTGTATTTCAGGCATTCGTCATTATCGCCGTATTAACTGCCGGCACAGCTATTATTATGTGGCTCGGTGAACAGATTACGATTGACGGTATCGGCAACGGTATCTCTATTATCCTCTTTGCAGGTATCGTATCCCGTTTCCCGACTCTGATTAAACAGCTGTTCCAGTATCTCAGCACCGGCAGACTTGTTTATAAAATACTCGTACCGATTGTTATGGTATTATTCGTATTAATGGTATGTTATATCGTATTTATGGATAACGCTGAAAGAAGGCTTCCGATTCAGTATGCAAAGCGTGTTGTAGGCCGTAAGATGTATGGTGGCCAGTCCACTCATATGCCGATTAAGGTTAATATGAGCGGTGTGCTTCCGATCATCTTTGCTTCCTCTATTCTTTCGCTTCCTGCAACGGTTCAGATGTTTATTGCAGCTGACAAGTATGAGGGAACTTTCTGGGAAAGCTTCTTTAAGGCTTTCCAGAGCGATTCCTGGTGGTACGCAGGAATGTATTTCATTCTTATAATCTTCTTTGCTTATTTCTACAGCACAATTCAGTACAATCCTATTGAAATGGCAAATAATCTTCGTAAAAATAACGGCGCAATTCCGGGTATCCGCCCGGGCAAGCCAACCTCTGAATATATTTTCAGAGTAATTACAAGGCTCGTTCTTATCGGCGTGCTTATGCTTGCAGTTGTTGCACTGTTCCCGCTTATTTGGTCGCTTATCTGCGATGCGGCAATTCCACCTTTAACTGAGGACGGAACTGACGGTGGTATGTCGATCACGCTTGGAGGCACATCCATCATAATTATGTGCGGTGTTGCTCTTGAAACGGTTCGTCAGCTTGAATCTCAGATGATGATGCGTCATTATAAGGGCTTCCTTGATTAATAAGAAAGGCTGAATTTTATGAAATTAATACTTCTTGGTGCTCCCGGTGCCGGAAAAGGCACACAGGCGGAGAAAATCGTTGAAAAGTATGGAATTCCTGCTGTTTCAACCGGTAACATCATTCGTGCTGCTCTTAAAGAGGGCACGGAGATGGGACTTAAGGCTAAATCCTATATGGAAGCAGGCCAGCTTGTTCCTGATGAGGTGGTTATCGGAATTATCAAAGACAGATTAAAGGAAAAGGATTGCGAAAACGGATTTATTCTTGACGGTTTCCCACGCACAATTCCACAGGCTCAGGCTTTGGAGGATATGGGAATCGCAATCGACAAGGTGCTTGATATTGAAGTGCCGGATGAAAAAATAACCGCAAGAATGTCAGGCCGCCGTGTTTGCGCAAAGTGTGCAAATTCTTATCATATGCTTTATAAAAAACCTCAGGTTGACGGCGTATGCGATGCCTGCGGCGGCGAACTTGTTCAGCGTAAAGACGATGCTCCCGAAACCGTTCAGGCAAGACTGGCTGAATACCATGAAATGACTGAACCGCTTAAGGACTTCTATTCAAACCTCGGCAAGCTTGTTATTGTTGAAGGTCAGGAGGAAGTGGCAGATACAACTGCTCTTGTCTTTAAAGCATTGGAGGATTAACATGATAGTGCTTAAAAGCAAACGAGAACTGGAGCTTATGAAAGAAGCATGCCAGATTTCAGCTGAAGCATTAATGGTGGCAGGTGAGGCTGTAAAGCCCGGTGTTTCCACAAAGGAAATTGATAAAATCGCTTTCGATTTGATTAAGAAAAGGGGCGCAACACCCAATTTCTTAGGGCTGTATGATTTCCCTGCTACCGCATGTATTTCCATAAATAATGAAGTTATCCACGGAATACCCAAGACAGACCGTATTATTCAAGAGGGTGATATTGTCAGTATTGATCTTGGTGCCGAAAAGAATGGTTATAACGGCGATAATGCTGCAACTTTTGTGGCTGGGACTTGCTCTCCCGAAGCAAAGCGGCTGATATATACAACCCGCGAAAGCCTTTATAAAGGCATAGAGCAGGCTGTACCCGGCAACAGAATCGGCGATATAAGCCATGCGGTGCAGGCTTACTGTGAGGAACGGGGTTACGGCGTTGTCCGTGATTTCGTGGGGCACGGCGTGGGCAGAAAGCTTCATGAAGATCCAAGCGTACCCAACTTCGGACACGAAGGGCGTGGTATCAGACTGTTACCCGGAATGACATTGGCAATTGAACCGATGATCAATCAGGGAACCTATAAGGTAAAACAATTATCAGACGGCTGGACCGTTGTTACGGCTGACGGCAAGCTTGCTGCTCATTTTGAGCACACGGTTGCCATAACTTCAAACGGCCCTGTAATAATGACCAGAATCTGATGTTTGCAATCAATTGCTGGCGATTACGCCGCGATGTGATTCCAGTTAAATGAAAACATCTTAATCGTATTTAAGTATAGCGAGGTATATTGATGTCAAAGTCAGATATGATTGAAGTTGAAGGTACTGTGATTGAGGTTTTACCAAACACAACTTTTAAGGTATCACTTCAGAATAATCACATTATTTTAGCCCATATCAGCGGAAAGCTCAGAATGAATAACATTCGCATTCTTCCCGGTGATAAGGTAACAATTGAAATGTCTCCGTACGATCTCACAAAAGGTCGTATCATTTGGCGTTCAAAGTAATTTTAAGGAGGATATTCAAAATGAAAGTTAGACCTTCTGTTAAGAAAATTTGCGATAAATGCAAAGTAATCAAGCGCAATGGAAAAGTAATGGTTATCTGTGAAAATCCTAAGCATAAACAGCGTCAGGGCTAATCCTGAACTAAGATTCGGAGGTAAACTGTAAAATGGCACGTATTTCAGGTGTTGACTTACCTAATGATAAAAGAGTGGAAATCGGTCTTACCTATATTTTCGGTATCGGAAGAACGACGGCTACTCAGATTATCGAAGCAACAGGAATCAATCCAGACACTCGCTGCAGAGATTTGTCTGAGGATGAGGTTTCCAAAATTCGTGATTACATTGAAAAGAACGTAACTGTTGAAGGAGACCTTCGCAGAGATGTTGCGTTCGATATCAAAAGACTTATAGAAATTGGTTGCTACCGCGGCATTCGCCACAGAAAGGGTCTTCCTGTAAGAGGTCAGACCTCAAAGAACAATGCACGCACGCGTAAAGGTCCTAAAAAGACCATAGCAAACAAGAAGAAATAATTGTAGGAGGAAACAAAAAGTATGGCTACAAAAAAGACCACTACTTCACACAAACGCCGTGAGAAGAAAAATATTGAGCGTGGTACAGTTCATATTCAGTCAACCTTCAACAACACTATCGTAACTATTGCCGATATGCAGGGAAATGCTGTTTCCTGGGCATCAGCAGGCGAAATGGGCTTCAGAGGCTCAAAGAAATCAACTCCTTTTGCTGCACAGACAGCTGCTGAAACAGCTGCTAAGGCTGCAATGGAGCACGGTATGAAAACTGTTGAAGTTTATGTTAAGGGACCGGGAGCCGGCCGTGAATCCGCTATCAGAGCATTGGAATCTGTTGGACTCAGCGTTACTCTTATTAAAGATGTTACTCCTATTCCGCACAATGGCTGCCGTCCGCCAAAAAGACGCCGCGTATAGTATTTAATGGAGGTTACTTGATATGGCAAGATATACAGGACCTGCTTGTAAGCTTTGCCGCCGTGAAGGAAAGAAGCTTTTCCTTAAGGGCGACAGATGCTACACAAGTAAATGTGCTTTTGACCGCCGTTCATATGCACCTGGTCAGCATGGTCAAAACCGCAAAAAAACTTCAGAATATGGTCTTCAGCTTCGTGCAAAGCAGAGCGCTCGCCGCTACTATGGCATTGCTGAAGGTCAGTTCCATAAATATTTCCTTATGGCTGCAAGAAAAACCGGCGTTACCGGTACAAATCTTCTTCAGATTTGCGAAAGCCGTTTGGACAATGTTGTTTATGAAGCAGGCTTTGCAAGCTCAAGAGCACAGGCTCGCCAGCTTGTAAATCATGCACATTTCACCGTTAATGGCAGCAAGGTTGATATTCCATCTTATCTTCTTTCTGCAGGTGATGTTGTTGCTGTAAGAGAAAAAAGCAAATCCACAGATGAATACAAGGCAATTGCAGAAGCAAATGCAGGCCGCCCTGTTCCGATGTGGATGGAAAAGAATGAGGGTGCTATGGAGGTTAAGATTTTAAGAGCTCCTGAAAGGGAAGAAATCGCAACTCCTGTTGAAGAGCATCTTATTGTCGAGTTCTACTCTAAATAATAGTTAATCATTTCTTTTATTTAGTGCAACAAAATTTAATTTAGGAGGCTTTTAAATGATAGAAATTGATAAGCCTAATATCGATATAGTAGAGTTATCTACTCAGGGAAGCAGAAGCGTAGGAAAGTTTGTTATTGAGCCGCTTGAAAGAGGCTTCGGCACAACGCTTGGAAACGGCATGAGAAGAGTTCTTCTTTCTTCTCTTCCGGGCTATGCAATCACTTCCGTTAAGATTGATGGTGTATTACACGAGTTTTCTACGATTCCTCATGTTAAGGAAGATGTTACAGAGATTGTGCTTAATCTTAAAAATGTAATTCTGAAAATACATGATGAAAGTGCAAAGACTCTTTATATCAAAGCACATGGAGAGGGAGAAATCACCGCAGGAGATATTGAGCACAGCTCAGATGTTGAGATCCTTAATCCGGATCTTCACATTGCTTATCTTGATGAAGGTGCAAGCGTTACAATGGAACTCACTGCTGACAGCGGCAGAGGCTATGTTCCTTGCGACCGAAATAAGCAGATGATGGATTTGCCTATCGGCACAATTGCGATTGATTCTATCTATACTCCCGTTCTCAAGGTGAATTACACGGTTGAGAACACTCGTGTAGGACAGCAGACAGATCTCGATAAGCTTGTTCTTGATGTTGAAACTGACGGAACGATACCGGCAGACGAAGCTGCTTCGCTTGCAGCAAAAATTCTTAATGATCACTTTAAGCTTTTTGTTGATCTTTCCGAAGAGGTTGGCAACAAAGAGATTATGGTGGAAAAGGATGACGATGGTAAGGAAAAAGTTCTTGAAATGACAATTGAAGAACTTGATCTTTCCGTTCGTTCTTTCAACTGCTTGAAGAGAGCAGGCATTAATACTGTTGAAGATTTAATCGGAAAATCCGAAGAAGATATGATGAAAGTAAGAAATCTCGGAAGAAAGAGCCTTGATGAAGTTATCGCAAAGCTCTCTTCACTCGGTTTCACACTTAGTCATGAAGAGGACTAAAGGAGGGAATTTCTATGCCAGGTACCAGAAAATTGGGCAGACCTACTGACCATAGAAGGGCAATGCTCAGAGGAATGGTAACTTATCTTTTAGAAAACGGCAAGATTGAAACAACCGTTACAAGAGCTAAGGAAGTTCGTGCTATGGCTGAGAAGATGATAACTCTCGGTAAAAACGATACCCTTCATTCAAGAAGACAGGTTCTTGCTTATGTAACTAAGGAAGATGCAGTTAAAAAGCTTTTTGATGAAATTGCTCCAAAATATGCAGACAGAAACGGTGGTTACTGCCGTATTATCAAAACAGGCCCCCGCCGTGGTGATGCAGCTGAAATGTGCATTATTGAGCTTGTATAAGATAATACAATCATAAATATTAAGGAACGCTGATTTTCAGCGTTCCTTTTTTGTTTCTGATATTTACGGCAGCAAAAAGTGTCAATACGGTTATATTTCTTTATCAGCCTTCCCCTTATCCTGAAAGGATAAGGCTGAATGACATAAAACAATGCAATGATAAGAAAAGGTGCTGACTTTTAGTCAGCGAATCAGTAGGGGGCCCTTATAGGGCCTGTGCAAACCACCAGTTCAATTATATCAATCATTATTTGATATGTGCACATAGCCGTCTTTATCGCAATTCAGTTGAAAGGATGTACTGCCTGTTGAGCCGTCCAGATAATGAACGGTAACCGTTATGGTATCTTTTATCTGAGAAAGGTCAAAGTCGATATTTTTATTTATTTCATTTTCAAAAGTTGTTGAAATACACCAGTTAAAAATGAAAGCTTTGTTTACTGCATATTTTCCGGTGCCGGATTCCATAAATCCGGATTCGAGGCTCCACTGTAGTGCTTTACCGTCAGCGCTGACTTTATTTCCACGCTGATATACCGGATGCCATACCATATCAAAATCAAGCTTTTGATTGTCAATTGCTATATCAGGACCTTCTGCGGCATACTCTAATTGAAGTTCAGCATACTTACTTGTGTTTTCAACAGTTATATTTTCAATATCCGTATAGTCATTTATATTTAAAGCGAAATTCCCGGCAGAAACCGTATATAACATACCAATTTGTTCATAATGGTTTCCGATAATTTTATTTTCATTAACAATAGTAGAGTGGCTGCCGCCGAGTGATGCACCCGCACCCTTTTTTCCGATTTTTTCAAATTCATCCCGTATTTCATGGTATTCTCTGTAATATTCTAATGTTGCATTATCCACAGTTTCCTTATCTTTGTAGTCAATAACATATATGCGGTAGAAAAAGTCCTGTAATGCAGATGCGTCTTCTATTTCAACAACCCCTTTTTCATATGCGTATGCAACAAGCACACTGAGCTTATCGCTGTTAAATAAAGTGTTTGCAGATTGCTTTGCGGCGATATAGTCAATACCGAAGCCTCCGCTTATAACAAGCATCAGTGCCAGTGCAGCTGAAGCAAGCCGCCTGCAAACCATTTTGCTTAGCCTGAATATATTTTTTTGCTTGTTCGGGATATTCAATATTCTTTCCACTGCTTCCTCAGATGGGGAAAGGGAACTAAACGCTTTTTTATAATTGTTATTCATAAATCCATTCATCTCCTAACATTGATTTCAGCTTTTTTCTTGCACGGAATAATCTTGTTTTTACTGCCGATTCTTTTATTTTCAAAATTTGCGAAATGTCTGAAACAGGCATGTCCTCGTAGTAAAACAGGTGAATTACAGTTCGTTCCTTTTTCGGAAGTTCCATAACGGCTTTAAGCAGATCAATATTTTCATTTTTATTCGGTGCTGCCAGGTTTATTGCCTCTTCAAGCGGCAGTTTGTACCTTTTGAAGGGATTTTTAATGTAATCCCTGCTTTCATTTATGGTAACTACTGTAAGCCATTTATCTATATGTTCATCATTTTCAAATGGCTTTTCGTATTTCCATAGCTTTACAAAAACATTCTGCATAATATCCTCTGCATCGGCACTGCTTTTTGTGTAGGATAGTGCAATCAGGTATATGCGCCGGTTGTTTCGCTTTACGCAGCTTACAAATTTGCTTTCGCACATTCTATCACCTCCGTTTGTATTTGAAAGGTCCTTTCATTTGTATAACGATGCAAATTTCCAAAAAGTTACTTTTTATCTGTTAAAATTTCCTCGTATTTATTATAATTTATTTTGGTGTTTATATATAGGTTTTTAATTATTCTTTTTTTCCCTTTTCTATTGAAAAAAAACGGCGTATATTGTAAAATATATAAAAACAAAATCGGAGGATATATTTATGAAAAAGGTTGCAATCATAATGGGATCGGACAGCGATTTGCCAATCGTTACCCCGGCAATCAAACAGCTTAAAGAGCTTCAGATTGAAACTGAGGTAAGGGTTATGAGTGCGCACCGCACACCGAAAGAGGCACAGGCTTTTGCCGAAAATGCAATAGCTAACAATTTCGGTGTTATTATTGCTGCAGCCGGGATGGCGGCTCATCTTGGCGGCGTGTTTGCTGCGTCAACAACGCTTCCTGTTATCGGGATTCCCTGTTCGGCAAAAGTGCTTGACGGAATGGATGCAATGCTTGCAACCGTAATGATGCCGCCGGGTATTCCTGTTGCTGCAGTCGGTGTAAATGCAGCCAAGAATGCGGCGCTGCTTGCTGCTGAAATTCTGGCAGTGGGTGATGAATCACTGATGAAAAAGCTTCAGGCTATGAGAGCGGAAATGGCTGCTGCTGTTATTGAAAAAGACAGGGCATTGCAGGAAAAAATCAAGGAAATATAAAATCTTACAGGAGTTATCATATGGAAAAAAGTTTCAGTGAAAGCTATGCTGCTGCCGGTGTTGATGTAACAGCAGGCTATAAATCAGTAGAGCTTATTAAATCACATGTTAAAAAAACAAATATTCCCGGGGTAATCGGCGGTATTGGCGGTTTCGGCGGAATGTTTGAAATTGCCGCAAACGAATATAAAAATCCTGTTCTGGTCAGCGGAACAGACGGTGTTGGAACAAAAATTAAGCTTGCCATGCTCATGGATAAGCATGATACAATCGGAATAGACTGCGTTGCAATGTGTGTGAACGATGTTGCATGCAGCGGTGCAAAGCCATTGTTTTTCCTGGATTATATTGCATGCGGAAAGAATTATCCCGAAAAGATAGAGCAGATTGTTAAAGGCGTTGCTGACGGCTGTGTTCAGGCAGGCTGTGCGCTTGTGGGCGGTGAAACCGCTGAGCATCCGGGACTTATGCCGGATGAGGATTATGACCTTGCAGGATTTACCGTTGGTATCGGTGATAAGGACAAGCTTGTTTCAGGCAATCATCTGAAAGCAGGCGATGTGCTTATCGGTGTTGCATCCTCAGGTATTCATTCAAACGGCTTTTCCCTTATCAGAAAAGTATTTGATATTAATGAAGAAACCATTCAGGTGTATTATGAAGAACTTGGCAAAACGCTTGGTGAGGAGCTGATTACACCCACAAGAATTTATGTTAAGCCGCTTCTTGCACTTATGGAAAAGGTAACTGTAAATGCAATAAGCCATATTACAGGCGGCGGATTTTATGAAAATGTTCCGCGTATGCTGAAAGATGGCTTCACAGCTGTTATAGAAAAGGATAAATGCTTTAAAAAGCCGATTTTCGATTTAATTCAGAAAACAGGCAATATCCCGGAAAGAGATATGTATAATACCTTTAATATGGGCACAGGTCTTGTTATTGCTGTTGATGCCGACAAAGCAGAAGAGGCTGTGCGCATTCTTGAGGAAAACGGCGAACGGGCTGCGGTTATCGGTGTTATTAAGGCCGGAGAAACAGGTGTTGAATTATGCTGAATATAGCTGTTTTTGTTTCGGGCGGCGGCACAAATCTGCAGGCGCTTATTGATGCAGAGAGCAGAGGGGAAATTAAAAATGGTAAAATCACCTTTGTTCTTGCCTCAAATGAAGGCGCATATGCTTTAAAGCGTGCAGAAAAGGCCGGTATAGCAAGTGCGGTTGTAAACAGAAAAGCATATGCATCAAAAGATGAATACGATAAAGCTGTGCTTGCCGTTCTGGAAGATAAGAATATTGATTTGATTGTTCTTGCAGGCTTTCTTTCCATTCTCGGTGAAGAGCTTGTAAGCAAATACAGAAACAGGATTATAAATATACATCCAAGCCTGATCCCTCTTTTTTGCGGAGATGGTTTTTACGGCAAAAAGGTGCACACAGCCGTTCTGAACAGCGGTGTAAAGGTAACGGGAGCCACTGCACATTTTGTGAATGAAATTACGGACGGCGGTGCGATTATTCTTCAGAAAGCAGTTCCCGTTGAGCAGGGTGATAATGAGGATATTCTGCAGTACCGTGTTATGCGGCAGGCCGAATGGGAAATTCTTCCCCGGGCAGTTTCTCTTTTCTGCGAGGGCAGAATTAAAATAAATGGAAATAAAACAGAAATTATGTAAGGTGATTATATGAAAATTGTGAATATAGCAGAAGAATTATCTTCAAATTCTTATCCCGGCAGGGGCATTGTGCTCGGCAAAACGCCGGATGGAAAAAATGCAGCGATTGCTTATTTTATTATGGGAAGAAGCGAAAACAGCAGAAACAGAATTTTTGAGGAAAATGACAGGGGCGGAATTCGCACAAAGGCATTTGATGAATCCAAAATGACAGATCCAAGCCTTATCATTTACAATCCAGTCCTTAAGCTTGGCGGCAAAACCATTGTTACAAACGGTGATCAGACAGATACAATTTACGATTTTATGCAAGAGGGCAAATGCTACCGCCATGCGCTTTTAACCCGTGAATTTGAACCGGATGCACCGAACTATACACCCAGAATTTCAGGTGTTGTTAAACCAAACGGTGATTATGTTCTTTCCATTCTGAAGTCCAATATGGGCAAGCCGCAGTGCTTAAGATTTTTCTATGAATACCCGGCAGAGGCAGGACGCGGTCATTTTATCCACACTTATAAGTGTGATGGCAATCCTATTCCATCTTTTGAAGGCGAGCCGACACCTGTTGCTGTGGAAACAAACAGCCTCGAGGAATGGACAGATGTTATCTGGAAGAATCTGAATGAAGATAATAAGGTTTCTCTTTTCACCCGTTTCATCAGTCTTGAAACAGGGGAAGAGGAAACAAGAATCATAAATAAAAATGTATAAAAACAGTTTAAGCAAAGAGGAATTTCCCCTTTGCTTAAAGTTCTTTTAAAGGAGTGTTATAATGAAGGTTTTAGTTGTTGGAGGCGGCGGAAGAGAGCACGCCTTAATCAGAAAAATAAAGGAATCCGAAAGGGTAACGGAAATTGCCTGCTGTCCGGGAAACGGCGGCATATCCTATGATGCACAGTGCTATCCTGTTTCTGCAACAGATACAGACGGCGTAGTTAAGCTTGCAAAAGAGATTAAAGCGGATTTTGTTGTGGTTGCACCGGATGATCCGCTTGTTGCAGGCATGGTGGATACACTGAATGAAGCAGGCTTTGCCACCTTCGGCCCGAAGGCAGCTGCAGCCGTGATAGAGGGATCAAAGGTTTTTTCAAAAAATCTTATGCTGAAATATAACATACCCACTGCCGAATATAAAGTGTTTGACAATGCAGAGGACGCAGTTTCCTATGTCCGTGAAAAAAATGAATTTCCTACGGTTATCAAGGCAGACGGGCTTGCGCTCGGCAAGGGTGTAATTATTCCGGAATCTTTTGCGGAAGCAGAAGCAGGAATCAGGGAAATTATGCAGGATAAAATTTTTGGTGAAAGCGGAAACAATGTGGTAGTTGAGGAATTTCTTACAGGGCCGGAGGTATCCGTGCTTGCTTTTACAGACGGTAAATGTGTTAAGCCTATGGTTTCTTCCATGGATCATAAGCGTGCGCTTGATGGGGATAAAGGCCTTAATACAGGCGGAATGGGCACGGTTTCCCCGAATCCCTATTACACAGATGAAATTGCAGCAGAATGTATGGATAAGATTTTTATCCCTACGATTCAGGCAATGAATGCAGAGGGGAGAACCTTTAAGGGCTGTCTTTATTTCGGATTGATGCTTACACCGAAAGGGCCGAAAGTAATTGAATATAACTGCCGTTTCGGAGATCCTGAAACACAGGTGGTTCTGCCAAGACTGAAAACAGATATTATGGATATTTTTGAAGCGATAAATAATGAAACGCTTTCGGAGCTTGCTATTGAATGGTCTGATGATGCGGCAGCCTGTGTTATAATTGCTTCTGGCGGTTATCCGAAAGCCTATCCTAAGGGACTTGAAATTACGGGGCTTGAAAACGGCCAGTGCGATGGCGTTGTTGTTTATCATGCAGGCACTGCACTTAACGGAGATAAGCTTGTTACATCAGGGGGCAGAGTGCTGGGCATAACTGCGCTTGGAAAAGATTTGCAGCAGGCGCTTGAAAAATCCTATGCCGCTGTTGATACCATTCAGTTTGAGAATAAGCATTTCAGAAAGGATATTGGAAAACGAGCATTGGATGCCTGCAAATAATTGCAGTCTGCAGGTTAAAAGTTTATTAATTAATTGTTTACAAATATGTTTACATATAGTTGTTGACTTTTATACAAATTGGAATTATACTGGTTTTATGTTGAATCATTCTAAGATTTAGGGGTTAATGAATATGGCAACTGTAAAAAAAAGCAAAAGGAAAATAATTATTATTTCTGTTGTTGCTGCTGTTATTGTTGCAGCTGCGGCAATCGGAATAGCTGCCGCGGCTGTACAGAATTCAATTACGCCTGTTTCGCTGCACACAGTCAGCACAAGTGATATTTATGAAATTGTAAATGCAACAGGCGAAGTATCTTCCGGTGCGGTAAAGGAATATAAGATTGGAAGCGTTGCAACAGTTAAAGAGGTGTTTGTTAAAACAGGTGATGAGGTCAAGCAGGGCGATTTAATTGCAACCTTTGATACTTCAAAATTTGATTCCGAAATTGCAAAGCTTCAGTCTTCATACAAGCAGGCAAGGGCAGGCTATAGCGAAGCTGTTGAAGCACAGAAGGCAGCGAAAAGCAATCTTGCTCAGGTGCAGAAGCAGATTGCAGAACTTGAAAAGAAAAATGCACAGCTTCAGAAGGAAGTAAGTAATAATGTATCCTCTATGACAGTGCCAACACTGCCATCGGATTTTCCGTCCATTCCGGTAACAAATCCGGGGGGCAGCACAAATCACGGCGATGTATCTGATGATACATATGATGAAACCATGCGTAATTTAATTGCTGCTATTGATAATTTAACCGAAGCAATAAATTCGCTTTCTGGTAATGCAGAAACAGGCGGTCAGATAACAGATGTTGTTATGCAGACGGTTGCTGAAGAAATGCAGAAGGGCAACAGCTCTTCAAAAGCAATTGCCGAAAAATCAGGAAATGCCGTTATGGCTGCTATTAAAAGAGGCGATATCCGTTCTGAAAATCTTCTGGCTGCCAACGATGATGCAGCACAGATGATTCAGAAGGCAGTCGGAGCTGTTGACTGGTCTGATATAGGCACAGCAATTCCCGGCGGCACAGGCAGTGCGGCGCTTTTATCAAATCAGCTTATGCTTACTGCATATTATGCACAGGAACAGATGTATTCTTCCATGGCATCCGATTCCATTGTAAACGCAAAAAAAGAGCTTATGAACACAACAAAGCAGGCACTTGATACGCTTCAGGAAGCAAAGCAGGAGCTTGCAGGCGGCTGGACAGCTGCCTTTGACGGCACGATAACCGAATGCGATCTTTATGCAGGTGAGCAGACCTCTCTGCTTTCAGGCGGAATTACCCTTCAGAATATGGGGAATAAGGTGGTAACCATTTCCCTTGGTGAATATGATATTCATAAGGTTAAGGTTGGTATGCCTGTAAAAATTTCAACGGCTTACGGTGAATATAAGGGCAGTGTTATAAGCAAGGCACCTGTTGCTTCGGGCGGCGGCGGAAGCTCTATTATGGATTCCGTGGGTTCCACTATGGGAATCAGCGGCCTTTCAAGCCTTACACAGTCCGGTGCAGGGGTTGAGGTGCAGGTTTCTGTTGAAAACCCCGATGAATTTATTGTTATCGGCTTTGATGCCGATGTTGAAATAGATGTGGGCGAACATATCGGAGTAACCACTGTGCCAAGCCAGGCAATGATTCTGGACAAAACAGGCTCATATGTATTTATTTATGATGAAGAGGAAGAAACTGTTACAAAAACGCTTATTGAAACAGGCGCAAGTTCTGTTTCAGAATATGAAATCATCAGTGGTGTTCAATTGGGCGATAGAATTGTTCTTGCTCCGCAGTCTACTTTTGAAGACAGCTTTAAGGTAAGAATTAAGGAATGATAAGGGGAAGCATTTGTGAATATAACAGAAAGTTTTAAGATTGCCATAAAGTGTATAAGAGCTAACTGGATGCGTTCACTTCTCACAATGCTTGGTATTATTATAGGTATCAGCTCGGTTATTATGATTGTGGGTGCAGGAACAGGTGCCCGTGATTATATCGTTTCTTTGATTGAGGAAATGGGTGCAAATGCCATTATGATAAGTGTTGATGCAACCCAGGCAGACGAAAATGATTTCTTAACTCTTGATGATATTGATAATATAAAAGAAAAGGTAGACGGTGTTGAAAGCTGCTCTCCGATGCTGATTGGGGCAGGCAAGGCGACTGTTGATTCCCAGGGAAAAGAAGCCACTGTTATGATGATCGGTGTTAATCCTGATATTTATTTAAGCCTTCCGGAGGGCTGCACCTACGGCAGATTCTTCAGTGAAGAGGAATATGTTTCTGCCGCGCCGCTCTCCATTATTGGCAGTGCCAGTGCGCAGACCGTGTTCGGCTATGAGGATGTTACCGATGAAACAATCACGGTTAGATCAAGCGGAAAAGCGATGAAGGTGAGAGTCTGCGGTGTTGCAAATATAGATCAGCTTGCTGGTTCGGTTGGCGGTTCTTCAAATTTTATGTCTATGTTGCCGCAGAATGAAGATTCCCCTATGATGGTGCTGTTTATGCCCTGCACAACGCTGACACAGATTACAGGCACATCTGCTAATATAAGCATGGCTATGGTTATGGCGGAAGAAGGCTCAAACAACGAAGCAATCGGCAATGCAACGGTAAATTACCTTAAGGCTTCACACGGCAATTTTTCAAACAGCCTTTATATGGCTCAGGATATGGCCACTTATATTCAGATTGTGGATATCGTTATGCAGGTACTTACAGCCTTTATTGCCTGTGTAGGTGCAATCTCGCTTCTTGTCGGCGGAATCGGTGTTATGAATATTATGCTTGTTTCCGTAACGGAGCGAACAAGGGAAATCGGTATCCGAAAATCTCTTGGTGCAAAGACACGGGTTATTACAATGCAGTTTTTAACCGAATCTATCATTATCTGTCTGATTGGCGGTATTATAGGACTTACCCTTGGAATTTTAGGGGCATACGGTGCATGTGCTGTTGTTGGAATTTCGCCTAAAATTACTTGGTGGGTCATTTTGATTGCTCTGCTGTTCTCAAGCGGTGTGGGCTTGTTCTTCGGCATTTATCCGGCAAGAAAAGCGGCACTGATGAGCCCGATAGATGCATTAAGGCGTGAATAATTTTTATTGTTATGCGGCTTCAAATTTTTGAAGCCGCTTTTAAATTTGTAAGAATACGAATTATTTAATCGGAATTCAATCTTTTCCGCTTTTTATATTTACAAAAGATACAAATTATGATACTATTAACTTAATTATGGAGGAGTGTTATGGAAGTTATTAATGATATTATCAAGAAATTTAAGTTTAAAGGCGAGCTGACAGATTGCTCCGTTTATGGTTCCGGCCATATCAATGTAACCTACCTTGCTGTTTTTAATAATAACGGAAAAGAGAACAAGTATATTATTCAGAAAATAAATCCGCATGTTTTTAAAAATATTGAAAAGCTGATGGATAATATTTTTGCCGTTACATCTTATCTTCGCAGTGAAATACGCAAGGCAGGCGGCGATGAAAACCGTGAAACGCTTCATTATATCAAAACGGAAAACGGCGATAAGTTTTATATTGATGAAGAGGGAAATTATTACCGTGCCTATGTGTTTGTAACAGATTCTGTTTGTTATAACAGTGCCGATAATTCCGAAATGTTCAGACAGAGCGGTATTGCTTTCGGAAAATTCCAGAAACTGCTTTCGGATTTCCCGGCGGACAGCCTTTATGAAACCCTGCCGGAATTTCATAATACAAAGCACAGATACGAAACGGAATTTATTCCTGCAGTGCAGGAAAATAAATCCGGCAGAAAAGACACCTGCTCTGCTGAGATTGATTTTGTTATGGAAAGAAAGGCTTATTGTTCCCGTCTGGTTGATTTGGTTGCAGACGGCAGTCTGCCGCTTCGAGTAACGCATAACGATACAAAGCTGAATAATGTTATTTTTGATAAAGACAGTAACAAGGCAATTTGCGTGATTGATCTTGATACCGTTATGCCGGGGCTTGCCCTGTATGATTTTGGTGATTCCATCCGCTTCGGTGCAAATACTGCAGCAGAGGATGAAAAGGATTTATCAAAGGTAAGCATAAGTCTTGAATATTTTAAAGCCTATGCAGACGGCTTCCTTTCGCAGGCAGGCGGCAGTCTTAACGCATGTGAAATTGATAATCTTGCCTTTGCTTCTCTTCTTATGACCTTTGAGTGCGGCATGCGCTTTTTAACCGATTATCTGAACGGCGATACATATTTTAAAACGGCTTATCCCGAACATAATCTTGTTCGTGCAAGAAATCAGTTTGCACTTGTTGCAGATATGGAAAAGCATATGGATGAAATGAAAGCCATTATTGCCGAACTGGCAAAGTGATGATGGAAATAGAACAGCCCTTCCGCTGCAATAAGCGGAAGGGCTGTTTTTCTCATTTCCAAAGCTTTTTATATATCTTGATAATATCCTTTTTTGTGATTTTTTTGATTGTGTTTGCAGGAGAGCCGGAATCAATCGCATCATCTGCCATTTTATCTGTTACTTCAAAAAAGCGGTTTCTGTCAATTCCATATTCCTCAAGTGTCGGTATTTCACATATGCTGCACAGCTCTTCGCAGGCTTTCAAAAAGTTTTCGGCTGCTGTTCTGTCATCGTCAGCATGGTGGGCAACCTTAATTGCTCTTCCCAAATCCGCAAACCGTTCATAAGCACCGTCCAGTGCAAAGCAGAAGCATTCGCTCAGCAGTATGGCGTTTGAAAGCCCGTGCGGAATATGAAACAATGCGCCGATAGGTCGGCTCATTCCGTGAATCAGGGTAACGGAAGCATTGTTAAAGGCAACCCCTGCCTCAAGCGCTGCAAGGCTCATTTCAGCTCTCGCCTTAATATTTTTCGGTTCTCTGTAAACAATGGGAAGATTTTTGAAAATTCGTTTTACTGCGCTGATTGCAAGGTCATCCGTAAGCGGCTGGGCTTTTTTGGAAGTATAAGCTTCTGCTGCATGGCAAAGTGCATCAAGTCCTGTTGAAGCTGTTACGGACGGCGGTGCAGTAAGTGTAAAGGCCGGATCGTCTATGGCAAGATCAGGCATCAGCACCGGCCCTTTAAGAAGCATTTTAATGTCCTGCTTTGTGTTTGTGATGATTGTAAACTGTGTTGCTTCCGATCCTGTTCCGCTTGTTGTTGGCACAGCTACCATAGGCGGGGTGGGGATGTCTATAACCTTTCCGTAATAGTCGTCAATTTCACCGCCGTTTGTTGCCACAGCGCCAATCGCTTTCATTGCATCTATGGGTGAACCTCCGCCGATTGCAATCAGAAAATCACATTTTTCATTTCTGTATTGTTCTATACCTTTATCAATAATAATATCCGTTGGTTCTGAATTTACATTGTCATAAATGCTGTATTCTATATTCAGGCTGTCCAGTATATCCGTAACAAGCTTAACATTTCCGAAGCGCACCATAAATCTGTCCGTAACAATCAGGGCTTTGCTGCCGAAATCACGAAGCAGCGGTTTCGCATTTTCAAGTGCGTTTTCGCCGTAAACCATTTTTCCCGGCATAATAAACTGAAATCCCATATTTTATTCCTCTTTTATATCTCATTGTCATAAATTCAATAATATTTTAGTACAAAATTCTGAATTGTCAAGAGGAATTTGCAGTAAAAAAGCGAGCCGAAAGGCTCGCTTTTTCAATGGTATTTTTAAAGAAGTCCGTCCCAGGTGTCAACCTCTTTTGCTTTCATTTCTTCTTCATCAAACCAGTGCTGTGTAACGGATTTGCTTTCGGTGAAGAAACGGTAAGCATCTTTTCCAAGGCAATGCAGATCACCGAAGAAGCTCTGCTTATGGCCGCTAAACGGAATAAAGCCCACAGGTACGGGAATACCCACATTAATGCCAACCTGGCCACCGTCCGTATATCTTGCAAACTGGCGTGCATAGTAGCCGCTCTGTGTATAAATTACAGATCCGTTTGCATACGGGCTTGCATTCATAATGGCAAGTCCTTCATCAAAATCCTTGCATCGTTTGATGCAAAGCACCGGACCGAATACCTCATCTCTGCCGATCGTCATATCCTCTGTTACATGGTCAAAAATTGTTGGCCCTACAAAGTAGCCGTTTTCATAGCCTGCAGGCACTTCGGGGTTTCTTCCGTCCAATACAAGCGTTGCACCCTCGTCAATGCCTTTCTGAATATCAGCAACAACCTCGTCATAATGCTTTTTATAAGTAATCGGGCCTAAACGGGTGTTTTTATCCCAGGCAGGTCCGCAGTTAATCGTCTGTGCCTGCTTTTTAAGCTCAGCCACGAAGTTATCGGCAATGGATTCCTGAACAACGCAGCAGGAAAGTGCCATACATCTCTGGCCGGCACAGCCGTAGGCAGAATTGATAACGCCCGCAACGGTTCTTTCCAGCGCACAGTCTTCCATAATCAGTGCATGGTTTTTCGCCTGGCACAGCGCCTGACAGCGTTTTCCTGTTGAAGCAGCCTTTTCATAAATTTTAAGGCCTACAGGTGTTGAACCTACAAAGGTAATGCCCTGAACATCCGGGTGTTCAAGAATTGTATTAATTTCATTTCTGGAGCAGGTAACAATGTTGATTACGCCGTTCGGTATGCCTGCTTCCTTATAGATTTCACCGATTCTCATGGCTGTTCTTGGAGTAAGGGAAGCAGCTTTCAGCACCATTGTGTTTCCGCAGGCAACACAAACGGGAGCCATCCAGCCGAACGGAATCATGGCAGGGAAATTTACGGGAACAATGCCTGCAAAAACACCCATCGGTTCACGGTATTTAACCGTATCAAAGCCCGATGAAGCGTCCATAAGACTTTCACCCATCATAAGGGACGGTGCCTGAATGGCAAGCTCTGTGCCCTCAATCGCTTTTCCAACATCGCCAACAGCCTCGGCCCACGCTTTGCCGTTTTCCTCACACACAAGCATGGAAAGTTCATCATTGTATTTCAGAAGCAACTCACGCACTTTATATAATATCTGTGTTCTTTTTCTTGCAGGGGTTGCCCTCCAGGCAGGATAAGCAGCCTTTGCGGCTTCAATTGCCTCCAGCACCTCTTCATTTGTGCAGCAGGGTGCCTGCCCTGTAATTTCACCTGTGGACGGATTGTGCAGATCATACCAAATTTCTGCTTTTGAATCCTTAAATTCTCCATTTACAAAATATTTAAGCTTTTCCATAGATTTTACCTCTTTCAAAAATTGAATTTTCAAAATTATTTTATCATTTTAATATTCTGAATTCAAGTGTTTGCACCTATATTTTTAATCACTTAAATTCCTTATAAGCATAGGATAATCAGAGGTGTAATTATGACGCTTGCAGATATGAAAGAAAATGAACGCGCCATTATTTCATATATCAGCAATGAATGTGAAATCAAGCGCCGGCTTTTTGATATGGGATTTATTAAAGGTAATGAAATTAGTTGTGTGCGCCGTAATCCAATGGGTTCGCCGATTGCCTATGATGTGGAAGGCTCTTTGGTGGCATTAAGGAAAACAGACGCACAGAAGGTGGGAGTAGTTTTATGAACAGTGAAAGAAAAATAGCCCTTGCAGGAAATCCGAATGTGGGAAAAAGCACTGTGTTCAATGAGCTTACAGGCAGTAATCAGCACACAGGAAACTGGACGGGGAAAACCGTTGAGCTTGCTGAGGGATGCTACTACTACAAATTTAATGACTACAGGCTGTATGATCTTCCGGGTACATACAGCCTGGTTATCTCATCCAGAGAGGAAGAGGTTGCACGGGATTTTATAGAATCGCTTGCGTATGAATGCATTGTGTGTGTGGTTGATGCAACAAATCTGGAACGGAATCTGAATCTTGTGCTTCAGATAAGCGAGATAACCGATAAAATTGTGGTTCTTCTTAATCTATGCGATGAGGCAAAAAAAAGAAATATTGAAATAGACTGCGATAGGTTATCGGAAATGCTGGGCGTGCCTGTTGTTCAGGCAACTGCACGAAGCGGGAAGGGCATAAACCGTCTGCTGGAAGCGGTGCACGGCATTGTAACAGGAGCAATCCGGCCAAAGCCTGCCAAGCTTACATATATAAGTCCGATTGAACAGGCAGTGGGTGTGCTGGAACGGGCAGGTGCAGAGCGTTATGCGGCGTTGAGAATGCTGGAGCAGGGAACAGAGCCTGAGGATATGAAAATGAAGCAGGCATATCTGAAAGCCGTAAATATTCTGGAGCGGTTCAATGTAAGCGGAGATCATTTTATCGAAAGCAGAACGCTTTCTGTTTTTCAGAAATCAGCTCTTATCAGCAAAACTGTTTCCAGATCAGCTCCTTCAAAGGCTGAAAAAAGAGAAAAACTGCTTGATAAAATTCTGATGGGAAAATACACGGCTCTGCCGTCTATGATGGTAATATTTGCTGTGGTTCTTTGGCTTACGATAGCCGGATCAAATTATCCGTCTGATTTTTTAAGAAATATATTTGATCAGTTTGAGGTATGGCTGGCAGACGGAATGGCACAGATCGGCATTGCCCAGCCTGTAATAAGCCTTGTTGTAAACGGTATTCTGCGTGTTCTTTTATGGGTGGTTGCCGTAATGCTGCCGCCGATGGCAATTTTCTTTCCTCTTTTTGCACTGCTGGAGGATTTCGGTGTGCTTCCACGGATCGCATTTAATCTGGATCCGTGCTTCAAATCCTGCGGTGCCTGCGGCAAACAGGCACTTACCACCTGTATGGGTTACGGCTGCAATGCGGTTGGCGTTACAGGCGCAAGGATTATTGATTCACCGCGTGAACGGAAAATTGCCATTATAACCAACAGCTTTTCCCCATGCAACGGCCGTTTTCCTTTGCTGATTGCAGTAACGGCGATGTTTTTTACGAAAAACACCTTGCTGTCTGCTCTGATTTTGCTTGCTTTTATTGCTTCCTCAATGGCGATGACGCTGCTGTCCTCCTTTGCGATGACAAAAACCGTGCTGAAAGGCGATGCATCTTCTTTTGTGCTGGAGCTTCCGCCTTACCGAAAGCCGCAGTTTTTCAAAATCATCTGGCAGACCATCAAAGAAAAAGTATTTTTTGTTCTGCTCAGAGCGGTTGCTGTTGCAGCACCTGCAGGGCTTGTAATATGGATACTTGCAAACATAAAAATCGGAAACACAATGCTGCTGAATGAAATTGCCGATTTTCTTGACCCTGCAGGCAGGTTTATGGGGCTGGACGGCGTGATACTTCTTGGCTTTATCCTTGGTTTTCCTGCAAATGAAATTGTTATTCCGATTATTCTTATGACTTATCTTTCAACAGGCGAGCTTGGCGATTATTCCTCGCTGGAAAGTCTGAAAACCATTTTGGTTGATAACGGCTGGACGGTTACAACCGCCGTCTGCACCTGTGTGTTTTCTATGTTCCATTTCCCGTGTTCCACAACACTGCTTACAATCTGGAAAGAAACCAAAAGCGTGAAATGGACAGCAATGTCCGTGGTCGTGCCGCTGATAATAGGCATTGTTTTGTGTGCGCTGATTAATATGATTTTTTAATGAAAAAAGGTCTGCCGGTTCAATTTCCGACAGACCTTTTTCCGCTTTTGCAAGATGATATTTTTCTGCTTGCTTCACAACAGATAAAGGTTGCAATATAAGAAAGAAATACAGGAACAGCGTACAATAGCAATGTATTTTCGTTAAATAAACGGAAGATAAGATATTGAAACATTACAAGCCAGATATAGTGATAAATGTAAAACCGAAAGGATATTTTTGATAAATATGAAGTTAATTCGGTTTTAAAATTCAAAAATCCTTTTCCGATTCCGATTAAGGTAAGTAGCATAAACCATTCGGCAGTGTATTTTGCAGCGGAATTTATAATCGGGTATTTTGTATTGCTCCATAAAAACAGATACACATTCAGCACAGTGGCTGATAAGCCTATACATAAAAAAATCCACTTATATCTTTCGGTTTTTCTTATTATGCTTTCTTCTGAGAAAAAGTAATATCCCAACAGGAAAAGATACAGATATTCCGCAAGGCTTTTTCCGCCGACGGAAAGCAGATTGCTTAACAAAGGAAGCGGCAGTCCTGCCATGCAGATAAGCCACATCGGTATGTTTTTTGCCTGTTCGGATTTTATTCGCTTTTGAACGGCAATTATTCCGATGCCTGCAAGTGAAATGATAAAAAGATACAGAAGAAACCAGAAATGACCAACGGAAAATCCACCGTCTGCGCCTGTTAAATCCGTAAATTTTGTAAAGAAAACCGTGTAATGCCGAAGAGAATTACCGCTGTAGCCGGTATTGAATTTATCGGCAATATAGGTTATGGGCGGCATAAGAATCAGCGTGCCCAAAAGAAACGGAATAATCAGTTTCCTGAATCTTTCGGAAAGATATTGCCAAAATGTTTTTTTCTTCAGTGCAAAGCAGGTGCTTATGCCCGCAAGCATAAATAATGCCGCCATAAAAAACGGGCTGAAGAATACGACAATACTGCTGATTATTCTGTTGCCGTCAAAGAATATGTAATTGGGTTCTTCCCATACATTCCATGCCATGGCAGCATGATACGGAATAAGTATAAGAATCAGAATGCTTCTTAAGTTATCAATATAATGTTTTCTCATATATGCTCCTGTTTATTTTTATCCATATTTTATCATGTGTTTTTTTATAAATCAAGATTAGCCAAATGTGTGGAATATTTATTACAGACCTATTGCTTTTGTATAAATTCGGAAGTATAATGGATTTGTCGGTAAATTGGTTTCGGATATATTTATTTTATTTTCCCTGTTAGGCTGCAATGCGGAAAGTTTAAAAATATATATCCTTGTGCAGCAGAGGGGTTATGTGAAAGCAAATGCAGAATTATATCACGAAAAGTGAAAAAATCAATTATTGTGTGGGTTTGTCCGGGCAAAACATGGTGTATTCCTTAATCGGTGCCTCCTTTTTTACATATTTTATGACGGACATTGCAATGTTTCCTGCCATAATTGTATCCGCACTTCTGATTATAATGAAGGTGTGGGACGGCATCAATGATCCGATAGTCGGCTCGTTTATTGATAAGCACACCTTTAAGAACGGCGAAAAAATGCGGCCGTTTTTAAGATACACACCGCTTCCCGTAGGTGTTTTTTCCGTGCTGCTTTTTCTTGTTTTTTCAACCGAGGAAAGTTTGCTTTGGTTAAGGGTTGCTTATTTCGTAATTATGTATATCTGCTGGGATTTGGTATATACCGTTCAGGATGTTTCCATATGGGGCATTACGGCAATGGTGACGCCGAATGCGGATGAAAGGGATAAATTTGTTCAGTGGGCAAGAACAATCGGCTCGGTTGTTTATGCCGTATTCAGCACGCTGCTTCCGATGGCACTTGAAATCGTGGTGAATGCAACAGGGCAGTCCTGGCAGTTTATTACGCTTGTGTTTGCCGTTATCTTCGGACTTGGCGGTGCAATGATTTCAAAGCGCGCCGATAAAACGCAGGAACGCATAAGAGTTATTCAGGAAACAAAGCAGGAAAGCCTTGTTGAAAGCTTTTCACTTTTGTTTAAAAATAGAATTTTAATGCTGGTTACGCTTGCAAATCTTATCGGCGCACTTGGCTTCGGTGCAAATCTTGTAACCTATTTCTTTAAATATGAAATTCCGTCTGATTTTCTCGGAAACGGCTTAATTGGTGCGCTCGGGCTTTCAACACTGTTTTATGTGATAACAGGTGCGCCCAGCTTTATCGGAATGGTATTTGCCGATAAGCTTAAAAAGCTGTTTAAGGACAGTTATGTAAATGTTCTTATCTTTATGCAGCTTTTTAACTGCTTTTTCAGGGTAATTGCATTTTTCATCGGCTTTGAAGGCAAGAACCTCTGGATTTCTATGGTTGTTATGGGCGTTGCCTCTATTCCCACAGGTGTAAACAGCATTGCGCAGACCTCGCTCTTCTGCGACAGTATTGATTATACCGAATGGAAAACAGGAAAAAGAACAGAGGGAATCACCTTTTCCATGCAGACCTCCTTTACGAAGATTTCAAGCGGAATAACTGCAGGGCTGGCAACGCTTGCACTTTCGCTTCTGAAATACAGGGCTGTTGATAATGCCGCTGTTTATGTGGGCACGCAATCTGCTGCATTTGATAAATGGATATGGCCGCTTGTGGTGCTTACACCTGCTGTAGCAAGCCTGCTCTATATCATACCGCTTCTGTTTGTAAGATACGGTCCGAAAGAACGGGCAAGGGTTACCGCCGATCTTATTGCAAGGAGGGAAGAAAAGGCAGAACAGGGCAGCATACCCGATTGTGAATAAATAAGCTGTTTTAACTATAATATTAATAACAATACCGGCACAGAACAAGTCTGTGCCGGTATGCTTTTGCTTAAAATTTTTTCTTAATATCGTTAAGCACCTTTTTTTCAATTCGGGAAACATAGCTGCGGCTGATTTTCAATTTATCCGCAACCTCCCTCTGGGTTAAGGGCTTGTTATTGTCCAGTCCATATCTTAAAACAATAATTTTTTTTTCTCTTTCATCCTCCATATTTTCAATGATTTTGGAAACCTTTTCCCATTTTATTTTTGTTTCAAGGTCCTCGGCAAGATCACGGCTGTCGCTTATCGTTTCCTGAATGGTCAGCGGATTTCCGTCTTTGTCTGTTTCAATGGAATCGCCAAGGTAAACATCTGTTGCATTCTTGCGTATGTTCCGAAAATGCATTAAAATTTCATTTTCTATGCAGCGGCTGGCATAGGTGGCAAGGCGGATTCCTTTATCGGTATTAAAGCTGTCTATTGCTTTAATCAGGCCGATTGTTCCGATGGATATTAAATCATCCGTATCATTTGTTTTGGAATAGTATTTTTTTACAATGTGGCTCACAAGCCTTAAATTGCGCTCAATCAGCAGAGCTCTTGCATCCTTATCTCCGTTTTTGAAGCGTTCAAGCGCTTCTGCCTCTTCTTTGGAATTAAGAGGTTTCGGAAAACTGGAAGTGTTGTTTATGTGCAGTATAAAATAAAGAATATTTGCACTTAAAACGGAAAGTAAAGCAGAAAACATTTTCATCACCGATAAATACTATGTTGCAACAACTTGGCACATACATTTCATAGAAGTGTTGAAATATTTTATTTTTTTGATATAATTATAGGCAGTTTTATGTTTATTTCAGAATTTTTAAGATATGCAGCAGGGGGGAAATATGAAATACAGCTGGATTGATGAATTTTTGCTTGCGAAAGCCGGGGTAACAAAGGATTTGCAGGCGGAATGGAATTGGATAAGATATCAGATCGGCGGCAAAATGTTTGCAGCCGTTTGTCTGAACGAAGAAAATAAGCCGAAGTATATTACACTCAAGCTTGAACCGACCGAAGGTGAATTTTTAAGGCAGCAGTATGCGGATATTATTCCAGGCTATTATATGAACAAGCTGCACTGGAATTCCGTTGAAGCGGACGGTGAAGTGCCGGACGATTTGCTGAAGGATATGCTGGAAAAATCCTATAAGCTTGTTTTATCGGGATTCAGTAAGAAAAAGCAGAAAGAAATTCTTGAATCTGAATGTATCGAGAGGTAATGGAGGATGCTATGTTTTCAACGAAAAAGAAATATATGGATGCTGTGAATACAAAGGGGATTTTCTGTAACCGTTTTGAGGAACGACGGCCGCAGACCGTGATTGCAGAAATGATTTTAAACCATTTTGAACGCTCCGAAAGAATACCCAAGTGTATGTTTATCGGCTGGGACGGTTGCCGCGCCGATGCAATGAAGTATTTAATCAAAAGTGAAAGCGAAAAGATAAGCGGCGGCAACGGAGATTTTCATTACAGTGCCGTAAATCTTCTTAAAAAGAGCGGCGGTGTTTATATTACATATGTAGGCGGAGATAACGGTTTTGTGCAGGAAACAAGCACGGCGCAGGGCTGGGCTTGTGCACTTTGCGGAAAATGGATGAAGCCTGCATGGAAAACAGGGATTGAATGGAGTCTGGATGAGGAGTATCCCACCGTTATGAAAACGCTTTCCGAAAAGGGTTTTAAAACCTCTTTCAGCTGTATATGACCTGTTCATTTTGAAAAAACCTATAAAAATGAAATTGAAAATGCGCAGAAAAAGGATTTAAAGCAGTTTTATTTCAAGCTTGAAACGGATGATGAACTGCATCAGAATATGCTCGAACGAATAAACAGCAATGACGATTTCATTTTCGGTATTTACGAAAACCCCGATATTAACGGCCACGGCACAGGCTTTGGTGACGGAAATTACAGATATGTTTCGGGAATATGCAATCTGGATACGCTTTCTTATGATTTGATTAAAGCGATTGAAGCAAGAAGTACCTTTGCACAGGAGGATTGGCTTGTTGTAATCGGTTCGGACCACGGCGGGCATATGACAATGCACGGCACGCAGAAAATTGAGGACAAAACCACCTTTCTTGCCGCTTCAAAACCGCTGAAGGAGCTTCTGAACAAATGAAATATTATAAAGAAAAGCAGAACGGTTGTTATTGTTCTTTGGCTGGTGTATGCCTCTGCTTATTTCGGCAGAACCTGCTATTCGGCGGCAATCGCATCCATTGTAAGCGGCGGCATTTATGAAAAGGCGGATATCGGCATTGTGGGCACGGCTTTTTTTGTCTGCTACGGTGCAGGTCAGCTTGGAAACGGCATTTTAGGCGACAAAGTAAATCCTTTTATTATGGTGCTCTGCGGTGCTTTTTGCAGTGGTGTGTGCTGCACTTCCATGGCGTTTGCAGATAGCCTTGCGGCTATGGCTGTTTTGTGGGGCGCAAACGGTATTTTTCAGTCTATGCTGTGGTCGCCCCTGCTGCGTATATATTCCGAAGCCGTAATGGAAAAGCAGAGAAAGGCGGCGATTCTGAATATTGCACTGTCGCTTCCTGTGGGAACCGTGTTGTCTTATTTGGCGTCAACCTTTATTATCGGCAGGCTTTCCTATAAATATGTGTTTATATGCGGCGGTGCGGTAATCCTTGCTGTGTTTGCTGCCGCTCTGCTCTGTTTTGCTGCGGTTAAAAGCAGTATTTCCAAAAGCAAAAGAGTGCTTTCTGAAGAAAAAACAGATTGTGCAGAAGGCGGGAAAACAGGCTTTTGGGGTTTGCTGACTTTATCGGGGCTTCTGGTTATTCTGATTCCGTCTTTTCTGCATGGCATGATGCGGGATGGCATTACAAACTGGGTGCCAACGATGATTACGGAGGAGTACAGTGTTTCTCTTAGCCTTTCAACTTTTCTTACGATTGCGCTTCCTGTGTTCAACGCTTTCGGGGCATATGCCGTAACACCGCTTTATAAAAAGCTTGGTGAAAATGAAATGAAAACAGCGGGTGTAACGGCTGCTGCCGCACTTGTGCCGATGCTGTTGCTTTTGTTTATTGGAAAAGCGCCTGTTTATTTGATCGTGTTTCTTCTTGCATTTACCACATCTTCTATGTATGCACTGAATTATCTGATTATTTCGCGTGTTCCCGTAAGATTTTCAAAATATTCCTGCACTTCGGGCATAAGCGGCATACTGAATTTCTTTGCCTATATAGGCTGTGCCGTTTCTGTTTACGGCTTTGGTGCCGTTTCCCAAAAGGCAGGCTGGACAGTTGTTATTATTATCTGGATTGTTTCAGGTGCTTTAACTTCTGTTTTTGCCTTTGTTTCCAATAAAAAATGGAGCAGATTTATTTATAATAAAGAATAAACATAAAAAACGAACAGCGGTTGCTGTTCGTTTTTTATGTAACGGGCGGAAATCCGTTCTGCCCGCTGTTATACAAAGCTGTGTTCAATGGTTACTACGATATTTACATCGGGATGCTTTTCTCTGAAAAGCTTTCTTAATTCTTTCAGTATTTGGCTGTTTTCTTTTTTATATCGGTGCGGAATAACAAGATCAAAAATAAAATTGGTGTGTGTTTTTCCCTCGACCACTCTGAAATCATGAAAAGAAAAGCTGCTGTCATACCCGCTGATGATTTCAGCGGAGATTTCCCTGTAGGAATTTATTTTTTCATCGTCCACAACAACAGGGTCCATATGAATACACATCATGATATTCAGATTTTTGCTGATTCGTTTTTCAACATTGTCTATCATATCGTGCAGCCTTATAACATCGGCATTGCAGGGCACTTCTGCGTGGGCTGATGCAATGATTCTGCCCGGTCCGTAATCATGCACAATCAAATCGTGCACACCGGCAATATCCTTTTCGGCAAGCATGATGTCTTCAATGTTCTGAACAAGCTTGGGATCGGGTGCTTTTCCCAGAAGATTACTGATAATATCTTTCACGATGCCGATTCCTGCAATAATTACAATAACAGCAACAATAACACCCATGATTCCGTCTGCACGCTTGAATGGGGTAAAGGCGGAAATCAGCAATGCAATAACTGTTGCGGCGGTTGCGATGCAGTCGTTCAGACTGTCCTGCTTAACTGCTTTCATATTTACATTGTTTGTTATTCTGAAAAGCTTTCCGTTAAAAAACGCCATCCAGAGCTTTATTGCAATGGAAACCAGAAGAACAATAAGCGAAAAAATGCTGAATTTAACCTCTTCGGGATTTATTATTTTTTCAATGCTGCTTTTTCCGAGTTC
Organism: uncultured Eubacterium sp.; assembly: GCA_910584985.1. Lineage (GTDB taxonomy): Bacteria > Bacillota > Clostridia > Oscillospirales > Acutalibacteraceae > Eubacterium_R. Next base: position 14,510 of record CAJUDJ010000012.1, on the reverse strand, counting down.
AAAGCCCATAAGGAATATGAAAAAGGAAACAATCAGTGCGCTTATATATTCCATTCTGCCGTGGCCGAACGGATGATCGTCATCCACAGGCTTGCCGGCAAGCTTTGCTCCGAAAATGGTTACCACATTTGAGCTGGCATCCGAAAGATTATTTACGGCATCCGCAGTGATGGAGACGGAATTTGAAACTGTTCCGATCACAAATTTGAATATACACAGTATGATGTTGCACACAATGCCAACAGCACCTGAAAGCGTGCCGTATTTTTCACGCGTTTTCAATTCGTTTTCACCGCTGTTTTTTATAAACAGCCTGATAATCAGATCAGTCATAATATGCCTCCTGAATTATAATAAAAGATAATAACATAAAATAAAGGATAAAACAATAAAAATTTGCAGTTGAGTGTCGAAAAAAGATATGATATAATTTATTTGCTTTTTAAAAACAGAAGTATGAGCTGACGGGGTGATGGAAAATAAAAAAGTTTCTGATTATAAACGGTTCTCCAAGGGAAAACGGTGTCTGTACCGAGCTTGTTAAGCAGCTTAAACCGTATTTTATTGACTGTGAAATAAAGGAATACAGCACCTTTAATCTTTCACCGCTGCCGTGCAGTGACTGCAAATACTGTGAATATCACAGCGGCTGCTACCATCATGACCTTGACATCTTTTTTGAGGATTTTGAAGCTGCCGACTATATAGCATTTGTTACACCTGTGTATAACAACTTTTTTCCTGCACCGCTCAAGGCAGTGATAGACAGATTTCAGTGTTATTACAGTGCCAGATTCAAACGCGGCGCAAATCCGCCGATTAAAAATTTCAAGCGTGTGGGCACGGTTATCGTTTCGGGTTCAAATGCAAGAGCTGCTTCGGATTATATGACAAATACACTGAAGCAATCCTTTGCCGTTCTGAACGGTGAGGTAACGGCAAGGTATCTTATTCCGAATACCGATATCGGAAAATATACCTTTAATCATATTGAGCTTCAGAAATTTATTCATCAGTTAAGGGGATGAATTTTTATTGCTGACCTGCATTTTGCAGGCCGGCTTCTTTTTTTTGTTAATTAATTATTTATATTATATTATTGATTATAAAGAACTGTTATGATATAATTTATGCAAATTAAAATGGAGTAGTATATATAAATGATTATTCTTGGCATAGATCCCGGATATGCGATTATAGGCTGGGGCGTTCTGGAATATAAGGCAAATAAATTCCGTGTAATAGATTACGGCGCAATTACCACAGATGCGCATACGCCGTTTCCGCTGAGACTTCAGACAATTTATACGGAAATGAATTTAATTTTTGATAAATACAAGCCTGAGGTTATGAGCATGGAAAAACTGTTCTATAATAATAATGCAAAAACAGTTATTGATGTTGCACAGGCAAGGGGCGTAATCACGCTTTCGGCACAGCTTCACAGAGCGGAGATTGCGGAATATACACCGCTTCAGGTTAAGCAGTCCGTTACAGGGTATGGCAGAGCCGTTAAAAAACAGGTGCAGGAAATGACAAGGCTTATTCTGAATCTTGAAAAAATACCGAAGCCTGATGATACGGCAGATGCGCTGGCTATGGCAATCTGCCATGGCCACGCAAGCGGAAGCCTGCTTGGTGTATATAATAAATTTTTGAGGTAATGATAATGATTTACAATATTAAAGGAATTCTGACTTATGCGGACGCACAGTTTGTTGTTGTGGAATGCGGCGGCGTGGGCTTTAAATGCTTTACCTCGCTGAACACATCAAAGTCAGTAGGTAAAAAAGGCAGCGAGGTTAATCTGTTTACATACCTTTCCGTAAGGGAGGATGCAATGGATTTATTCGGCTTTTCAACACAAACGGAGCTGGAATCGTTTAAGCTGCTGATAACGGTTTCGGGCGTTGGGCCCAAGGCGGCAATATCCGTGCTTTCGGAGCTTTCACCGGACAGACTTGCCGTTGCAATTGCTTCCGGTGATACCAAAGCTATAATAAAGGCAAACGGTATTGGGAAAAAGACTGCCGAAAGAATTGTTCTGGAGCTTAAGGATAAAATGGCAGGCGTTTCTGTTGGGGAACTGTCATCAGCTGTTGTTTCGGCAGGCTCTATTATCGAGGAATCAGCCGCTTCGGAAGCCGTGGCAGCGCTTGTGGCGCTTGGCTTCAGCCAAAGTGATGCTGCCGTGGCTGTGGGCCAGATGGACAAATCACTTTCGGCAGATGAAATGATAAGGCTTGGATTAAAACAGCTTTCAAGAAATCTTTAATTGATTTTCAGGAGAAAGTGTGAAAATCACACTGAATAAATTATATTGCCATCAAAATTTGCCTGTAGCACAATTTTGATATGGCTGAATTCCCGTTATGCGCCTTGTCCGGCTACAGTAAGGCGTGTGAATGATTTATAACAAACGATTTGTAGCTGGAAAGGCTATGGGAATTACCATGAACGAAATGGATTTTGAAAACCGAATAGTTTCAACGGAATTTACCGAAGCGGATAATGATATTGAAAACAGCCTGCGCCCGAAGGAGCTTACGGATTATATCGGTCAGGAAAAGGCAAAGGAAAACCTTTCCGTGTATATTCAGGCTGCCCGTGCAAGGGGAGAAGCGCTGGATCATGTGCTGCTTTACGGCCCGCCCGGGCTCGGTAAAACAACGCTTGCAGGTATAATTGCAAATGAAATGGGCGTAAATATCAGAATAACAAGCGGCCCTGCAATTGAAAAGCAGGGTGATCTGGCAGCATTGCTTACGAACCTTCAGGAGGGTGATGTGCTGTTTATTGATGAAATTCACCGCCTGAACAGAAGTGTTGAGGAGGTTCTGTATCCTGCAATGGAAGACAGAGCGCTTGATATTATTATAGGCAAAGGCCCTTCTGCAAGATCCATCCGGCTTGATTTGCCGAATTTTACGCTTGTGGGTGCAACAACCCGTGCAGGTCAGCTTTCAGCACCGCTTCGTGATCGGTTCGGTGTTATATTAAGGCTGGAGCTTTATACAAACGATGAGCTTGCATCTATTGTGCGCAGAAGCGCAGGCATACTCGGAATAGATATTGATAATAAAGGTGCATATCAGATTGCCTCAAGATCAAGAGGAACACCCCGAATCGCAAACAGGCTGCTGAAAAGAAGCCGTGATTTTGCCGAAGTGAAATATGACGGTGTTATAACGGAAGAGGCTTCTTCTGATGCACTGGACAGAATGGAAATTGATGAACTGGGGCTTGATTCAATAGACAGGCGCCTGCTGACAACAATGATAAGAAATTATAACGGCGGGCCTGTCGGTCTGGAAACCATTGCTGCCGCCATCGGTGAAGAAGCAGTTACGATTGAAGATGTTTATGAGCCTTATCTTATGCAGATTGGCTTTTTAAGCAGAACGCCGAGAGGCAGATGTGTAACAGCCCTTGGATATAAGCATCTTGGTTTTGAGCAGGACGGGCAGCAGTCGCTTTTATAATATAATATATTGAAAGGTTATGTTTTAGTGGGAAGATTATTCGGAACAGACGGTGTAAGAGGAATTGCAAATCAGGATTTGACAAATGAGCTTGCCATGCAGATTGGAAAGGCCGCTGCAGAAATTCTGATTAAAAACAGAACGGCAGATACAAAGCCTTCGGTTATGATAGGCAAGGACACAAGGGCATCCGGCGATATGCTGGAGGCGGCACTTACGGCAGGTTTCTGCTCTGTTGGGGTTGATGTGATATCGGTGGGTGTGGTTCCTACACCTGCAATTGCTTATCTTGTCGGAGAATACGGCTGTGAGGCGGGTGTTATGATTTCTGCTTCGCATAATCCGTGTGAATATAACGGAATTAAAATTTTTCAGGGAAACGGCTATAAGCTTCCGGATGAAACGGAAGAAGAAATTGAAGCCATTATTCTGGACCATACAGAAGAAATTGAAATGAAAACAGGCGGAGCGGTCGGCAAAAGAACCTTTTGCAAAACAGCGCTGGAGGATTATATTCAGCATGTTGTTTCTGCTTGTGAAGTCAGATTTGACGGAATGAATATTGCGATTGACACAGCAAACGGTTCTGCTTCTGTTTGCGCAAAGGAAATTTTCACACGCCTTGGCGCAAAGTGCCATATGCTTTCCGATACGCCTGATGGTGTAAATATAAATGCAAACTGCGGTTCTACACATCCCGAAGAGCTTATGGAATTTGTGAAAGCCAATAAGCTGGATATGGGCCTTGCATTTGACGGTGATGCAGACAGAATGCTTGCAGTGGATGAAAACGGAAATCTGATAGACGGCGATAAAATTATTGCCGTGTGTGCAATGCAGATGAAGCAGGAGGGAAAGCTTAAAAACGACACGGCAGTGGTTACGGTTATGAGCAATATGGGCTTTTTCAAATTTTGTGAGGAATACGGAATCAAATGTGCAAAAACTGCTGTCGGAGACCGATATGTGCTTGAGAGAATGCTTAAAAACGGATATAATATCGGCGGTGAGCAGAGCGGCCATGTTATTTTTCTGGATTATGCCACAACAGGCGATGGCGAGCTTTCGGGTGTTAAGCTGATTGAAACGGTAAAGAAAAGCGGAGCGGCACTCGGCGAGCTTGCAAAGGTTATGACGGTTTACCCGCAGGTGCTTATCAATGTTGAGGTTACACCTGAGGGCAAGAAAAAATATAATAACGATGAATATATTATTTCTGCTGTGCAGGAGGCTGAAATGGAGCTTCACGGCGATGGAAGAGTGCTTGTACGTGTTTCTGGCACAGAACCGCTTGTGCGCGTAATGCTTGAGGGCAAAGATATAGAAAAAATAACAAATCTCGGCAATTATATTGCCGATGTAGTTAGGGAAAGACTCAGCTGATGAGATATACAAAGGATTGGAAAGATTACGAACTGATTGACTGTTCGGGCGGTGAAAAGCTGGAACGCTGGGGAAAACAGCTTCTTGTAAGACCGGATCCGCAGGTGATATGGAAAAGCGAAAAATCGAATGGGCTGTGGTTTCAGGCGGATGCAAGATATGAACGCTCCCGTTCAGGCGGCGGTCAGTGGAATGTTTACAGAAAAATGCCGGCCGTGTGGCAAATCAAATACAAGGATTTGGTATTTAATATAAAAACCATGGGCTTTAAGCACACAGGCTTATTTCCCGAACAGGCTGTAAACTGGGATTTTACAAGAAATATCATAAAAAGAAGCGGCAGAAATGATGTTAAAGTGCTTAATCTTTTTGCCTACACGGGCGGTGCAACAGTTGCCTGCCTTAAGGAAGGCGCTTCTGTTGTTCATGTGGATGCCTCAAAGGGTATGACGCTGTGGGCAAAGGAAAATATGGAGGCCTCGGGGCTTGGCGATAAGCCGTGCCGCTGGATTGTTGATGATTGCATAAAATTCGTGCAGCGTGAAATCAGAAGAGGAAACAAGTATGATATTATTATTCTTGATCCTCCTTCCTACGGCAGAGGGCCGAAGGGCGAAATCTGGCATCTTGAGGACAGCCTTTATGATTTTGTAAAGCTTGTAAAAGAAGTGCTTTCGGATGAACCGCTTATGGTGCTTCTGAATTCCTATACAACAGGGCTTTCGGCTTCTGTTATGAAATATATTCTTGATGATATAATTGTTAAAGAAAAGGGCGGCAGTGTTGATGCAGATGAAATCGGGCTTCCTGTTTCATCAAACGGCGGGGTTTTGCCGTGCGGCGCATCAGCCATTTGGTTAAGCAATGGAATTAATCAGATTTGATCATGTTGATTTTTCTTATTTTTCCGAAGATGATGAAAATAACGAAGTTTCGGCAGATATTATAAAAAATTTAAATCTTACAATTGAAAAGGGCAGCTTTGTTGCCGTGCTCGGCCATAACGGCTCGGGAAAATCAACAATTGCCAAGCTGATTAACGGAATTCTTGTTCCGCAGAGCGGAACGGTTACCGTGAATGGCATAACAACCTCAAGTGAAGAGAATATTTTTGAAATCCGCAAAAATGTCGGAATGGTTTTTCAGAATCCCGATAATCAGATTGTGGCATCGGTTGTGGAAGAGGATGTGGCATTCGGTGTTGAAAATCTTGGGATACCGTCTGATGAATGCCGCAGAAGGGTGGATGAAGCACTTAAAACAGTCGGTATGTATGAACTGCGCAAAAAAGCACCGCATAAGCTTTCCGGCGGGCAGAAGCAGCGTGTTGCCATTGCCGGCATTCTTGCAATGAAGCCACAGTGCATTGTGCTTGATGAACCCACTGCTATGCTTGATCCGAGCGGCCGCAGAGAGGTTATGGAAACTATAAAAATGCTTAACAGCGAGGGAATAACCATTGTTCTTATAACACATTATATGGACGAGGCTGTTGAAGCTGACAGGGTGATTGTAATTGATTCCGGGGAAATACAAGCGGATGATGAGCCGGAAAAGGTTTTTGCCCGTGTTGATGAAATCAAGGCAATGGGGCTGGATGTTCCGCAGGCAACGGAACTGGTATACAGGGCAGGTCTTGAAAGCGATAATACAATTTTAAATACAGAAGAATGTGTTCTGTTTATAAAGAAAAAGCTGGAGGAATAAACGGTGGCGGTTTTGGTCTGTGAAAATTTAAAATATCTTTACAGCGTTGGCACGCCTTTTGAAACCGCTGCGATTGAAAATGTTGATTTTTCTGTTGAACAAGGTGAACTTATAGGGGTTATAGGGCACACGGGAAGCGGAAAATCAACGCTTATTCAGCACTGTAACGGGCTTCTGGAGCCGCACAGCGGCGCAGTTTTTCTGAACGGAAAAAACATCTGGGCAAAAGAAAACCGAAAGCAGATCAGAAATGTGCGCTTTTCGGTGGGCTTATGCTTTCAGTATCCCGAATATCAGATTTTTGAAGAAACGGTTTTTAAGGAAATCGCCTTTGGTCCGAAGCAGATGGGGCTGAAGCCCGAAGAAATCAAAGCCCGTGTCTATAAAAGCATGGATTTTGTGGGGATAGACCGTGCGCTTGAAAATAAATCCCCGTTTGATTTGTCCGGCGGGCAGAAAAGGCGGGTTGCCATTGCTTCTGTTATTGCTATGGAACCGCAGGTTCTGATTCTGGATGAACCCTGTGCCGGGCTTGATCCGAAGGGCAGAGGTGTAATTCTTGAATTAATAAAGAATTACAGACAGACTGTGGGCAATACAGTTATTGTTGTTTCCCATTCGATGGAGGATGTTGCAGAAATATGCAGCAGGGTGCTTGTTATGAACAGCGGAAAGGCTGCAATGTACGGCACGGTGGCTCAGGTTTATTCCCAAGCGGAAAGGCTGCGGAAAATGGGGCTGAATGTGCCGCAGATAACAGATGTTTTTCTTAAATTGCGGGCAGAAGGAATTGACTGCCGAACAGATATTTTTACCGTTTCTGACGGTGTGAAAGAGCTGAACAGGCTTTTTGCTGCAAAGAAAGGAGCGGAAATATGATTAACAATATAACCATAGGGCAGTATTTCCCGGGAAAATCCTTTATTCATAAAATGGATGCAAGAATGAAAATCGTTGCAACTGTTCTTTTTATTGCCGCAATGTTTTTGTGCAAAACCTTTATTTCTCTTGCAGTAACCGTGGCGGCTGTTTTCGGTGTTGTTCTGATCAGCAGAATATCCTTTAAAACGATTTTCAAAAGCCTTAAGCCCCTTGCACTTATTATAATTATAACAGCCGTAATCAATCTTTTTTACGGGACGGGCGATGCGCTGGCGGAATTCTGGGTTTTCCGGATTACGGCAGACGGTATTTGCAGAGCTGTGTTTTTTGCTTTCAGAATATCGCTTCTTATTATAATAGGTTCTATGCTTACCTACACCACCTCGCCTACGGAGCTTACAGATGCCATAGAACGGCTGTTCAGGCCGCTTAAATATATCGGAATAGATGTTCATATGATTGCAATGATTATGACAATCGCACTTCGTTTTATTCCGACGCTTGTTGAAGAAATAGATAAAATCACTGCCGCTCAGAAATCCAGGGGTGCGGATATGGAGTCGGGCAATATAATCCGGCGTGCAAAGGCGCTTGTTCCCGTGCTGATTCCGCTGTTTATTTCCTCGTTCCGCAGGGCAAAGGAACTGGCATATGCAATGGAATGCCGCTGTTACCGCGGCGGAGAGGGCAGAACCAAAATGAAGGTTTCAAAAATACATATAGGCGATTGTGTTGCATTTTTTGCTGTTTCGGCACTGATTGCGCTTGTTTGTTATATCAATACACTTACGGCGGCGGTTATATGAGAAATTTACTTGTGGAAATCAGCTATGACGGCTCACAATATCACGGCTGGCAGATTCAGAAAAACGCCCTAACCGTGCAGGAGGTTTTTCAGAATGCGGTTGAAAAGGTGTTTTGCAGCAGACCGGAAATCAAAGGCTGCAGCAGAACGGACAGCGGTGTGCATGCAAATTCCTATTTTATATCCTTTAAAACCGATAAAAATATAAAACCGGAAAAAGTTGTGATGGCGCTTAATACATATCTTCCCAAAGATATTGCAGTTTTGAGCTGTAAGGAAACGGATGCGGATTTCCATGCCCGTTACAGCGTGAAAACAAAGGAATATATCTATAAGATTTATAACGGAAAAATCAGAAATCCGTTTTATAACCGTTATGCTTATCATTACCGATATGCAATAGATGCGGATTATCTTAACCGCGAAGCAAAAGCTTTTATCGGAACATATGATTTCAGCGGCTTCTGCTCCTCCAATTCAGATGTGGAGGATACGGTAAGAACGGTTAAAAACTTTGAGGTTTTCCGAAAAGGGGATATGGTTTATTTTAAGGTTGAGGCAGACGGCTTTTTGTATAATATGGTCAGAATTATGGTTGGAACGCTTCTGTTTGTGAATGAAGGCAAAATAAAGCAGGAAGAGCTGAAAGTCGTTATCGAAAGCAAAAACCGAAAAATGGCGGGAAAAACAGCGCCGCCCGATGGACTTTATCTGAACCGGGTTAATTATTAAAAGGAATTGAAACTATGGCAGAAAATCAGCGTAAAAAAGAACGCAAAGAAAGAAAAAATGCTAAAAACAAAAAAAGAATAACAATTTTATGGATTATCATAATCGTTGCTGCGGCTGTTATTGCTGTTATGAAAATCAGTGAAATCAATTTTTCCGCTCTGTTTCAGCAGAAAAGCAGTGAAAACAGTATTGTATTATCTGAAGATACAGATAAGAAAAGCGGCTTCCCTTACAGAATGGAAGCAGGCGAAAACAATGTTTTAACGGTTGTGGGCAGCAGGCTTGCCCTGCTGAATGATTCCTCGTATACTGTTATAGACTCTGATGATGCACAGGAATATATAAAGGATGAACACGGCTATGCCAATCCCATAATCAAAACAAGCGGCGGATATTCCGTTATATATGATCAGGGCGGCACAGTTTACAGGCTGGACAGCCAGAAGGAAACGGTTTACGAAAACTCTGCCGAAGGCGAAATCCTCTGTGCAGATGTGGCAGACACGGGAACGGTTGCCGTAGTTTCTGTTTCAGGTGTTCATAAAAGCAGAATTTGTGTCTGCGGCAAATCTTTTTCCGAGAAAATGAATTTTGAGATTTCAGGGGGCTATGTAACCGCCGCTGCGATTGACGACAGGGGCAGAAATGTTGCATTTGTTGTGATGAATTCGGAAAATGCCGAAATCAAATCAACACTTTACACAATGTCCGTAAAGGATGCAGAGCCAAGAGCAAAATTTGAATATACAGGCTCTTCCGTGCTGGATATTCATTTTTCATCAGGGTATCTTTATGTTGTGGGCAATAATTTTGTAAGCGTAATTTCCTCGCTTGAAAAAGAAACGCCCGTTTACGGAAAAGGCAGCATGAACACGGTTTCATATTGCTATGATCCTGCTGATAATCTTGTCATTGCCTATTCGGAATATATCGGTGCTCCGGTAAATAAGCTTTCTTATGTAAGGCAGAACGGAAAAATCAAAACAACGGTTGATGTGAACTCCGAAATAAAGGATGTTTCGGCATCGGGCACGGATATGACAGTGCTTACAGGCAGCGAGATTATTTCCTATAAATTGAGCAACGGCAGCGAAAGGCTTCGCGTAAAGGCCGATAATTCTTATTCTGATATTCAGCAGCTTTCGTCAAAAATATATGCACGGCACCGTTCTGTGCTTGAAATTGTAAGTGAATAGGAGATGCGGATATGAATTCTATTGATATATGTATTCTGATTTTATTTGTTGTTATTGTTTTTGAGGGCTATGCAAGGGGCTTTATTGTTTCCCTTCTGTCGCTTATAAGAATTGCAGTGGGCATTCCGCTGTCCTTTCTGGTTGCGGACAGATTCAGCAGCACGGTTTATACAAATTATTTCCGCGAAGCCATTCATGCCGATGTTCTGAAAGGAATGGAAAGCAGCGGTGTGGATACATATATACAGTCGTTCAGGGATACTGTAAGTAATTTGCCCGATATTCTGAAAGGTTCGGCAGATTTATCGTTTCTGGATCATGCAGGTGCAGCATCTGCCGCAAACGGCATTATGACAAACATAGTGGACCCGATTGCAGAAATGATAACAAAAACAGCGCTTTTCCTTGCAACGCTTGCCGTATTTTTTATTGTAACGGCAATTATACTGTATATTGTTAAGAAACTGAGCAACAGCAGCAGGGCACCGTTCAGAAAAACAAATAAATTTCTTGGTGCAGTGTTTGGCGTTTTAAAGGCACTGATTATCCTTTTTGCATTTGCAAGAATCGGCGCATTTATAACAGAAAATGTAAATGCGGGTGATAATGCCTTTTTGCAGCAGCTTGCTTCAAGCACTCTAATAGAACTGTTAAACAAATTCAACCCGATTATGATTATATAGGAGAATAAAAATGAGCGATTTTAAATCAAATGTAAAAGAACTTTTTGCCGGTTGCCTTACAATTCCGAATTTGCTTTCTGTGATAAGAATTATGCTGATTCCCGTTTTTGCGGTTTTGTTTCTGCAGGAGCATTATATCATTGCCATTGCGGTTATCATTTTCGCTGAGCTTACCGATTTGTTTGACGGTATGATTGCCAGAAAATTTAATCAGGTTTCGGCTCTGGGAAAGATTCTTGATCCCATTGCCGATAAGCTCTCACAGATTTCCATTGTCATTGTGCTGATTATAAAATATTGGAACAATGCTATCAAATATCTTTTTATGTTCTTTATTGTTAAGGAAATTGTTATGCTGATCGGCGGTGCGCTGCTTATTTCCAAGGGGCTTCGCCCTGTTGCCGCAGAAATGTGGGGAAAGGTTGCAACAACGGTGTTCTGCATTGTAATGATATTTGTGCTCGGTTTCGGTGCAAACGGTGCTTTCTGCCAATATTTTAAACTGCCGGACTGGGCAACATGGACACTTGTGGGCATTTCCGCAGCGTGCACTCTGGCATCGCTTCTCGGATATATTCCGGGCTTTATCCGCCAGATTAAAGAGAAAAAAGAAGATCAATAATAAAGGAGAAATCATTTTTTAATGAAACAGCAATTATGCAGCAGGTGCAAGGAACGCCCTGCAGTGGTATTTATACAAAAAATGGAAGACGGCAAAATGGTGCCCGAGGGGCTTTGTATCAAATGTGCAAGGGAACTGAATGTGGGTTCCATCAATCAGATGATAGATCAGCTCGGTGTTTCGGATGAAGAACTTGAAGCTGCATCTGAACAGATGAGCACTTTTATGGAAAATATGGGTGATTTTGATTTCGGCTCACTTGGTGATATGTTTAATCCCGAAAATATGGACGGTGCACAGACTTTTCCTTTTGCCAATCTGGTGAACGGCGGCGGTGCTGACGATGCAGCTGACAGCGGCAAAAAGAAGAAAGGCAAAAAGGCAAAAAAGAATTCCTCTGACGATGCTAGAAAATTTTTAAACAGCTATTGCAATAACCTTACGGAAAGAGCAAAAAACGGCAAAATAGACAGTATTATCGGCAGGGAAAAGGAAATTGCCCGTGCGGTTCAGATTCTTTGCAGAAGAACAAAGAACAATCCGTGCCTGATTGGCGAACCGGGCGTGGGCAAAACCGCGATTGCCGAAGGGCTTGCCATCCGTATTGCCAAGGGTGAGGTGCCTGCCCGCCTGATGGATAAGGAAATTTATCTGCTGGATTTAACGGCACTGGTTGCAGGCACGCAGTTCAGAGGTCAGTTTGAGGGCAGAATCAAAGGCCTTGTTGATGAGGTTAAGCACGAGGGCAATATTATTCTGTTTATTGATGAGGTACACAATCTTGTGGGCACAGGCGACAGTGAGGGCACAATGAATGCCGCAAACATTCTGAAGCCTGCGCTTTCCAGAGGTGAAATTCAGGTTATCGGTGCAACCACCTTTAATGAATACAGAAAATATATTGAAAAGGATGCGGCTCTTGAACGCCGTTTCCAGCCGATTAAAATTGAAGAGCCATCGCTTGACGAGGCTTACAGAATGCTTGTGGGAATCAAGGAATATTATGAGAATTATCATAAGGTTCAGATTTCGGACAGCCTTTTGCGCAGGGCGGTTACCATGTCCGAACGCTTTGTTACGGACCGTTATCTGCCCGATAAGGCAATAGACCTGCTGGACGAGGCGTGCACATGCGCTAATCTGCGCAATCCTTTTATTTCGGAATATCAGATTAAGCTGGAAAGAAAACAAACGCTTCTGGAGGGCATAGACAGCGCCTCACAGCCTGATGACAACAACGAGATTGATTATGAGCTTGTGTCAAAGCTTAAGGCAGAGGTGCTTCAGCTGGATCAGAAGCTGCCCGAGCTTGCCGAAAAAGCAAAGGATAATCAGGTTACAGAGCAGGATCTGGCAAAGGTTGTTTCTCTGTGGACGGGTATTCCCGCTTCCAAAATTGAGGCAGGGGATATTAAAAAGCTTGCTTCACTTGAGGATGAACTGAAAAAGCATATCGTCGGGCAGGATGATGCAATTGAAAAGGTTGCCGCTGCCGTGCGCAGAGGCAGGGTGCAGATCAGCCCGAAAAAGCGCCCGCAGTCCTTTATTTTTGTAGGACCTACGGGTGTAGGAAAAACAGAGCTTGTAAAGCAGCTTGCGGAATATCTTTTTGATTCTCCCGAAACGCTTATCCGCCTGGACATGAGCGAATATATGGAAAAATTCAGCGTTTCAAGAATTATCGGTTCGCCTCCGGGCTATGTCGGCTATGATGATGCAGGGCAGCTTACGGAAAAGGTAAGAAGAAAGCCTTACAGTGTGATTCTGTTTGACGAAATTGAAAAGGCGCATAAGGATGTTCTGAATATTCTGCTTCAGATTCTGGATGAGGGCAGAATAACAGATGCACAGGGCAGAACGGTTAATTTTGAAAACACAATTATTGTTATGACCTCCAATGCAGGCTCCACAGATACCGCCACAATGGGCTTTGGCAAGTCAGACAATGAAATTAATAAGGATGTAACCATGAAGGCACTGGAGCGCTTCCTGCGCCCTGAATTCCTCGGCAGGGTGGATGAGATTATCACCTTTAATACCTTATCCTTTGATCATTTTGAAAAGATTGCTACAATTATGCTTGATGAACTTAAGGAAGGCCTTAAGGACAAGGCAATTGAACTCTGCTATGACAGTACCGTGCCTGTCTTTGTTGCAAAAGACGCTTACGGCTCAAAGAAGAATGCAAGAGGTATCCGTGATTCTGTCAGAAGGAATGTGGAGGATAAGCTTGCTTCGGCAATTGTGTTTAATCAGGATATTTCAATAAATAAATTCACATTATCTGCAGATAATGAAATTAATGTAAAGATTAATTGATTTTTTTTGAAAAAACTCTTGACAGTTCGGCAGTCATTTATTATAATAATGGCTGTCGCTTATGCGGGTGTAGTTCAATGGTAGAATGTCAGCCTTCCAAGCTGAACACGAGGGTTCGATTCCCTTCACCCGCTCCATTTATGCGGGCGTAGTTCAATGTCAGAACGCCGGCTTTCCAAGCCGGAAACAGGGGTTTGATTCCTTTCACCCGCTCCACACGCGTTTGTAGCTCAGCTGGATAGAGCAACCGCCTTCTAAGCGGTAGGTCGAAGGTTCGAGTCCCTCCAAGCGCGCCAGTTTTTCAGAAAACGCTTGCAGGGGCGAGAAACGAGATACAAAAGCTTGCAAACACAGTGTGCAGAAGCTTTTGTCAAGAAACCGTTCGGTGAACGGTTTTGCATCGAGAGGAGAGTCCCTCCAAGCGCGCCATATATGGTGGGATTAGTTCAGTTGGTTAGAGCGCCAGTTTGTGGCACTGGAGGTCATCGGTTCGAATCCGATATCCCACCCCATTTTTATAGTAAACCCTTTTATATTGGGGTGTCGCCAAGTGGTAAGGCAAGGGACTTTGACTCCCTCACTCGTAGGTTCGAATCCTGCCTCCCCAGCCAGCACCCTTTATAAAAATAAAGGGTATTTACGGTTCATTAGCTCAGATGGCAGAGCACTTGACTTTTAATCAAGGTGTCCGGGGTTCGA
>CAJUDJ010000011.1 GCA_910584985.1 uncultured Eubacterium sp. | reverse complement strand
GTCAGTGTAACCTCTTTTTCCTCACCGGCTTTCAGGAACACTTTTGTAAACGCACGGAGCTCTTTTTCAGGGCGGAAAATCGTGCTTTCCTTATCGGCAACATAAATCTGTGCAATTTCAGCACCGTCCACACTGCCTGTATTTTTAATCTTAAACGAAATATCAATCGTTTCGCTGTCTTTAATTTCAGCAGCAGAAAGCTTCATATCGCTGTATTCAAATGTGGTATAAGAAAGGCCGTATCCAAACGGGAAAAGCACATCCTTTTCTGCTGTATCATAATAACGGTAGCCAATATAAATGCTTTCCTTATGCTCCGATATAACAGGTTCGCCGGGATAATTTCCGTAAACAGGATTATCACGGAATGAAATCGGATAGGTTTCTGCCGTTTTACCGCTCGGATTCACCTTGCCTGTAAGAATATTGGCCGTAGCAGAGCCGACTGCCTGACCGCTGAGCCCGGTGTTAAGAAGAGCCTTAACATCATTAATCCACGGCATTTCAACAACTGAACCGCCTGCAAGCACAACCACTGTGTTCGGATTTGCCTTAGCAACTGCCGAAATAAGCATATTGTGATTATCGGGCATTGAAATATTTTCCCTGTCATAACCCTCGGCTTCAAAGCCTTCGGTAAGGCCTGCAAATACAATAGCAACATCAGCAGCTTTTGCAGCAGATACAGCTTCCGAAAGAAGCTCTGCATTTGATTTTCTGTTTTTATCCTTTTTCGTTGGCGGTGCTTTGTAATATCCTTGTGCATATGTAATATCAGCACCGAGTGCTACAAGGCTGTCAAAAGCATTGTCAATTTTTGTGGGATTTACAACGGAAGAACCGGGGCCTTGAAAACGAGGCGCTTTTGCCATTTCGCCGATAACGGCAATTTTTGCGCCGTCCCTCAGCGGAAGAATATGATCGTCATTTTTAAGAAGCACCATAGATCCCTCTGCAACCTTTCTGGCAACAGCATGATGCGCTTCGATATCAAACTTATAATCCTGTTCCAGAGCAGGCTTGGATTTCAGAATTAAATCAACAACAGTATCCACTCTTTCATCCAGCACTGCTTCATCCAGCACACCGTTTTCAACGGCAGCAACAATTCTTTCCGAATTCAGCGTGCCTGAAGACGGCATTTCAAGGTCAGTACCTGCTTTTAGTCCCGGCACACGGTCTACCGAAGCACCCCAGTCTGTTACAAACAGACCCTCAAATCCCCATTCTCCTCTTGCAACCTTATTCTGAAGCCAATCATTCTGCGAAGCATAAATGCCGTTAATTCTGTTGTAGGAATTCATAATCGTCCAAGGCTGTGCCTCTTTTACTGCGATTTCAAAAGCAGGAAAATAAAGCTCTCTCATCGTGCGTTCATCAATAACTTCATTGATAATCATACGGAACGCTTCCTGCGAATTGCAGGCAAAATGCTTAAGTGATGTGCCGATTCCCTTAGACTGACAGCCGTTAATAAGCGCTGCCGACATTTTACCTGCAAGCAGCGGATCTTCCGAGAAATACTCGAAATTTCTGCCGCATACAGGTGAACGCTTTATATTTGTGCCCGGGCCGAGAATAACGGAAACCTTTTCTTGAATGCATTCCTCGGCAAGGGCTTCGCCTTCTTCTTTTAAAAGCGCTTCATCCCAGGAGCATGCAGAGGTGGATGCAGGCGGCATACAGGTTGCCGGATAGGAATTCCCAAGCCCCACACCGCCGCCGTTCGGATTTTGCTTGCGAAGTCCGTGCGGTCCGTCTGTAATCATAATTTTAGGAAGCCCCATCTCCTCATCGGATTCAAGATGCCAATAATCATATCCCGAAACAAAATCCGCTTTCTGCTTCAGGCTCATTTTTTTTACAATATCTGAATGTTTCATAAATTTTTCCTCCCATTTATTTCACATCCTCTTTATTATATCGGAAAAGAATATTGAATACAAGCAAAATTGAAATTATTGTAAAATGTGTAAAACGAAATATCAATAAAACGCACATTTAAACAAAAAAACAAACCGAAGGATAATAAATCCCCCGGTTTTTTTATACCGTTTATTTTGCCTGCTTTAAAAACTTGGTTAATTCAAGCGCTGCGTTAATATCGCCTTCAACCTTCAGCTTACCTGTTGTAAACGCAATTACGGGATCAAGCTTGCCATTAATCAGCTTAATCAGATTTGTGCCGTTTAAAATCAGAATTGCATTACGGTCATAATACTCATAAGGTTCAACATTAACCTTTCCGTCTTTAATTTCAACATAGAATATGCCGCTTACCTTGCCTTCAATATTAAACTGATATGCAAGCGTTCCCGGAACAGAGCTGACATCCACATTTTTAAACTTGTTTCTTACAGTATCCACAATGGATTCATAAGTCATTGCCACAATAAAAAACCTCCTGAATTTATTATATAAATATAATATCATATATTAAATTCAGTTTCAATCCTTTATTGTCAATTCTTTAATTAAAAATTAATAAAGATGGAAAACATAGATGATGATGCCGTATAATACAGAGCTTCCCACACCGTACACAATTACAGGACCGGCAATGGAAAACATCTGTGCAGCCGTGCCAAGCACCATGCCCTCATGCTTAAATTCAAGCGCAGGCGAAACAACGGAATTGGCAAAGCCCGTTATCGGAACAATTGTGCCTGCCCCTGCATGGCGTGCAATTTTGTCAAACACACCTATACCTGTCAGAATGGCGGTTATAATAATAACAACACAGGGCGTTGCAATCTTGATTTCCTTTTCGTTAAGCCCGGCATTAGAAAAAATTGTATTCAGCAGCTGGCCGAATGTGCATATCAGACCACCTATAATAAATGCCTTAACGCAGTTCAGAATAATCGGAGAATCAGGGCTTGCCTTGTCTGCCATTTTGCTGTATTCGTCTTTACTGATACTCATTTTATTAACACCTCATTAAGTATTATTAAATATATTTTTACAATTATACAAATCTCTTGACAAATTATATAAATATCTGTAATATAAAAATATACATATAGTAAAGGACAGAATTGCTATGCACCTGATTGATGTTAGAGATGTTTATAAAATTTATAATCCCGGTGAAAACCAGGTTAATGCGCTGGACGGTGTTTCGCTAACAATTGATGAAGGCGAATTTGTAGCAATCATCGGTCAGTCAGGCTCGGGAAAATCAACGCTGATGAATATGCTCGGCCTGCTTGATACACCTACAAGCGGCGAATATTATATAAACGGCACGCTTCTGGACGATTTAACCGATGACCAGATGAGTGAAATCCGAAACGAGGAAATCGGTTTTATTTTTCAGGGGTTTAATCTGATTGCATCTCTTAACGCAATCGAAAATGTTGAGCTTCCGCTGGTTTACAGGGGCATTTCCAAAAATGAACGACGTGAAATTTCAGAAGCAGCCTTAAAAAAGGTTGGCCTTGAAAAAAGAATGCACCATCTTCCTGCCGCACTTTCCGGCGGTCAGCAGCAGCGTGTGGCAGTTGCACGCGCAATCGCCGCCGCACCGCCCGTAATTCTTGCCGATGAGCCCACAGGAAACCTTGACACACGCTCCACAAAGGATGTTATGCAGATTCTGCATAATCTTAAGGATGAGGGCAGAACCGTTATTATTATCACCCATGACAATGAAATTGCCGAACAGGCAGAGCGTGTTATCAGAATACGCGATGGCAGAATTGTTGAGGATTATATTAATCCCGGATTTGAAGAAAAATACGGCAGAGAATCCAAAAAGGATAATAAAAATCCGATTGATGAAGGCTGATGCAAAAATCAAATTCAATAAATAAGAATAAATCACCTGTTATATGTAAAAAATATAGCAGGTGATTTTTTATGATTTTTTTATATGCTTTTTTAGTAGGCGGCTTCATCTGTGTAATCGGTCAGCTCCTGATTGATTTAACAAAGATGACGCCAGCAAGAATACTTGTTCTTTTTGTTTGCCTCGGTGTGCTTCTCGGTGCATTCGGCTGGTATGACAAACTTGTGGATTTCGCCGGTGCAGGGGCAACCATTCCGCTTACAGGCTTCGGCAATTCACTTGCAAACGGTGTTAAGGAAGCTATTCAGAAGGATGGATTTATTGGCGTAATCACCGGCGGACTTACAGCCTGCGCCGGCGGTGTAACCGTGGCTGTGCTTTCGGGGCTTGTTGTTTCACTTATCGCAAGACCTAAAGATAAATAATCTGAACAAAAATACAGAGATATGGGAGACACTCAAAAAAGAGCATCTCCCATTCTTATATTCGGAAATACAGAAGAAATAGGCTTTCTATTTTATGTGGGGTTGGGGAAATTATTTAATACAAGTATGCCTGTTGTCATTATTATCAAACATATTGTAATAATCCCCTGCTACTCATATAGATTGTTTTTATCAAGTCCTTGTTCATATCCGCTCATGCCAACCACTCTCGGCCATTTATTTGTTTCCATAATCGTAGTTGCATTGATATTTCCCAAATGGCAGTAAAAATGCCGCATCTGACCCATCATACATTCCAGCCTGATATGTGCATAGCCCTCCGGCTTTTCGTACAAATCCGCATCACTTAAGCCGTCAAGATAGCTCAATATTTTAGCTTTAACCTGTTCAAAGTAATTCAGCAAATTCGCTCTTGACAGCACCTTTTCACCCAGATAATCAAGGCTGTTCAGCCCCGCTTCGTGAAACGGCGGCTCTTCGTATTGCGTAGGATTGATAAACCATTGATCGCACGAATGCAGGGTGTGATAGCAATGCTTCCAGATTGGCATACCGCACAATATGTAATTCATATCGCAGGTAACAAGCGTTACATAAAAATTGTGAAACATAATTTCCGTTGTTGCGCTTATGCTTTCAATCAATTCTCTTTTCATTCATTATCCCCTTTTTGCTTTTCATTTTTGGTTCGGGCAATTCATCGTATATGGCAATAAACAAATTCGTGAGCAACTCCATATATTCCGTGCTTGTTGCCATAGTCAGCCTCAATCCCTTGCTTTATTCCATTCATAAATAAATTCCTGAATTGACTGTTGTCTTTTATTCCGATTTCCACTTGTTGCTTTTGCGGCAGCATTATACAGGTCTTGGCTTAAAGTCCAATTTTCTAAATCTCTTTTATAATAGCCGAAAAGAGCAAATGCCATAGCACCCAAGGTATAAACATTTGTGCTTTCATCAAGTATGGCACCTTTTTCAAATTCTTCAGGTGACATAAAAATGGAACTACCCCACATTCTTCCCATATCATTCACAACAGGCTGTTTTCTGAAAAAATCAATATCACAAATCATCGTCTTTGCCCTTCAAAGTCATACAGCACACTGCCGTCCAGCAGATTCAGCATTTGCATTGTTTCAAATTCTTCAATACCCAGCTTTCTGATTTCTGCAAGTAATTTTTCTTTCATATTTCCCGCTTCTCTCAAATTGTTTTTGGAGTTATTTTTTAATCAATATTCTTTTGATTTCTATGTATTTCATTCTTTCTTTTAAAATCATTTTTAAAAGCTGAAAATCAGCCTGATTCGGATTAATAAACCGCATTGCCGTTCTGCAAACAGAAGGATAACTTTCACCAAACAGCATTCTGTCCGTACCACCCGAACAGGAACCGCAGTTTAAGCAATAATCAATATGATTCAAGGCGATACGCTTTAACTCCTTGCGCAGCAATACATTTTCATAACAAGCGGAATCGCTGTCATCCGTCCAGACTGTAAGCGGAGCAAACTGCCTTTCCTCACCGTTTCCGTTCAACAGAATATAGCAGACACACTCTTTTTGATAATTACCATCCAGTAGAACTGATTTTTCCAATATCCGTAAAGCCGTTCAGACTCTGTTCCACTGTCTTTCAAAAACAACAGAAAATCAAGTGTATCTTTTTTCAGCTTCAAAGGAAAAGTCTGATTGACTATGCTTATCATCTTTTCATATTCTGTATCTTTCATATTAAAGCAAGCCTCATTCGTTTTTATGAATAGGAATATGGCATCAAATCCGCCAGTTTTACAAGCATGCCGTTATTATCTACCAGCACTTCTGTATCTTTTGAATTTTTAAGCTGCATCATAAATTCTCTGCATGCGCCGCATGGCGGCAAAACATTTCCCTTTTTATCCACGGCAACCACCATTTTTATTTCAAACTCACCTTTTGTAATCATAGAAGAAATCGCATTACGTTCGGCGCACATACCAAGTGAACAATCCGTATCTATGCAAACACCTGTATAGATGTTTCCGTTTTTTGATAAAACTGCCGCACCAACACCGCCACTGCAAATCTGATTGCTTATTTTTTGGGGATGAACAACAGCCCTTGCAGCATTATATAAAATAGCTTTCACTTTATCTCACTCCTGTCAATAATTTCATAATAACATATATGAAATCTGTTTTCAATAAAAAAGAAGCATCACCCGATGCTTCTCAATTCACTTTATCAAATAGATTTGCAAATGATTTTCCGTTTTCCGTAATCAGAAAAACAGCCTGAAGCACAAGCAGAATAACTGCAAGCACACGAATAACGGTGATGATTGAATATAAGCCGTCCACTGTTTTCTTGAAAGCGCTGAATACTTTAATATTGTTTTTCAAATCCATCTTTACACCTCCAGCAAAACAGCATGTGCTATACCGGGAATCGAATTTCCCTGCTTGCTTGAAGTTGGCGACATCAATGCACCTGTTGCCGTAAAAAGCACTTTTTTCAGCTTGTTTTTACGCATCCTCTTTAAAATATGGGAACACAAAACCGAGCCTGCACAGCCGCAGCCTGAACCGCCGCTGTTTACATCCTGCTCTTCCAGATTATAAATCATCAGTCCGCAGTCATTATGCTGATTTCTTAAATCAATGCCGTGCTCGGTTTCCATAAGCTCATATAAAAGCTGTGAACCCGTAAAGCCTAAATCGCCTGTTAAAATCAAATCATAATCAGACGGCTTCGTGTTCGTATCCTGCAGAAATTCATATATGGTCTTTTCCGCGGCCGGTGCCATAGCCGCACCCATATTATTGGCATCTGTAATGCCAAGATCACAGATTGTGCCGATGGAAACAGCTTTTATTTTTATACCATCGCCCATCGCACTTAACACTGCCGAGCCTGCACCTGTAACCGTCCACTGTGCACTTGGCGGTCTTTGTCCGCCGTATTCAAGCGGAAAGCGGAACTGCCTTTCAGACGAACAGAAATGGCTGGATGTGCCGGCAACAACACAGTTTGCCCCGCCGTCTATCAGCATGGAACCGACACAAAGCGAAAGCGCCATAGTGGAACACGCACCGTATAACCCGATAGACGGAATTTCCAGATCCTTAATCGCAAATGCACTTCCCATACACTGATCGAGCAAATCACCGCTCAGTATAAAATCAACATTGGCAGGGCTTATCTGCGCATTCGTAATGGCACGGATAATCGCATCGTGCAGCATGGCAGATTCGGCAAGCTCATAAGACTGCTGACCCATTGTTGTATCTTCAAATATTGCATCAAAATCCTGTGCAAGCGGGCCTTCGCCTTCCTTTTTCCCGCACACGCCGGCAGAACCTGTAATCACAGGCGGATTCTCAAAAAAAATGGTTTTACCTTTTATATTCATTAAAACACCCCGTTATATATTTACTGCAAAATTTTCAATTATTGTTTGTATTTCGTGAAGCATTGTGAGATAATAGAAAAAAGCAACAAACAGTTCTTTTTTCGTTTTTATTAGGATATGTAGGAAACAGGATTTGCAATAGAAAAAGAGGTTGAAAAATTTTTCCTATGATAAATTCAATGAAAATAGATTTAAAGCTCTATGACAACAGCTTCACGACCGAAGCACATATCAAATGCCCGTTCAATAACAGAAAGCAGATTTCATTTTATTTAAATAAGGATTTAAAAATTTTATCCATCAAAAGCAACACAGCCGTTTCTTTTAAAATAACGGAAGAAACAACGCTTGCTTTCAGAAGCCCTGCGCAGAAAGTAGAAATTACAGGTAAAAAACCGATTCGGGGATTACAAATTTCTTATGCAGGCGCCGTGCAGTTTAATGCTGAAAAAAAGAAAAACTTTAATAATATTATAACAAAGGACATTGTTTCTTTGAGCTGGTATTCCGTGTGGTTTCCTCAAGAACCGCCTTTCAGAATAAACAGAAACAGTGTTATTATCCATAATGCTTCTGAATGGTATGTGCTGAAAGCAAAATACGATGCTAAAAACAAAAGCTGGAAATATTCAAATCCATTTTATGATCCATATAATATCGTTGCCTATCGAAAAAGCAAATTAAGTATCATTTCCAACAGATATATGAACATATACACAATCGAAAGGAACAAAAAAGAAATTTTTCAGAACTTTTCAAAAACATATGAGAATATTATGAACTATTACAACGGTAATCTGTTCAAAAGAAAACACATTCGTTTTTTAGATGTTCCTTTGATTGCACCGGCAATTATCGTACCTGAAACCGCATATGTCAGAAGAGGTTTGCTGTGGTGTTCCACTTTCGGAGAAACAGAAAATGAAATGATCAGACTTTGGGCGCATGAAACAGCACATAACTGGTGCCACGGTGCAGATACAAACAGCTGGGAAGATTGGCTGAATGAAACCACGGCAGAATGGTCTGCTCTGCTTTTTGCATTAAAATCAAATCATAAAAACCTCTTTGATTCCATGCTGCAGCCAAAAATAAAAAGATATAAGGAACTTCCCGAAATCCGCACAGCAGACGGTTCAAGACCCGAAGGCGTGCATGATAAAGGAACTGTATTATTTTATAAAGTATATCTGGAAACAGATTTGGAAACAATGGAAACCATTTTAAGATGCTTTTCAGATTTAAAAATTAAAAATACAAGGCGTTTTCTGAAAAAGCTGAAACAAAAAAAGCTTTTCAAGGCAGCAGAGATTATAGAAAACGGGCTTGATAAAACACTGAACTTATCCATATAGCAAACATACAAAGGCAGGAACAAGACCATGCAGAATTTTCACACACATACTTTCAGATGCCATCACGCCAAGGGAACAGACCGTGATTATGTTGAAGCCGCAATCAAAGCAGGCTATACGGAAATCGGTTTTTCGGATCATGTTCCATATCCTTTTCCCACACAGTATTATTCAGATTTCAGAATGAAGCTGAACGAAACCGAGGATTATGTTAAAAGCATTCGCAGCCTGCAAAAGGAATATGCAGACAGAATTACAATCCGCCTTGGATTTGAAGCAGAATACTACCCCGATATTTTCAGCAGCCTGCTTGATTTTATAAAACCGTTTCATTATGATTATCTGATTTTAGGTCAGCACTTTACAAATAACGAATATGACAGCGGTGCTTTTTACTGCGGTCATAAAACAAACAGCATTGAAATTCTGGATAAATACATCATTCAGACCTTAGAGGGATTAAAAACAGGTGAATTTTTATATTTCGCCCACCCTGATTTAATTCATTTTACAGGCAGCCGTGAAATCTATAAACAGAAAATGAAAGATTTTGTAAGAGAACTGAAAAATCTTGCTATTCCGCTGGAGTGCAACTTTTTAGGTTTTTGGGATAAAAGAAACTATCCAGATAAAACTTTCTGGAAGTTTGCAGCAGAAGAACAGAATCCCGTTATCATCGGGCTTGATGCCCATCAACCTGAAGTTTACCTTGATAAAAAACGACTTGAAAAAATGAAAAATTTTCTTTCGGAGCTGGGCATTACACCTGTTGAAAATCTTAAACTGTGAAGTGCCTTTTCTGCTGAACAGATACATATAAAAAATTTTAAATCGTAGTCAGGAGCAGAATACTATGGCAATGTGGAATCCTTGGCGGGGATGTAAAAAATGCAGTGAAGGATGCTTGCACTGCTACATACATAAGGGAGATGCAAAGCGGAATATAAACACAAGTGAAATTATAAAAACAAAGGATTTTGAAAAGCCGATTAAAAAATTAAAAAACGGGAATTACAAAATGAAAAGCGGCTTGGTATATCTGTGCTTTTCCACCGATTTCTTAATTGAAGAAGCAGATGCATGGCGGGAAGAATGCTGGAAAATGATAAAGCAGCGGCAGGACTGCACCTTTTTGTTTTTAACTAAAAGAATTGAGCGGTTTATGCAGTGTATTCCAAAGGACTGGAATGACGGATATGAAAATGTAGTTGTATGCTGCACGGTTGAAAATCAAAAGAATGCAAATGATAAATTATCTATATTTAAAGGATTACCGATTAAGCATAAATGTATTACAGCACAGCCGTTATTGGAAAAGATAGATATAGAAAACTATCTTGATAATATTGAGCTTGTGGTAGTCGGCGGAGAATCTGATATCAATGCCCGTCCGCTGAATTACGACTGGGTGCTTCATGTCAGGGAGCAATGCATAAGAAAAAATGTTAGTTTTGAATTTAGACAGTGCGGCACTTATACAATTAAAGACAGAAGGCAATATAAAATACAGACAAAGGATTTGTGCAGACAGGCAAAGCTGGCAAATATTGATTATACAAGTAATTGCTGAATTCTTATTTGAAAATGAGATGATTATATGAAAATAATTGTTAGAAATGCAAAAAATGCTAATCATGAAGCAAGTGCTTTATGTATTTCAGAAGCATTTCAAAACGATTTTTCAGTTTTATGTAAGGATACTGCTGTTACTGCCAAAGCAATTTGCAGCGAAATTATAACAGATAAATTTTATGCTTGTATATAAATGAACATTTGCAGGGAATTAACTTCAAAACTAATAAAAAAGTATTGGATTTATAAATTACAATTTAGGAATATGATGATATAAAAAATAAATATACGAAACAAGTTCAAATTAAAAAACATTTAGTATTGATGATGAATTCCTATTTTCCATCCTGCGAACTAATAAAATTCAAAGGGAATGTTTTATATCTTTAAGATGCGCATTGATAATAAATCTTTATAGTTATATAGAATTTCAAAGGGAGGGGCCACAGAGTGCGGCATTGGCTATAATCATAATTGAAAAGATGGACGGCCTGCAATTTTATCGGACTTTTAAACGATATTCCATACTTAATGAAACCAAACGGATTTCCAAGCCTGATGATTGGGTTCAATATGGACAAACATAAAAAGAAATTGACAATTGCATGAATGAATTAAAAAATGAAATTGAAACTTATGTACTTCCATATTTTAAAAAATTAAGATAAATTTAGTTCATGATGAAGTTATGAAAACAACCATTAAAATAATGAATGAGGAATTAGCAAAAGAAACGGAAAAAGACAGTCAGGAAATTATAGAACTGATGAATGAGGAAACAAAACAGGATTCTGCTGAATGTATTTATAATTATAAAAATTATCCTAAACGGCATAATTAAATAAAAATTTAAAAATACCGGTCGAATTAAATCATTATATTCTACATTATCTCAAAAACTATTATCAGCATTATTTTTAAGAATAAAATTTAAATGTTAATATGCATTGCTTGCAGCAACGGACTGTTTCTTTATACAATCATATATAAAGAAAGGAGTTGTTCTGAAATGTTAAAAGACAACATTAAACAATTAAGAAAATCAAAAGGGCTTTCACAGGAAGAGCTTGCCATTAAATTGAATGTAGTGCGGCAGACCATTTCAAAATGGGAACAGGGATTATCTGTTCCCGATTCGGAAATGTTGGTTGTATTATCAGAAGTTCTGGAAACACCTGTAAGCGTTTTGCTTGGAGAAAATATTGCCGAAACCGAAGCCGACAATTTGAAAGCCATTTCCGAAAAATTGGAAATCATAAACTTACAGCTGCTGCAAACACATAATGCAAGAAGAAAAATAATGCATTGGCTGTTCATATCATTATGTGCAGTTGTAATGATTCTTTTTATTATCCTGTTTCTGTTAAACAGTCCTTATTCTAACTGGGATTATGCAACAGCTGAAAATGCTGTTTTAGGTGTTGCTTTTCATTCGTTTGAATGGCTGTTTGTCAGATCAGCACCGTTTATTTTTATTATTTCTATTGCAGGGGTTGCACTGACAAAAAAGAAAGAGTAAAATATTTGCAGCGTAAATTACAACGTAGGTGTTTGAATATGGCAAAATACACTTTTGAAGAAATCAAAAATCTGCTTTTAAAATGTATAAACGAATATCATATTGAAGCAGAATTAAGATTAATATTTCATAACAAATCAAATGAATATATGATTATTATTTATGATGATCATTGTGATTTTCAAAGATGCGGAAGAATTGAAGAGAGCACAGTTGCAAATTATAAAACATTGGATGAACTGTATAAAGCACAGCAAGTTGATAATATTCTTCTGGAAAGAGATTGGGATAATATTGCAGATTTTGAATGTTTGGATTTTGAAATATGCGGATTTTGGAAATAATAAATACAGTTATTTAAAAGAAAGTATAGAAAAGCGGAGAATATGAGAGATTTTTTAATAAAACTGAAAACGAAATTTATAAGTTTCTGCAAATGGGTATGGAAGGAATGCAAGGACTGGCATACCATTGTAATTTTTATTTTTGTAGTCATTGTTATGTACTCGCCTGTCTGGGGAGGATATTTATGCCACGCTATATTTGGCTGGAAATGGTGCAGCGTGATGGCAACGGCATATCTTGCATTCTGGGCCGGGCCGTTCACACCCTTTTTTCCGCTGTGCATTGCCATCACTTTGGCAATACGGCGGTTTATTAATAAAATAAAAGGAAAAGATAACAAAGTATAATACAACATATCTGCCCAATTGCAGATAGCAAGCAGAAAACCAATATTCGTTCAAATGTTTTTTCACCTCATCCGTCAACTTCGTTGACATCTTCTCCTGAAAGGAGAAGGCTTTTTTCTCATATCCACCTTAATCATGATTTATAAGATAAAAACCGTTAGAACATTCTTTAATGTTCTAACGGTTTTGATTTTATACGAAAAAGCGAATTATCCAAGTATTTCCTTTAAAATCTTTGTAACCTCTGCGGCAGGAGCCTTACCCCTTAATGCGCGCATAGACTGGCCGATCAGGAAATTAAACGATGCTTCCTTGCCGCCCTTGTATTCGTCAACAGCTTTTTGGTTATTGGCAAGCACCTCGTCAATAACCGCTTTAATAGCACCTGTATCGGAAACCATTTCCATATGATTTTCCTTAACATAGTCGGCAGGAATTACATTTTCCTCAAACACTGCTTTGAACACTTTTTTGGCGGAATCACGGCTGATTTTATTTCCGTTCAGAAGATTGATAATTTCACCCAATGAATCTGCACGGAAACTCATATTTTCAGGCAGAAGCTGATTTTCATTCATCATTTTCATCAGCTCTCCCATAATCCAGTTTGCACTGTCCTTCGGATTATTTGTAATTTCAACAGTTTTTTCAAACAGCTTAACATAGGCAACAGATGAGAAAATCATGGAAATATCATATTCGGAAAGCCCGAACTGTGCAATATATCTTGCTTTTTTCGCTTCGGGAAGCTCCGGCAGTTTTTCTCTGATGTTCTGAACATATTCCTCTGTAAGCTGAACGGGCGGCAAATCGGGATCGGGAAAATATTTATAATCCTGTGCATCTTCCTTGCTTCTCATTGCATAGGAATAGCCCTTTGAATCATCCCAGCGGCGTGTTTCCTGCACAACTGTTCCGCCGTCTTCAATCAGCTCAATCTGCCTTTGTGCTTCGCTTTCGATTGCATTGTGAATAGCTTTGAAAGAGTTGATATTTTTCATTTCCGTTCTTGTGCCGAATGCGCTGCTGCCCTTTTCCATAACAGATACATTTACATCGGCACGCAGCGAGCCTTCCTGCATTTTACAGTCCGACACACCGCAGAACTGAAGAATGGAACGCAGCTTTTCAACATATTCCACCGCTTCATCGGCAGAAGCAATATCCGGTTCTGAAACGATTTCAAGAAGCGGAACACCACAGCGGTTATAGTTTACAAGTGTACAGTCCGACCATTCATCGTGAATCAGCTTACCTGCATCCTCTTCCATATGAATTTCGTGAATTCTTACCTTTTTCTTTCCGCCGTTGATACTGTCATTAATCTCAATATAACCGTTTCGGCAAATCGGCAGATAAAGCTGGCTGATCTGATAAGCCTTCGGCAAATCGGGATAGAAATAATTCTTCCTGTCAAACTTATTATACATTGTAATTTCACAGTTGGTGGCAAGGCCGGTTCTTACAGCGAATTCAAGCACCTTTTCATTTAAAACAGGAAGCGTGCCCGGCATACCGGAGCAGATTTCACAAACATGTGTATTCGGATCACCGCCGAATTCTGTTGAACAGGAGCAGAAAATTTTTGTTTTTGTTGCAAGCTCGGTATGAACCTCAAGCCCGCATACGGTTGAATATTCCATATATCTTCTCCTCCTTAAACAAGATTCGGCTTTTGCTTATGCCATTCTGTTACAGACTGGTAAGCATTTCCTGCCGAAAGTATCGTTTTTTCGTCAAACGGTCTGCCGATAAGCTGCATGCCGATTGGCATACTGCTGCTGTCAAAACCGCACGGAAGCGCAAGAGAAGGCAAGCCTGCAATGTTAATCATAACCGTATAAATATCACCGAGATACATTGCAAGCGGATCACTCAGACCCTCGCCGATTTTAAGCGCTGTTGTAGGTGCAACAGGACCAAGCAGAAAATCATATTTCTCAAAAGCTTCATTAAAGGCTTTTACAATAAGCCCCTTTGCCTTAAGCGCTTTCATATAATAAGCATCAAAATAACCGCTTGAAAGCACAAAGTTTCCAAGCATAATACGCTTTTTTACTTCCATTCCGAAGCCCTCGGAACGGGATTTGAAATAAACATCACGCAGATTATCCGCCTCTGATGATTTATAGCCGTACTTAATACCGTCAAACCTTGAAAGGTTTGAGCAGGCTTCGGCACAGGCAATAATATAATAGGCAGGAATTGCATATTCCACAATTGGCATGGAAAATTCCTCAACCTCTGCGCCAAGGGATTTCAGTGTTTCAGCAGCAGCCATAACACTTTTTGCGACCTCCGCATCAATACCGCTTCCGAAGTAATCACTTGGAATGCCGATTTTTTTGCCCTTGATATCCTTGGAATTTATAATCTCGTCAAGCGTAAACGGCGTGCCGTTCATGGAAGTGCCGTCTTTATCGTCTTTACCGCTGATAACGGAAAACATTGCTGCAACATCAGGCACATTTTTGCCGATTGGGCCAATCTGATCAAG
This sequence comes from uncultured Eubacterium sp., assembly GCA_910584985.1. GTDB lineage: Bacteria > Bacillota > Clostridia > Oscillospirales > Acutalibacteraceae > Eubacterium_R. The sequence continues at coordinate 45,914 of CAJUDJ010000011.1, read as the reverse complement.
CGAGGATGCATAGGCAATCAGGCCGTAACGGGAAACAGCACCGTAAGTTGGCTTTAAACCTGTAACACCGCAGAAAGAACAGGGCTGACGGATAGAACCGCCTGTATCAGAACCGAGTGCAATAATGCTTTCTTCCGCAGCAACAGCAGCTGCTGCACCGCCGGAGGAACCGCCCGGAACTCTTTGTGTATTCCACGGATTTTTTGTTGCACCGTAAAAGGAAGTTTCGGTTGTGGAGCCCATTGCAAACTCATCCATATTCACCTTGCCGCAGGGCACAACGCCTGCTGTTTCAAGTTTCTGAATAACCGTTGCATTATAAGGGGGCTTAAAATTGTAAAGTATTTTTGAAGCACAGGAGGTAATATCCCCCTTTGTGCAGATATTATCCTTAATGGCAACAGGAACCCCTGCCAACGGAGAAGCAGCCTTTCCGCTGTCTATCAGCTGCTGTGCTGCCTGTGCCTTTTCAAACGCAAGCTCTTTATCGAAATGCGTGTAGCAGTTATAAGTTTTATCCCTGCTTTCAATAGCCTCCGATACTGCTTCAACGGCATCCATTGCTGTAATTTCTTTATTTCTGATTTTTTCAGCCACTTCAAGAGCGGTCATTTCATAAATTTCCATTTTTCCGCCCTCCTTAATCCACTGTTTTCGGAACAACAAATGCGCCGTCCTGACTTTCGGGTGCATTTGCAACAATTGCATCGGGGGTCATAGACGGCTTCACAACGTCCTCACGAAGCACATTCACAAGCGGAAAAGCGTGGCTCATAGCCTCAATGCCATCTGTATCCAGCTCATTGAGCTTGTCAATATAGGTAAGAATATCCTGCAATTCGCCGCCAACCTTTTTTTCCTCATCTTCGGTAAGCGTAATTCTTGCAAGCGATTCAAGATATTTGATTAAATCCGGAGTAATCTGCATTCTTAATCCTCCCAAAACTATTTCGATAAATATTTTTCGGGCAGGATAATCCTGCCCTTAAAATGTTTTATTATTTTTTTATTTCTTCAATCGGTCTGCGAAGCTTGATATGTGTTTCTCGAAGCTGCATTTCCGTTACTGTATTCGGTGCGACGAGCAGCATATCCTGTGCATTGGAATTCATCGGGAATGCAATAACCTCGCGGATATTTTCCTCATCCTGAAGCAGCATAATCATTCTGTCCACTCCCGGTGCCATGCCTGCATGAGGCGGTGCGCCGTAATGGAACGCATTATAAAGTGCACCGAATTTTTCCTTAACGGTTTCTTCACTATAGCCTGCCATCTCAAAAGCCTTAACCATAACATCGGGGCGGTGATTGCGGACTGCACCCGAGGAAAGCTCCACACCGTTGCAGACAATATCATACTGATATGCTTTAATGGTAAGCGGATCTTCGTTAAGAAGTGCATCCATTTCACCTTGCGGCATGGAAAACGGATTATGCGTAAATGCAAGATTTCCATTTTCATCCTTTTCAAACATCGGAAAATCCGTTATATAGCAAAGCTCCAAGCGATTCTTATCAATCAAATCAAGGCGGTTCGCAAGCTCTGTTCTGATCTGGCCGGCAAAATCATTTACATGCTTCAGTGTATCACAGATAAAGAACAGCGTGTCATCCGTTTTAAGATTCAGCTTTTCCTTAAGCTCAATTCTCTGCTCGGGGGAAAGAAACTTATCAATCGGGCCTTTGAAGGAGCCGTCCTCCAGCACTTCGATATAGCCAAGGCCCTTCATGCCTATTTCAAGTGCAAATTTAAGCATTTTTTCAAACCAGCCCTTAGACTGCTTTGCACAGTTCGGAACATTGATTCCGCGAACTGGTCTGCCCTGAAATGCCTTGAATTCCACCCTTGAGAAAAACTCCGTTAAATCTTCAATAATTAGCGGGTTTCTTAAATCCGGCTTATCCGTGCCGTATTTTATCATAGCCTCTTCAAACGGAATTCTTACAAACGGCGCAGGGCTAACCTTTTTTCCGCCGCCGAATTTTGTAAAGGTATCATAAAGCACCTCTTCCGCAACCGCAAAAACATCCTCCTGCGTGGCAAAGGCCATTTCAAAATCAAGCTGATAGAATTCACCTGGTGAACGGTCTGCCCTTGCATCCTCATCACGGAAGCACGGAGCAATCTGAAAATACTTGTCAAATCCCGAAACCATAAGCAGTTGTTTAAACTGCTGCGGTGCCTGCGGAAGTGCATAAAACTTGCCTTCGTGCTTACGGCTCGGAATAATATAATCCCTTGCGCCTTCGGGTGAAGAACAGGTGAGAATGGGTGTTGTAATTTCCGTAAAGCCCATCTCCGTCATTTTCTGACGCAGGAAAGAAATCACCTTGCTTCTGAAAATAATCCTGTCATGCACTGCCTTGTTTCTTAAATCCAGAAAACGGTAGGTTAAGCGCACCTCTTCTCTGGTTTCCTTTGAATCCGAAATTTCAAACGGAAGATTTTCCGTGCATGCGCCGAGCATGGTTAATTTATCAACCTTAACCTCAAGCTCGCCTGTTGCAATTTTTTTATTGACGGTTTCTTCATCACGCTTAACAACTGTGCCTTCAATGGAAATAACGCTTTCCTTTTTCAGATGGTTTATCAGGTCGCCGTCATTCACAACAACCTGTGTTACGCCGTATTCATCACGCAGATCTATAAAAGCAACGCCGCCGTGATCACGGATGGTATCCACCCAGCCTGCAAGCGAAACCTTTTCGTTCAGATTATCCAATGTCAATTCGTTACAGTTATGTGTTCTGTATGCCATAAAATTTATTTCCTTTCAAAGAAAATCTTAAGTGAATATAACATTCCACTGTAATTTCCGTAATAGTATAGCATAATAATTTTAAATTGTATATATATAAAATGCAAAAATTTCTATTTCTTTTATATAAAAAACAGAATAAATGCAGATGCACCAAACAGCAAAAGTACAAATCCCAATATTGCTGTTTCCTTAAATTCCTTTATTGTAACCAAATCATATCTTCCCGATTTTAAATATACCTCAACTTCTTCATTTAAATGTTTTTTGGTGCATTCCTTGCTGAAACAGATGCACTTTCCAATGAATATGCAAAATAGGTTTTATGATTAAATCATATTTCACCCTGTAATTACACGCTTCAACACCTCTTATTCCTTTTGTGCGATTTCCATAATTGACTATTATGCCCTCCAAAAAGAATTAAAACGGTTCTTTTATAAAGAATAAGCACGGAAAGTGAAATAAAAAACTACCCCATTATTATCATTTTCAAATCCTTCTGTTGTTAAAACATTCTTATAAATTATATCATAAAAAAACCCGAAGAACAATATGTCTTCGGGTGCAGTCAAACAGGAATTAAACAAAACAAGAATTAAATCAACAAATTTTTGCTGATACATCATTAAATTTTCGTCAAACACCTTGGTTGACTATGCAAAGGACAGAAATCCGAACCGCCATTTGCCTGAAATTATTTTGATAAAAGCGTATATTCATACGGTGCAAGGCGGATATAGCCGTCCTTTGAAACCGCATCAAAAAGATTATAAGAATTATCCCATTCAGAACCAACAGGCACATCAACGGTTTCAGCTGAATTATTAACAGCAACCAGCACTTCGTTTTCTTCACACACACGTTTATAGGCAATCGTATTATAGAGACTGTAAACAGGAACAAACACACCCCGCCGAAATGCTTTGCAGCCGTTTCTGATTTCGCCGAGCCGTTTATACCATTTATGAAGCTCTGCATTTATATCTTTCCACGGAAAGCAGGTTCTGTTAAACGGATCTTTCATTCCCTGCACGCCTGCCTCATCGCCGTAATAAAGGCTGGGCACACCGGGCAGTGTATACTGAATCAGGCTGGCCGTTTTCATCATGGAAATACCCTTTTTGTAATCCGATTCGGAAAGAATGTTGTGCTCGTGCTGCCAGTCCCTGCCGTAACCGTCAGGATTTTCACCTGCAAGTCGTGTGATGGCGCGCGCCGTATCATGCGTGCCGATATGGTTCATAAGTACATGAAGTGCGCACGGCGGATAATTTTCAACAACAGACATTACGGAATTGAAAAAGCTTTCGGCGCCGCCGTAGCGCACAAAATTCAGCACAGCCTCCGCAAACGGATAATTCATAACCGAATCCAGCTGTTCGCCGAGCAGGTATCTTCTTCTTTCTCCGTAAGCAAATTTATTGGTTGCATCCTCCCAGACCTCGCCGATAATTACGGCATTTTCATTTTCTTCCTTAACGGCCTTGCGCAGGTCGTCCAGAAAAACATCCGGCAGTTCATCGGCAACATCCAGCCGCCAGCCGCTTATGCCGCAGCGCAGCCATTTGCGAAGAACACCGTTTTTGCCGCATATAAATGCACGGTAGCTTTCATTTTCCTCAATCACCTCGGGCAGTAGATTTATCCCCCACCAACTGTGATATTCAGACGGATAATCAATAAACTTATACCAGCTGAAATACGGGCTTTCCTTGCTGTTATAAGCACCGATGCCGTCATATCTGCCATACATATTGAAGTACTTTGAATCGCAGCCAGTATGGCTGAATACCCCGTCCAGAATAACGGATATGCCCTTTTCCTTTGCTTTTTTGCAAAGGGATTTCAAGTCCGCTTCACTGCCGAGAAGCGGATCAATTTTTTCATAATCGGCAGTATCATATCGGTGATTGGAATTGGCTTCAAAAATTGGATTCAGATAGATGCAGGAAACACCAAGCTCCTTGATATAATCCAGCTTTTCTTCAACGCCCTTTAAATCTCCGCCGAAATAATCATTATTCCACAAGCCGTTCATCTGGCTTTCGTTCCAGAATGGTTCTTCGCCCCATTTGCGCATTACTCTGCTTTCGGGAACATCTGTCTTTTTGCTTTTGCTGTTATAAAATCTGTCCGGAAAAATCTGATAAATGATTCCGCCTTTCAGAAAATCGGGGGTTTTAAAATGCTTATCATAAACCGTCTGCTGAAATTCTGCTCCGTCTGCCGTAAAATCACCGCAGCCGTTTCCCGTATTTTTTATAAAGGATTTTCCCCACGGTGTATCCAGTTCAAAATGATAGAAATACAGCCCCGGCGTGGTTGCCGAAAAATGAAGCTCCCAGAATTCATCATTTTCGCCGCACATACCTGCCCAGAACATACCGTAATAAACGGTTTCCTCGCCCTCTTTACAAACAGCAAGGTTTGCAGCTGTGCAGCCGATGGAACGCGGCACAACAATTCTGAGCTTTACCCTTTCATCTGTTGCAATAGCACAAACAGCAGATTTATATTCGGTTTTTCTTGAATCAAATATTTTCATAGGCATCAATAAAACAGGGCGAATTCTTTATAAATCCGCCCTTTCAAATTCAGTTTATTTTGATTTTTTTGCTGTTTTTGTTTTTTTAGCGGCCGGCTTTTTTTCTGCCTTATTTTTAGCTGCTTTCGGAGCAGACGGCTTAGCTGCCTTTTCGGGCTGTTCGGCTTTCTTTTCCGCTGCAAACTGAACGGGCTTTGTATGCCAGATATTATTTGCATAATCCATTATGGAACGGTCAGCACTGAAAATGCCTGCACCGCTGATATTCATAAGCGACATTTTCGCAAATCTTTCCTTATCTTTATAGACCTCGGAAGCAAATGCCTGTGCCTTCTGATAATCAGCAAAATCAGCAAGCGCCATATAAGGATCCACATTCATGAGGCTTGACGAAATCTCTGTAAAGGTTTTTCCGTTTACACCAAGATTTATGAAATCAACAACCTTTTTAAGTTCAGAATTATTGTTGATATAGTTCATCGGATAATAACCGTCTCTCTGCAGTTGCTGAACCTCAGGCGTTTTAAGACCGAACAGGAAAATATTATCCTCGCCCACAGCCTGTGCGATTTCAACATTCGCTCCATCAAGTGTACCGAGTGTAACGGCACCGTTAAGCATAAGCTTCATATTTCCTGTGCCCGAGGCCTCTGTTCCTGCAAGAGAAATCTGCTCTGAAATATCAGCAGCAGGCATAAGAAGCTCTGCAAGGCTTACATTGTATTCTTCCATAAATACAACTTTAATTCTGCCCTTAACATCAGGATCGTTATTGATAAGCTTTGAAAGTGCATCAATAAGCTCAATGGTTTTCTTTGCCATGAAGTAACCCGGTGCAGCCTTTGAAGCAAAAATATAGGTTTTCGGCTCAAAATCCATATTCGGATTTTCCTTAAGCATCTGATACTGTGCAATAATATTAAGAATATTAAGGCTCTGGCGCTTATATTCGTGAAGCCTTTTAACCTGAACATCAAAAATGGAATCAGGATTCAGCTCTACGCCGTTTCTTTTCTTAACCGTTTCTGCAAAACGAAGCTTATTGTTGTATTTGATTTTCTGAAGGGTTTCAAGCACCTGCCTGTCATCCTTGAAATCACGCAACTTAAGCAGTTCATCACTTTTTGTAATGAAGCTGTCGCCGATAAGCTCGGTAATGAATTTGGTAAGCTCCGGATTTGCCTGGCAGATCCATCTTCTGAACGCGATGCCGTTTGTTACATTTTTGAATTTATCAGGAGTAATGGTATAAAAATCGTTAAAAACAGTGTCCTTAAGAATTTCGGAATGAAGAGCAGAAACACCGTTTACGGAATGCGAACCTGCTACGCAGAGGTTTGCCATACGAACAACACCGCCTGAAACGATTGCCATTCTTTCAACCTTGTCTGCATCGTGTGTTGCGCCCCATACATAAGCTCTGAAGCGGTTGTCTATTTCCTTGGTTATCTGATAAATTCTCGGAAGAAGGCGGCTGTAAAGTTCTTCGCTCCAGCATTCAAGCGCTTCCTTCATTACTGTGTGGTTTGTATAAGCAATGGTTTTGGTAACGATATTCCATGCGCTGTCCCAATCATATCCGCATTCATCCAGCAGAATTCTCATAAGCTCGGGAATTGCCATTGTGGGATGCGTGTCATTGATATGAATTGCAATTTTTTCTGGAAGATTATCAACCGTTGAATACTTGGTTAAATGACGGTGGATAATATCCTGAATAGAAGCAGAAACAAGAAAATACTGCTGGCGCAGGCGAAGTGATTTGCCCTCAGGTGAGTTATCAGACGGATAAAGCACCTTTGAAATTGCCTCAGCCATCGCAGACTGCTCCATAGCTTTAACATAAGCACCCTGATTAAACAGGCTCATATCCAGCTCCGGCTTGCGTGAAGCCCAAAGACGAAGCCTTGCAACGCCTTTGCCCTTGCCTGAAACATACATATCATAAGGAATAGCCGTAACCGTATTGCAGTCGCGCATTTCAACATGGTGAAAATCACCGTCCCAGCTGTCTTCCACCCAGCCTTCAAAATTAACTTCAACGGCTCTTTCCTCTCTCGGAACAAGCCAAACATCGCCGCCCGGAAGCCAGAAATCGGGAAGCTCCGTCTGCCAGCCATCAACAAGCTTCTGCTTGAATATGCCTGCTTCATAGCGGATGGAATAACCCATAGACTGAAAACCGTTTGTTGCCAAACCGTCAAGATAACAGGCGGCAAGCCTGCCGAGTCCGCCGTTTCCAAGGCCTGCATCAGGCTCCTGCGAATAAAGCTTTTCAAGGCTTACATCGAAGCTTTTCAAAGCCTTTTCAAATGTTTCCGTTAATCCCAGATTGTAAAGATTATTTTTAAGTGAACGGCCCATGAGGAATTCCATGCAAAGATAATATATCTTTTTTGTATCCTGCTTTTCGGCAGTGTGGCGGAAATCGCTGTTCATTGCGGCCAATTCGTCCCGAACAATCATGGAAACTGATTTATAAAACTGTTCTATCGATGCAGTTTCGGGGGTAACGCCGAAAAAGTGGCTTAATTTGTCATTGATCATTTTCTTTGCCTGTGCAGCAGAGATTGATGAATTCATATACAAAACCTCCAAAATTATTATAATTAAATGGTTGATTTTCCCAACTGTTTGTTAATTATAAACTAAAAAACACAAATTTTCAATAGTAACTATCACAATATATTATGCCTTTTTTCCTGATTTTTTCACGAATTTATCCAAAAGTAATTTAATAATATCTGTTACGGACCTGAAATTGATAATAATCACAAGCAGTGTAAGCGCCGAAGAAATAGCAAAGCTCTGCCATTTTCCTGCTGTTTCAAGCATCATAACCACTGCAGAGGAAAGCAACAGAATTGCCGAAGAAATAAATGTGAACCATTCTATTTTAATATTCACAAATTGCTTTGTATTTATTGCACGGATAACAAAAACAACAACAAAAGATACTGCAGTTGCAATAGCAGCGCCGTATGCACCGATTCTTGGTATGAGTATAAAATTAAGAACAATATTTACAACAGCACCCGCAGCTGCCGTAAGCATGGAAAGCATGCTTTTCTTTTTTGCCATATAAACAGAAGCGTAAAAATTGACCAGACAGGAAAAGAAAGTTGCGATAACCAGAACAGGCACATAATGCCATGATTCATAGTATTCTTTTCCGAGATAAAAATCGGTTATAATCCTTGAAAATGTTATAAGCAGTGCTCCGGCAGCAAAAAGTGCTCCGCTGTAAACCTTAAAAATATTGGAAAAGAACTTTGAATTTCCGCTGTTATTATATTCATCCACAGCAGAAAGCTGCCAAGCATTAATGAATATTGCAGAAAAAATAATAACGAAATTCGGTATTTTATAGGCCGCCGTATAAAGCCCGCTTAAAGCAACACCGTTGTAATAGGTTACCATATACTGATCTGAAACATTCATAATCCACCAGAGAATTACAGTGGGAATCAGCGGAATGCAGTATTTCAGCATCGGAATAACCGTGGTTTTCTTCAGCCCGTGTTTAAAATCAATGTATCGCCACAGCTTAACGGCAAAGAATAAGAATAAAACAGAAAGCATATCGCTTGTAAAAATTGCAAGAATAAAGCCGTTTATTCCGAGCCTAAAAGCGCCGAGGTAAAGAAAGGTTGCTACCGCGGAAGTGGCAGTGGCAAGCACACCGTCTATCGTATAGATTTTAACATAACCAAGCCCCCTCACAAACTGCTGGCAGAGCTGACGAAGAGAAGAGCCGAGCAGCATAAGATAAAGCACAAGGGCATACTGACCCATATTAAAATCATTTATTGTAATATTTGCTACAATCGGTGCAAACAGGCAAAATGCTGCAAAGCCCAGAAAATCCGTAACTAGACCGGTGGTAAAAACACCCTTTTTATCTGAGCTTTTATCAATGGCAAATCTTAATGCACCTGAATCAACAGCCAGCGTAACAATAGGCACAAGAATATTAACGGCATTCTGAATCAGCGTTGCACCGCCGAAATCCCCATCTGCCATAACACGGGTATAAAATGCAGTTAAAAGAACCGTAAGCAGCTTTGAAGAAAAAGTGCCGATTGCAAAAATAATTGTGTTTGATGCTAATTTTTTATATTTATCCATTTATTCACCTATAGTATGGCTTATTAACGGCATAAAATGCTTTGTTTATCTGATTTGCCCGCTACCGAAAATAAGATATTTTGAAGTTGTAAGCTCACGAAGCCCCATTGGACCTCTTGCATGCAGCTTCTGCGTGGATATGCCAATTTCAGCACCCAGACCGAATTCACCGCCGTCCGTAAATCTTGTTGAAGCGTTCACATAAACGGAAGAGGAATCCACTCTTTGCAGAAATTCAGTGGCATGCGCACTGTTTTCCGTAATAATAGCCTCACTGTGGCGTGTTGAATGCTTATTGATATGCTTTATTGCCTCATCAAGCGAATCTACGGTTTTTACACTGATAATATAATCCAGATATTCTGTTGAAAAATCCTCCTCTGACGCAGGCAGTATTCCGCTTGCTGCAGCCATTGCTCTGTCATCACCGCGAATTTCAACATTTTTTGTATCAAGAAGTTCTTTAATTTTCGGCATCGCTTTATTTAGTATTGCCGAATGTATTACCAAACTTTCACATGTATTGCAAACGCTGATACGCTGTGTTTTTGCATTCAATATAATCTCGGCTGCCATATCGGCATTTGCACTTTCATCCACATAAATATGGCAGTTCCCCGAACCTGTTTCAATAACGGGAACGGTTGAATTTTCAACAACACTTTTAATCAGGTTTTTGCCGCCTCTGGGAATCAGACAGTCCAGATAACCGTTCATTTTCATCATTTCATTTGCCGAATTTCTTGATGTATCGCTGACAAGCTGAATGCAGTTTTCATTAAAGCCGCACTGTCGGATTGCATTTCTCATAACCGAAGAAACAGCAAGATTTGAGTTTATTGCTTCCTTGCCGCCTCTGAGGATAACGGCATTGGAACTTTTCAGGCAAAGCACCGCTGCATCTGCCGTAACATTCGGGCGTGCCTCATAAATAATGCCGATAACGCCGATAGGCACGGTTACCTTTCTGATAAGCAGACCGTTTGGTCTATTAACCTCTTCAAGCACAATTCCGCAGGGATCGGAAAGCCCGGCAACCTGTTCCACGCTTTTCGCAATATCCTCTATTCTGCTTTCATTCAGCATCAGCCTGTCCAGCAGACCTTTATTAAGCCCTGCCCGTTCGCCGTTTTCAAGGTCTTTTTTGTTTTCCGCAATAATATATCCGCTGTTTTCCCTTAATGCTTTTGCAATTGCATTAAGCGCTGCATTTTTCTGCTGTGTTGTAACCGAAGCCAGAAAATCCTTGGCTTCAAGTGCCTTTTTCCCTAATTCTTTCATCATTTTTCCACCGCCTTAAAAAATGTGCCGATTTGCTTGCCGTCAAGCACCTTATATATATCTGTTGGCTTGGCGCCGTTCATAATTACAACAGGAATGCCAGCTGAAACGGCAATTTCAGCGGCTTTCACCTTGGTTATAAAACCGCCAGTGCCTTTTTTTCCTGCGCCGCCGGCAATGGCTCTTATTTCATCGTTTATCTCATCAACCCGGCTGATCAGGCACGCATCCGGATTTTCGGCAGGATTGCTGTCATAAAGTCCGTCCGTATCCGTTAAAAGAATCAGCAGGTCCGAATCGGTTATCTTTGCCACTCTTGCAGAAAGACAATCATTATCACCGTTTAAAAGCTCTTCAACAGATATGGAATCGTTTTCATTCACAATCGGCAGGCAGTCATATTCAAGCAGCTGATTAAAGGTATCAACAAGATGCATTCTGCTTTCCGCATTATAAAGCTCGTCCGAAGTAAAGAGCAGCTGACTTACAACAACGCCGTATTCCGAAAAGAGCTTATCATAAAGAAACATAAGCTCGCACTGCCCGACTGCTGCAGCCGCCTGAAGCCCCTTTGTTGTGCCGGGCTTTTCGGAAAGCCTGAGTTTTCCTGTTCCCACACCGATAGCCCCCGAGGATACAAGAATAACTTCATAGCCTGCGTTTTTCAAATCTGAGAGCACAGACGCAAGCTTTGCAATTCTTGCAATATTTGTTTTTCCTGTTTTATGTGTTAATGTGGAGGTTCCCACCTTAACAACAATTCTGTTTTTTTCTTTTTTGCGAAACATCTGAAAGTACCCCAATTATATAATTATTTTTATTATAGCAAAATACTTTTGGCTTTTAAAGGCTTTTTTGTATGTTTTTCGGATTTTCGGGTAAAAATACGAACGGAGGTTGAAATATATGTCAAAACGCAATATTATAAGACTTTTTTCATATGCATTCTGCATTGTGGCTGTGCTTGCGGCATACGCAGTTATTGGAAACAATCAGAGTATGGCATACAAAACAAGGCTGGAAGCCGTTTATCAGCAAAGCCTTACCGAATTGGCAGAATGCCTTGATTCCATAGAAACTAATTTAACAAAAAGCGGCTATGCCGCAACGGCAACGATGATGAGCAGTCTTTCAGAGGATTTGTTTTCGGAATGCAGCACTGCCAAAAACGCACTTTCAAATTTGCCTGTTGAACAGATGAATCTTGGCGGAACCTATAAATTTTTAAGCCAGGCAGCAGATTATGCCGATTATCTTTCAGCAAAAACAAGAACAGGAACGCAGATAAGCGAAGAGGAATACCAGAATATGCAGAAGCTGCTTCAGTATGCAAAAACGTATTCGGCCTGCGTTAAAGAAATGGTTTCAAAATGTGCAAACGGCGGCGAAATTACAGACAATGAGATACGCGGCAGAAATTCAGGCACAAAGGTTGCTTCACTTTCTCTTGATTTCACCCAGGCCGAGGAAGCTTTTTCGAATTATCCCACATTGCTTTATGACGGGCCTTTTGCAGATGCCGTACTGAACAGAGAACCTGCCGTAACGAAAAATGCACCTGAAAAGAGCAAAGAAGAGGGTGCAAAAGAAGCCGCAAAAGCACTTTATACTACAACTGATAAAATCACTTATGCAGGTGATTCAGAGGGCACGATTCCCTGTTACAACTACACAATGGACGGATATAATGTTGCCATCACCAAAAACGGCGGATATGTTTCCTACATTCTGGGATCAGACCAAATTAAAACACAGTCAATCACACAGGAAAATGCCGTAAATATTGCAGCAGCATATCTTAAAAGACTTGGCTATAACAATATGAAGGAAACCTATTATGCCGTTGAAGACAATATTTGCATCGTAAATTTTGCTTACATCGAAGGCAGCGTAATCTATTATTCCGATTTAATCAAGGTAGGCATTTCTATGTCTGACGGAAAAATTTATTCGCTTGAGGCAGACGGCTATCTTACAAACCACCGGCAAAGGGCTGCTTTTTCAACAAAAATTTCCGAAAAGGATATGCAAGTCCGCCTTTCAGGGCATGTGGAAGTGATTTCGGCAAAGCAGTGCATTATTCCGAAAAACAACGGAACAGAAGCACAGTGCATTGAATTTCATTGCCGCAACAAATCAACTGCCGAAGAAGCCCTTGTTTATGTAAATACCCAGACGGGCGAAGAAGAAAACATTCTGATTCTTCTTTATTCAGATAACGGCACTTTAACAAAATAATTCTGAATAATAAATCTTTTAAAGAGAATAATATAACAGAAAGGAAGTATTTATTATGAAAACTAAAATTATAGTTTTTGCACTTGCTTTTGCAGTTCTTACCGCAATTTTTGTTGGCTGTTCCAGGAACGACAATACACCCACAACAACCACACAGAGAAATACAACCTCAACAACCGCAGGTACAACAAATAATACAACCAATATGGCTGAAGAGGGCGAATCCAAGGTTAGCGAGGGTGCATCAAAGGTAGGAGAAAATGCAAGCGAAGCCGCTTCTGATGTCGGCGAAGCAATTGACAGTGCTGCTGACGGAGCAGGAAACGCTGCTAAAAAAGTCGGCGATGCTGCAAAGGATGCATTGGGTTAAACAGCCCGAAAAAGCGAACGGATAACCGTTCGCTTTTTTACATAATTCGTTTTTTCTTTCTTAAAGAAAAAGCTTTGATATTCATTTTTTACAAAGCATAAAAACGCGCAAAAAATCCGTAAAGCAAAAATACTTTACGGATTCATTTGAATTATAATCGGTCTTATTCCTCGGTTTCTTCCTCTTCCTCAGCATCTAAGTCAAATTCAAGAAATTCGCCGCATTCGGGGCATTCAATAGAGCCCTCTTCAATTGTGTCCTCATCGCAGTAAATGGTTTCGCCGCAGGCAGGGCATTCCAGCTCATATTCGCAGCAGTCATCATCGCAGTCGCAATCACAATCGCAGCAATCACATTCATCATCAAGGTATTCCTCAACATCTGCAAGTGCTTCGTCAATTTCATCAACCTGCTCTTCAACAGCGTCTATTTCTTCATAGATGTCATCCACATCATCAATAATGTTTTCAAGCACATCAATAATAGCTTTGAAAACCTTTCCTTCTTTTTTATCGCCGTCAAGATCAAGGCCGCTGATTAACCCTTTCAGGTATCCGAGACTTTCAACTGTATTCATTCTTTTACTCCTTTTAATAAAAAATATTTATGCTCTTTCCATGTATTCACAGGTTCTTGTGTCTACACGGACAGAATCGCCCTCATTGATGAAAAGCGGAACACGAATTTCTGCGCCTGTTTCAAGTGTTGCAGGCTTAAGTGTGTTTGTAGCAGTGTTGCCCTTGAAGCCCGGGTCTGTTTTAACAACCTCAAGCGTAACAAAGGTTGGCGGCTCAACGCCGAACACCTTGCCTTTGTATGACAGAATACGGCAAACATCGTTTTCCTTTACAAATCTAAAATTATCACTTAAATCCGCTTCACTTACGGGAACCATATCAAAAGTTTCCTGGTCCATAAAATAATAAAGGCCGTCATCACTGTAGGAATAAACCATCTCTTTCCTTTCAATATAAGCTGTAGGAAATTTAGCTGACGGGTTATAGCTTTTTTCGGTTACTGCGCCTGTAATTACATTCTTTGTTTTTGTTCTTACAAAGGCTGCACCCTTTCCCGGCTTAACATGCTGGAATTCAATAACCTGAAGCACATTGCCGTCCTCTTCAAAAGTAACACCGTTTCTGAAATCGCCTGCTGTTACCATAATATTATACCTCCATTAATTGTTATTTATTTTACTGAATACATTTTATAATATTTCCATTAATAAATCAATACCCATTTTGTAACTGTCTTTCCCGTAGCCGCATATCTGCTTTATGCACACATCGGTTATAACGGATATTTTTCTGAAATCCTCCCTTTCGTGAATATTGCTCATATGCACCTCAACAAAAGGGGTGAATTCTGAAACTGCCTCAATGGCATCACGGATGGCATAGGAATAGTGCGTATAGGCACCGGCATTAATTACAACGCCGTCAAATTCATCCTTGCTTTCATGAATCACATCAATCAGATCACCTTCATGATTAGACTGAAAAAAGGATACCTTTGCGCCGTTTGCCTTTCCGTAGATCTTAAGTTCTTCATTAATCTGCTTCAGGGTCTCGCCGCCGTAAACATTCTTTTTTCTTATGCCTGTCATATTCAGATTCGGGCCGTTTAAAACAAGTATTTTCTTCATAGCTACCACCATTATTATAACCGGATTTTGCAAAAATTTAAGGGGACGAATTACGCCCCCTCTGATATGTATATTATTTATACTTTCTTTTACGAGCAGCTTCGCTCTTTTTCTTACGAGCAACCGATGGCTTTTCATAATGCTCTCTTTTGCGAACTTCCTGAATAATGCCGTCACGAGAAGTCTGACGCTTAAAGCGGCGAAGTGCGCTGTCAAGAGTCTCATTATCTTTAATTTTAACCTGGCTCACTTAATTCCCTCCCTTTGACCTGCTTGTGTCAGGGGTATTTGAATACTCTTTTTATATTCTGTGCAAGATTATAAACAAATAAAACGGAAAAGTCAAGCATTTTATCAAATTATGTATAAATGAACTGAAAAAAGCGAATTAAATGATTCAATTTTTAGATTCTGCGATAGCTGCCGCCAAAAGCAAAAGCACTTTATTTCAGCCTTATTTGGTTGTGGAGCCGAAGCCGCCGTCCCTCACACCGTCTGCATCATCATCAAGCGTAATTCCGAACTGCAGGAATATACCCTGCGCAAAGCCGTCCCCGCCTGCAATTTCAACCGTGTGTCCGTTATCATGCGCATCACAGGAAAGCTTAATCATAATATGGCCTTCATTGGATGAATTATAGTAATCCGCATCAATTATACCAACCGTGTTGTCAAGCTGCACCCTGTGCTTAAAGCCAAGCCCCGAACGCGGATAAATTTTAAGCACCCAGCCGTCATTGATTTTTGAACGGATTCCTGTTGGAATTAGAATGGATTTTCCCTTTTCCAGTTTTATATCCGCCGGAGCAAAAAAATCATATCCGGCAGAGCCTGTTGTTGCTCTTTTAGGCATTTTAACCGAATCATATACGGCTTTAATATCTTCTGTTTCCGGAAAATTCTTTTTCCATGCTTCTTCAAACTGATTAAAACTAACTTTCTCAAATGCTGCAATTCTTTTCATAATGAATACCTCTTAAAAAATTTGTATTTCTATTGTAGCATATCCGACACATTGTAAACAAGCACTTTTTTAGCAGTTTTCTGTGCAGAAAAGATTAAAAAAGCCATAAGGCACTCCCCAAGGAATGCCTTATGACTTTTGATGATGGGTTTAAATTATGTTCAAATGCAATTCCGCAAGTGGCTTCACAAAGAAGCAGGGCAGAAAATACAAATGCACATTTGTTGGAATTTACTGCGGTGTGTAATTGGACTGTGCCGCCTGCGGCAGTTCATCGTACAGAACCTCTTTCCAATCCACAACGCCTTGAATGGGTTTTACGGTTAAACAGATAAAGGCATCTTCTTTCAATTCCTTTTCTGTTCCGAATTTTATCGTTTTTTCCTTGCCGTTTTCATCATAGGCAGTAAGTGTATACTGATAACTCATACCGCCTGTAAAATCAATCACACCGCCTTTTGATTCCAGCTGTTCGATTTTGCTGTTATCTATCTGCGTATAATATTCTCCGGCATCGGAATACAGCTTAAAGCCTACACCGGCAAATATTATAATCAAAGCTGCCGCAAGCGCAGCTGCAATTATTCTTTTGTTTTTCATTTTCTTTTTCTCCCTTTCTATATCAGGTAATATCCTGCTTTAATGTTTCAATAATTGAATCCTTTTTAATTTTGGATATAGAATACAGCATGGAGAATCCAACAATAAGGAACACGGCAAGAATAACACAGCCATAAAGCACGAAATCTATTTCAAACGGAACATCTCTCTGGTCAAGCACCTTATTCAGCCCGAAGCAAACCAACATACTGATTGGAATAGAAGCGATAAGTGCATTCAGACCATAGAAGAGGCTTTCAAGACAAACCATTTTATAAAAGCCTTTTTGTGTTGCACCCACGGATTTCAGCATTGCAAATTCTTTTCGCCTTAAGGCAATGCTTGTGGAAATCGTATTAATTATATTGGCTATTGTAATCATAGTTATCAATGTGATAAAACCGTAAACAAATACCTGAAGCACAAACATAATGGTGTTCATACTTTCCATACTTTCCGCCATATCATACACAGTACTGTTTTCCTGCCTGTTATCATTCAGGTACTGCTCAATCTTTTCGGTGGTTTCCTTATGATTCTCCGTTTCAACACAAAGGCTCCGGAAATCCAATCCTTTTTCTTTTCCGAAAACAAGCTCTGATAATTCGTACATTGCACTTTGCGGAATATAGGCTGCAAAATAGCCCTTTGGCACAAGATTAAACAGCTTATTATCCGGCTTGAAATCAATAAGATGATTTATTCGGTAATAATATTCCGTTTCTGTTTCGGAATTCGTATTATAGAAAAGCTTTTTCCCGATTGCCTTGTCATTGAAAACGGATGCACCGCTTTTGGTTCTGCTCAGATTATTAAGAAGCAATGTATTTACACAGTTATCCTGAATCTGATAATAGGAATGATAATCAATGCCGTTTTCCGTGCAGAGTTCGTTGAACAATTCGTCATCAAGAGCAAGTATCAGAATTTGTTTGTTGCCGTTAAAAAGATTTTTATAGGTATTTGTCAGAACCTCTTCAGAATTCAGCGCATTGTCATAATCTGCAGGATAATTCTTGCCGATATACACCTGATAGCTGTCCAGTCCGTAAACATCTGTTACATGTTCCATTTCTTTAACGGCTTTTTTTATATCGTCTACCTTATCATTGGTTGTGTTTATCTGAATCTGGTAAGGCACATCCATATCACCGTTCACCCTTGTGAACACAGAACAGAAATAGTTTACCGATATAAACAGAATAACCGAAATTGCAATGGAAGCTGTTATAACTCTTGATTTTCTGCCGTTTCGTTTCAGATTTTTATGTGCAAGCTCACCTTCATATCCGAAAATTTTTCGTATATATTTGGGTGATTTAACGCTTTTGGGTTTAATTTTAAATTCCGTATTCTGCCTTAATGCTTCAACAGGCGTAATGGCAGAGGCCTTTCGGGCGGGAATTACTGCCGAAATAAAAATCGTTATAATACTGAATAAAACAATGCCTGCAATGACCCACAGCGGAACAACGGCTTTAAACTCTATGCCGGACTGTTCGATGCCTGTAAGCATCCCTGTTGAAATAATTTTATCTCCTAAAACCTCAAGTGTTACGCCGATTCCAATAATGCCGCCGATTGTGCCGAGCGGAATACCTACTGCACCGAGTGCAAGGCCTTCAAAATAAACGGACTGGCGTTTCTGCCTTTTGGTTGCGCCCACACTTCCGAGCATACCGAGATACCGGGTTCTTTCCGAAAGCGACATACCGAAGGAATTATAAATCAGAACAACAGATGCAATCATAATAATGACAAGAATAATAATACACATTGGTATAAGACTGACCACCATAAAGCCTGTTTTGTCAAATGCAAATTTGGATTCAAGATAATCCTTATTGATAGTCATTTGGTTTTCATCGCCGTATTTCACGCCGATTTTTTTTGATATATCCTCAATCACATCCAGTGATTTATAATTCACGTCTTTAAGTACAACCGAAGCATTCACAGAAGCGGTTTTTTCTTCGTTGCTGAGTCCGCGGATTATCTTCGCTGCTCTGGTTGGCATATTTCCGTTCAGAATACCCGTTATTTTAAACGATATATTCTCTTCAGCGGCATCAAATTGCTCACCCGTTTGCCATGAACCGTAGTTTACCGGCTCCCGCATTTTTTCAAATTCATTCGTTTCTTCAATATATACATCTGCCATAATCCATCTCTGTCCGATATCAAGGCTTACCGTGTCGCCTATCTTCCAGTTCAGATGGTTTTTTTCAATAAAACTTTTTTCAACTGCAATTTCATGCTCGTTTTTCGGCATTTCGCCATCCATTTTAGATGTTAAAAGCTGTTTCAGATTTGTTTCATCACCGGCATACAGCTGGCCAACACATCTTTCCTGTCCGAATAACCGGAAAGCTTCCTGTTCACCGGATAAATTCTTGTATAAACCAACTTCTTCTATTCTGTCATCTGTTTGCAGGGCAGCAATCTGTTCGCTGCTTAAAAAGCAATAATCCACATGTTTATTACCGCTCGAAAAAATAGATGCATCACCGTAAAACTTCATAAAGGAAGCAATGCTGACAAACACAGCTGTTATCATTGCAACCGAAACGCATATGCCAAGCGTTGTAATAATGGTTCTTCCCTTATTTTCCTTAAGGTGGCGAAGCGTCAGCTTTCTTATGATATTCACTGTCTGATCACCTCATCCTTAACGATTTTTCCATCCTCAATTGCAATAATACGGTCTGCACTCATTGCAATTCTGTCATCATGGGTGATAATAATAACCGTTTGGTTATTTTCCTTATTAATGGTTCTGAGCAGATCAACAATTTCCTTGCTGTTTTTACTGTCCAGATTTCCCGTAGGCTCATCTGCCAGCACAAGTGCCGGATTATTCATAAGTGCCCTGCCGATTGAAACACGTTGCTGCTGACCGCCGGAAAGCTGATTCGGAAGATGCTTTACCCTGTCCTTTAACCCTAATGAATCCAGAAGAAGATCAAGCTTTTTCTGATTTACACTCTGTCCGTCCAGAAGAAGCGGAAGTGTAATATTTTCCTCCACATTCAGAATCGGAATCAGATTATAAAACTGATAGATAAGACCAATCTGCCTGCGGCGGAAAATGGCAAGTGCCGTTTCATCAAGCTTTGAAATGTTCGTATCCTCAATAAAAACATTTCCGCTTGTTGCCGTGTCCACGCCGCCGAGAATATGAAGAAGTGTTGATTTTCCCGAACCGGACGGACCGATGATTGCCACAAACTGCCCTTTCGGCACGGCAAATGAAACATTATCCAGTGCCTTAACCATTGTGTCGCCCTTACCGTAGGTTTTTGTTAAATTCTGTACTTTAAGTATTTCCATAATGTAAGCTCCTTTCGTTTACAGCTTCATTTTAACGCATAAACCTTACAGACAAATGACAGGTTTCATTACAATTTTGTAATTTTAAGTTTCGGTTTGCTTTACACAATAACCTTATAAACCGTTATTTCAAATTCTGTTCCGCTGTTTTCCCGGCTTCTTACCTCCACAGCGGAATTCTGATTATTGAATATGGCCTTGCTCAGCGCAAGTCCGATTCCCACGCTGGACTGTGAATGGTTTCTGCCCTGATAAAATCGTTCAAAAATATGCGGCAAATCCTCTTTTGCAATGCCCGAACCATTATCGCTTATCATAATTTTTGTAAACAACGGCGTTTCACTTGCAGAAACTTTTACAAATCCACCGTTTTTTGTGTGTTCAATACAGTTTTTTACAATGTTGGATATTGCCTCTGTATACCAATTTTTATCTGCATCAATAAAAATTCCTTCCTCGCACTGCACAGTGAGCACGACGCCGCTGATTTCTGCTGTTAAGGCAAACGGCTTTACAGCATTTTCAAGAATATTTTTTAAGTTTTCACGCCTGCTGCAGAATTTTACCGTGCCGGCATCAATTTTTGAGAGCTTCAGCAATGTTACAATAAGCCAGTTCACTCTTGAAAGCTGGCTTTCAATTACCTCAAGAAATTCTCGGCGTTTTTCCTCGTCCTCTTCATATTTCAGCAAATCCGTCATCATGGTGATGGAGGTAATCGGTGTTTTCAGCTGATGTGAAATATCAGCAAGCGAATCCGCAAGATAATTTCTGTCTTTCAGAAGAAGCTCTTTCTGAGAGCGGAGCGTTACAACAATTTTATAAAGGCTGTTTTTTATAATGCTGAGCTCACCCTCTTTATTATCCTTAATATCCAAATCATATACACCGTTGCTGATTGCATTCAGATAATCATACATATCACGGCTGGTTTTGATTCTTCTGTATGTAATCCATAAAAACATCAGCAATATAAGAACGGAGATAAAAAGAAACACATAAAAGGCCGTCTGATTTACAGAATGGAAAAACACACCGCCTGCCGCAATCAGAACAACAGAAACTGCCGTTACAGCATTCATATCCTTATATCTTTTCTTCATTCCATTATATACCCCATTTTTCTGACTGTTTTAATAATTCCGGGTTCATCGGAATTATCCTCAATCTTGTCCCGCAGTCTTTTTATATAAACCGTAAGTGTGTTGTCGTTTACAAAAATGCCGTCTATATCCCAGATATTTTCAAGCAGTTGCGTTCTTGTAAGCACCCTGCCCCTGTTATTCACCAATATCAGCAGAAGGCGGTATTCCATTGCCGTAAGGATAATTTCCGCACCGTTTTTATAAACCTTGGCTTCATTTGTGTTGATTTTTAATCCGTGAAGCTCAATAATGCCGCTTTTTCCGTTTTCACTGTTATAGCGGCGAAGCACACTTTTAATTCTTGCCATCAGCTCGTTTACACGAAACGGTTTTGAAATATAATCGTCTGCTCCCAGATCAAAGCCCATAACAACATTTACTTCATCATCAAAGGCTGTAAGGAAAATAACGGGATAATCCCCTTTTTCCTTTATTTTCCGGCAAACATCATAACCGCTTCCGTCCGGCAAAGTCAAATCCAGCAAATACAGGCTGAATTCCTCTTTTGAAATCATGGCAAATGCCTGTTCCACTGTTTTTGCAAGCGCTGTTTCATAGCCCTCTTTCTGCAGCGAATATTCAAGCCCCATTGCGATGGAAGCATCATCTTCCAGAAGAAAAATTTTCATTGGTTTCACCTCTTGCTTTATTTTAGCATATTTTTCAGAATAATAAATGACTTTTTTGTAATAAAAACAAAAAAGGAATAACCCTCTTTAAGAGTTATCCCTTAATCACAGCCCAAAGGAAACCGACAGGGCTTCATTTACTTTTCCCATATCGCCGCCGTCCAGTGCGCCCATTTTTTCTCGCAGGCGGCGTTTGTCAATCGTTCTGACCTGTTCCAGAAGCACAATGCTGTCCTTTGCAAGCCCACAATTCCTTGCATCCACCTCTATGTGTGTGGGCAGATTGGTTTTATCCCGCTGGCTTGTTATGGCTGCGGCAATAACCGTTGGGGAAAAGCGGTTTCCCACATCATTCTGCACAATGAGTACAGGTCTTACCCCGCCCTGTTCCGAACCCACAACGGGGCTTAAATCGGCATAATATATATCTCCGCGTTTAACTGTCATATTGAAATCACCCTTGATTTTTCTTTCATATTTATTTTTACCACGCAATTAATTTTTTAAACATCTTATTCCATTATATGTATAAAAAATTTTTTCTCTTATCTGCTGTCGACTGCCGATTAACATTGTTTTCCGAATAAGCATAGAATAGGCAAAGGGTAGTAATCCGAACCTGCCCAAAATGCAGAATTAAAGCGAATTTATGAGTTTTTTGCCGCAATCTTGCGCCCCGCGCAGGGCTGCCATCTCAAACATCAGAATTCATCTTAGCTGCAGGCATTTTGGCTAATTAGAAAGGAGAAAAAGGAATGGAAAAATATGTTGATATGTTTAACCCAGCTTTTCTGAAAAAGAAAAGTGCAGTTTTGCCTCCGCTTCCCTCCGATGCTTCTGTAACCATGGCATATGTGCCGTTTCAGCAGCAGCCGGTTATATATGATGATGAAAAAACAGCTTTGTTTGAAGGGACCTTATTTCCTGAACTTAACAAGCCCTTCAGTGGAAAAGGAGTACTTTTATGACAAGAGAACAAATGCTTTTAAGAGTATCAGCAGCGCAGTTTGCCATGTGGGAAACAAGAATGTATATGGATACACACCTTGACAATGCCGAGGCAAGAAAGCTATATGAAAAATACCACCGCCAGTTTGAAGAGCTGAAGGCAGAATTTGAAGCAAAATTCGGCCCGATCACACTTGGAGAAAACAACAGTGATGAATGGCTTAAGGACCCCTGGCCCTGGGATGCAGACTGCTGAACAGAACTGTAAAAAACAGTGCGGCACCATTCTATGCGGTATTCCGATAAAAAGCTTCTTCGGAGGTCTGCAAAATAAAAAAGCCTTTTCCAATCGGAAAAGGCTTTTTTTGCTTTATTATTTTTTATCTTTTTTCTTTTTGGCAAAAATAACAAATTTGCTGAAGAAATAATTCAGAATTACAACGATTACGGCAAGCACCAGCTTGGCAATCAGCTTTCCTGTGAATTCAAATCCGAAAAGATCAAACGAGAATTTCTCAAATCCCATTTTTTCAACGAAGAGCCAAAGTCCGCCCTCTTCAACCAGCAGGCTGAAAACCCTTGCTGCGAAAAATTCAGGCACCTCTTTAGCAAGAATTTTCGGCGCCCAGCTTTTGGATTCAAACACCCACAGCTTATTTGTTACATAGGCAAAAACAACGGAAACAAACCATGCAATAACATTATTTACAAGATAAAAATTCTCGCCGAGCGCTTTATTCAGCACCCAGTAAACGGCAAAATTAACAACCGTTGTCAGCCCGCCGAAAACAACATATAAAATCAATTCTTCATATTTTTTTAAAAGTTCATTAATCTTCTTCATTCTCTTTACCCAAATGCTCTTTCAGTATATAAACCGGTCTGTTTTTACCCTGCACATAAATTTTTGAAATATATTCGCCGAGGATGCCAAGGCAGAAAAGCTGCATACCGCCAAGCAACAGCACAAGCACAACAATTGTGGCATAACCCGGAACGCTGATTCCGAAAGCAAGCTTCTGAATAACAACAACAATTAGATAAATTACAGAAATCAATGCCGAAACAAAACCGATATAGGCAGAAAGCTTAAGCGGAAATGTTGTAAACGAAACAATACCCTCAAACGCATATTTGAACAGCTTTCTGAAATTCCATTTGGATTCTCCGCTTTCCCGTTCTTCAACCGTATACGGAATATATTCGGTTTCAAAACCAACCCAGCTGAAAATACCTTTTGAAAAACGGTGATACTCTGTCATCTTCAGAATGGCATCCACCATATTTCGCTTCATAAGTCTGAAATCTGAAGCACCGCTCACAAAATTAACCTCTGTAATTTTGTTGATTATTTTATAAAATGCATTTTTCAGGGCAATCATCAGCTTGCCCTCCTTACGCTTGTCCTGAAAAGCAGTTACACAGTCAAGCGCATCATTGCTGTTCATAACATCAATCATTTCAAGCACAACCTCGGGGCGCTGCTGCAAATCCGCATCAATCAGGCAAACCATATCACCCTTTGCCGCATTAAGCCCTGCATAAATTGCAGATTCCTTTCCGAAATTTCTGCTGAAGGAAAGCACCTGGATTCTGTGGCTTTTATTTTCGCTGTAAAGCTTTTTTAAACGGCCGAGCGTGTTATCCCGGCTTCCGTCATTCACAAAAACAAATTCATAGTCAAAATCTCTGCCGTGAAAAGCTGCATTTGTTTCTGAAAAAAACTTTTCAACATTGCCTTCCTCATTATAGCAAGGCACAACAAGTGAAAGAAACATAAACTACCTCTGCATCATATAAAACTCGCAATGCCTGTCCGCATTACAATAATATAGTTTACCACTTAATATCAAATATTTCAATACAATATAGAAACAAAAAGAAAAAGCTCCTGAAATCATATTTTCTCATTTCAAAAAAAATTATATTCACCGTAAAGCGTTTTAAAACACTTTTTGCATTCATCCGTCATTACACTTTTACACCATGTTTGATTTTCGCTATACCATTCAATCGTTTTTCTGATTCCGTTATCAAACGCTGTTTGCGCCTTCCAGCCAAGCTCTTTTTCTATTTTTGAAAAATCAACGGCATACTTTCTGTCGTGTGCCGGTCTGTCGGCAACAAAGGTAAGAAGTGTTTCGGATTTATTTAATTCTTTCAGAATGATATTTGCAATTTCAATATTGCTTTTATCACTGTGCGTTCCCACATTATAAATTTCACCTGCTTTTCCGTTTCGCATAACAAGATCAACGGCACGGCAATGATCTTCAACATAAAGCCAGCTTCGAATATTTCTTCCGTTGCCGTAAAGCGGAACAGGCCGGTTCTGAACAGCTCGGCATATTGCCAGCGGAATCAACTTTTCAGGAAACTGAAAAGGTCCGTAATTATTTGTGCTGCGTGTTACGGTTACAGGAAATCCGTAAGTTTTATAATAGGAAAGCACAATCATATCGGCAGCCGCCTTTGTTGCGGCATAGGGAGAGGACGGATGAAGCGGACTGGATTCGGTAAAATACAAATCCGTATTTTCAACTGCCACATCCCCGTATACTTCATCTGTTGAAATATGATGAAAACGCTGAACATCGTATTTTATGCAGGCTTCCAGCAGCACCTGCGTGCCCATTACATTTGTTTTCAGAAATAAATCATAATTATGGATGGAGCGGTCAACATGTGTTTCTGCCGCAAAATGAACAACTATATCCGGCTTTTCCGCGCAGAATATTTCATCAACAGCTTCTTTATCGGTTATATCTGCTTTATAAAAGCAAAAATTCGGATAATTCATAACTGCTTTCAGCGTTTCTGTGTTTCCGGCATAGGTCAAACTGTCTGCACAAACAATTCTGTCCTCAGGATAATGTTTCAGCTGATAAAAAATAAAATTCGCTCCGATAAAACCTGCGCCGCCTGTAACAAGCACTGTCATAACCGTTCCCCCGTTATCTGAAATTTCAAACATTCTGTTTCTATAAAAATTATATAGTTGAATTGCCTTAAAGTCAATCACATATAGCCCGAATGGCAATATTGCCTGCTGTTTCATATTATGTAATAAATAAGAAATAAGGAGATAATATATGTTCAGTTATGTTAAGAAACTTCAGTATCCTATTAATATAAAACATTGTGATCCGGCAGCCGCCAATATCATTATCAGTCAGTACGGCGGAACATACTGCCAAAAAAGGCTACATCATTTAATATTAAAAAATTCATTATAATGTGCCGTATAATATGCACTCATAGAGGAGGACAATCTTTTTGACAAAGCATCCTTTTCTTTATCGGAAAAACCGGTAAACGGTTCTGCTTCTTTACCGTCTTTTTCCACAGTAATCCTTACATTCAGTTCAGCCATAGCACCACCCCAATAATATTTATTGAGAGATTTCCCCTGCTATGAATGAATTGTTCAAGTAAAGCCCGTTTAAAACAATAATCCCCGAATTATCTGCACTTCTGCAATTTTTATCTGCATTTGTGCATACTTTTATATATTGAAAGCGGCAATTTCTATAATAATTACAAAAATCGGAAGCGGGGATCATGTTTTATGGGGATTAAAACCGGAGCAGCATATATCAGGGTTTCAGACGAAAGGCAGGATGAATATTCACCGGAAAGCCAGCTGAAGCTCATAAGAGAATATGCAAAAAAAAGCGGCTGCATCATTCCCGATGAATACATATTTTATGATGACGGAATCAGCGCAAAAAGTGTAAAAAAGCGGGTTGCTTTTAACAGAATGATTGCGCTTGCAAAGTCAGAGGATAAGCCGTTTGACACTATATTTGTGTGGAAATTCAGCCGTTTTGCAAGAAATCAGGAGGAAAGCATTGTATATAAATCGCTGCTTAAAAAAAACGGGATAAGCGTTGTAAGCATATCAGAACCGATTATTGACGATGTGTTCGGCAATCTGATTGAACGCATTATTGAATGGATGGATGAATACTATTTAATCCGCCTGAGCGGCGAGGTTAAAAGAGGAATGGCGGAAAAGGCATCGCGCGGCGAGCCGATGTGCCATCCGGCACTTGGTTACACGCTTTCCGGAAAGCAATATATTCCGAATGATGAAAGCAAATACATTGTTCAGATTTTTGAAAGCTATATCAACGGAATGAGCAAACGTGAAATTGCACACAGCCTTGCCCTGCAGGGCGTTAAAACACACCGCGGAAATGCACCGGACAGCAGGCTGATTGATTACATTCTGCACAATCCTGTTTATATCGGAAAAATACGGTGGTCGCTAAACGGAAAGGCAGCTTCGGCAAGAGATTATGACAATCCCGATATTATAATAGCAAACGGAACACACACACCGATTATTCATAATGAAATATGGCAAAGGGCACAGCTGCGTCTTGCCGAAGAGAAGCTGAAATACAGCAGTTATCAGAGAAAAAATCAGGATGTAAAATTTATGCTGAAAGGGCTTGTAAGATGCAGCAGCTGCGGAGCAACACTTGTGATGCAGTCCACAAAATGTCCTTCTATGCAATGCCACAACTATGCGAAAGGTTCCTGCACCGTATCACACAGCCTTTCCATTGCAAAAGCAAACAAAGCCGTTCTTGAAACACTTGAAAAATCTGTAAGCAGTCTTCATTTCAATATTGAGCCGTCTGCAAAAAAGCAATCAGCAGAAAAAATCGACTATAATAGACTGATAAACCGTGAAAAAACAAAACTGAAAAGAATAAAAGATTCCTACCTCTGCGGAATTGACACGATAGACGAATACAAACAGTGTAAAGCAGAAATACTTAACAGCATTACTGAGCTTGAAACTGAAAAAAAGCAGCAGGAAAAAGAGAACCGGCCTATTGACAGGGCTGAATTTTCAAAAAAAGTAATCAATATTATTGATTTCATAAAATCTCCGGACATTTCAGAGAAAGCAAAGAACGAAGCACTGCGCACAATTATCAGAAAAATTATATATGTTAAACCGGAAAACAGAATTGATATTGTTTTCCATTCATAAAGCCTTGCCGCTGAACAACATCAGCGGCAGGTATTTTTTAATCGAAACTTGACGGTTTTGGGTCATATTGGTATAATTTATATGTAAAATTTTACCATTATTTTTTTATCCGCTATATCATATCTTTTTACATTACAGAGGACCTGACGGAGAGCTTGGAGCTTCGCTCCGCTATCTTTCACAGCGCTATTCTATGCCTATTCCTGAATTAAAGGGATTATTAACAGATATCGGCACGGAAGAACTCGGCCATCTTGAAATGGTTGGCACAATCGTTCATCAGCTTACAAGAAATCTGACTGAAAAGCAGATTGAGGAAAGTGGTTTTGCACCGTATTTTGTAGATCACACAACAGGTGTTTATCCCACTGCGGCAAGCGGTTTTCCGTGGAGTGCCGGATCCATTCAGGTAACAGGCGATCCGATTGCCGATCTGAATGAAAACCTTGCAGCAGAGCAAAAAGCGAGGTTAACCTATGACAATATATTAAGGCTTGTGGATGATCCGGATGTGCTTGAGCCGATTAAATTCCTGCGTGAGCGCGAAATTGTGCATTACCAGCGTTTCGGTGAACCGCTTCGTCAATCTTGTAAACCTTCATAAACATCAGATCCTCTGTGCAAAATCAGAAATCCTATCCATTACAAAAAACATAAGGAGGTGGAAAATCATAAAAAGGCTTAACCTGTGCCTGCTGGCATTTCTTTTAATCTTTTATCCGATATATGCATTTTCCGCCGTGCCTGATTTTATAAACAACCCGGAAGCATGGTTTGAAACAGACGGAATTATAACACAGGAAATCAGCGATTACAGTAATATAAGCGGCTTTTACAGCTATTATACTGATATAGACAAGCATAGTATTTTTATTCATATAAGCTATGCTGAGACACATCTGAAAAATGAAGATAACGAGATTAAAATAAATTTCTCTGTTTCAAATACACAAAACCGATACAGCTTTACGGTTGCGCAAAACGGAATTACAGACAGCACAGCGGAAGCAAAAGCAGCCTTTTCCGTTTCGCAAAATTTCGGCAGAGCAACGGAACAGGGGCATGAAATCTATATCGGCATTGAATTTAAAAACAAGCAGGACATAAAGTGCAGCAACTCTCTGCAGTTTTCCGTGGATGTAAACGGCCACTGCTATGACATAAACAGAATCATAGAGCTTCCCTATAAAGAGTTTTCTGAAAGTACAAAGGAAAGCAGCACAAAATCCGATGTGCCGAGCACCAAAGAAAAAAACGAAAACAGCAAAAGCACCTCACAAAAAGAAACAACAACAAAATTCAGATATGTTCCCTCTGATGAAACGGATAGAGCAGATAACACCCTTTGGCATTATAACGGCAACCCGGACAATCAGGAATACAGCACTTACAATGAAACTGTAACCTCCGGAAGGAATACCATTATCACAGAAGCGGAAACGAAGGCATCCTTATCGACATTCTCCAAAATCATGCTGTTTTCCGCAGCTGCTATGATTATCGGCGGAATCGCTTTGATTCTGTATTGCCTGCTTAAGCGGCCGCCTGCCGAAATTGAAAAAACAGCTGACCTCTCAGACAATGAACCCGATGAAAGCTGATGCATCCTGATGCTTGATATAAATACAGATTTATTATATAATATGAAAAATCGGGATTCGGAAGGTACAGAGTATTTCTGAAACACAGCAGGTGAAAACAAATGAAAACGGATTTAACAGTTATTCCGAATGTTGGAAAAAAGACAAAGCAGTTGCTTTTGAATATCGGCATTGAATGTGTTGAGGACCTGGTAGGGAAAGACCCGGAGGCACTTTATGTAAAGGACTGCCTGAAAAAAGGTTTTCAGGAGGACAGATGCCAGCTTTATCTGTTCAGAATGGCAGTTTACTATGCCGAAAACAAACAATGGGAACCGGAAAAGCTGAAATGGTGGTATTGGAAAAACAGAGAATACCCCGAAAGATAAACTTTAAGGAAAAGAATTATGATAAAAGATGCATAAAGCGCGTTAATTTTATTATTACGGTAAAATATGAAACAAACTGCCATAAAATAGCAGTAAATAAAAATACGGTTTTTGAGGATTTTTTTTAACTGAACAGCGGTGTTGCAGGCGAAGTGCTGCAAAAATTTATTAACTATCAGGCTAAGCTTGCTATTTTCATCGATTTTTCAAAAACACAAGCAACCCGTGAAGGATTTTATATATGAAAGCAACAACGGAAAAGATATTTTCTTTGCTGCCGATAAGGCACGCACAGGCATTGGAAAAGCTGGGTGGAATTTTAAGATAATGGAATACAGGAATATAACACTTGAAGAACTGAATATGGATTTGTTTTCGGATTTTATACGAAGACAGGTGGTTACAAAGGTATGGCGCAGGGAAAACGGCAGATGGGTTATAAAAGAAGAGCCGTTTATTGATGACTGGTCGCCCGAGGATTTGGCTTTCGGCATTTCCTGCATACAAAACACAATTAAAACAGGCGGCCTGCTTTACGGCGCTTTTTCAGACGGAACGCTGAAAGGCTTTATTTCCGTGGAAGCGCAGATTTTCGGCGGCGCACATAAATACATGGATTTAACCAGTATTCATGTTTCAGCCGATATGCGCAAATGCGGAATCGGAAGAATTCTTTTTCAGAAAGCAAAGGAATGGGCAAAAGAAAAAGGTGCTGAAAAGCTTTACATTTCTTCACACAGTGCAGTGGAAAGCCAGGCATTTTATAAAAGCATGGGCTGCCGTGAGGCTGCTGTTTATAATACGGAACACGCAGAAAAGGAGCCCTTTGATATTCAGCTTGAATGCATCTTATAAACGCTTTGTATTATTTTTATTTACAAAGCGTATTTTATTTGATATAATCCGGATAAAGAAGTTTTCTATGAAAAAAACAATAACTAGAATTTTTACACTTCTTTTAACTGGACAATGTAACTTTCCCTTTCCGCATACAGCGGGAAAAGAGAATCAATAAAGAGGATACATATGCAGCAGAAACAGACACTTTGGGTATTTTTTACAATAAATCCGAAGGGCACTGCTCCAGACAATCATTCATAAGCTGATTATGTAACATCTTGAAGCACCGCTTCCCGAGGGAAAAACGGATAAAAAGGTTATTTTAATCGGTTATGACGGATACCGTGCGGATGGGTTGTAGCATATTAAGGATACGGAAAACCGCGATAAAGAAGTCCTGATGTAATCTTCTTTACACTTGAGCATACGGACTATTCCGGTCATAACACAGGCTTGGCAATAAAAATGAAGAATGCATAGAGACCTGCATGGAGGCTGACCAATGGGGATACATCATTGTGAAAACCATTGAGGCCAGAAGCACTTATAATACAGAGGACTGGCTGATTATTGTTTCAACAGATCACTGCGGAACGGAAACCGACCGCGGCGGTCAAACCAAATTTAAACGAATGACATGGCCTTCCTGCAACAAGCAAATTGAAATGAGCGAAGAAAACCGTGCTTTTGCAAATAAATAAAAATATGAAAAAACCGCAGATTATGCTTTACGCATAACCTGCGGTTTTCTGCTGTTTTAAAATAAAAAGCTTTCATAAAAAATTTGCCGAATAAAAAACAAATCAGATATAAAAAAGGATTCTCCTGATAGGAGAATCCTGAATTACAAATTACAAGGGTTTTTTCAATTCTTTTTTATGATTGATATGTATCCCGATATGCCCGACGGAAAGAAAAAACACGGAAAGAATAAGAATGATATTTCTTCCGTAAATACCAAGCAGCAAAAACGCAATGCAGGGCAGCGCTGCCCCCGGCACAGGAATGCCGAGCAGGCTGCTGTAAAAATCCTGCATCGTTTTTTCACTTTTAAAATATTTTATCCAATATACTTCATAAAGCAGCATAAAAGCAAAAGAAACGGCAAGCCATATTGTATTCAGCGAAAATGTGTTAACATTAAAATCCTTAAAAGCAAGCACGGTGCAGGTAACAAGCACCTGCCCTGCCCCTTCAAAAATTTTCAGAATTTTATTTTCATGTTTTGCATATGTATCGTAATCCTGCGGCTTCTTCCCTGTCCATAACAAATTCGGAACGAAAAGCATAATAAGATATAGCAGACCGACATAGGAAAACCCAAAATTCATAATTCTTTTTCTCCTCTTTAAAAACTGAAATCAGGCAGTTTCCCTGTGGCATCAAAAATATAATCCATTTCATATTCCGTGCTGCCCATCCAGATGAATTCCTGCTGAATTACAATTCAATATCTATCTTATAGTTTTCATCAATCAAAATGTAATTGCAGCCGTATTTCCGGCACATTTCAAGTTTAAAGGTATTGTCCTTTACTAGTTCTTTTTTGCTTAAATCATTACAAATCCGGCTTTCAATAGTATTTTCATATTTTTTTATATCTTCAAAATGCGTTTCAATATAATTTTTTGTCATGACAAGGCAGCAAAAGCGGATTTCTTTCAGATAATCCGCTGAAAAATCCTTTTGCCAGTCAAATGGAATATAGCAGCCCTCAACAATTAAATTCTGCCTGTTTTCAATTGCCGTTTTTATCATTTCCTTAACGATATTCCAAAGATACGGCGTAAGCTTTTCGTCATCATAAACGGTTAAATCCGTATTGCCGCTTCGGATAAGTCCCATTTTTAAATGGTCTATAGAAAGATACGGATATTTATATTTTTCAAGCAGCCGCTGCGCAAGCCTTGTTTTTCCTGTGTGCGTTGCACCCGAAATCAGTATAATCATAACTTTATTCTCCCAGAATTCTATTCCCAAACAAATTCAATTTCTTCTGTATCCACTGTGATTTTGCAGGAACTATAAGTGCGGTGTCTATATTTAAGATCGATACGCAAATCAATATCTGCCGCTCTGAAATCAGGCGATATACTGGTGCTCAGATATGTCCACGGATAATATCCCTTTTCTTTTCGACGTTTCATTTCTTTATTGGCAAGCGGAATAAATTCTTCAATATCAAGCAGTATGCCTTTATAAGTTAAATTCTTTCCTTTTAAGGCGGTTTCAAGGCTTACACCGCATTCCCTGTGAACATCCTCGCATAATTTACACCTGATATGGCACTTCTTAAAATCCTTATATTTTTCACCAAACGAATTGCTGTAATTTTCCGGATAATACACAATATTAAAGCTCAAAACCAGCACATTATCTTCAAGCGCTATGTTATATAAATCCCTGTCATGCAGAATGCCGTCAGGTATGTGGTTTTCTTTCATTACATATTTTTCAGTCATATTATTTTATTCTCCTTATTCTGTTTCCCTTAACCAGATAAGCCTTTTGGGCAAGATCAATCATCGGCTTATCCACCATATTATCGGTATAGAACTCATCAACCGTTTTATCCTTAAACTGCTCCGTAAAGGTTTTTCTTTTATTTTCCCTGAAATTCAGATATTCCACCTGCAGAGTTTTGCGGTTCACATAAGAACAGATGCAGTTTTTAATGCCAAGCCGCATGCACACCTCATCCATAATCAGATTAAACGAGCCTGTAATAATCACATCATCCGGCTGCGGCTGATACCACGGCTTTATATTTTTCATATGCCCGTCCCAGAAAGCACGAACCATTTCTTCCTTATTATCAAAAGAGTTCAGATAATAGGAAGCATATTTTTTCACCGCATTTTCCAAATCCTGCATAGTTGTTCTGCCCAGCTTGTATTTTATCAGATTAAACACAACAAGGGGAATATATTTTGCAACCTCGGGCTTATACTTTATACTGAAAAGATAAAAATGAAAAACGCTTTCACCGTGATAAATGGTATTGTCAAAATCAAATACTCGCATACTGCTCCATCTTCTTTTTTTGATATATCAATCAGCCCTTTTTATTTACCGAAAAATACTTTTCAAGGATTACAAGGCTCTTTTCCCTGAGAACACCCTTTGTAACCGCAGGCTTCCAAAAGGAATTTTCAAAAACCATATCGCTGCAGTCGCAGCCCTGATTTCCCAAAATATTTTCAAGCTCATTATTTCCTGCTGAAAAAACAAGCCTGCCAAGTTTCAGCCAAACCATTGCGCCGCTGCACATAAAGCACGGCTCACAGCTGGAATATAAAGTGTAATCCCTTAAATCCGTAATGCCTGTTTCAGCACAGAACAGCCTTAACAGTCCCATTTCCGCATGAAAGGTCAGGTCTTTTCTCGTGTAAATCTGATTTTCATTTGTAAAAACAATCTGATTGTTCTTCACCAGAACTGCACCGAACGGCTCATTTCCATGTTCAACTGCCAGTGCAGACAATTCTATTGCCTTTTCCATAAAATATTCGTCATTCATATATCCATAAACTCCTTTACATATGCAAATTCCAATTGATATAATTTAATTAAATTATATATCAAACAAACCATAATGTAAATGAATTTAAAAATAGTTCTTGACACTTACCCCGCGTAATCGTTTACAGTAGAAAAGGGAGGTAAATTATGATGAAAACAGTTAAAGAAATCAGTCAAACAGCAGGGGTAAGCGTGCGCACACTTCATTATTATGATGAAATAAATTTGCTTAAACCAACTAAAAAAACCGATGCAGGATATCGGCTGTATGACGATACGGCACTTGAACGACTGCACACCATTATGCTGTTCCGTGAACTGCAATTTCCGCTTAAGGAAATCAGGAATATTCTTGATAACCCTGATTTTGATACAAAAGCAGCACTTAAGGAGCAGATTCATATGCTTGAACTGAAAAAAAGCAGACTGAACGAAATCATAACTTCTGCCCGGAATTTATTATTGAAAGGAGATATGGAAATGAATTTTTCGGCATTTGATAATACAAAAATGGAAAAATATGCCTCCGAAGCAAAGCAGAAATGGGGCAAAACAAATGCCTATAAAGAATACGAGCAAACGCGTTGTACTGCAGCAGATAAAACAAAAGAAATGATGCAGATTTTTTCTGAAATCGGGGAAATCAGGCATTTGCCTGCAAATTCGACAGAAGCGCAAACCCTGATACGAAAGCTGCAACGCTTTATTACCGAACATTATTATACCTGCACGGATGAAATCTTAAAAGGGCTCGGTCAGCTGTATACGGCAGATAAACGCTTTAAGGAAAACATAGACAAGGCCGGCGGTGCAGGCACAGCTGAATTTACGGCAAATGTAATAAAATCTATATAATCAGAAATCATGCAGAGCTTAAAACACTCTGCATGATCTTTTTATTAAAACGGAATAACACACCTTTTCTTGCATTATAAATTTAATATAAGGAGATGTGCTGCCGTGAATCCGCCTGTTATAATTGAACAACTTGAAAAAAGCTGTGAAATATGCCTCAAAAAGAAAAAAGCAATATTGAATGAATACTGCACGGATATTTCAAATGAAGAAAAGGCAATAAAAATAAAAACAATTAAAAACATTCTTAACGATAACATGTAATATATGATTGCGGTTTATGCACGGCAATCGGTGGATAAGGCAGACAGCATTTCCATTGAATCGCAGATTGAAATGTGCAGTTACGAAGCAAAGGGAGAGCCCTTTTTAATTTATAAGGATAAAGGCTTCAGCGGAAAAAACACAAACCGACCTGAATTTCAGCGCATGATGCAGGACATTCAATCGGGAGAAAAAGAAATTACAAAGGTAATCGTTTACAGACTGGACCGAATCAGCCGAAGCATTCTTGATTTCTCAAATATGATGGATGCTTTCGGCAGGCTCGGCGTGGAATTTTCATCTGCCACCGAGAAATTTGATACGGGCACGCCTATGGGCAGGGCTATGCTGAATATCTGCATTACCTTTGCGCAGCTGGAACGCGAAACCATCCAGCAGAGGGTTAAAGACAGTTATATTTCACGCAGCCGAAAAGGCTTTTATATGGGCGGCCCCGTGCCTGTCGGATTCAGAAAAACAGAGCTCAGCATAAACGGAATGAAAACATCTGTGTATGTGCAGGTGCCCGAAGAGGTCAGGCTTATCCGAAAAGTTTTTGAAATGTATCAGGATGTAAATTATTCAAACGAGGATATTGCAGCAGCAGTGCGCAGTATGCCGCCTGAATGCAGAAGAAACAGAACGGTTACAAGAGCAAGAATTCAGGATTTTATCAAAAACCCTGTTTATGTTAAGGCCGATGCAAATCTGTTTCATTTTTTTAAAGCAAAGGGAGTTAAAATTATCAATCCAGCGGAAGAGTTTATCGGAACAAACGGCTGTTATCTTTACACAGGCGATAAAAACACACGCAAGCAAACAGATTTAACAAATGCCGTTCTGGTAATTGCACCGCACGAGGGATTTATTGATTCTGATTTATGGATAAAATGCAGGGAGCGGGCACTTGAACAGCAGAAAATCAAACGCAATCCAAGGGCAAAAAACACATGGCTTGCCGGGCTTGTGAAATGCGGCAGCTGCGGATATGCACTTGTCAGAAAAAATTATGTTAAAAAAAATATAAGCTACTTCCTCTGTTCCCGTAAACTGAACGATAAGCTCTGCTGCGGCTGCGGAACAATAAATGCCGATGAATTTGAAAATCTGATTATGCAAAAAATAAAAGAACGGCTTTCCGCTCTGAAAGAATTTTCAACGGATGAAAACCATGCTGATTATGCAAGAGCAGAAAAATTAAAAGCACAGTATATGGAAACTGAAAATAAAATCGACAACATTTTAAACAGTGTTTCAGGCGCAAGCGAAACCGTAATGGAATACATAAATAAAAATATTGAACAGCTTCATCGGGAGAAAATACAGATACAATCAGAAATGCAACGCTTAAAAAAGCTCCGAAATATTAAAAATGAAAATAACGGATTTGATTGGAACGAACTTGATAAACTGCCGTTTGAACGCAAGCGGGAGCTTGTCGGCACAGTAATCCAAAAAATTTATGCCACAGAGAATAAAATTGATATTATCTGGAAGCTCTAATCATAATCACCGGTTGAATGAGCCTGTCATGGAAAATCAGATATAAAAACTGCGGCAGTATCTGTTACTGCCGCAGTTTTTATATGTATTTTATTTATAAAGCGGACCGTAGGTGCTGCATGCCCGGTAATCTGCCGACTGGGTATCCTCCGTTCCGAAAGCTGCCCAAGCGTGCGGACGGAAAATCTTTTCCTCAGGCACATTGTGCATATTTACAGGAATACGGAGCATGGAGGCAAGCGTAATTAAATCCGCACCCACATGGCCGTAAACCGTTACACCGTGGTTGGCACCCCAGTTTGCCATCACACTGTAAACATCCTTAAATGCGCCCTTGCCGGTAAGCCTTGGGGCAAACCATGTTGTCGGCCATGTTCTGTCTGTTCTTACATCAATCGTGTTATGAATCTGATCCGGCAAATCGGCAGTGTAGCCCTCTGCCAGCTGCAAAACAGGGCCGATGCCGTCAATTACATTCACACGCAGCATTGTAACTGGCATTTCCGCACGGCATCTGAAATGGCTGGAAAAGCCGCCGCCACGGAAATATTCATAATTTGCCCTGCACCAGTCCGTTGCATTCAGGCAGGCTTTTATATCCGCATCCGTCATTTCCCAGAACGGCTTCATACATGGCTCGCCCTTGTTGTTTCTGGATGCACCGCTTCCGTCAAGCGCTGTTGCGCCGGAATTGATAAGATGAATAAAGCCGTCCTTTGCAACACCGTCCGGCTTCATACCTGTTACACGCTCGCAAGCCTCAGGACTCCAGTAGGTACGCACATCGTGGAAGCAAGGTGCGGTGCCTGTTGTTAATGTGCCCAGCATCATCGCAACACCGTTTAAGGTGTCATTTTCCGTGGCAAAAGGCGTGGGTGCTTTTCTACCGTTCCAGTCAAAGGTGGTTGCCATAATGGCTTCGGTGAAATCTGCATTCGGCAGCCAGTCCGTCCAGTTTCTCTGGCCCTGAAAACCGCCTGCAATAGCATTTTTGCCAAGTGCTTCCTCGTGCCAGCCCATTTCATCAAGCTTTTTGTTACCGTAAAGAATATCACGCATAATCATGGTCATTTTTGTAATAAATTCCCAGTCCTTATCCGCAGGAACCACCTTTGATTTTGTGATAACTCCGGGCAGAGTTTTGCCTGCATTACAGTCAAAGCCTTCTTTGCAGTTTTCCTTAACCCATTTTAAAGCACGCTCATATTCCGCTTCATCATAAATGCCAAGTGTTATTCTGCGCACAATTTCCGTCATATCCACCCATTCGGCACGGATGCCGAAATATTTCTGAAACATATCTGCATTGCAGTAACTGCCTGCAATACCCATTGCAATGCCGCCGAGATTCACATATGCCTTATTTTTCATCCAGCCCACTGAAACAGAGGAACGCGCAAAGCGAAGAATTTTTTCTGCAACATCGGCAGGAATGGTTTTATCCGTCATATCCTGCACATCGTGGCCGTAAATGGAAAAAGCAGGCAGACCTTTCTGGGCATACGCCGCCATAACTGCGGCAAGGTAAACAGCGCCCGGCCGTTCCGTGCCGTTAAATCCCCATACAGCCTTAATTGTGTTCGGGTCCATATCAAAGGTTTCGGAACCGTAGCACCAACAGGGTGTTACAGACAGTGTGGCAATAATATTTTCTTTTGAAAACTGCTCGGCACATTTTGCTGCTTCTGCGCCGCCGCCGATGGTTGTATCTGAAATCACACACTGTACGGCTGAGCCGTCCGGGTATCTCAGGTTGCTTTCAATCAGTTCTTTGGCGGCCTGTGCCATGCCCATTGTCTGCGCTTCAAGGCTTTCTCTTACACCGCCCCATCTGCCGTCAATAACAGGGCGGATGCCTATTTTCGGATAATTCATAAATTTTACCTCCATAACTTAAACATTAAAAAACTGTTTTTATATATTTTTCATAGCCCTTTTGCCATTCGCTGTGATTGGCAGGCCGATATATTTTTACTTTTTCTGTTTTCCCGATCATTTCTCTTGCAGCTTCAACGCTTTCAATTTCACCAAGCGCAATCAGCTGTAAAATAATATTGCCGATTGCCGTTGCTTCCGTAGGACCGGCGGCAACATCAAAGCCAAGACTGTCTGCCGTCAGCTGACAAAGGAAGCTGTCCTTTGTTCCGCCGCCGAGCATATGCAGCACATTGAATTTTTTTCCTGTGTTTTCACTGATCTGTTCAAGTGCGAAACGGTATTTCATAGCAAGGCTTTCGTAAATACAGCGTATCATAGCGCCTGTTGATTCAGGAACAGGCTGTTTTGTTGTTTTACAGTACGCTCTTATCCGCTGCGGCAAATTGCCCTCTGTTGCAAATACATCATCGTCAGGGTCAATAAAACATGTAAAGGGCTTTTCCTTTCGTGCCAGCATTTCAAGATCGTTATAGGAATAATCATACCCTTCCCTTTTCAGTGCCCTGCGTGTTTCCTGAATCAGCCACAATCCACTGATATTTTTTAAATAGTTTATTTTGCCGTTTGCGCCAAGCTCGTTTGAAAGCGCATCCAGCCTGCTTTTTTCCGTAAGCACCGGTGCATCAAGTTCACAGCCGATTAAAGACCATGTTCCGCAGGATAAAAATGCAGGCGAAGCACCTTTCCTGCAGGGCATAGCAGCAATCGCACACTGGGTATCATGCCCTGCCGCAGCAATAACCTTTACGCCGTCCTTTTCGCCGATAACCGTTGCGCTGCTGCATAAATCTGCAAAAAGGGATATATCTATATCACAGGCATCACACACGGCACTGCTCCATTTACCTGTTTTCAGATTCAGCATCTGCGAAGTGGATGCAATCGTTTTTTCACAGACTGCTTTTTTGCAAATATAATATGCACATAAATCAGGCATAAACAAAAGTCTTTTTGCGCTCTTTTCTTCTTCACAAGCAAGCTGAAAAAGCGTGTTAATCGGCATAATCTGATTGCCTGTTTCGGCATAGAGCTCCTCGGGCGTAATTTTTTCAAACACCTTTTCCGGTGCATTTCTTGTTCTGGAATCACGATAGTGCACAGGTGATTTAATTAATTTTCCGTTTTGATCAAGCAGTCCGTAATCAACACCCCATGTGTCAAACGCAAGGCTGTCAATCCCCCCTGCTTTTTGCAGGGCTTTGTCTATTTCACCGCATATCCTTTTGAAATCATGGCACATTTTTCCGTTTTCATAAATCGGAATATTATCAAAGCGGTGGATTTCCTTATAGCTGAAACATCCATTTTCATACACAGCTTTTATGGCTCTGCCACTGGAGGCACCGAAATCAAAAGCCAAAACCGTTTTGCTCAAACCACCACACCCTTCTGCAGCATAATGTTGGCATAAACTGCTGTTTCTCCCGTTGCAATAATCAGATAAGCATCCCTTGCCTTTTCATAAAATGCAAATCGTTCCAGCATATCTATTCCGTTATTCTCAGGCTCATGCTTTTGAAGGATGGTTTTATAAATTTCCCAGATAGATGGTGTGCCGCAGCTGTCGCCCTCTGCAACAGCCATTAAGGAAACCGGCTTTTCAACATAAGAATCCAGCGGAAGAAGAGCCAGAACCGCATCAAGCACTTCCGGCACGCCGTGGCCGTCTGCTCGTATTACAATTGAATTTTTTCCTATACTTTCAGCAGGAAAATTGCCGTCTGCAATAACCAATCTGTCACTGTGTCCCATTTCTGCCAATGCTTTCAATAAATCGGGTGACAGAACAGGTGAAATTCCTTTAAGCATATGTAAACCTCTAATCTTTCCTGTGAAGCATTTCATCTTCACCGTTAAACAACTTATAGCCGGGATGCCTGCCGGTAACACGGTAATATCCTCTGAGGTCTATAAGCTTCTGAATATTTTCCCTGCTTATATCATGACTTCCGCCCAAAATAACTGCATTTATAGTGATTTTAGCCCAGAGTTCAAGGCTTTCCATTCTGTAAAATGCTGTGATGACATCGCTGCCCACTGCAAGCGCACCGTGGTTTTCAAGCAGCATAACATCGTGTTCTTCAAGATATGGTTCAATGGAATCAGGCACTTCTGTTGTGGATGGCGTTCCGTAAGGCGTAAGCGGAACGGCACCGATAACGGCAACATCTTCAATCATATTATACATATCCATTGCCTTGTGCGCCACGGCAAAGCCGGTTGCTCCGGGCGGATGCGCATGAATAACACTCATCACATCATCCCTCTTGTCATAGCAGCGAAGATGCATTTTAATTTCGCTTGACGGGCGCAACCCCTCGGCAGCCTCAAGAACATTTCCCTTGCTGTCAAGAAGAACAAGCTTATCCGGTGTAATGAAAGATTTGCTCATGCCTGTGGGTGTGGCAAGAATGGTGCCGTCCTCCAGTTTTACACTTACATTGCCGTCATTTGCGGCAACCCAGCCAAGCTGCCACATTTTATGGCAAACATCGCAAATCTGCTCTTTGATTTCATTTATATTCTGCATAGGATACCTCCACACCTTCATTAAATGAAAGAATTGACTTATTTATACAAGTATATTATACTTTAATTCTAAATCAAATGCAAGATTATTCAGGATTTCAGAGGTTTATTTTATGGCGGTAATTATAAACAAAAATATATTTGTTCTTGAAACAAAAAACACACATTATGTTATCGGAACAGACAACTCCGGAAACTGCCGCCATATTCACTGGGGCAGAAAATGCCCTGTGGAGGATTACTGCATTTCTGAAACGGAAGACGAAAATTCAAATCACACGGTGCTGGATGAAATGAAGCAGGAATATACCCCTTTCGGCAAAACCATGTACCGTGATTGCGCTGTAAAAACTGTATTTCCGGACGGCTGCCGTGAAATAAATTTAAAATTTGACAGTTATGAAACTGAGAAAAACACATTAAAGCTGCATTTTTCGGATGCATACTATCCGCTTCGAATTACGCTGAACTATCAGCTTTCAGATAAGTACGATATAATTGCAAGATGGGTTGGGATATCCAATTCTGGTAAAGAAACGATAACCTTTGAAAAGCTTTTCAGCGCTGAATTCTCTCTGCCATCCGTAAAGCCTTATACCTTTACAAATACAAACGGTGCGTGGGGCGGAGAATTTCTTGAAACAAACAATGTACTTGATGGCGGAAACCTTGTTTTTGAAAGCAGAAAAGGTATTTCAGGCCATACAAATTCACCTTATTTTATAGCTTATCAGAATGCAGATGAAAGCAACGGTAATGTTTATTTTGCTTCTCTTGCTTACAGCGGAAATTTCAAAGTGTCTGCTTCAAGAGATTTATACGGAATCACACGGGTAATGCTTGGTATAAATGATTTTGATTTTGAATACAGCCTGAAAGGCGGCGAGGCATTTGAAACGCCAACGGTTTTCTGCGGCTTAACACAGGGTTTCGGAGAAATGAGCAGACAGATAAATCAGTTTGCCGTTGAAAATGTGCTTCCGAAACAATTTAATAACAAACCGCTTCCTGTTTTATATAATGCATGGGAGGCTGTTGAATTTGATGTAAACTGCGAAAACCAGACGGCTCTTGCAAAGCGGGCTTCAGAAATCGGCGTTGAGCTTTTTGTAATGGATGACGGCTGGTTCGGAAAACGCAATCATGACAGGGCCGGGCTCGGCGATTGGTTTGTAAACAAAGATAAGTTTCCGAACGGTCTGGGTGAACTTATCAGTGCCGTTAATAACTTGGGCATGGATTTCGGCATCTGGGTTGAACCGGAAATGGTAAATGCAAACAGTGATTTATTCAGAAGCCATCCGGACTGGACCTATCACTATAAAAACAGAAAGCCAAACGAACTCAGAAACCAGCTGGTGCTTAATATGACACGGCAGGATGTGCAGGAATATGTATACAATATGCTTGACAAACTGCTTTCCGAAAACAATATCCGATATATCAAATGGGATATGAACAGGCCTTTTTCCGAAACGGGAGCTGAAAATCTGGAAAATCCGAAAATGCTTTGGTATCTTCACACAAAAGCCGTGTACAATATTGTTGACAAATTAAAGAAAAAGCATCAGAATGTTGCATTTGAAAGCTGTGCTTCCGGCGGCGGCAGGTCTGATTTAGGTGCACTTTCCCATTTTGATCAGGTGTGGACCAGTGATAATACCGATGCGACAGACAGAATGACGATTCAGAAAGGCTTTTCAAAGCTGCATCCGACAAAGGCTATGCGAGCATGGGTAACGGATATAACATGGTTTAACAAGCCTGCTTCACTTGATTTCAGATTTAATATTGCTATGCAGGGCTCGCTCGGCATAGGCGGAAATTTGATGAATTACAGCCAAGAGGAACTGGAAATCTGCAAAAAAAATATTTCTCTTTATAAAAATATCCGAAATATAGTTCAGTTCGGAAATCTTTACCGTCTGCTTGATTCAGACAAAGATGATGTGCTGATGAATCAATATGTGAATGACGAAAAAACAGAAAGCGTTGTATTTATTGCGGCAAAAGGCACAAGATTTCATAAAAAAAGAATACCGTTAAAATTCGCAGGCCTTGATGAAAACAAAAGATATATTTTTGAATTTGACGGTAAAAACTACGAAAAAAGCGGAGTTTATTTAAAAGAGGTCGGCATTCCCGCACATATCAGAGGTGTTGATTATAATAAAATTATACTGATTCGGGAAAAGCAGAAAATTTAAATATGATATAATATCAAAAACGGCAGCAAAGGTGCACCCATTGCTGCCGTTTTTTTGTTTTTAATGATTTTTAGGAGAATTCGGTTTTCTGTCAAATCCC
Source organism: uncultured Eubacterium sp. (assembly GCA_910584985.1). GTDB lineage: Bacteria > Bacillota > Clostridia > Oscillospirales > Acutalibacteraceae > Eubacterium_R. The sequence goes on along the minus strand of CAJUDJ010000011.1, from coordinate 2,594 downwards.
GGGTTAAAGGCATAATAATTTTTGCTGTTTAATTTATCTGTCAACAACCTTAAACCTTCACCTAAACCTCAATCTTGTAGAAAATCAAGACCGATAGCTCAATAAATATAAATATCAACAACTTTATCCCAAATATCTTTTAAGTATTCATCATCAATCTTAGCGTTTTTCATAAAATCATCAGCACTTGCAAATTCGCAAGGCTCACAATAAAATTTGCAAAACGATATTAAAGTCTTTCCGTTTTCTTTTGCTGAATATGTTACGGAATATTCTTCGCCTTTGTAAGTGAATTCAATTTCATTTCCGATGTCTATCCATTCCTTGAATTTTTCAAACTTTTCTGTCGGCGTACTATAATTCATATATTTCTCCACATTATTTCTACTTTTGTTATGATATTACGTAAAGATTCATTGAAAATTTTAAAATCCAAGAGTTCGTCAACAGTTTTAAATGTGTTTTCAGTTTCAGGTTTATAGGCTTCACATATTGAAAATTTATTTAAGGAGTCACCTTCATATTCAATAGTAAAATCTGTATCTTTCCATCTAATCTCAATTTCTCTGCCATAAATAAGACTTTCTTTAAAATCATCTATATCATTATAATTAGGATATTCAAGAATATGCTCATTTTTAGTGTACATATATACTCCTTTCAGTGATTTAAATTCGGGTATATTCCCGCTTGGATAATTTGTAGGGGACTGTGGATTAGGATAGCCATTACTCCAATCAATTTCGTGATCGTGCGGATTTGTGTGTTTATCAGGTCTTTTATGATCGGAAAAATGTCGTTCTTTAACAGCCTTTCCATCCTTACCGATTTTAGTTAAGCGTCTTTCTCCGTTTTTATCAACAGTTTCTTTAATTTCTCCCGGTTCTCCTAAAAATCGTTTAGCATCTTCATTTTTCGGATGCCATTGCGGCTTTGGATTACCCGAGCTCTGCCCGCCTGCCGAGCCACCGCCTTTGTGTAATGGCTCAATTGTTGCTATAAAAGTCTTTTTCACAAAAAAGCCCTTGCTCAGGTTATTGGTTTCGCCGTAATCAACCTCAATGATATCGCCTTTCATTTCGTCAAAAGGCTTGCCGTAGCAAATGATTTTTTCAGGCTTAATTCTGCTTAGCATTTCGTTATAGCCGAGCATAAAATGCGACTTTTCTTTTTTTATTCCGATTGTGGAAACAGCAACAATGCTGCCTTTCTCAATCCCGTCAAAGCAGAAGTTAAAGCTTGTCAAATCACCCCAGCGTACAGTTGGTATTACACTTACGCCCTGCTCCTGCAGATAAGCACCCACCCAACGATTCTTAAAGGTGCTGAACAACTGCAGGGCAATCGGCATCTCAACAAACATACTGAAGTCAGGCGTAAGCACAGCTTTATACTGTTTTAGCTTTTCAATTTTCTTTTCAGGGTCATTGTATATACTTTCAAACCTGTAATCGTCAAGAAAGAAATGCACGATTTTTTCGTAATCATTACTCTGATTAACTTTATCATAACCGATTAGCTGTACATCTTCAAGACCTATTTCCTGCTTTTTCACAAGCGGCAGTTTGAACATACCAACGCTTTTAAACTGATTTCGCAGAAACAATGGATTGTTTCTGTATTCATAGCTTGTAATTTTTATCATCTCCAAATTTAATATTATCCCGTTTGGGATAAGCTCACAGATTAGAGATGAAATGCTGTTTTGTCAAGTATTTAGGGTGAAATTTAATAAAGTATAGTGTTTATGCACTATACTTTAAAGTAAAATGAGGTAAAAAAACATATGCAAATATAGATGTCAATATATCATTTTTATTGACAACAACACACTTATAAAATATCATATAATTATGATTAAGATTATGCTTGTGTGCCGTGGTAATATTTAACAGGATAATTACAGGTGATTAAAAAAACGGACAATGTCAGAAACAGAATTTAGTGTTCGAGAGGAAGTACAATTATGAGTTGTTATTTTATAGTAGATACATATATTGATGAAAAGAAAAATCAGAGCGAGTATGAGAAATACATTGCGTTAGTAAAGCCCATAGTTGAAAGCTATGGCGGTGCGTATTTGGTGCGCTCCAACAAAGTAACGGCTTTGTCTGAGAAAAGAAATCCTCAGCGTGTAATTATCATTCGATTTCCGTCAAGAGCAGAGCTTGAAAAATGCTTTGCATCCACAGAATATAAGGAAATTATGCGCAAAAGAGAAGAAAATGTTGACGCAAGAGCGTTGATTGTTGAGCAGAATTAGCGATTAGCTGAGGGAGATTTTTTCAATACTATCAATTGTATTTGAGGAGTTTGACGGTGATTAAGATTATGTTTGTATGCCACGGCAACATCTGCCGTTCGCCGATGGCTGAGTTTGTGTTAAAAGATATGGTTAAGCGCAGAGGTCTGGAGAATGATTTTATAATTGCCTCGTCTGCTACCAGTACGGAAGAAATATGGAATGAAATCGGAAATCCTGTTTATCCGCCTGCAAAGGCTGTTCTTGAAAGTCACGGCATTGACCCGAGCGGTAAAAGAGCCGTTCAACTTAAAGCGAGTGATTACGATAAATACGATTTGTTTATCGGTAT
>CAJUDJ010000010.1 GCA_910584985.1 uncultured Eubacterium sp. | reverse complement strand
GGCAGCCATCATTGCGCCTGCGTCAACCACCTGTTTGTCAACAACCGTGCCCACCCAGCCGGATGTGCCGCTGTAGATATGCGTATCGGAAACACCTGTTGCGCCTGCGCCCACACCGATCAGAGAGGCATCGCCGCCGCCGCCGAACACTGCCGTGCCTGCGGCAAGCCCAAGCTCTTCGGCTGCCTTTTCCGTTATTTCGCCAACCTTTTCCGTGCATTTTTTAATCTGCGGAAGATGATTGATATTAACTCCCACCATATCGCAAATCGGTTTGCACCAGCCCTCGTGGCCTTTTCTGGTATCGTAAAGAAGAGTGGCAAACGCACTGTCCTCTGTCATAACAAATTCACCGCTTGCACGGCAAATCAGGTATTCCTTAACATCAAGCCATTTATAGACTTTTTCAAAAACCTCCGGTTCGTGTGCCTCAACCCATTTGTATTTCCAGATCGGGTCTTTAACGGAAGAACTTACAGCTCCTGTATATTTCAAATATTTCAGAAGCTTTGAAACTTCTGCGCCTGCAATCTGAACGCCGTGGGCAATTCCGTTTTTAAGTTCTTCTCTTGCACGCTGATCCATATAGCTCATCGGGTGGCGAACACAGCAGCCTTCTTTGTCTACAAGAACAAGCCCCTGCATCTGTGAGCAGAAGGAAATGCCTTCAATCTGTTCCTTGCTTATGTAAGGCACTTTTTCAAACACATTTTTTGTTGTAACGCACATGGCGTTCCACCATTCGTCTGCGTGCTGCTCGGCACCGCCCTTAACGCCTGTTTCATCGTCCACATAAAGTCCGTAGCCAAGAGTGGATGAACCCAGAATTTTCATTTCCTTATCAATTTCAATAAGACAGGTTTTAATTCCTGTTGTGCCAATGTCATAAGTAATTACATATTTACTCATACTTTTCCTCCGTTAATTCACTTGTTCTTTTTTCAAAAGTAAATGCAGATTCGATAAATTTCAGAAGCTGATTTACGATTTCATCATCATTCATGGTGTCTGTATCCACACCCGTGTAAATTTTCAGCCGTTCTCTGTAATATGCACAGGAAAATGAAAACTGAAGCGTTGTAAGAAGATTGTCAAGAAAAAAAGCAAACAGTCTTGGGTCAAGGTCCTGCCTTACATCACCGCTTGCAAGCGCCTGGGCAATGGATGTTATGTAAATACGGCTTGTGTGGCTTTCAATTTCGCGTGCAAGCATAACTGCGCGTGCTTCATCTTTTTCAGAGGTGATTTCGTTATAAAGTTTAATATAATTTATATTTTTTCTTGACAGCACGCATGTGGCCCTTATCAGCTTTTCGGCTTTTATAAGCAACTTGTCACGGCTTGCCATAATATCCTTAAGGGCATCTTCAAGAATACGCATTCCTCTTGTTATACAGGTGAAAAACAAATCTTCCTTCGTTGAGAAATATTTATACATCAGCCCTATGCTGATTCCCGCATTCTTTGCGATTACATTTATATTTGCATTTTCATATCCTTTGGAGGAAAATTCTTCTATTCCAACCTCAAGTATGCGTTCCTTGCGCTCCTGCGGTATTTTTTCAAACGCTTCTTTATAATGTTTTATCATTTTTTAAAATTTTGTAGAGTTGCACAAAACATAAAAATATTTTTTATGCAAGAACCACAAATTCCTCTCTCTGCACTTCAACATACTGCAAGTATAGTACCATAAATTTAAAACAACTGCAATAATTTAGTAACAAATTTAAACAAAAAATATGAAAAATAGATTTGACAAATCGTTGAAAAGTGATATACTTAAAGTGCAGATTTAGTGAGCAATGGCTCACTCTAATATGAAAAGTGTGTTTCACTTTAGTTTTAAGGAGGAAAATTTATGGATACAAGATTTGCAATTTCAGAGTATCCTGATGCAGCGATTCTTACTGCACAGCTTGATGCACTCATCAAAAAACCGATTTATTCAATCAACAGAGATGCTCTTAAAGAGTATGAAGAAGAATACTTTGCTAAAAAGTGTAAAAAATCAAAAGAGCAGATTGAAGAAGCAAAGAATATAATCCCGGGCGGTGTTCAGCATAACCTTGCGTTCAACTATCCTTTCCCCATCGTTATGGTAAAGGCTAAGGGCAATAAGCTCTATGATGTTGACGGTAATGAATATTATGATTTTCTTCAGGCAGGCGGCCCCACCATTATCGGTTCAAACGATGATGTTGTTAGGGAAAAGGTTAAAGAGCTTCTTGATGACTGCGGTCCTTCAACAGGTCTTTTCCATCCTTATGAATATAAACTTGCGAAGAAGATTTCTGAATGTGTTCCGTCTGTTGAAATGTTCCGTATGCTCGGTTCAGGTACAGAGGCCTGCATGTGCGCAGTTCGTGTTGCCCGTCTTGCTACCGGTCATAAAAACATAATCAAAATGGGCGGCGCTTACCACGGCTGGTCAGATCAGCTTGCATGGGGCATGCGCGTTCCCGGAACACTTAACCTTCAGTCCCACGGTGTTCCGATGTTCGTATTCAAACATACTCAGGAATTCTTCCCGAATGATCTTAAATCACTTGAGAAGAAGCTTATACTTAACAAATTCCGCGGCGGCACGGCTGCTGTGTTCATTGAGCCGATTGGCCCTGAATCCGCAACACGCCCGGTTGATAAGGATTTCCCGAAGGGTGTTCAGGCACTTTGCCGCAAGTACGGTGCTCTTCTTGTTTGTGATGAGGTTGTATCCGGTTTCCGTATCGGCCTTTCAGGTGCACAGGGATATTACGGAATTGATCCTGATATTTCCATCTTCGGCAAGATTATCGCAGGTGGTTATCCGGGTGCCGGCGGTATCGGCGGTCATAAGGAAGTTATGAAATATCTTGGCGCAGGTCTGGATAAGTCTGAAGGCAAGAAAATTCATAAGGCAATGTGCGGTGGCACAATGGCTGCCACACCGATTTCCTGCTGCGCAGGCTATACGGTTATCTGCGAAATTGAAAAGAGAAATGCATGCCAGGTTGCAGGCCAGATGGCTGATCGCCTTGTAAAGGGAATCAACGAATCCATCAAGAAATATGATCTTCCGTTCGTATGCTACAATATCGGTTCTGTTTGCCACCTTCACACAGTTGCTACCATGCACTTCAAGGTTGACTGGAAGAAGCCGTGGACAATTCCGAATACACTGAAGCAGACAGGTATCCGTCAGTCAGAAATGCAGTTTATGGGTGCTGCTTATATGGCAGAGGGTCTTGTTACACTTGCAGGTTCGCGTCTTTACACTTCAAGCGCTTACACTGAGGAGGATATTGATGAATGTATCCGCCGCTTTGACAAGGTGCTTTCAAAGTGCGAAAAGATTGGTTAATCAAGTAAAAAGCAGGGCGGTTTAAACACCGCCCTTTCTCAAATTAAAGGTAAAGGAGAGCTGATTATGGCTTATGAAATAGAAGAGGCAAAAAGGCTTGTGGTTGAGGCCGGCAAAAAGCTGATTGAAACAGGGCTTATTGCACGCACATGGGGCAATGTATCTGCCCGTATTTCAGACACACAGTTTGTTATAACACCTTCAGGCAGAGCGTATGAGGATTTAACGCCTGAAGAAATCGTTGTGGTTAATATTGCGGACTGTGAATACGAGGGTGATATCAAGCCCTCCTCCGAAAAGGGAGTTCATGCCGCTGCTTACAGGCATCATCCTGAGGTTGATTTTGTAATTCATACGCATCAGAGAGCAGCCACCATCGTAAGCATTACGGGTATGGAAATCAGAAGCGTGTATTCGGAATACAGGGATATTCTGGGAGAAAGAGTGCCGACTGCCGATTATGCAATGTCCACCACAAATTCACTTCGCAAAAAGGTTGAAAGCTGCATTATGCTGAATCCGGACTGCCGTGCAATCATGCTGATGCATCACGGCACACTTTGTATGGGTGAATCTTATGACCAGGCATTTGCAATTGCAGAAACGCTTGAAAAGTGCTGTGAAAGGGTGCTTAAGGATAATTATCTTCGCCATTCCTGGGCAAAATCCTATTCTGATGATGATAAAAGAAATTATTTCCTCAGAAAAAAGGATGCCGGCAAAATGCCTGAAACCATATGCGATCTCGGTTCATCCGTAAGAAATGAAAATATGTTCACAATCACTGTCGGCGGTGAAACCGTGGATGTTGATATTGAAACAGGTCTTGGCATTAACGGAATTGCTCCGAAATGTGCAAAAATGCACAGGGCAATCTATCTTGCTGAAAAATGCTCCATGATTAAGCATATTACAACACCTGATGTTATTGCTGTTTCCTGCACAGGTGATCCTATGATTCCCATGATTGATGATTTTGCACAGATTGTTGGGCTGGATGTGAAATGCACCCCGTGGATAGACGGCGATACAGATGACTGTGCAAAAAATATTGCCAAGGCAATCAAGAGCAGAAATGCTGTTCTGATTCAGGGCAACGGTGCGCTTGTAACAGGAAATAATGATGGTGATATGCAGGCTCTTGAAATTATTATGGATAAGGGCTGTGCAGCAGTGGTTGATGTGGATATTTTTAACCGTCCGCATTATGTTCCGAAAATGGAATGCTTCCTTATGAGAACCGTTTATCTTGCAAAATATTCCAAGCAGATTGACAAAAAATAATTTCAGATACAGAAAAATGAAGAGCAGTTCAATTTGAACTGCTCTTTTTATAATTTCTTCGGGTTATCGGTTAAGCCTAAAATATAATCGGTTGTGGTATTATGAATTTTTGCAAGGCGGATTAAAATAAATGTGGGAATATCTCTTTGTCCCAATTCATAATTTGAATATACCTGCTGGGAACAGTTCAAAAGCCTTGCCATTTCTTTTTGCGTTAAATCTGCATCTTCACGCAAATCCCGTATTCTCTGATACATATAATCACCAAAGCTATTATATGAAACTGCATTTTGTTGTATTGACAAATACCGCAAAATGCAGTATAATTTTATTGTTGTGTTTATGAAGGGTACACTGTGTGCACTTCTAAATATAAACTCCTTTTTTAAGTAGGATGGGGTTTTACCCCATCCGCCTTTTTCTGAAAAATTAATGATTTTTTTACATTTACAAAATTGACTTTTTTGTTAATATGTGGTAATATATAGGCAACTTATGAGGGAGTAGTTCCGTGCAGTAGACACGAACTAAATCAACATCATGTAATAAACAGCTTTTGTTTATTACTGGTTTAGTTTTAAAGAATGAGACTCGTATGTAGTAGCAATACTATATACGGGTCTTTTTTATTAGCAACCATTGTTGAGCCTCAGAATTATGAAAGGAGTAAAAAATATGAAGGAATATCTTAACCCGGTTGAAGTTGTGCTGGAAGAAAATGAAACCTCTGCAAACGGGCTTTCTTCGGAAGAGGCGGCTGCACGCCTTGAAAAAAACGGTAAAAATAAATTAAAAGAAGGGAAAAGGGAAAGCCTTTTTCACCGCTTTATGATGCAGCTTGCAGATCCGATGATTATTATTCTTATTGTTGCAGCAGCAATTTCCGCCGTTACATCGGTGTATAACAAGGAGTTCCCCTCTGATGTTATTATTATTATGATTGTTGTTATTATAAATGCAATTTTGGGCGTTTATCAGGAATCAAAGGCGGAAAAAGCAATAGAAGCTCTGCAGGAAATCGCCGCAGCAACAAGCCATGTTATCAGAAACGGAAAAATTGAAACCGTTCATTCGGAGGATCTTGTAACAGGGGATATTGTTGTGCTTGAAGCGGGCGACAGTGTGCCCGCCGACTGCCGCATTATTGAAAATGCATCTCTGAAAATTGAAGAAGCAGCGCTTACAGGTGAATCTGTTCCTGTAAACAAACAGATTGATGTGATTGATCCCGAAGGGTCGGACGACGTTCCGCTCGGCGACAGAAAGAATATGTGCTATATGGGTTCAAATGTTGTTTACGGCCGCGGCAGAGCCGTTGTTGTTGCAACAGGAATGGATACGGAAATGGGAAAAATAGCTGATGCGCTGAATGATTCAAAGGATGGCGATACGCCGCTTCAAATTAAGCTGAATCAGCTTTCAAAAATCCTTTCCTTCCTTGTGCTCGGTATATGTGTGTTTATTTTTGCACTGGATGTTATACGAGGTGCGGTTTCAGGTCCGGGCATAAGCTTTGAGGGAATGCTCGGCACCTTTATGGTTGCCGTTTCTCTTGCAGTTGCTGCTATTCCCGAAGGGCTTGCAGCCGTCGTTACAATTGTTCTTTCTATCGGCGTAACAAAAATGAGCAAGCGCAATGCTGTTATCAGAAAGCTTACAGCAGTGGAAACGCTTGGCTGCACACAGGTAATCTGCTCCGATAAAACAGGTACGCTTACCCAGAATAAAATGACCGTTGTTGATTTCAGGGGCGATAATGAAAAGCTGATTGCGCAGGCAATGGCTTTATGCTCCGATGCAACCATTGAGGACGGTGTGGTTAAGGGCGAGCCGACTGAAGCAGCACTTGTTGAATGGGCAAACAAGCTTGAAATGCCGAAATACTCGCTTACAGAGGAATTTCCGAGAGTGGCGGAAGCTCCGTTTGATTCTATGCGGAAAATGATGTCCACCGTTCATTCCTCTGTTAAAAAAGGCTATGTTCAGTACACAAAGGGTGCACCCGATGTTGTTTTAAATCATTGCACAAAGGCTTATATTGACGGTAAAAAAGTTGATATGACGGATGAAGTGCGTGAAAGCCTGCTTGCACTGAATAAGGAAATGGCAGATAAGGCACTTCGTGTACTTTGTGTGGCAATGAAATCCTATAATGTGCTTCCCGAAAGCGAGGAAGCCGAATATCTTGAAAACGAGCTTTGCTATATCGGCCTTGCAGGTATGATAGACCCTGTTCGCCCTGAGGTTGTGGATGCGATTGCAGAATGCCGCAGCGCAGGCATTCGCCCTGTTATGATTACCGGGGATCATAAGGACACTGCCGTTGCCATTGCAAAGCAGCTGGGCATTGTTTCGGATGCAGGCGAAGCAATTACAGGTGCAGAGCTGAATAAAATTTCGGATGAAGCGCTGAATAAAAGCATTGAAAAATACAGCGTATATGCCCGTGTTCAGCCTGAACACAAGGTAAGAATTGTTAAGGCATGGAGAAGCAAGGGTATGGTTACTGCCATGACAGGGGATGGTGTAAACGATGCGCCGTCCATCAAAAGCGCCGATATCGGTGTTGGCATGGGCATTACCGGCACGGATGTAACGAAAAATGTTGCCGATATGGTGCTTGCAGACGATAACTTTGCAACCATTGTTTCTGCTATTGAAGAGGGACGAAGAATTTATGATAATATCCGTAAATCCATTCAGTTCCTGCTTTCGTCAAATCTTTCAGAGGTGCTCACAATCTTTGTTGCAACTCTGTTCGGTGTGATTGTTCTGGAACCTGTTCATCTGCTCTGGATTAACTTGATTACGGACTGCTTCCCGGCGCTTGCGCTCGGTATGGAAAAGGGCGAGGACAATATTATGCAGCGCTCGCCGCGCAGCAGCAGGGACGGTATCTTTGCAAACGGTATGGGCATTGATGTTGCATGGCAGGGCGTTATGGTAACAGTTGTAACGCTTGCCGCTTATGTGCTTGGTCTGATTATGACAACAGACGGACAGCAGCTTCTGCATCAGGAGGGTATGACCTTCTGGAACTTCCTGCAAACAGCCGGTGATAATCTGCTTGTTCATCAGAACGGTATGACAATGGCATTTCTAACGCTTTCCATGGCAGAAATTTTCCATTCGTTCAATATGCGCTCCAGACGCGAATCTATCTTCAGAATGAAGAGCCATAACAAGTATTTAACAGGTGCAATGATACTCAGCTTTATCCTTTCCACACTTGTTATCTATGTTCCGTTCCTTGCAGATGCGTTTGATTTTGCTCCGATTTCCGCTGCCGAATATGCAACAGCAATCGCTTTGGCCATTTCGGTAATTCCAATCGTTGAGTTCATCAAATTCATTCAAAGAAAAGTTGAAAAATAATTTGTTGCGGGCAGCTTCGGCTGTCCGTTTTTTGTAAAAATTTTGGCTTTTGCTTTTTATTTAAAAGGATATGTGCTATTATTATTCTGGTGATATGTATTGAATCTGAAAAAGAACGATAAAATTGAATTGTTTATAGATGCCGTTACCTCAGAGGGCAGCGGTATCGGCAGATATAACGGCTTTGCTGTTTTTGTAAGGGGTACTGTGCCCGGGGATAAAATCAGAACCCATATTATAAAAATATCAAAGAATTATGCAATCGGCATTATTGATGAAATTCTTGAGCCCTCGCCGGAAAGAATTGAATCAGACTGCCCGGTTTCAAAAATGTGCGGCGGCTGTTCGTTAAGGAATATGAGCTATCAGGAGGAGCTGAACTATAAGCTTTCACGGGTGCAGGAGGCTGTAAGCAGAATCGGCAATATTGATTTTCCTGTTGAAAGAATAATCGGTGCGGAAACAATAAAGCATTATAGGAATAAGGCACAGTATCCTGTTTTAATTGAAAACGGCATTTTAACGGCAGGCTTTTATGCCTATAAAAGCCACAGAATTATTCCGTGTGCCGATTGTTTGCTTCAGCCCGCCGAATTTGAAAAGGGAATTGCCGCATTTTCAAAATGGATTGAAAAGAATCAGATTACCTCTTATGACGAAAAAACAGGCAGGGGGCTTTTGCGGCATATTTATTTCCGCAAAGCGTTCGGCACAGATGAAATTATGGCTTGTGCCGTTGTAAATGCAAGTGATATTCCCGATAAGGAATATTTAATCTCGCTGTTGCAGCGGGCGTTTGATAACCTGAAAAGCGTTGTTATCAATATCAATAAAATGCACACGAATGTGATTCTCGGCAGCAAAACAAAAACCATATGGGGCAGTGATAAAATCTGCGATATTCTGCTTGGTAAAAAATTTGTTGTGTCGCCGCAGAGCTTTTATCAGGTGAATCACAGCCAGTGTGAACGGCTTTATTCCCTTGCCGCTGAATATGCCAATTTAAAGGGCGGTGAAACGGTTGTGGACCTGTACTGCGGTGCAGGCACAATCGGGCTAACACTTGCCGATAAATGCAGAAAGCTTGTGGGCATAGAACTTGTGCCGTCTGCAATCGAGAACGCACGGGAAAATGCAGCGCTGAATGGCATAAAAAATGCAGAATTCATCTGTGCTGATGCGTTTGACGGTGCACGGCAGATGGAACAAATGGGGCTGAAACCTGATCTGGTTATCCTTGATCCGCCAAGAAAGGGTTGCCAAAAAGAGCTGTTTGATGTGATAGAAGCTATGGGTGCAGGGCGCATTGTTTATGTTTCGTGCGACAGTGCCACCCTTGCCCGCGACCTTGCCGTGCTGAAAGAAAAGGGCTGGCAGCTTTGCCGCCTTGCCGCTGTGGATATGTTCCCCCGCACCCCGCATGTTGAAGCCGTGGCGTTGGTAACGAAACTATAAAATCAACTGTATGGAGCCGATTATGAAACAGCTTGATATAATGGTGATAATCGTTATGAAAACTACACAAAAACAAGAGTGGGATGCAGAGGAATTGTAACCGACAATGGTAAAATATTGGTTTCTTTTGAAAAAAAAACAGATTATTGGCTGCTTCCCGGCGGCGGATTGGAAAACGGCGAAACAGAAGAAGGTTGCTGTATGCGTGAAATTCTCGAGGAAACAGGATATATTATAAAACCGGTAAAACAATTTTTAACCATAAATGAATATTATGAAGATTACAAATATGTCAGCCATTATTTTATATGTGAAATTGTAGGTATGGGCAGGCAAAAGCTTACGGCTTCCGAAACAGAAAGAGGGCTTATTCCGAAATGGCTTGCTATACAGGATTTTGTAAAAACAGTTGCAGATTATCAGGCTTATGCACAAATTAACGAAGATAAAAAAGGTTCCTATTTAAGAGAATATACGGCATTGTGTGAATATATCAGGACAACAGTATAATTGCTTTAATAAATAGGAGGTGTTTTATGATTTTAGAAACCGAAAGGCTGTATCTGAGAAAATTAAATCAGAATGATTTTGGTTCTCTTTGCAAAATTTTGCAGGATAAAGAGGTTATGTATGCCTATGAACACGCCTTTTCCGATGAAGAAGTGCAGGCTTGGCTGAACAGACAGCTTGAAAGATATAATCAATATGGTTTTGGTTTATGGGCAGTCTGCCTGAAAGAAAATGATGCACTGATCGGTCAGTGCGGGTTAACGATGCAGTCCTGTATGGGCAGGGAAGTACTCGAAATCGGCTATCTGTTTCAGAAAGCATACTGGCATATGGGCTATGCCACGGAGGCCGCAAAGGCTTGCAAAAGCTATGCTTTTGATGTGCTGCATGCTGATGAGGTTTATTCCATTATACGCGATAATAACCTTGCTTCGCAAAGGGTAGCAGAGCGGAATGGAATGACTGTGTGCGGCAGCTTTACCAAACATTATTACGGTATGGATATGCCGCATCTGGTATATTCGGTAAAACAGAAAAGTAAATAAAAACACACTGCACCTTAGAAATCAGGTGCAGTGTGTTTTTACATATTGCAGATAATTTTTTTTAAATTTATTTATTTTTTCCAACACTTTATTATCAATGTTCTTTTGTGTATCTTTTAATATATTCTGGATTTCGTCATCTGTGATTGTTTCATGCTTTTCAGAATATCTGCCGTTTGACACCCAATAGGCAGCCTTCAAAGAATATGCAAAATATTTTTCTATGTCATAATCGTTTGTATCTGTGATCAGAATAAAGTTTAAATCCTTATACTTATTTGCAATCTCATTATAAAGCCAGTCTAAGCGGGACGGATATTCGATATAAGAAAATTTAGATTCACTGAACTGATTAATATATTTCTTTTCTTTCGGCTTTTTTGGTTTTTTCAGCCTTTGAAAATCAATCTGAAGTTCGTCCTTAATATTTGCAGATTTGCCCACATTTAAGCAGATATATGGCTTTGGATTTGCTTTCTCTTTTCCGAAAAGAGCCCACACACCTGCTGCTTTGAATTTCGTTAGGTTTTTTTCCGTTATTATTTTAAACGGTTCAAATATATTATTTTCGTTTTGCATTTTTTTCAACCCTAATTCACAATATATAAAATTATACTATAAAAATCATGTGAAATCAATCGGGTATGATTTAATAGGTGCGGTTTTGCTTTGTAATGCCGTCTTGATTTTTTTATAAATATTATTTATAATATTATAATACGATTTACGGCGGAGGACACGCATTTGGCTGTTGATAAAAATAATATACGGAATTTTTCAATTATTGCGCATATAGATCACGGAAAATCTACCCTGGCAGACAGGCTGCTGGAACTTACACAGTCCGTTGAAAAGCGGGATATGCAGGCGCAGATTCTGGATGATATGGATTTGGAGCGTGAGCGCGGAATTACAATCAAGGCGCATGCAGTTAAGCTGGAGTACACGGCAAAAAATGGGGAAAATTATGTGTTTAATCTGATTGACACACCCGGGCATGTGGATTTCAACTATGAGGTTTCCCGTTCGCTTGCTGCATGCGAGGGTGCTATTCTGATTGTGGATGCTTCACAGGGTGTTGAGGCACAGACGCTTGCAAACACCTATCTTGCACTGGATCACGATCTGGATATTCTTCCTGTTATCAATAAAATAGACCTGCCTGCTGCAGACCCGGAGCGGGTGGCTGAGGAGGTTGAAGAGGTTGTCGGCATACCCTGTCTAGAAGCGCCGAGAGTTTCCGCAAAGACAGGAGAAAATGTGGGCGATGTGCTGGAATATATCGTAAATGAAATCCGTCCGCCGCAGGCAGACGATAATAAACCGCTGAAAGCGCTTATTTTTGATTCCATTTATGATTCCTACCGCGGCGTTATCGTTTATGTGCGTGTTATGGAAGGCAAAATCAAAGCCGGCGACACGATGCGCATGATGTCCACAGGGGCGGAATTTACCGTTGTGGAGGTCGGCTATATGCGTGCCACCTCTATGGAAAAAGCAAGCGAGCTTACCTCGGGTGAGGTTGGCTATATCACGGCATCCATCAAAACCGTGCATGATGCACTTGTGGGCGATACGGTTACAACGGCGCAGAATCCTGCCGCTGAGGCGCTGCCCGGCTACCGCACGGTGAATCCAATGGTGTTCTGCGGTGTTTATCCTGCGGACGGTGCGGATTATGAAGCACTGCGTGATGCGCTTGAAAAATTGCAGTTGAACGATGCATCACTCTCTTATGAGCCTGAAACCTCGGGTGCGCTCGGTTTCGGTTTCAGATGCGGCTTTCTGGGTTTACTTCACCTTGAAATCATTCAGGAAAGGCTTGAAAGGGAATATAATTTAGACCTTGTAACAACTGTTCCGAGTGTTGTTTATAAAATTCATATGACGGACGGCACAATGCTGGAAATAGATAATCCAACCAATTATCCCGATTCCGCCAATATTGATTACAGCGAAGAACCATTCTGCGATGCGCATATCTATGCCCCCAGCGAGTTTGTGGGAACGGTTATGGATATGTGTCAGGATAGGCGCGGTGTGTTCAAAACCATGAATTATATTACACCCGAAAGAGTGGATATTAATTATGAGCTGCCGCTCAATGAAATTATCTATGATTTCTTTGATGCGCTCAAATCGCGCACAAGGGGCTATGCCTCCTTTGACTATGAGCTTGCCGATTACAGGCAGAGCAAGCTGGTTAAGGTGGATGTAATGCTCAACGGTGATATTATTGATGCACTTTCGTTTATTATTCACGCCGATAAGGCATATCCAAGGGCAAGAAAGATTGCCGAAAAGCTGAAGGAGCATATTCCGCGCCACCTGTTTGAAATTCCGATTCAGGTTGCAATCGGCGGCAAGGTAATTGCAAGGGAAACGGTTAAGGCGCTGCGCAAGGATGTGCTTGCAAAGTGCTACGGCGGCGATGTTACACGAAAGAAAAAGCTGCTTGAAAAGCAGAAAGAGGGTAAAAAGAGGATGAGGCAGTTCGGTTCCGTTGAAGTGCCGCAGGAAGCATTTATGGCTGTGCTGAAGCTCTCGTCCGATGATGAATAGGCTTTTCTGCAGAAAATAAAGGGAATAAATATGTATACCTTTGAAAGATTATCAGATGAAGTTCATATTGCAACAAGTGCGGAGCATACCTTTGGCACAGATGCACTGCTGCTTTCCTATTTTGCAAAGCCGAAGGCACGGGATATTGCAATGGATATGGGCACGGGGTGCGGTATTATTCCGCTTTTATGGCTCAGAAAGCCTTATCCCGAAACGGTGCATTGTTTGGATATTCAGCAAAATGCATATGAACAGGTAAAATGCAGCATTGCACACAACGGCTTTGAGGAAAGGCTGCTTCCGCACCTTTGCGATCTGCGTGAAATCCATAAGGAATTTACGGCAGAAACCTTTACGCTGGTTACAATGAATCCGCCCTATAAGCCGCTCGGCACGGGAATTGAATCGCTTGGGGAAAGCGCAAAAATTGCAAGGCATGAAATCTGCTGCAATATTGAGGATGCCGTTAAGGCAGCGGCATATCTTTTGAAATACGGCGGCAGATTCTGTATGTGCCACCGCCCCGAACGGCTTGCCGATGCAATCAGCCTTATGCGGGCGTACAGGCTGGAGCCGAAGCGGCTGCGCTTTGTTGTGGATAAGCAGGGCGAAGAACCGTTTTTGTTTCTGATTGAGGGAAAGAAGAATGCCAAGCCGTTTTTGAGGGTGGAACCGACACTTTCCATAAAAAAAGAAAACGGAAAATTCACAGAAGAAATGTTAAAGGTTTACGGCTCTTTTGCCGATGGTTATGATAAATGAACGGAAAATTATATGTTGTGGGCACGCCGATCGGAAATCTTTCCGATTTTTCACCGCGTGCCGTAAGCACACTGGAAGCAGTGGATTTTATTGCTGCTGAGGACACACGGGTTACTTTAAAGCTGTTGAACCATTTCGGGATAAAAAAGGAAATGGTAAGCTATTATGAGCATAACAGGCGTGAACGCGGCGAAATGATATGCAGCCGTATTCAGCAGGGTGAGAACTGTGCCATTGTAACGGATGCAGGCATGCCTGCCATTTCAGACCCGGGGGAAGATTTGGTTCGGCTGTGCCATGAGCTTGGGATTCAGGTGGTTTCTGTTCCCGGTCCGACTGCTTTTGCAACTGCACTTGCCGTTTCTGGAATGGAAACAGGCAGATTTACCTTTGAGGGTTTTTTAAGCGTTTCCAAAAAATCACGCTTTGAACATCTGGAAGAAATAAAGGATGAAAAACGCACGATTATTTTTTATGAAGCGCCGCATAAGCTGGCGAATACGCTTAAGGATTTATATGCCGTACTTGGCAACCGAAGGCTTGCGATTGTCCGTGAAATCACAAAAATTCACGAAGAGGTTATCAATACTACGCTGAAAGAGGCAAACGAGCTTTACGGCAGCGGAGCGCTTAAGGGCGAAATGGTTCTTATCATAGAGGGAAAACAGGAAAACGAAAAAACAGAAATATCCCTTGAAGAAGCTGTTTTACAGGCAAAAGCACTTGTTAAAAAAGGATTAAGTATGAATCAGGCAGCTAAGGAAATTGCATCCAAAACGCCTTTTAAAAAGGGCGATATTTACAGGGCTTTGTTATGATTTGCAGTATATGTCCCAGACAATGCAATATAAACCGGGAAACAGCATCAGGCTACTGCCGTTCACCGGAAGCGTTCAGAGTGGCAAGGGCGGCACTTCATTTCTGGGAGGAGCCGTGCATCAGCGGTAAAAACGGCAGCGGCACGGTGTTCTTCAGCGGCTGTAATCTGAAATGTGTTTACTGCCAGAACTATGAAATCAGCCGGGATAATAAGGGCATTGAAATCAGCAGAAAAAGGCTGGTTGAATTGTTTGAAAACCTGATTTTTCAGGGTGCTGAAAATATTAATCTTGTAAATCCTACCCATTATGCCATTATGCTTGCAGATATTTTATCAGAATGGAAAAGCCCTGTTCCGATTGTTTATAATTCGGGCGGCTATGAAAGCGTTGAAACCTTAAAGCAGCTGGACGGGCTTGTTGATATTTATCTTCCCGATTTTAAATATATACGAAGCGATAAGGCATTGCGATACAGTGCAGCAGCGGATTATCCCGAAGTTGCTTTGGCTGCTCTCAAAGAAATGTACCGGCAGACAGGCAATGCTGTTTTTGACGACGGCATGATGAAAAAGGGTATGATTATCCGCCATCTGATTCTTCCGCAGAACACAAATTCCTCGCTTGAAATTACAGATTGTGTTGCAGAAAATTTTCCGCAGGCTTATTTAAGCCTTATGGCGCAGTATGTGCCGTGCACGGATTTAAAGAATTATAAGGAAATAAACCGAAAAATCACACAGCGTGAATACAGCAAGGTTGTTGATTATGCACTGCGCAAGGGGCTTGAAAAGCTCTTTATTCAGGAGCTGTCATCAGCAGATGAAGGCTATATTCCGCCGTTTGATTTCAGCGGTTAAAATATTAATTCTAAAGGGGATGTTTAAAATGAAGAAATTTATTAAGGAATTCAGAGAGTTTATTTCAAAGGGCAATGTGCTTGATTTGGCAGTAGGTGTTATCATCGGCGGTGCATTTTCAACCATAGTAACCTCGCTTACTGATAATATTATCAAGCCTGTTATCAACTGCATCGGTGGTGCTGAAATTCAGGGGAAAATCCATCTTGTAGGTGATAATTATATTGATTACGGTGCATTTATTTCTGCAATCATTAATTTTCTGATTATGGCGCTTATTATTTTCTGTATCGTTAAAGCAGTGAATAAGGCTGTGGCACTGGGGCACAGGAAAGATAAGGAAGAAACAGAGGAACTGCCGGCAGTTAAAACCTGCCCGTTCTGCAAAAGCGAAATTGCTGTTGATGCGGTTAAATGCCCGCACTGCACAGCTGATTTAACGGAATAATTATTATTAAGGGGTGTTTATATGAAAGTAAAAGAGTATAGTTTTAAATCTGCAACAGGGGTGTGCACCATTCACGGCTGCGAATATACACCTGATAATGATGAGGTAAAAGCAGTGATCGTGATTCATCACGGAATGGCGGAGCATCAGGAAAGATACCGTGGTTTTATTGAATTTTTAACTGCAAATGGTATAGCTGTTTTTATGCACGATATGGCAAATCACGGAAAATCCAACCAAAATTTTGAAGAAACAGGTTATTTTGGTGAGAAGGACGGTTATAAGTTTCTTGTTAAGGATTTGAAAACCACTTTTGATAGAGCAAAGGCTGCATATCCGGATAAAAAGATAATTGCAATGGGCCATTCCATGGGTTCGTTTATCACAAGATGCTTTACCGCTTGGTACGCAGATGCAGGCTTTGCAGGTGCAATTTATATGGGCACGGGCGGTTCAAATCCTGCTGCTGCAGCAGGCGATATACTTTCTGCTTTTCTTGCAAAAATGCAGGGGTCAAAGCATAAATCAAAGTTTATTGATAAGATGACCTTCGGTACTTACAATAAGAACTTTGAGGGCAGAACAGGGTTTGACTGGCTGACAAGAGATGATAAAATTGTTGATCGGTATATTTCCGATGATTACTGTGGCTTTTTATTTACTGTGCAGGGAATGAATGATTTGATAAAGCTCAATATCAATGCAAACAGCCCCGAATGGTATAACAGCGTGCCGAAGGATATTCCCATCCTTGTCATCAGCGGCGAAATGGATCCGGTTGGAAATTACGGCGCAGGGCTTAGGGAAGTGCATACAAAGCTGCTTGAAAGCGGTCATTCACAGGCGCAGCTTAAGCTGTATGAGGGCGGCCGCCATGAAATTCTGAATGAAATCAATAAGGACGAGGTTTATGCAGATATTCTTGCCTTTGTTGAAAATACAGTTTTAGGAGAATGATTTTTTATGTTATTTAAGCCAGAATATGATGAAAACGGCAAAAAAATTCTTTGTGAAAGAAACGGCATAAATTCCGATATGCTTATGGATATTTATGTTAAAAAGCTGAAAACAGGGGAAGTGCTTGAGATTTTTGAAGAAAATAATGAATGTGCAGTGCTTCTTCTTTCCGGAAAGGTTAATTTTAAGGTTTCTGATTGCATAAATGAAAGCTGTGAAAGGAAAAATCCGTTTGAAAAAAAGCCTTATGCGGTTCATTTTCCGAAAAAGGTTAAAGCTGTTGTTACAGCGCTTGCGGAAAGCGAGGTGCTTGTGCAGCAGACGGATAATGATAAGGAATGGACACCCGTTTTTTATAATCCCGAAAACTGTCTTTATCAGGAATTCGGAAAAGGTCAGTGGAACGGCACAGGGCACAGAATTGTTTCCACAATGTTTGATCTTGATAATGCGCCGTATTCCAATATGGTTATGGGTGAGGTGTTTAATCAGCCGGGCAGATGGTCCTCCTATCCTCCGCACCATCATCCGCAGCCGGAGCTTTATTATTATCAGTTTGATCATCCGGAGGGTTTTGGAGCAGGCTTTGAGGGGGATACACCTTATAAAACGGAAAACGGCACCTGCCTTTGCATCAGGGGCGGAAATGCACACCAGCAGGTTACCGCGCCGGGCTATGAAATGTACTATGTGTGGCTTATCCGCCATTTAGACGGTGATCCGTGGGATAAAACAAGAATTTATGTTCCTGAATATGAGTGGCTTGCCAATGCAGAATAAGGGTGTTATTTTAGAAAATCTGAATGCAATTGAAAAGGCTTCCTGTTTTCAGAAGCCCTTTCTTTGTTGTGGCAGCAGCTTCAAAGCCACAAAGGCATATCAGTATCTGAAAGAAAAATATAATTTAACCGTTTGGGATAAAATCCGCCCGAACCCAAGATTTGAGGATATGGTTGCGGCAGCAGAACTATTTAAAAGAAATAACTGTGATTTTATGATTGGTGCAGGCGGCGGTTCTCCGCTGGATTCGGCGAAAATGATAAAACTGCTTGTAACCAATGATGCGAAAACGGCATTAACAGAGCCGATGCAGGCAAATGACATTCCGTTTCTTGCCATCCCGACCACAGCCGGCACGGGCTCGGAAGCAACCAGATATTCCATTTTCTATGTTCATGAAAATGAGAAGCATTCTATCACACATGATGATTTTCTGCCGGATTTTGTTTTTCTTGATGCAGAATTTTTGAAAACCGTTCCACTCTATCAGCGCAGATGCACCTGTATGGATGCGCTGTGCCATGCCATAGAAAGCTACTGGAATGTGAAAAGCAATCCAAAAAGCAGGGAGTATGCCGAAAAAGCAATCCGCCTGTTTGTGCAGAATAAAGCGGGCTATATGGCAAATGAACCGCGGGCAAACAGGGGAATGCTGATGGCTTCCTACTATGCTGGAAAGGCAATCAATATCACCTCCACCACCTCTGCCCATGCCATGTGCTATAATATTACCATAAACTGCCGCACGGCGCACGGGCATTCCGTGGCTGTAAACCTTGCTGAAATCTGGGATTATATGAATACCCATAATGAAAAGGTGAACGATGCACGGGGCAGGGATTTTGTGCTGAAAATCTTTGATGAGCTCGGCATGCTTTTGGGCGGCAGCAATTCGGCAGACGGTGCACGGATTTTCAGAGCACTTGTTGATGAATTTGAGCTTTATACGCCAAAGGCAGACACGGCACAGGTGCTGTCTTTTGCCCAAAGCGTGAATGCAGACAGACTGCTGAATAATCCCACAACGCTGATATCGGATGATGTAACGGAAATTTATAAAAGGGTATTTAAAATAAACGGATGAATAGGAAATCAAAGCTTACAAGGCCATTTGTGTTTATATCTCTGGCACTTCTGTGCTGCTTCTTATGGGGATCGGCATTTCCATCCATCAAAATCGGATATTCTCTTTTCGGTATTACACAGGCGGATTCCTTTTCCCAGATTCTTTTTGCAGGAATCAGATTTTTTATTGCAGGCATTATGGTGGTAATTGCAGGTTCTTTTATGCAGAAAAGGCTGCTTTATCCACGCACAAGGGCACAAGCAGGCAAAGTAATGGTTTTATCGCTTTTTCAGACGGTTTTGCAGTATACGCTGTTTTATATCGGTCTTGCGCACACAAGCGGCGTTAAAGCCAGTGTGCTGGTTGCCGTTAATGTGTTTTTTTCCATTCTCATTTCAACACTTGTATTTAGAATAGAAAAACTGACGGCACAGAAAGCCGCAGGCGCTTTAATCGGCTTTATCGGAATTGTTGTTATCAATTTCAGCGCCGACGGCTTCGGCGGCGTTTTTTCTTTAAAAGGAGAAGGCGCAATGATTATATCATCGCTTGCTTATTCCATTTCCGGTGTGCTGATAAAAAGATTTTCCGAAAAATCGGATACGGTTATGCTTTCGGGCTGGCAGTTTATCTTCGGCGGAGCGGTTATGATGCTTTTCGGCTTTGCGGCAGGCGGCAGAATCACGCAAACAGGCGGTGCAAAAGGTATTTTCATTGTTGTGTATCTTGCCTTTATCTCAGCTGCGGCATACACAGTGTGGGGTATTCTTCTGAAATATAACTCCGTATCAAAGCTGTCTGTTATCGGGCTTATGAATCCTGTTTTCGGCGTTCTGCTGTCTGCTTTTTTCCTTGGCGAAGCGGCAGAGGCCTTCAGCCTTAAAAATCTTTGTGCATTGCTTCTTGTTTGTCTGGGAATTGCAGCAGTAAACGCGAAAGTTTCTTTACAAAAAAATAAAAGTTGACAAATAAACTTCAGTTTGCTATTCTGTTTATATAAACCGAAAGGAAAATTTTTATGCTTCATTTCCATTCTGAAATGAAATACAGAACAACCGATTCTATGCTTTTTCAGCATAGGTCAGCTTTTCTGTACTCATTTTCGGAATGTATGCAAGTGTAAGTTTTTATAATTTGTGTGATATTTAAACCGCTGATGAGTACTTCATCGGCGGTTTTTTATATTTATTTTAAGGAGGAACGATAATGAAACTTGTATTTATTCTGGGTGATGCGGCTGTCTGCAAAATGACGGTAGGGCAGGAACTTATGAAAATAACAGACTTGCGGCTTTTTCATAACCATATCACGATAGAGCCTGTTTTAGAGGTGTTCGGCGAATGGAATTTTGATGTAACATCCGCATTAAGAGATGTTGTGTTTGAAGCATTTGCAAAATCGGGCAAATACGGAATGATTGTTACCCTGATGGTTGCTTTTGATGAGCGGGAGGACTGGGATTATCTGGAGCATGTTAAGGACTTTTTCAGGCCGTATGATACGGAATTTTATTATGTTGAGCTGTTTGCACCGCAGGAAGTACGCCTGAAACGCAATGTTTCCGAAAATCGATTAAAGCATAAAGCTTCAAAGCGGAACATTGAACTGTCAAATCAGCGGCTTTTAAACGATGATGCCGCACATCGCTTTGTAAGCGATGACGGTGAAATTCCGTTTGAAAATTATATCAAAATAGATAATTCCGATTTGCCGCCTGAAAAAGCAGCACAGATAATAAAGGAAAAATTCAGTTTGTAGGAGGACAGCAATGATTACCGATAAAAATATAGACGGCGGAAACGGCTTTGACTGGGGGCTTGCCTCCGCCGATTATGCAAAATACAGGGATATTTATCCTGATGAATTTTATAAGCGTATTGTGGATATGGGATACTGCAAAAGGGGGCAGAGGGTGCTTGATTTGGGTACGGGCACGGGGGTTTTGCCGAGAAATATGTATAAATACGGCGCTGAATTTGTGGGTGTGGATTTATCTGAAAATCAGATAAACTATGCAAAAATGCTCAGCAGGGATATGAATATCAGATATATTGTATCATCAGCGGAAAACCTGAATTTTCCTGATGAGAACTTTGATATGGTAACTGCCTGCCAGTGTTTTATGTATTTTGATAAGCAGATGATTATGCCTAAAATACATAAATTTCTGAAACCGGACGGTCATTTTCTGATTTTGTTTATGGCATGGCTGCCGTTTGAAAGCGAAATTGCAAAAAAAAGCGAGGAGTTGGTGTTGAAATATAATCCAAACTGGAGTGGCGGCGGAATGACAAGGTATATTCCCGAAGCTCCTCCGTATTCCGAAGGGTTATTTACAGTAAACAATGTAATCACTTATGATACAGATATTCCATTTACAAGGGAAAGCTGGAACGGAAGAATGAAGGCGTGCCGTGGAATTGATGCCTCGCTCTCAGCCAAAGAAATTGCGGAATTTGAAAAGGAGCATATGGCGTATCTTAATACAGTGCCAAAGGAATTTACAATTCCGCATTATGCAACGATAGTTGATTTAAAAAAGGAGAGAACAGATAATGAATAATATAGGAACACAGGAAATCAGAACAGAAAGACTGCTACTCAGAAAAATAAAGAAATCGGATTATAAGGATGTGTTCAGATATGCCTCCAGAGAGGAGGTTGCAAAGTATTTAACTTGGACTGCTCATAAAAGTATAAAAGATACAAAAGCACTTTGCAAAATGTGGGCGGAGGAATATAAAAAGGACAATATTTACCGCTGGGCAATTGTGTATAACAATACGGTTATAGGTACAATTGATGTTATGTCACTGATAAAGGAGAGTGCTTTTATGGGCTGGTGTATAGATAGTCTGCATTGGAATAAAGGTATTATGACGGAAGCCGCTGCTGCCGTAAGGGATTATCTGTTCGGAAAAGTCGGTATTAAGCAAATGCTTGCAAACTTTATAACTGAAAATGCCGGTTCGGGGAAAGTAATGGAAAAAATCGGAATGAAGGTGGTTTCCTGCGAGGAATATGCTGCTGCTCTTGAAAAGACATGCGAATATGAATATAACGGTATGCCAATCTCTTGTAAAAAGCTTACAAAAGCACAGTGGGAAGCCGAACAGAAACCGAATCGAACTGCCTGAAGCCAGCGCTTTTTAACCTGATGGTGTTCAAATTATTTTCAGCTAAAGTTATCATTTTTCACTATTCTTCATATTCTGTTATAGGGTCTAAAAATTTTTCTTTATAAAAAGGGAGAATTATGAAGTTTACGAAAGAAACCTTTAACAGAATGATAAGAACTTTTTTTCAGACGGCTGTAAGTTATATTGCTGTTCATATTGCAACAGTGGATTTTTCCGAAAGCAGAAATCTGATTCGTGCTGCACTGACAGGCATTGGTGTATCCGCTGCTGCGGCAGGACTTTCGGCAGTTATGAATCTTGAAAAAAAGCAAATAAAAGAAAGCGGTGAAAAATAATATGGCATATTTCGGAGTGGATTTATCAGAGCATAACGGTTCTGTGGATTGGGGCAGGCTTGCAGAAAATGTTGATTTTGCAATCCTGCGAATCGGCTGGGTCGGTAATAAAAACAATCATACGGTTGATGACAGATTTGAAGAATATTACCGTGCTGCCAGAGCTGCAGGCGTGAAAATAGGTGTTTATGTTTATATCTATTCAAACAGTGAAACAACAGCCAGAGAGGGCGCTGAATGGGCGGTAAAACACCTGGCTGGAAAAACGGTAGATTTGCCTGTTTACTGTGATATGGAAGACAGCAGCCTTACAGACCTCGGCAGGGCAAAAATCACATCTATTGCAAAAGCGTTTAATTCCGTGATTGAAAAGGCAGGCTACTGGGCAGGTATCTATGCCAATAAAAACTGGTACGACAATTATCTTGAAAAAGGCATTGAAAAACGCTATACAAGCTGGATTGCCCATTATACAGGCGGAACGGACAAATATAAGGGTGAATATGATGTTTGGCAGAATTCCTCTGATGGCAGTGTCGGCGGTTTAAGCGGCAGAGTGGATACAAATTATATGTATCGGAATCTGTTCAGAGCGGTAAACGGAAAAAATGAACCGGATAAACCGGCACAGGGAAGCTTTCCCACACCTGTTAAATGGCAGAACGGCTACAGCAATGAGCCGGTGTATAAACAGAATGATTTAACGGAAAAGATAGGCACAATCTTTCCTTATGCTTCTGAGCTTTGCTACAGCAGAGCCGGGAATGCCCTGCTGGTTGTTTATTCTATTGACGGTACAAATAAGCACAAGGCAGGCTTTGTGGGCTATAAGGGCGGTGTGGAAAAGGCTCCGCCTGAAAGCAAAACATGGATAAACGGATATACGCCGGAGGTTGTTTATGCCGATACAGGCAAACAGCTTTCCGTTGGCAGTATAAATCCTTACGGCCGGGCATATTGCCTTGGCAGAATAGATGGTATGTATCTTGTGCTTTATTATATCAGCGGAACAAATATTCAGAAAGCCGGATTTGTGGATTATCACGGCGGCGTAAAATAAACATTCTAATGTATCAGACGAAAAGTCCCTTTATTATAAAATAAAGGGGCTTTTAATTTGCTGTTTATGGGCTGTGCAGCTGGTTTGTTTTCAATAAGCTCAGTTTTATTTTATACGGCTGAGGCCATGGAGGAACGCTGAACATTAGCAACAAGCAATGAAATGAACTGTGTAACCGTTGGTTTTTCGGTTAATTTTAATCCGGCTATAACGCAAAGATTATGATAATTGTTTTTCCATATATTATCTATAACGGTGCGTATATTTCGACTGATTGAACCCGCAGAACACCCGCATTTTTCCGCAATCGGCTGATACAGATTTTTTGAAACGGAATATAGTTTTTCTTCATCTTCAAGTGCAAGTTCAATCACAAGCTTCAGCTTGTGATAACCCTTGTAATTCTTGGTAACGCCAAGTGCCTGTAATCTTTCATCTATTATTGTGTTCGGCATAAATAATTCTCCCCCTTCGGCTTTCATGAACTTCGCCTAAGAAGAGTTTAATCGAAATAAGACATGTAATAAGATAAAAGTTCATATTATTACATTTATTAACATAAACGAACATTTAATAACGAAAAAGCAGGTTTTTATCTTCTTATCATATATTTTGATAAAAAACGGGTGAAAGTAATCACTTTCACCCGTTTTAATATAAGTCTTATTGTTTGCCTTGTAGTTGCCCCATCGGCTCTTTAACTAATTTTTGATTGTTTGAATTTAAAGAATCCCATAGTTTCAGGGCTTCCTTTTCCTCAGATGATAATTTGCGGTATTTTTCATCATCACAGAAGAAATGCGAAAAATCAATGCCAAATCCTTTGCATAAACAGAACAGCGTGTCAATCTGCGGCAGGGTTTTTCTTTTAAAAACATTTGCAACCGTGGATTCAGGTAGCCCACTTTCCTTTGCAAAGCGGTAATATGACCAGTTTCTGCTGTTTTTCAAATCTGTTAATGTATCATAAATTCCATAATCATCCATGCCGAATCACCACCTGTATCTATTTTAATATATTTACCGACAGAATAGTTACATTAATTATTAGCGATATTACCTTAATATATTGATGTATTGACAACTGATTTTCATTATGATTGTATTGTATATAATATTGTTATAAAATATACGATAAAACAGCCTGGCTAAACAAAAATTTGTATAATATGAGTTTGGATTTGTTTATTTAAACCTTATTTTATTCGACTCTTGGTTGACTAACCTATATTTTTAATTCACAATTTTATTTTTTGGAGCGATATAGATAATGATAGCATTTTTTGATTTGATTGATAATTATGAAGACAGGGAAAGATTTAAGCAGCTGTATGAAAAATACAGAGGTTTGATGGCTCATATTGCAGGAAGCAAAGCCGAAACACCTGAAGATGTTGAGGATATCCTGCAGGACGCTTTTTTCTATATTGCAAAAAATTTTGACAGGGTCGGAACGGTGGATTCGCCAAGAACAAAATGTTTTGTTTCGGTAATTACAGAAGGCTTTGCAATCAGCAGATACAGAAAAGAGAAAAAATATATCAATACACTTTCTTCCGATGAAATAATGGAATCGGAAATTCCGTATAATGATTTTGATGTTTATTCAAAGGTTGATTTAGCAATTATTATTGATTCTTTTATCGTTGCTTATGGTATTCAGTTGCAATATCTGTGCCAGTGCAGCAGAAGATGACGGTGATTATGGTATACAGCCAATGTATACAACCATTGCTACAAATAGTGCTTATATATTAATCAGTGGTATTAAAGCACACTGTAATGCTTCTGTAACTGTAAAAGCTTCAACATCATTAAAAACTACATTAGAGTTACAAAAAGAAAAATCAAATGGCTATGAAACCATTAAAACTTGGAGCAAAACAGATTATGGCACGGGTATGTCTTACACAGAAACGCGAAATATTAATATTTTCAGCCATTACAGAATGAAAGCAACCATAACTGCCGGCAGTGAAACAGTAGTGGTTTATGCATATCCTTCAAAATAACGAAGAAAGGCATTAAACCATATTAAAGCCATAAAGCTTCAGCGAAGTGATGTGCTTTAAATTCCCGAGTTTTCCTGACTCTTTTTTATATTTTGCTGAGGAGTTTATATTATGTTAAATACAATTATAGATGAAAAATTGCAGCAGCTGGGTGTTACCAAGAATTATAAGGGATATAATCAGCTTAAAGAGGTTTTGATTCTTGCAACAGAAGATGATACACGCCTGTTTTCAGCCGTAAAAAATATTTTCAAACCGCTGGCTGAAAGCCATGGCTGCACTTATCATTCTTTTGTAAAAAATATCAGCACCATATCAAGGAAGATATGGGCAGAAAACAATGAAAAGCTGTGTGAAATGGCGAAGTATGAATTGCAGAATGAACCCACAGTCTGCGAGTTGATTGCCATTCTTGTTGCTGATATTCAGCGCGAATTCTGTTATACCTGTGCAAATTGCAAAGCAGAGTGATTTCTC
The DNA here is from genome assembly GCA_910584985.1 of uncultured Eubacterium sp. Classification (GTDB taxonomy): domain Bacteria; phylum Bacillota; class Clostridia; order Oscillospirales; family Acutalibacteraceae; genus Eubacterium_R. The sequence continues at coordinate 36,024 of CAJUDJ010000010.1, read as the reverse complement.
TCCCGGCTTTGCCAAAACAATCTTAATTGTTATATTTTTTAATATGGATTAAAGATCGGATATCTCTGTTTACGGAATTTTGCAGATTCCGGTGCCTCAGTCTGTGGCTGATAATTGTATTTCTTTTCGTAATCCTTTTTAAAATAAGGAAGAAGAGCTTGGCAAACAAAAAAAGAACACTGCAATCCTAAAGCAGCACATTGCAGTGTTCAAAGTCTGTTGTATAAAGAACATAAAGAAAAGGCAGGTTAAAAACCTGCCTTTTTTGGTCGAGGTGACAAGATTCGAACTTGCGACCCCCACGTCCCGAACGTGGTGCTCTACCAAACTGAGCCACACCTCGATTAACTTTAGCAGAAATATTATTGCATATTTTTCTGCATTTTGCAAGAGTTATTTTAATTTATTTTATTTTTTGGAAAAGTTCATTCAAATAAAACAACCGGAACCCTTATAAAAACAAAGATTCCGGGATATTTAACCTGATATTCAAAAGCAATCGGTTTCCTGAATTTAACGCCATTTATGTGCTTTTATTCGTATGAAGCGGCCTGAAAGAATTAAGCAGGGCGGAATGATTAATGCTGCGGCATATCCGATATAGATGGCATATTCGGGTGTTGAATACGGCATACAGCTTAATATATTAAAGAAATAGCTTGATAATGCTGCGGCAACATATGCAGCAGGCATAAAATCCAATGTATAGGTAATAATCCAAAGCACAACAGCAGCAACTGTTATGCCGATTGCGGCATACATACCTCTTTTGCCGTATTTTCCGATTGAGAAAAATCCACTTAAAAGGCTTCCTGCAATACACAGAATAATGCTTGTGGCAATAACAGGTGTTCTGCCCTGATTAAATAAATTCCAAAGCAAAAAAGCAAGAGCGCTGCATGAGATATAAATAACAGCAGGCAAACAGAAATAAACAGCATTAATAGATTTTTTCATCAGAAGTTTCCTTCCATAATTCATATTTACAGATATAATAATATATTAAATTTAATAATTTGTCAACGCTGATAAAATGCTGCTTGCAGAATAATGCATAAAAAATATCGGGATGTTCGTTTCAATTTTTATAAATTACCACTTTAAATATGGAAATTCATTTGATATAATACTTGTGGGTCATTTCATTACTGAAACGAATTTATAACAAACTGATAGAATGCGGGAGGATGTTTATGGGCGGATTTTTTGGCGCGGCATCAAAGGAAGACTGTGTATTTGATTTGTTTTTCGGCGTAGATTATCATTCTCATCTCGGCACAAGGCGTGCAGGAATGGCAGTTTACAGCAAAGAAAACGGATTTGACAAGGCAATTCACAATATTGAAAATGCACCGTTCAGAACGAAGTTTACGGATGAATCAAATTCCATGCACGGAACGATGGGAATAGGCTGTATTTCTGATTTTGAGGCGCAGCCGATTCTTGTGCGTTCGCATCACGGAACCTTTGCAATAACAACCGTGGGAAAAATCAACAACGCAGATGAAATTGTTGATGAAATCATAAAAACAAACACACATTTTTTTGAAATGCACAACGGAGAAATTAATCCTACTGAGCTGGTTGCGGCAATTATTAACCAGAAGGATAATTTTATTGACGGAATCAGATATGCACAGGAAATCATAGACGGCTCTATGAGTATGCTTATTCTTACACCAAAGGGCATTTTTGCAGCAAGGGACAAGCTGGGCAGAACACCTGTTGTTGCCGGAAAGAAGGACAGCGGCTACTGCTTCAGCTTTGAAAGCTTTGCTTATCTTAATCTGGGATATAAGGATTATAAAGAACTTGGACCGGGTGAAATTGCCGTGATGACAGCGGACGGTATAAAAACTATCGCTGCACCCGGAAAAGATATGAAAATCTGCACATTTCTGTGGATTTATTACGGTTATCCGTCTTCCTCTTATGAGGGAATAAGCGTTGAAAAAATGCGTTATAACTGCGGAAAGGCGCTTGCACGCCGCGATAATGTCAAACCGGATATTGTTGCAGGTGTTCCCGATTCGGGTATTGCTCATGCCATAGGCTATGCAAATGAATCAGGTGTGCCGTTTTCAAGGCCGTTTGTTAAATATACGCCAACCTGGCCGCGTTCCTTTATGCCAACACACCAGAGCAAAAGAGATCTGATTGCAAAAATGAAGCTGATTCCGATTCACGATTTGATAGAGGGCAAAAGTCTGCTTCTGATTGATGATTCCATCGTAAGGGGAACACAGCTTCGCGAAACAACAGAATTTCTGTATGCCAGCGGTGCAAAGGAGGTTCACATCCGCCCTGCATGCCCGCCACTTTTCTATGGTTGTAAATATCTTAATTTCTCCCGCTCCTCCTCTGAAATGGAGCTGATTACACGCCGTGTTATCAAGGAATTTGAGGGCGACAATGTCAGCAAAGAGGTGCTTGCCGAATACACAGATCCCGATAGTGAGAAATATCAGAAAATGATAGACAGAATCTGCGAGTTGCTCCACTTTACAACGCTTCGCTATCACCGTCTGGATGATATGATTGAATCCGTTGGAATAGAGCCTGAAAAGCTTTGCACTTACTGCTGGAACGGAAAAGAATAAATGCTGCATAAAAATACCCTGTGAAATAAAATTTCACAGGGTATTTTTATTTTAAGACTGATTATTTTAAAATACGGTATGGATCTGAATAAAAGGTTATTTCTGCCTTAATGGCTACAGGCTTTGTGTTTTTTAAAAGAGCGCCTTTAATTAGAAATAGGGCTGCTTCTTTAAAGAGCTTTTCATAATTTGTGTTTAAAATTTTTAAGGATACGGTTTTATTGAAAATATTAACCAACGGCCCCATGCACAATGCTGTTATGATTGTGCCGATGCCGATATTCCGGATTTCTGAGAAATTGCCGCTGCATAATGCGGATACGCCGCCGCTGATTACAAGTCCGATTGCAATAACCGTAATATCCGTTATGATTCTTACCCATTTGTGAGAAAGCTTTGTTTTGCGGCTGAGCATAAAACCAAGTGCATCATAAGGACCAACGCCGATATTTGCCGTAAAAAACAAGGAGCACGCAAAGCAGAGCACTGCGATGCCGGCAAGCAGAAATGCAATTCTGAATTGTATGGCATCATTTCTTTCGGCAAAGGGTTTAAATATACCTTCAAAAAATTCACATGCATAGCCGCAGCCAACCATATTAAACACAGTTCCCAGACCTACAAGACCTCTGTGGGCAATCAGAACAACATAAAGCAGAATAGCAGCATTCACGATAAGCTGATAGGTTCCGAAGCCAATGCCGAAGGCAGACGAAATATTCATATTCATGGATGTAAACGGATCCACGCCGAAGCCGGATATGGAAAAAAGAGAAATTCCAAGCCCCATGATAATAATGCTGATAAAGGAAAGAATAACCCTTTTTGGCATATTCTGCTGTGCAAACATATCTTTAAAATAACCGTATATTTCTGTTTCAATTTTTTTCATAATAACCTCGTTCAACCGCAACTTGATTTTTTAACTGCCTCTATTATATTCCTGAAATTTATGAAAGCAAGTTGTTTTCTTAACTTTCTGTGTGGTGAATATAATAAACAAAATGAGGCTAAAACTTTTGTGCAATATTTACAATCAAATTCGATGGGAATTTGCAGATGAAAATGAAAAAAGCTGCCGAGGGGACGACAGCTTTTTCCAAAGGGGTAAAATTTATGTGAAAGCCAAAGGCTTTTCAACAAAGCGTTTATCTGCTTTGTTGAGTCCATTATATAACAGAATCAAAAAAAGTCAATATATTTGTGCAACATTCTGTTATTTGAATATAAATCAAAGGAAATAAATAACTTTTTTGTGGTTTATTAACAAATAATTGCCGAAAATTAAGTGCTGGAATAAAAAATAATCCTGCCTGGAAAAGCAGGATTATTTTTTTATTCCATCTGTTTTCCGAGGAAAGCGGCAGCAACCTGAACCAGTTTTATATCTGTTTCCGTGGGCGGTTCATGTGATTCATCCTCAATAAGAGCAACTGCGCCTGAAACATCTCCGCCGTAAATAATCGGATAAACAACATTTGCCTTTCTGCTGAAACCTTCGATTGCATTGATGGCAGGAACATCGTTTGTTCGGATGTGGATGGCTCTGTTTTCCATAAGCTCTTCGATATTTTTGGTTATGCGCCTTTCAAGAATTTCTCGCTTGCTGATGCCCGAGGCTGCAATAACATGGTCATTATCCATAATGGCAACCGGCAGTCCGCCGCTTTTATGCAGCACCTCTGCATACTGATTTGCAAAATTTGAAAGCTCGCCGATCGGTGAATACTTTTTGAAAATCACTTCGCCCTCTGCATCTGTGAAAATCTCAAGCGGATCTCCTTCTTTTATTCTGAAAGAGCGTCTGATTTCCTTTGGTATTACAATTCTTCCCAAATCATCAATTCGTCTTACAATTCCTGTTGCTTTCATATTATAATTCTCCCTTAAAATGTAATTTTCTCTGTAATATTTTGCACATAAAGGTGAAATGTATACGAAACAAAAGCTGTATTTTTCTGGAAAATTATTTTGCAGATTTTTATGATTTAATATTTATAAATTATGTTGATAATTTAAAGCAATCTGTGCTAATATGTATTGGAGTGAATTGTTTTGCCGAAGGAGAAAACAGATGAGCTATATTTATGAAATGCACTGCCACACAGGCTGCACATCAAGATGCGGCAGGGTTGCTCCAGAAGAAATTGTAAGGCTTTATCGGGAAAATGGCTACAGCGGCATTGTAGTAACAGATCATTACAGCCCGCTTACTTTTATACCCAACTGGAATCCGCAGAGCCAGATTGATTTTTATCTTGAAGGATACCGACGAATGAAAGCGGCAGCAGGGCAGGGTTTTACGGTTCTGCTCGGAATGGAGCTTCGCCATTACGCTTCGGGAAATGATTATCTGATTTACGGTGTAACCGAGGAATTTCTTTATCATGCAGGCAACCTGATGATGTGCGGTGTTAAAAAAATGAGAAAATTCTGTGATGAAAACGGTTTCCTTCTTTATCAGGCACATCCGTTTCGCCCTTATATTACCCGTGCGGGCTTAAAATATCTTGACGGAATAGAGGTTTTTAACGGAAAATGTTCCTCCGGGGAAAATGAAAAGGCATATGCATGGGCAGAAAAAAGCGGAAAGCTGATGGTGAGCGGCTCCGATTTTCACACGGTTAAGAATCTTGCAAGGGGTGGCATAATTACTGAAAAAATGATTGAAAGCAATGATGATTTAGTACAAATATTGAAAAACAAAGAATTTTCTATTGTAAAAAATAATTAGTTCATATATAATTTTTATTTAATAAAACCGTATCGTTTAGGATGCGGTTTTATACATATAAATAAACAGTGATGAAAAATCGGAGATGATTTGTTTTGTATAAAATTGTTAAAAAAGAAAAACTGAATGATTCGGTAACCAGAATGGTTATTGAAGCTCCGTTTGTTGCTGCCAAGGCAGAGCCGGGGCAATTTATCATTCTTCGTGTTGATAAAAACGGAGAGCGTGTGCCGCTCACGATTGCCGATTATGACAGAGATGCACAAACCGTAACCATTATTTTTCAGATTGTAGGTGCGGAAACCTCACTTCTTAATGAAAAAGAAGAAGGCGATTTCATAGAGGATTTTGTGGGTCCGCTCGGCAATGCCACAAAAACAGACGGTTACAAAAAGGTTGCCGTTGTCGGCGGCGGCGTAGGTTCGGCAATTGCCTATCCCGTTGCCAAAAAGTTTTTCGGGATTGGAACGGAGGTTCATTCCGTGGTAGGTTTCAGAAATAAGGATATTGTTATTCTGGAAAAGGAGTTTAAGACCGTTTCAGACAAATATGTGCTTGTTACCGATGACGGCTCGGCAGGCGAAAAGGGCTTTGTAACCGATGCGCTTAAAAAGCTTATTGAAATCGGCGAAAAATATGATCTTGTTATTGCAATCGGTCCGCTTCCTATGATGAAGTTTGTTTCGCTTCTAACAAAGCAATACGGCATTAAAACCGTGGTTTCCATGAATCCCATTATGGTGGACGGCACAGGCATGTGCGGCGGCTGCCGCTTAACCGTTGGCGGTGAAACAAAGTTTGCCTGCGTTGACGGCCCTGAGTTTGACGGTCATCTTGTTGATTTTGATGAGGCAATGGAACGCAGCGGAATCTATAAAACCTTTGAAAGAGAAGCAAGCTGTAATCTTCTGAATAAGGAGGTTCAATAATGGATATTACAAAAAGAAATCCCATGCCCGCGCAGGATCCGCTTGTAAGAAACAGAAATTTTAAAGAGGTTGCACTCGGCTATGATGCCGAAACGGCGATTGCGGAGGCAAAACGCTGTTTAAACTGCAAGCATAAACCCTGTGTAAGCGGCTGTCCCGTAAATATCTATATTCCCGAATTTATTGCATATGTTGCACAGGGTGAATTTGAAAAAGCATATGAAGTTATCAGCCGCAGCTCTGCGCTTCCTGCCGTGTGCGGCAGAGTATGCCCCCAGGAAAAGCAGTGTGAAGCAAAGTGTGTAAGAGGAATTAAAGGCGATGCCGTTTCCATCGGCAGGCTGGAACGCTTTGTTGCCGATTATCATAATGCAAATGCAGAAATCAAAACGGCAGATGTTCAGAGAAACGGAAAAAAGGTTGCTGTTATCGGTTCCGGCCCGAGCTCACTTACCTGTGCAGGCGATCTTGCCAAAATGGGATATGCGGTTACTGTATTTGAAGCCCTGCATATTGCAGGCGGTGTGCTGGTTTACGGAATTCCCGAATTCAGGCTTCCCAAGGCCATCGTTGCCAGAGAGGTTGAGGGGCTTAAGGCCGCCGGTGTTGATTTTAAAACAAATGTTGTGGTTGGAAAAAGCATTTCCGTTGATGATATTTTCAATGAGTATGATGCTGTATTTATCGGCTCAGGTGCAGGTCTTCCCAGATTTATGGGCATTGAAGGCGAAAATCTGAAGGGCGTTTACTCTGCAAACGAATTTCTTACCAGAATCAATCTTATGAAAGCCTATAAAGAGGGAAGCAGAACGCCTGTTCAGCACGGCAAAAAGGTTGCCGTTGTCGGCGGCGGAAATGTTGCAATGGATGCGGCACGCTCGGCTATTCGCCTTGGGGCAGAAAAGGTTTATATTATTTACCGCCGTTCGCTTGATGAAATCCCTGCGAGAGCAGAAGAGGTTGAACATGCAATGGAGGAAACGATTGAATTTAAAACGCTTACAAATCCTGTGCGTATTCTTGGGGATGAAAATAAAAATGTGTGCGGCATTGAATGTGTGAAAATGGAGCTCGGCGAGCCGGATGATTCAGGCAGAAGAAGACCTGTTACAGTTCAGGGAAGCGGGCATATTATAGAGGCTGACTGTGTGATTATGGCAATCGGCACTTCGCCGAATCCGCTTATCAAGGCAACCACGGCAGGGCTTGAGGTAAACAGCCGTGGCGGTATTGTTACCGATGAAGCAGGCAGAACCTCAAGAGAAGGCGTATTTGCCGGCGGAGATGCTGTTACAGGTGCTGCAACTGTTATTAAGGCAATGGGTGCAGGTAAGGCTGCTGCTGCCGCGATTGACGAATATCTTAAAACTAAATAGTATATCGGAAAAGGGCACAAACATACCGTTTGTGCCCTTTTTGTTTCTTGAATAAAGCCTGTTGAATTTTGCTTTTATTGGTGTTATACTGAAAAAGAGGTAATTGAGATGAAAAATTTATTTGTAAAGTTGAATACACAGCCGCAGCCCTGCCAGCAGGTTAGGGTTTATTCGTGTTGTGTTCAGTTTGGAATTTTATAGCTTTTGTTTTCAGATTTAACAAAACTGCTGATGAACACAAGGTTTGTCAGCAGTTATTTTTTTTGGAGGGTAATTATGGATAAAATCAAAGCATTTTATAATAAATATGATGAGGAAAACAGGCTTTTGTCCAAAAGCCATCTTCCCGAATATTTAATAACGATGAAATATATTGAAAAATATTTAACGGCTCAATCCAGAATTCTGGAAATCGGTGCAGGTACAGGCAGATATTCCGTTGCACTTGCCGAGAGGGGATATTCTGTTGACGCAGTTGAACTTGTGCCGCATAATATTGAAATGATGAAGAAAAAGCTGAAACCGCATCATAAAATCCGTATTTTTGAGGGTAATGCCTGTGACTTAAACTTTCTTGAAAGCAAGTCTTATGATATTGTGCTTCTGCTTGGGCCGATGTATCATCTGTTCACGGATAAAGAACGGCACGCAGCGTTAAGCGAAGCCATCAGAACAGCAAAGAAAGGTGCTGTTGTTTTTGCGGCATACTGCAATAACGATACCTGCATTTACAAATTTTTTGCAAATCGGGAAATTACAAAACAAATGAAAAACGGGTTTGTTTCATCTGATTTCCGTGCAACACCGAAACAGGTTTTCAGTCTTTACCGAAAGTCGGAAATAGATGAAATGATGAAGCGTTATCCGGTTACGCGTCTGCATTTTGTCGGCGTGGATATGCTTTCCTATGTTTTTGATAACCGATTTAATAAACTGAATGATAAGGAATTCAGGCTTTATATGGATTTTCTGGAATCCATATGTGAACGGGAAGATTTGGTTGGGTTTTCCATTCATATGCTTGATATTTTCAGAAAGGATTAGAAAATGAAAATCATTTATATAACAGGGGCTTCCTGAAGAAACGAAAAATGAATATGCAAGGCTGATAACAGGGTATTCACAGTATTTAAAGGACAATGCCAATCATTTTTCTTACTATGAAACGATATAATATTAATATAAAAGGGCCACATTCTAACTAAATGCAGCCCTTTATGTTTATAATGATTCGTTAATCATCTGCTCAAGCTCGTTCTTGGGAATAAAGCCAACGGAATTATTAACAATTTTTCCGTCTTTAATGATTACAACGGTGGGAATGCTTGCAATTCCGAACTGTGCCGCAAGTGCATTTTCTTCGTCCACATTTATTTTGCCCACCTTAAGTTTGCCGCTGTAAGCATCTGCAATTTCCTCAACAACAGGGGCAAGCATGCGGCAAGGGCCGCACCAGGATGCCCAGAAATCAAGAAGCACAGGTTTATCGGAATGCATAACCTCGGCTTCAAAATTGTTTTTTGTAATTTCCATAATAGTTTCCTCCGTATCATAATAAATTTTCAGTTTTCTGAATTGAATCTGCCTGAACAGACTTATATTTATTATTGTAACCTAAAAATTGTTAAAATGAAAGAGAAAAATAAAAAACGGTTCATAAACAATTTATATAAAGTTCTGTTTTTGGAAAAAATTTATTTTCTGTTATGTCATAAGTTTCCATTATTCTTTGTATATCAGTTTCCGGTGAAAACCGATTGAGAAAGGAATAGATGTATGAAAAACAAAATCAAAGCAATAGTTCTGCTGGTTCTTATGGTTGTTTCGGCAGCGGGAATTGCATTTACGGTAAAGGATGCGGCAACAAAGGAAAAGCTGCCGGGAATGAACAGTGCAGAACGCACAAATCAACCGATTGCGGAAAACAGTCTTCCTCAGAATGAACCGCCCGCCATTCCGGATAGTGCTGTTCCGAATGAAAACGGCGGAGAAAAAATGCTGAACGGTGGGGATTTCAAGCAGACTGAAAATCGTTTAACAAGTGTGCACATTGCTCTTATCGCTGTATTCAGCATCGTATTTTCGGCAAGCCTGCTTTATCTTTTGCTGAGTATAAGAAACAGGCGGTTTATAAAAAACAGGGATAAGGCAATTATATTTGTTTTAAGTATTGCTCTGTTTTCAAGCTATCTTACGGCAGGAATATCTGCCGTCACGAATTCTTTTCTGAAGAACAGCAGAGGAATTGAACAAACGCAGACGGAAAAGGATAAGGTTGATCTGGACAAAAACAATTCGGTAAATGCACAGCAGATTGATCTGAACAGTCAGAATACAGATGTTACAATTACAAAGGGCGGAAGTTATGAAATCAGCGGTTCATTTAATCATTCCGTTATCATTGATGCAGAAAACGAAGATGTTGAAATCTTATTGAATAATGTTGAAATTACAAATGAAAAAACAGCTGCGATAATCGGTCTGGCAGCAAAATCATTAACCGTTCAGTTAAGCGATGGAAGCGAAAACACGCTTTCTGACGGCGGCAATTCGGAATATGACGGCTGTATTTTCAGCAATTGCGAGCTGATCTTTAAAGGAAACGGAAAACTTACCGTAAACGGAAATCAGAATGAGGGTGAAGGCATTGCCACAGAAGCAGCAGATATAACCATAAACAGCGGCACTTTTGTTATCTCCTCGAATGATGACGGAATCAACGCAGGCGGTGATGGCGCTGAAATTACGGTAAACGGCGGCAATATATATGTGAATGCTTCAGGTGATGGAATAGATTCCAATAAAAATGCCGTAATTAACGGGGGAATGGTTTTTGTTATCGGCAGTGATACAGGCGGAGATTCCGGAATTGACACAGATTTGGGGTATACCATCAACGGCGGCACGGTTGTTGCACTTGGCAGTGATATGATTGAACTTCCTGAAAACAGCAGCAAGCAGAATACAGTCGCTTTTACACTGAATCAGAATATAGCAAGAGATACGCTTGTTTCTTTATGGACCGGCGAGGAAGCCGTAATCAGCTTTATAGCGCCGAAGGGTTTTAAAACCATTATTATAAGCAGCGATAAAATTGTGGGCGGTGATTACAGGCTTTACAGTGCGGATACGGGAAATGCTCAGAATCAATACGGTATTTCTGCCGAAATTCATACAGACAAAAATTCGGTTTCTGTGAATAATCAGGAGGTTTTTTCTGTCAGCAGCAGTGTACAGCTGTTCGGCAGCAGACAGTAATGTGTAAATCAGAATATAAAAAGAATGCAGGGAACTTTTTCCCTGCATTTCTTTATAACACTAATGCTTTTTTCGGGCAGAAATTTGAACATTTTCCGCATTTTATGCATTTTTCATGGTTGATTTCGGGTGCCTCAAAATTCTTCTGTGATAATGCACCCACCGGGCAAACCTTAACGGCAGGGCATTTGTGATTCTGCGGGCAGTTATCAACAATAATATTCAGTCTTTTTTCCGTCATATTCATTCCTCCTCTTTTCATTCTATTATGCAATGAAAAGAATTATTCTGTGGGTGTTAAGTTTTTAAGGCTTATATCCATAATCGGCGCAGAATGCGTTAATGCGCCGCAGGAAACAAAGTCCACTCCGATTTCGGCAATTTCCTTAAGCCGTTCCTTTGTTACATTGCCCGAACATTCGGTTTCGGCCTTTCCGTTTATCATTTCAACGGCCTTTTGCATGGTTTCGTTATCCATATTATCCAGCATAATGATGTCTGCACCTGCATCAAGGGCTTCCCGAACCTGTTCAAGCGTTTCTGTTTCAATTTCAATTTTTCTTACAAACGGGGCATATGCCTTTGCCATCTGAATTGCTTTGGTAATGGAGCCTGCCGCACCGATATGATTGTCCTTAAGAAGTACGCCGTCCGAAAGATTATAACGGTGATTGGTTGCACCGCCGACCGTTACGGCATATTTTTCAAATGGGCGCATATTCGGCGTGGTTTTTCTGGTGTCCAGAAGAACGGTTTTATATCCTTTGAGCTCGTCCGTATATTCCTTTGTAATTGTGGCAATTCCGCTCATCCGCTGAAGATAATTGAGCCCGGTTCTTTCGCCTGAAAGAATGGCTTTGATATCCCCGTAAATTATACCGATCAGCTGGCCTTTCTGAACAGCATCGCCGTCCTTAACATTTGTTTCAAAACGGGCCGTATTGTCCAGCAGCTTAAAAGTGCGCTCAAAAATACCAAGTCCGCAGATAATGCCGCTTTCCTTGCAAATCAGCTCTGCCTTTCCCTGCCTGTCATCGGGCATAACAGCATTTGTTGAAACATCCTCGCTTGTTATGTCTTCTTTTAATGTGTTCAGAATATAATCATCCACATTAATTTTCATTGTTACACCATTTATCATAAAAGGCCTTATCCTTTCTTTTAATTTCATCCATTATAAGATGCCTGAATTCTGCTTCACGCTCCGCCTTTTCGGGGTATTGTGCAAGGTCTGCAAACGGAATATCATCGCTTTTTACATCCTTATCCCCGGCAATTACATCTGCTGCGCGTTTTGCAAACACAAGGCTTTCTAGCAGGCTGTTGGAAGCAAGCCTGTTTTTACCGTGCACCCCATTGCAGGCAGTTTCGCCGACTGCATAAAGATGTGCCATAGAGGTTTTTCCGTTAATGTCTGTTTTTACACCGCCCATCATATAATGCTGGCCGGGAGTTACAGGCACTTTGTCTTTTGTTATATCATAGCCTTCTTCCATGCAGGCTTCAAATATATTCGGAAAACGCTTTTCTGCCTCCTCGCTTGTCATTCCCGGAAGCGTGATATAAACATGATCGGTTTTGAATTTTTTCATTTCCCTGCAGATTGCTTCGGTAACAATATCCCTTGGCTGAAGCTCATCCGTAAATCTTTCGTCGTTTTCATTCAGCAGCACGGCGCCCTCGCCCCTTACGCTTTCACTTATCAGAAAGCGCCTGCCGCTTTTTTTGCTGTAAAGTGTTGTGGGGTGAATCTGAATATAATTTATATCCTGAAGTGCAATGCCGTGCTTTAAAGCAAGTGCAAAAGCATCACCGGTAATATGGGGGAAATTGGTGGAATTATGAAAAAGACCGCCGATTCCGCCTGTTGCAAGAATTACATCCTGGCAGATAATCGTTCCCATTTCTCCGAATTCGTCCTCGCACACAATTCCGTAGCAGATATTGTCTTTCTCCAGAATATCAATCATCGTTGTGCGGGCAACAAAGGTTATATTTTTATGCTGCTGTGCAATGGAAAGAAGCGTTGCTGTTATTTCCTTGCCTGTTTCATCCTTGTGATGAAGGATTCTGTTGCGGCGGTGTGCACCCTCCCGTGTGTAATCAAAATCACCGTCTGTATCTGTGTCAAATTTAACACCTAACTCAACCAGCGTATTTATAACATCCGGAGAGGATTCTATCATAACCTTAACACTTTCGGGGTTGTTTTCATAATGACCTGCTTTCATTGTATCCTCGAAATAGCAGTCAAAATCCTCTATGTTTTTTAAAACGCACACGCCGCCCTGTGCAAGATAGGAGTCGCATTCCTTAAGTTGTTCCTTTGTAATGACAAGGATTTCCTTGTCCTCAGGCAGGCATAAAGCGGCAAACAGCCCTGCAATGCCGCTGCCGACTATGGTTATATCTGTTTTGATAACATTTCTGTTTTCCATAAGCATTACCTTGCAAGCTCAAGCATTCTGTTCAGCGGAATCAATGCCTTTTCCCTTGTTTTATCATCTATTTCAACCTTATTCAGATTATCCCTAAGACAGCTGTAAACCTTTTCAGCAGTAATTTTTTTCATATCTGCACAAACAGGAAGCGGTTCGGGAAAATAGAATTTTTTGTTCGGATTGCGTTTCTGCAATTCGTAAATCACACCGATTTCCGTTATAATTATAAATTCCTTTTCCGGGCTTTTTTCCGTGTATTCAATAATACCGCTTGTTGAACCGATATAATCGGCACAGGAAAGCACATCCTCTGTGCATTCCGGGTGCATAAGCACCTTGGCGCATGGATGTTTATTCTTCAGCTTTTTAACGCTTTCGGCTGTGATATTGTTGTGAATCGGACACCATCCCTCATTAAGAAGGATGTTTTTATCCGAATTTTTCCGAACGAAGGAACCAAGATTTTTATCGGGAATAAAATAAATGTTTTCATTTGGCAGCGCATTTACGATTTTCAGTGCATTTGCGCTTGTAACGCATACATCGGAAACGGTTTTCAGCTCTGCCGAGGAATTTATGTAGCATACAACGGCAAGATCGCTGTATTTTTTTTTCATTTCAAGCACGCTTTCGGCAGAAGCCATGTGTGCCATGGGGCAGTCCGCCGAAGCATCGGGCATAAGCACGGTTTTTTCAGGGCTGAGAATTTTTGCAGATTCTCCCATAAATTCCACGCCGCAGAACACAATTGTTTCTGCATCAGAGGATTTTGCAATCTTGGCAAGATAAAAACTGTCTCCCACATAATCGGCAATTTCCTGCACATCGGGCGACACATAATAATGGGCAAGGATGACTGCGTTTTTTTCTGCCTTAAGTGCAGTGATTTTTTCTTTCAAATCCTTCATATAATTAAGTTCCTTTCGAAACGCTGATATTAGATATACTTATTCTAATATATAATTAAATTCTTTTTCTGTCAAGATTTAATTATAATATTATAAAATAATGACTGAAAAAACAGTATTTGTTGATTTATTTCGGGCAATTTGTTACTATGGTTTTATAAAGTTCCGTTTAAAGGAGAATTGGGAATGAAAGTAAATGTATATGATTTTGACAATACAATTTACAGGGGCGAAACGCTTGTGGATTTTATTTTATATTATGTGCGCCGCGATATTAAAATCTGGAAATACATACCGAAACTGCTTGTAATTGCAGTTAAGGATGCGCTGCATCTTTTCAATATTGAAGAGGCCATTGAAGCATATGCTTCTTTTCTGGAGGGCTATTATGTAAATATGGGTGATTTGCAGGAAAGTGTGGTTGATTTCTGGAATAAAAACGAAAAGAAAATAAAGCCGTGGTACAGCACGGTAAGAAAAGACAGCGATATAATCGTTTCAGGCACAACGGATTTTATTCTGGATGAAATTATGAAAAGAATGCATATCAAAAATTATGTGGGTTCAAGCATCGATAAAAAAACGGGTAAATTTACGCGCCTGTGCTTTCTTGAAAACAAGGTTAAAATTTTTAATGCGCTTTATCCGGACTGTCAGATAGAAAATTTTTATACGGATTCTATGAATGATAAGGCGATGATGGATATAGCAGAGCATGTTTATCTTGTGAAAGGGGATAAAGTAACAAAGATTAAGTAACCGTATATTTGCCGGGCTGTGTTGCGGCAGCTCAGTTTTTTTTGAATTTTTAATTAAAAAATCGAAAAAATTCAATTAAATAACTTTTAATTTAAGTAATAAGTAAACTTATTTCTCGAATAATATATCTGATAAGATAAAAACAAACGCTGAAATTGAAACCTGCGTAAACAAAAATGCCTGTAATGTTTTTGTAAATATTGTAAAAGGCGGTCAGAAAAAATTTTTAAAAAATTTTTTTATTACGATATTTTGCACTTTTATATGCGTATTTGCCATATATATTGTTGTTTTGCGACATTTTTAAATATTACAAAAGGGTATCGAAATATTAAAAGGGGTTTATTTTTTATTTACACTTTGCTATAATGTCAAAAGTATGATCAAAAGTGCTATTTTTGCTTTTGGGATTTCATATATTTATATGTTGATTTCTGCGATGTTTTTATATATTTTGTTTCAAATTAAGAGGTAATCGTTTTGGAGAATTTTGTTATCAACGGCGGTCATGAGCTTTTTGGTGATGTGAATATAAGCGGTGCAAAAAATGCAGCGGTTGCTATTATACCTGCTGCTATTCTTGCAAATGATGTGGTAAGAATAGAAAATATACCTAAAATTTCAGATGTATCCCTGATTATCAAGATACTGGATTGTATGGGTGCAACTGTAAAAATGATCAATTCCGATACAATCGAAATTGATTCCCAGGCACTTCGGAATAAAAGTGTTCCCTATGAGCTTGCATCGCATTTCAGAGCAAGTTATTATCTGATAGGTGCAATGCTCGGCAGGTTTAAAAATGCTGAGGTGGCAATGCCCGGCGGCTGCGATTTCGGCACCCGTCCGATTGATCTTCATATAAAGGGCTTTAAAATGCTGGGGGCAGATGTTGATATTGTAAACGGCATGGTTTGTGCAAAGGCTGAAAAGCTGGTGGGCACATCTATATATATGGATAATGTTTCTGTCGGTGCAACAATAAATGTAATGCTTGCTGCAGTTCTTGCAAGGGGGCTTACGGTTATTGAAAATGCTGCCAAAGAACCCCATATTGTTGATCTGGCAAACTTTCTGAACTCTATGGGTGCTGATGTAAGGGGCGCAGGAACGGATGTTATTAAAATCAGGGGTGCAGAAAAACTTCACGGCTGCACCTATTCGATTATTCCTGATCAGATTGAAGCGGGCACATATATGGTTGCTGCAGCAGCCTGCGGAGGCGATGTGCTTGTAAAGAATGTAATACCAAAGCATCTGGAATCCATCAGTGCAAAACTGATTGAGGCCGGCGCAGAGGTTATTGAATATGATGATGCGGTTCGTGTTACAAGATATAAAGCACTGAATAAATGCAATGTAAAAACCATGCCGCATCCCGGCTTTCCGACAGATATGCAGCCGCAGATGGCAGTGCTGCTTTCCGTGGCACACGGAACATCGCTTCTTTCGGAATCCGTTTGGGATAACCGTTTTCAGTATGTTGGCCAGCTTACCAGAATGGGCGCCAATATTCAGGTGGACGGTAAGCTTGCCGTAATTGACGGTGTGGATGAATTATCCGGTGTTAAGGTTAAAGCAACCGATCTTCGTGCAGGTGCGGCAATGATTATTGCAGGCCTTATTGCGAAAGGCGAAACGGTTATTGAGGATATTCAGTATATAGACCGCGGCTACGAGGATGTTGTTCAGAAATTCGCAGCACTCGGTGCCGATATTAAGCGGATTAAAACAACAGAGGCAGAAAGCATTGTAAATGCAGGATAAGAAATTTTTAAGGGCGGCGTACAGTCGCCCTTTTTTGAATAAAGTAAACGGAGAGTTTTATGGCGAAGGCTTGTCAGCTGTTTTCAGGCAGCAGCGGAAATTCAATTTACATAGGAAATAACAGCGGCGGCGTGCTTGTGGATATAGGTGTTTCTGCCAGAAGATGTGAATATGCGCTAAACAGAATCGGTGTTTCACCCGAAAACTTAAAGGCTGTGTTTGTTACACATGAACACAGCGATCATATTTCGGGAATCCGAGTTTTTGCATCCAAATTTAACATTCCTGTTTTTGCTGCACCCGAAACGATGGAGGAGCTCAGAAGAACAGGCACCGTAAATGAAAAAATAAATGGCTTTGAAATAGATAAATCCCTTGAAATAGGTGCTTTTGGCGTTGAAGCCTTCAGAAACTCCCACGATTCCTCTGCCTGTCTCGGCTATAAATTCACAATGCCGGACGGACGCAGAATATCCGTCTGCACGGATACAGGGTATGTAACCGATGATGCTAAAAAAACACTTACGGGCACAGATATGATTTTTCTTGAATCCAACCATGAGGTTTCCATGCTTGAAAACAGCAGTTATCCCTATATTCTGAAGAAAAGGATTCTTTCTGCCAGAGGGCATCTTTCAAATTTTGCGGCAGGTGAATTTATAAAAGAGCTTTTACAGGGCGGCACAACCAGATTTGTGCTTTCGCATTTAAGCAGAGAAAACAATATGCCCGAAATCGCAAGGCAAAATGCACTTGCCGCGCTTGATGAAATCGGCGCACGGGAAAATGCGGATTTCAGACTTTTTGTTTCCCAGCCTGAAAATGACGGGGGGCTTATCATTTTATGATGAATGTAAATGTTATCTGTGTGGGAAAACTTAAGGAACCGTATTTAAGGGACGGCTGTGCCGAATATATAAAACGGCTCGGTGCCTATGCAAGGGTAAATATCATTGAAATTGCAGAGGAAAAATGCGGCGATAATCCGTCTGATTTACAGATTAAAAATGTAATTGAAAAAGAGGGAAGCCGGATTCTTTCAAAAATCCCCAAAGGAAGTACGGTTATCCCGCTGTGCATAGAGGGCAGGGAATATTCTTCTCCTGATTTTTCAGCTGCGCTTGAAAGAGTGTCAATGGAGTATTCCGCTTTAACATTTATTATAGGCGGTTCCTTCGGACTTTCCGATGAAGTAAAAGCGCTTGGAAAAATAAAACTGTCATTCGGAAAAATGACCCTGCCGCATCAGCTTGCCAGAATGGTGCTTTTAGAGCAGGTTTACCGTGCTTTTTCCATAAGTGCCAATTCCAAATATCATAAATAATTGTATTGACAAGATACTTGTTTGTCTGTTACTATGAAAAAAACAGCAAAAGGAAGAAAATGATGATCGTATTCAGCTCAAAAATGAATATTTATGGCTATTCTTACCCTGTGTATTCTGCATGGGGCTGTTTGCCGTGTGTTCATTTTGAGGTTCATAAATCATAAAGCTGATTTTATTATTTCAACCGCTGATGAACACTTTGTTTGTCAGCGGTTTATTTTTATTTTGCGGAGTGTTTTATTATGTTTGTTGAACTGGTAAAAATCAAAAACAGGGAAATGCTTTTTGCATGGCTTTTTCAGATAAAAGGCTTCAGCCAAACGCTGAAAAAGTATAAGGATTTCAAAACAAGCCCTGCCACAGAAGGTTTGCTTCGCTTCAGCCGCCATTTTCTGAACAGCAGCATTACACCGTATTGGGTGCTTCAAAACGGCAGAAAAGCAGGTATGCTGGAACTTATTGCAAAACCGGATTGTGTTCGGCTTGCAAGATTCTGTGTTCTTAAGAAATACGGAAATAAGGGTATCGGGCAGCAGGCACTGCATCTTGCCGAACAGCTGTATTCCGATAAAAAACGGTGGTGTCTTGATACCATTTTCGAAGAGAAAAACAATATTCATCTTTATGAAAAACTCGGCTACCGCGAATACGATGAGAGAAAACAGGTCAATAAAAGAATGACAATTATTTTTTATGAAAAGGAGAAAGAACAATGAATGCTGATTGTATATTCTGTAAAATCATAAACGGCGAAGCAGCGTGTTATAGAATCTATGAGGATAAATATACCCTTGCCTTTCTGGATGTTTCCAATGATGTTGAGGGGCATACGCTTGTAGTGCCGAAAAAACACTTTGAAAATATTCTGGATTGCGGTGAAGAAACACTTTCTCAGGTTATGAAAACGGTTCAAGCAGTAAGCACGCATTTTACAGAAAACTGCGGATATGATGGAATCAATATTTTAAATGCAAATAAAGAAGCCGCACAGCAGTCTGTATTTCATCTGCATTTTCATATTATTCCCAGAAAGAAAAAGGATAAAATAGATGCATGGATTACGGCAAATATGCAGGAAAATGAGAAAAACAGTTTAGAAAAATTATGTGAAAAACTTAAATTATAAAAATGAAAGCTGTATGCAAAAACATACAGCTTTAAAAATAAATTTTCAAACAAACCGAACATCATTATCCTTAATCCACCAGTAAATCTGCACGATATAGGCAAGCACCTGCGGCCCGCGCATAAGCTGGCCGTACCATGGGGCAGAAAGCGCATCCGGATTCTGCATCAGCTCCCTGATTTTGTCTGTATTCAGCATTTCGTAAAGCGGTGTGGAGGTATCATCAAGCACCGTCTGCACCATTTTGCAAACCTCAGCAAAATATACAGGGTTGTGCGTTTTGGGATAAGGGCTTTTTTTCCGCCATGTGATTTCATAGGGCAGCACATCTTCAAACGCCTTTCGCAGAACGCCTTTTTCCCTGCCGTCAAGCGATTTGATGTGCCAGGGCATATTATAGGCGTATTCCACAATTCTGTAATCGCAGAATGGCACACGCACTTCAAGCGAGCTTTCCATGCTCATCACATCCTTGCGCACAAGCAGCGTCTGCATAAACCAGTCCAGATTCAGGCGGAACATTTCCCGCATTCGTCTTTCGGTCTTGCTCTCTCCTTCAAGGTAGGAGGTTTTGTTCACGGTTTCAAGGTAACGGCTGTGTGCATATTCCTCTCCGTTTTTCAGCAGTCCGTCTTTAATAATGCTTTGACGCACATCGGTAGATCGGCTCCATGGAAAGGTTTCCTCAAACAGAATATCCTTGTTGTGATACCATGGGTAGCCGCCGAAAATTTCGTCTGCACATTCACCCGAAAGGGCCACCGTGTGCTGTTTTTTAACCGCTCTGCAAAACAGAAGAAGCGAAGAATCCACATCCGTAAAGCCGGGCAGATTTCTTGCATGGGTACTTTCGATAAGTGCACGGGCAACCTCGGCATTGTCCAGTACAATGTTATGATGGCAGCTTCCGATATAATCGGAAATCATATCGATAAAATCACTGTCTTTGTTTGGCTGGAACAGGCTGGATTTAAAATATTTGTCATTTTCAACATAATCAACCGAATAGGTGTCCAGTATACTGCCGCTTTTTCTGCTGCGATCGCTTGCAACACGGCTGATAATGGAGGAATCAAGCCCGCCGCTTAAAAAGGTGCAAAGCGGAACATCGGAAACCAGCTGGCGCTCAATCGCATCCTTTACAAGAAAGTGTGTGTGTGCAATCGTGTCCGCTTCGTTTTCCGTATGCGTCTTTGCTTCCAGCTTCCAGTATTCTTTGATTTCCTTTTTACCGCTGCTGTAAGTCATATAACAGGCAGGCGGAAGCTCGCTTATATCCCTGAAAACCGCCTTGCCGATTGTTTTTGCAGGACCGAGCATAAATATCTCGTTCAAGCCCGCCTCATCCACTTCTGCCGTTATTTCGGGCACAAGAAGAAGCGTTTTTATTCTGCTGGCAAAGGCAAATATGCCGTCTTTTTCTGCATAATAAAGCGGTTTAACACCGATTCTGTCGCGGCAAAGGAAAAGCTCTTTTTCCTCGTCATCCCATACTGCGTATGCAAAAATTCCGTTCAGTTTTTCACAGGATTTTTCTTTCCATTTGTGATATGCCTTTAAAATCACTTCTGTATCGCAGTGGGTTTCAAATTCATATCCGAAGCTTTTCAGCTCTGTTCGCAGTTCTTCTGTGTTGTAAATTTCACCGTTGTAAACAATTGTGTATTTGCCGAATTGCATCGGCTGTTTGCCTTTTTCCGGGTCAATAACGGAAAGTCTGCGGTGAATTAAAGCGGTGTAAGGCTTTATATATTCTCCGCTTCCGTCAGGGCCTCTCCTTTTTAGACTGCTGCTCATTCTGTTTATAAGGGGCAGCCGCTCCCTTAAATCTATGTTCATTGATAACATTCCTGCAATTCCGCACATATAATCACCATAGCCTTTCAGACTACAAACAATTATTTAAAAGCCATTAGCGCCTTGCTGTAGCCTGACAAGGCGTTAATGCTGATTACAGCTATCCCAAAATATACCGCAGGCAGATTTTGAGAGCAGTATAATCTGATTTGTGTGATTTTTCGCACAAACCGCCTCTGCTTATTATATGCGCCAAATAAAAAAATGGTAAGAAAATTCAAAAAAATGCTTGACTATAAAATGAAGGTATGCTATATTATTTAGGCATTGAGAAATGCTGGTGTAGCTCAGTTGGTAGAGCAGCTGATTTGTAATCAGCAGGTCAGGGGTTCGAGTCCGTTCACCAGCTCCATTTGGTTTAACGCTTTCCTTTAACGGCGAGAACACGTGGCTCCAAATTTTAAGGCGTAAGCCAAAAAATTTGGGAGAAAGATACAGTGTATCTTTCGATAGCAAGAGGAGAGTCCGTTCACCAGCTCCAAACAGGTAATGTCTTTCATTACCTCATATATGGAAGAGTTCCCGAGCGGCCAAAGGGAACAGACTGTAAATCTGTCGCTTTTCAGCTTCGGTGGTTCGAATCCACCCTCTTCCACCAAAAAAACCTGTCGGTATTTACCGGCAGGTTTTTTCTTTATGATTTGGTTTTTCTGAGAAAATCGGGCTTATTGTTTTTTGGAAAGGTAGGATACGGCGCTGTGAAGGGCAATGTTTCCTTCACCGGCAGCTTTGGCAATCTGATAGGGAGCACCTGTGCAGTCGCCTGCGGCAAAGCAGCCCTTTATGCTTGTTGCCATATTTCTGTCAACAACAATATGTCCGTTTTCCGTTTCCAGCCCGTGAAGAAGCACATCCGCTGAAACAGAATTTTTCAGAAAGAAAATACCATCTACTTTAAGTTCTTCTCCGCTTTTTAAAGTGATGCTTTCCGCTTTGAAATCACCATTTACAGATTGAATTCTGCTGCTGTATGTTTTCAGATTTTCGGCTGAAAGATTGCTTTTGAAAACAGGAAAATAATGAACATATCCGGCAAGCTCTGCAAGATATTCGGCTTCTTCTTCCAACTCTTCACTATCACATACAACGGCAATGGTTTTGTTTTTATAAAGATTTCCATCGCAGGTTGCACAGTAGCTTACACCTCTGCCAAGCAGTTCCCGTTCTCCTTTTACGGATTTTGTCATTTCACTGCCGGTTGCAAGAATAATTGCATCTGCCTCATATTCCTTCTGATTTGCAAGAAGCATAAAGCTTTTTCCCATATTATAAATGCCTGTGATCCGTTCTTCGGTAATTGTGATATCCATATTTTCAATATGCTCTTTAAATTTAGCATTAAGAGTTTTACCGTCTGCCTGCGGAATTCCCAGATAGTTATCTATGCTTTGGGAAATATTTATTTTATGGCTGAGCCCGCTGCCGAAAAGCAGAAAACTTTTATTTCTTATTTTTGCATTAACGGCAGCTGACAGGCCTGCCGGGCCGGCACCAATGATTGCTATATCAACCTTATTCATTTGTTTTTCCGCCTCTCTCTGTTCATTTATACTATATACAGTTTGCCTAAGATAATTCATAATCAACCGCAACAGAGCTTTCCATAACACTGTGCATATGTGTTTTCACGATATTGCAGTGGTACGGATCATTCTGATAGGCATCAAGTGCATCGGCATCCTCTAAAGTAACCTGCAGTATAATATCATAAGACCTTGCAGAATGAAGAAAATCAATGCCAACCTCAATATCCTTAAGCAGGGAAACATTACCCTTCATTGATTTCAGAATTTCTGCTGTTTTCAGACAGGTTGCTTCACTGCCGTCCTTTAATTTAAAGCATACAATGTGTTTAATCATAATGAAACTCCTTTTTAATATCTGTATAAAATCAGCGATGCAGTTTTGCTTTTCGGCTTTTTACGGCATGCATCATAATGTAAATGAATATAAGAACGGCAACAGCCGAACCCAATATAAGATACATTGTTTCGGTTGGAACCTGATTATCAAAGAAATATAAATTGCAGTCAACCGAATCTTTTATGGCTTCAATCACTTCGTCAGGACAGCCCTGCTCAGCCAGTTCTTTAAAAACACCGCGCATGGTATGATTGCGCACAAGAGATGTTCCGTAAGTGCCGGGCAGGAAGGAAATTGCTTTCTGCAATCCGTCTGCAAACTGGGATATAGGCATATATGCACCGCAGATGAAGCCGTATCCTGAGCTGATGATTGTACCCACTGCGGACATCTGCCCCTGTGTGCCGAGAAAGAAGTTGATTATGCTGGACAGGGCCGTGCCGAACATTACAAGCAATACAACATCAAGCAGAAGAGAAATAACATCAGAAGCTGCCATATACCAGCCTGTGCATGCAACATAAGCAAGACAGATTCCCGTTGCTGCAAAACAGATTAAAAGGGTTGAAATCAGAGTTGCGGCGTAATAGCTTATTGCAAGTGTAGAATGTTTCAAAGGCGTTATGGTAAGATCCCGGATGCTGCCGTTTGCCTTATCCTGCACCATAAGCATATTGGAACAGAATGCAACCGTTACACAGGATACGGCAAGAATAGAGGAAATCAGCTGGCTGCCTACAAAGCCGTCTGTAATTTGGTCAGAGATACGAAAGCCATTCGGCACGGAGGACAGGAAAGCATTATTATATACATTTTTCAGAAATGTTGCATAAAGCACCAATAAGATAACTGGTGTTATCAGAGAGGTAAAAAACATGCCTTTATCCTTAAAAAAGAGCTTAACATTTCTTTTTATAAGCAAGCAAAGTGTTCTCATTTTTCTCCTCCTGTAAGCTTTTTTCCTGTTACAGCCAAAAACACATCATCCATTTTGCCCTTAGTTATTTCATAATCACGGAATATTTCGGGATAGGTAATAATAAGTTTCGTTGCCGCTTCTGTATTTTCAACTGAAACACGGTAACAATTATGCAGCTTTTCATACGATTTTCCAAGTATTTTGATTTCTTCTTCCTCTGCACCGTAAAGCGTAATAAAATCACCTGTATAGCTGTTTTTTAATGCAAGCGGTGTTCCTTCTGCGGAAATTCTGCCGCTGTCCAGAATAATAACATAATCGGCTTCTGCTGCCTCTTCCATATAATGTGTGGTGAGGAAAACCGTCATATTTTTTTCTTTTCTGAGCATGCTGATAACATCCCACAGTGTTTTTCTTGTCTGCGGATCAAGCCCGGTTGTCGGCTCGTCAAGAATCAGAATTTCCGGGCTGTGCAGCAGGGCACGGGCTATATCAATTCTTCTTAACTGACCGCCGGATAGCGTTCCGACTGTCCGTTTCAGCAAATCCTTAAAATCAAGCAGCTCTGCAAGCTCACTCAATCTGGTTTTGAATTTTTTGCCGTATATTCCGTAAAGTGCAGCACGGTTTTCAAGATTGTCATAAACGCTTAATGCTTTATCCAGCACGGAATTCTGAAAAACAATGCCGACAGAGGCTTTGATGCTTCTATCATCCTCTGCAAGACTGTGTCCGTTCAGGATAATGCTGCCGCTGTCGGGGCGAAGTTGTCCGCAGAGCATATTTATTGTTGTGGATTTGCCGGCACCGTTTACGCCGAGAAAAGCAAAAAGATCACCCTGCCGGACATCAAAGCTCAAATTATGTACGGCTTTAATATTTCCGAAGGATTTGTTTAAATTGCGGATTTCAATGCTGTTTTTCATTTTTGCCCCTTTCTGAAAAATAAATTCTGATAAATGTGAATAAAAAAAGCATAGCCGCAGCTATGCTTTTAAATGAACCGAATACTTACATTAGCCGGTGGGATTTTTATTTTGCAATATCATATGCCCTTGATTCGCGGATGATATTCACCTTGATCTGACCCGGATATTCCATTTCAGATTCAATTTTCTTTGCGATTTCGTGAGCAATATAAGGCATTTTCTCATCACTTACGGAATCCGGCTTAACCATAACTCTTACCTCACGGCCTGCCTGAATTGCATAAGCTCTTTCAACACCGTCAAAGCTTGTTGAAATTTCTTCAAGCTGTTGCAAACGCTTAATGTAGTTTTCAATGTTTTCACGCCTTGCACCCGGGCGGGCGGCAGAAACGGCATCCGCAGCCTGAACAAGGCAGGCAACAACGGTTTTGCATTCGATTTCGCCGTGATGAGCGGCAATTGCGTGAACAACTTTTTCGTTTTCCTTGTATTTGCGTGCATATTCAACGCCGAGCGCAATATGCGAGCCTTCCATTTCCTGGTCAAGTGCCTTGCCTATATCATGAAGAAGTCCGGCACGGCGGGCCTGTTTTTCGTCTGCACCGATTTCAGCAGCCATAAGCCCTGCTATGTAGCTGACCTCAAGGCTGTGCTTAAGCACGCTCTGACCGTAGGAAGTGCGGTATTTCAGCTTTCCGAGCAACTTAACAAGCTCCGGATGAACAGAACCGCAGTTTGCGGAAAGGACAGCCTTTTCGCCTTCCTGCTTAATGGTGGCATTAACCTCTCTTGTGGACTTTTCAAACATTTCTTCAATGCGTGTAGGATGGATTCGTCCGTCCTGAATAAGCCTTTCAAGGGTAAGCCGTGCAATTTCACGCCTTACAGGGTCAAACGAGCTTATGGTGATTGCCTCCGGCGTATCATCAATAATAAGCTCAACACCTGTGATGGTTTCAAGAGAACGGATGTTTCTTCCTTCTCTTCCGATAATTCTGCCCTTCATTTCATCATTCGGAAGGGCCACAACGGAAACTGTCGTTTCTGCTGCATGGTCGGCGGCACAGCGCTGAATGGCAGTGCCTATAATTTCTCTTGCAATCACATCGCTCTGATCTCTAATCATCTGCTCATGCTCAAGAATCCGTTTGCTTTTTTCAGTGTCCAACTCTTCTTCAAGCGTGCTTAAAAGCTGTGCTTTAGCCTGCTCTTCCGTAAGACCTGAGATACGCTCAAGCATATCAAACTGGCTTTTCTTGATGCTATCGATTTCCTGTAAATTTTCATCTGCTTCTTTAAGTTTTTTGCTTAAATTTTCACTTTTCACTTCAAGGGTGTCCGCCTTTTTATCAAGATATTCTTCTCTCTGATTAAGACGGTTTTCCTGCCTCTGAACCTCACTGCGCCTTTCACGGATTTCTCTTTCCGCATCGGAACGCAGTTTATGAATTTCATCCTTTGCTTCAACAAGGCTTGCTTTTTTTGTTGTTTCAGCTTCTGTTAAAGCGTTGTTAATTATTCTTGTTGCTTCCTGTGTGGCTGAGCCGATTTCCTTTTCGCTTGTTTTCATTCTTATATATGAACCCAGAATAAAGCCGAACACGCCGAAAATGACCGCAGCAACAACAGCAATAATAATTACGATTCCGATTTTTACCATAATCAATAGCACCTCCTTCTGTTATAAAATTCTTTTTCGAGCTTATGCTCTGTTGATATTCATCAGAAAAGGTACAGTTTAAATGCAAATTATCTGTATGAAGTGTATATAAAGTATATATAAAACTTCTAAAATATAATACACCTATATCTTGTGTATGTCAAGTTATTGTATTTATTAAAGCATAATTTTGATTGACATATCGGAAAATCGTGATATAATATGAAAAGGAACAGGCATATGCCTGGTTTTAAATCAATGATGGGAATAAGACTGCGCCAACTTTTTATTTCAGAGAGTGCTTTAAAAGCTGAAAAAAGCACATAAAAAGCCGTAAGCCACCGCCCCGGAGAGCCGCCAACACCGGCCGTATGCCTGCGTTAAAGGCTTTGAGCGGCACATGTTTATGTGCAATTCAGGTGGAACCGTGGAATTTATTTTCACCCTGTATTTTTACAGGGTGATTTTTTGTTTTTTCAGGAGGAATATTTATGAAATTAAGTTTAAAAGGCGGAGAAATCCGTGAATTTGAAAACGGCATTTCCGTTGCGGATATTGCAAAGGAAATTTCAATGGGCCTTTACAGAAATGCATGCTCGTGCAGGATTAACGGAGAAGTCAAGGATTTGAGAACCGTTATAAATGAAGATTGTGCACTTGAAATCTTAACCTTTGATGATGAGGACGGAAAACGCACCTTTAATCACACGGCATCGCATATTATGGCACAGGCGGTTAAAAGGCTTTATCCCGATGTGAAGCTTACGATCGGCCCTGCCGTTGATAATGGTTTTTATTATGATTTTGACTGCGGCGAGGCTGCTTTTACTGCCGAAGATCTTGCAAAAATAGAAGCTGAAATGAAGAAAATCGTAAAAGAGGGATTTGCACTTGAAAAATTTGAGCTTTCACCGGAAGAAGCTGTTTCCTTAATGCAGGAAAAGAGCGAGCCTTATAAGATTGAACTGATAAAGGAACATTCGGAAAAGGGTGAAGCCATCAGCTTTTATAAGCAGGGTGAGTTTACGGAACTTTGCGCAGGACCTCATCTTATGAATGTTTCTGCTGTTAAAGCCTTTAAGCTTACCCAGACAACAGGTGCGTATTGGCGCGCAGACGCAAAAAATAAAATGCTTTGCCGCGTTTACGGCACGGCTTTCCCCAAGGCTTCCATGCTTGCAGAATATCTCGAAATGCTTGAAGAAGCAAAAAAAAGAGATCACAGAAAAATAGGCAGGGAATTGGAATTATTTACCTTAATGGAAGAGGGACCGGGTTTTCCGTTTTTCCTTCCGAAAGGTATGATATTGAAAAATACGCTTGTTGATTACTGGAGAGAAATCCACAGAGAAGCCGGATATGATGAAATACAGTCGCCTATGATGCTTAACCGTGCATTATGGGAAAGAAGCGGACACTGGGATCATTATAAAGAAAATATGTATACAACAGTAATTGATGATACGGATTTTGCGGTTAAGCCAATGAACTGCCCGGGCGGCATTCTTGTTTACAAAACAAAAATGCACTCATACAGGGAATTTCCGATAAGAATGGGAGAACTCGGTTTAGTGCACAGACACGAGCTTTCAGGTGCTCTTCACGGTCTTATGCGAGTTCGCTGCTTCACACAGGATGATGCGCATATTTTTATGACAAGAGCGCAGATTAAGGACGAAATCAAAGGTGTTGTAAGGCTTATTGATAAGGTTTACAGTACTTTTGGATTTGAATATCACATTGAGCTTTCAACGCAGCCCGAAGATTCAATGGGTGCAAAAGAGGACTGGGATGTAGCCACGGATGCACTTCGCAATGCAATTACGGAACTGGGTTATGATTATGAGGTAAATGAAGGCGATGGTGCTTTCTACGGACCTAAGCTTGATTTCCATTTGACAGACTGCCTTGGAAGAACATGGCAGTGCGGAACCATTCAGCTTGATTTTCAGCTTCCCGAAAGATTTGAACTGGAATATATCGGTTCGGACGGTGAAAAGCACAGACCGATTATGATTCACAGAGTTGTGTTTGGAAGCATTGAAAGATTTATCGGCATACTTACCGAGCATTTTGCCGGTGCATTTCCGACATGGCTTGCGCCTGTTCAGGTTAAAATGCTGCCGATTGCAGACAGGCATCTGGACAGAATCTATGAAATTAAAAAGCAGCTTGAAGCAGCAGGCCTGCGTGTTGAAGTGGACGACAGAAGCGAAAAAATCGGCTTCAAAATCCGCTCTGCCCAGCTTGAAAAGGTGCCGTATATGGTTATTGTTGGTGATAAGGATATTGAAAACAGCACGGTTTCTGTCCGCTCAAGAAAGCAGGGCGAGCTTGGCGCAATGCGTATTGAAGAATTTGTTAAGAATATAACCGAAGAGATTGAATCAAAAGCCTTATAAAAATCAGAAAGGGTGTTCCTTTGCGTTGCGGAGTACCCTTTCTTGTTATTTTTCAGAAAAGTATAAATCCCTGTTCAATTCTGTATTGAACAGGGATTTAATTTATTTACATTTTATCCGTAAGGCCGAGAATATAATCTGTTGTAACATGATAATATTCGGCAAGCGTTATAAGATGCCGGACGGGAAGCTCGTTTGCACCGCGTTCATATCTGGCATACATAGTTTGCGATGTATTCAGAAGTTTTGCAATATCCGTCTGCGTTTTATCATGATCCTCACGCAGATCGCGTATCCTTTTGCAGTATGTCAAAATCAACACCTCAAGGGTATTGTATCAAGTAAAAATATTTACTATTCAAATTAATAAATATATTTACTAAATAAAAATAAAAAACACCTGCGGCATTCAAACCACAGGTGAGAAATTACTTATGTATTCTGCTGTATTTATCCATAAAGCTTTCTATTGCCTTTTCGTATACTGCCGGATCTGTGTAATAGCTTCTTGCATGCACGGCATTGTCAACGGTAATCATTTCCTTTTTTGTGCAGCAGGCATCATAAAGGATTTTTTCCATATAGGTCGGCACAAAATCATCTTTTCCGCCGTGGATAAATAAAATAGGTTTTTTTGCTTCTTTAACAGCTTCAAGCGGCGAAGCATCTTTAAAGGAATAACCTGTTATGATTTTGCTGTAAAGGCTGCAGATGTGCAGAATCGGAAAATCGGGCATATGAAAAGATGTTTTCAGCTGATAGGAAAATTCCTCCCATGCAGATGTATAGGAACAGTCTGCAATGATGCCTTTTATTGCACTGTCATTTGCCGCAGGGCTCATCATAAGCACGGTTGCACCGCCCATGGATACACCAAGCAGGAATATATCCAGACCAGGAAAATGCTGTTTTGCGTAATTCACCCAAAGAAATGTATCTTTTGATTCGTGTGTGCCGTAGCCCATATATTTTCCGCCGCTGTTTCCGCAGCCACGGTGATCGGGCATAATCAGCGTGTAGCCGTTTTTATATAAATAATGTGAAATCAGTGCAAATTCGCCGATTCCCCAGCTTCTTGCACCGTGGCAGGCGAGAATAAGCCGTCCGTTGCTTTTTTCGGGCACAAGCACTCTGGCAATCAGGCGTTCTCCGTCCGGCGCATTCATTGGAATTTCGCTAATCGGCAGGGAAAGAAGCTTTTTTTCGGCTTCCATGTTTGCCTTTGTGTATGCATCGGGCATATTGTTTCCCGCAATTAAATTTGTAATAAATGCAGGTATTTTAACGGTTTTCCGCCACACAAGCTGATTGTAAATAAATCCGCACAGAATGAAGAGCAGAAGAAGGATAACAGCTGCTGTAATTATAAATGCAATAAAAAAAGTTTTCATAATTTATCTCCTTTTGCAAACAAAAACATTCCAGTCCTTTTCCTCATAATTTTCAAGAATTTCAAAGCCGTTTTCCGCAAATGATGCAATTACCTCATCTTTTCTTGCATTTATAATTCCGCCTGTAATATATATGCCGCCGTCCTCAAGAAACCGGCTTACTTCTTTGTTGAACTGTATAATAATATCCGCAACGATATTTGCAACAATAATATTGTATCTGCCGTTTACTTTATCGGAAAGATTGCCGTGCACAGCGTTGAAAACAGGGGGCTTAAAGCCGTTTTCCTCTGCATTTGCAAGGGCTGTTTTCACTGCCAGCTTATCTATGTCCACACCAAAGGCGGATTTTGCGCCAAGCAGCAGAGCTGCAATGGAAAGAATACCGCTGCCGCAGCCAATATCAAGCACATTTGAATTTTGGTTAATATATTTTTCCAGTGTTTCCAGGCAAAGCTTTGTTGTGGGATGGCTTCCTGTTCCGAAGGCAAGGCCGGGCTCAATATGCAGCACGGTTCTGCCGCAGGCATCGTATTCCTGTTCCCACACAGGCCGGATAAGAAGTTTTTCTCCTATCGGCATTGCGTGAAAATACTGCTTCCAGTTGTTTACCCAGTCCTGAGCGCTGCAGTCTGCAATTCGGATTTCGTGTTCTATGTTTTCACAGTTCAGACGTTCGGTTATAAAAGAGGCCGCCTCCAGCGGATTTTCATGCGGATTCACATACACATGAATGATTCCCTTTGTTCTGTCCTTGTTTAAAAGGGCACTGTCTATAAAATCATAGTGTGATATTTCGGCAGCATCCTCCTCCAGAGCGGAATAATCCTCTATATAAATGCCGTAAGGCACCACCATATTGGCAATATTTCCGGCCGTTTCGATATTTTCCGTTGAAACCGTGATTGAAATTTCCGTCCATATTTCAGATATGTTTTCCATACTTATTCTCCAAGGTTTACTTTGTGTTGTGTGGATTTAAGGCCATGGTTATAAAGCTTTCTGTTGTCAAGCGCCCACTGCCTGTCCGTAAATTTTCCGGGCTCAACCTTGCCTGCAGCGCTGTTTATTTCAAAAATGGCGGCGTCAAGCGAGTCAAGCGAGGAAAGAATTTCGGCCTCAAGAAACATCGGCCTGACGGGTGAACCATATTCGGGAATGCCGTGATGGCTTAAAATCATATGCTGAAGCAGTGTAACCTTTTCGTCCTGAATGCCAAGCTTTTCTGCTGCCTTTTCAACATACATTGCACCTTTTACAAGATGTCCGATAAGCTCGCCCTCTGTGCTGTAGCCTTTAACAAGCCCCGTCTGGCTTAAATTGAATTCCCATGTTTTTGCCGCATCGTGCAGAATTGCGCCCGCAAGCAGCAGTTCCTTATCTATGTTCGGATAAATTCTGCAGATTTCCTCCGCCATTCTTACAATGGAAATGGTGTGCAGCATAAGCCCGCCCAGCATGGCGTGATGAAGGCGGAATGCCGCAGGGCAGCTGACAAGCAGTTCCTTTCTATCTTTCATAATTTCAAGAACGATATTTTTAAGGTTTTCATCCTGAAAGGCATTTACGCGCCTGAGCAGCATATCATAAATCTGCTCGCCGCCTGTTTCGCTTGCAGGCACAAGGTCTGCCATATTATAATCATCCGAAGAGGAAACGGGGCGTATCTGCATAATTCTGAACTGGTCCCTGCCGTTGTACTGTTCTATCGTTCCTCTAACCTTAACAATCATCTCTGTCTCAAACAGCCCCTCGCCTTTATAATCCCAGAGCTTTGCGGGAATTTCCCCATCCTTGTCTGCAAGAACAAGATCAAGATAAACAGAACCGTTTTTTGCATTTTTTTCTTCACATTTTTTCAGTATAACAAAGCCATCGCAAAGGCCGTTCGGCAAAGTTTTAAAATTCATTTTTTTCACCTCGTAATATTTTCAATAATTCATTATATACTATAAATTGTTTTAAAGCAAATAATTTAACATTTTGTATACCTTACTTTCCTTGACAAATACAATTCACCTTGATAAACTATATAAGTATTAATATATCCGGAGGCAAAAAATGGGCTTTACTGATAATTTATGTATGAATTGTTTTGAACCGCTTACGGCAGGCAGCATCTGCAGAAACTGTGGCTTTGACAATGATTCATTTGCAGATTCGCTTTTCCTTTCCCGCAGAACCGTGCTGGCAGAAAGATATGTTGTGGGCAATGTGATTGCAAAAGAAAGCGATTCTGTAACTTATATCGGATATGACACGGAAAGGCAGGCAGTTATCACCATGCGTGAATTTCTGCCCAAGGGCATCTGCAACCGCCTTGAGGGAAACAATGATGTTCATGTAAGGGAACGCTTCAGAAAAAATTTTTCCGCCTATAAAAATTCATTCATAAAGCTTTGGAAAACGCTGAAGGGGCTGAATTCACTTTCAGCTGTTATTCCCGTTCTTGATATTTTTGAACAGAATGAAACGGCGTATGCCGTTTGTGAAAAGATAGACAGCGTTTCGCTTCGTGATTTTTTGATTAGAAATACGGATAATCATATTCTGTGGGATAAGGCAAGGCTTATGTTTATGCCGATTCTTACCACCATTGAAGCACTTCACGAAAATGGCATTATTCACGGCGGAATCAATCCGGATAATCTTGTGCTTTGCAGGGATGGAAAGGTGCGCCTTGCAGGCTTCTGCATCAGTGAATGCTGCACGTCTTCAAGTGAACTCGGTTTTCAGGCTGCTCCCGGATATACGGCACTGGAACAGTATAATAATAATCATAAAATATGTCCGGCAACAGATATATATGCATTTTCCGCCTGCATTTACAGAGCCTTGGTCGGCACAAATCCGCCGGATGCACCTGCAAGGGAAATCAATGATAAGCTAATGATTCCGAACAGTATTGCCGAAAAAATTCCTGCCCATGTTATCAGGGCTCTCGGCGGCGGGCTTCAGATTTATCCCGAAAACAGAATACAGAGCGTTGATGATTTCAGGGAGCTTCTTTCTGCTGCTCCGTCTGTTGTGGCAAATGCCGCAACTGCGCCTGCCGCTTCTGTAAATGAAGACAAGGAAGAAAAGAAAGAGGAACTGCTGCCCGAGAAGAAAGACAATCATGATAAAAAGAAAATAATTATCATTACAGCTGTGATTGCAGCGGTTATCATTATTGCAACAGCTGTTTTCTGCATTGTTAAATTAAGCGGTTCGCGTGAAGTGCCAACCGATCCTTCCACCTCGCAGTCCGCAAAATATACGGTTCCCGATTTCTGTAAGGCAGGTTATACGGAGGAGGATATAAAAAATCAGGCCTCGTGGAATCTGCAGTTTTCCATCACCTTTAAAGAGGAATATTCCAAGGATGTGGAAGCAGGCATTGTTTTTGCACAGAGTGTGGAGGCAAATACAGAGGTTGATCAGGGAACAGCAATTATTCTGACGGTAAGCAAAGGAATAGAAACCGTGCAGATTATAGATGTGGGTGGTCTTGACAGGGACGAGGCTGTTAAAAAGCTTGAGGATCTGGGCCTTAAGGTTACAGTTGTAACTGTGTATAACACAGATAATGATAAGCCGGACACTGTAAGAAAAAGAGGCGGAATGGCACCTGCAGCAGGAGAAGCCGTTGCCAAAGGCGATGAAGTGATGATTCAGGTTTACGGTGAGCAGGTAACAGAGCCGGAGCCGGAAAAGCCGGCGGCAGAACAATAATGATAAATTCATATTACAATAAACACAAGCCGAAAGATATGATTTTATAAACCATATCCTTCGGCTTTTTCTTAATTCTCAGAAAGTGAGAGTAATTCGCTGCCTTGCGGGTGGATTTATCAGAATACTTTTTTTATAATTGAATTGTAGAAAGTATTATTTTGAAAAGAGGTATTTTTATGCAGCAGAATACGATGGGGAATTTTATTGCACAGCTTCGCAAAGAAGCAGGCATAACCCAGAAACAGCTGGCAGAAAAATTAAATGTTTCCGATAAAACAGTCAGCCACTGGGAAAGAGGGGAAAGCGCACCCGATATAAGCCTTGTTCCCGTTCTTGCAGATGTGTTTGGGATAACCTGTGATGATCTGATTCACGGAAAAAGGGCCGATAAATCTGTTTCGGATGAAAAATCAACAATGCAGAATGAGGATGATGTTATTTCCCGATTGGAAAAGAAACTGAATAAGCTCAGAATCAGAATTATTTCGTGTATTATCAGCTCGTTTATGGCAATTCCGCTGGGTTTGTTTTCCGCCCTGTTGTTTAAGGATGTTCTGGTTGGTGTCGTTCTGTTTGGTCTGGCTGAGCTTATTGCACTTGTTTTGATTATGATTTTATATCTTTCCTATTGCTCAAATCTGAATGATGCCGAAATAAGCAGAAAGCTGGCAAAAGAATATAACCGTAAAGGGCAGGTTGTAGCATTGTTTTTTTCCTTTTATTTTATTGGATTGTTTTTATTGATCATATCTGTGCTTATTGTAAAATTTGATATAGGTTATTCGGTATTGAAATCATATTTACTGTTTCTGATTATGATGGCTTATGAAATTATTTTTATAATGGCTGTAGCTTTTGAAATATACAAGCCCAAAGCCCAGCGCAAAGATATTAAGAAAAAGGTATTGCTGGGGGCAGCGGTTTCGGCAGTTATTCTTATTATTGCGTCGGCAACGGCTGTTTATCAGCATAATGAAAAAGAAGGAAATCTGTGGGTTGATGTTTATACCGAGCGTTATACGGATTTTGAAGCCTTCAAATCTTTTATGGAAACAGAGGAAAAGGTTTATTTTGACGTGTGCAGTGATGAGCCTTGCTTTGTTTATGACCCAAACGATAATCTGATTCAATTTGAATGGAACAACGGCAGAGTAATTGAATATGAGTTGTATGATGAGGAGGATGAGGAACTGTGCATTTTTGCCACCTGTTTGCCTGAGGGAAGCACGGTTTATTGGAACAGAATTACGGAATTTCTGTTTCAGGCAAGCTTTTTTATTTATCCGGTATTGATGATTCTGGGCCTTGCTTCCTTTGAAATCGGGATGATATGCATTCTTAAAAAAAGCAGAAATCAAAACGGTGATATTTGAATGGGTATAGAATGAACAAACGGCTTGCATTGCTGCAAGCCGTTGTTCATTTTTGATTTAATTGGAAACGGAATTTCTGAACATATCCGAAATCGCATCTGAAAGTGGTTTGTTTTCGGGCATGTCAAGGTTATAATCCTTTTCAAGAATTTCATCTGCTGCCTTTCTGCAGACGGCAAGCATTTCTGTGTCGGAAAGCATATCGGCAATTTTCAAATCCGGCAGACCATGCTGGCGATTTCCGAAAAAGTCGCCGGGGCCTCTCTGCTTCAGATCCTCATCGGCAATTTTAAAGCCGTCCGAATACTGCTTCATTATGGCAAGCCGGTTCTGTGATGTTTCACTTTTGCTGTCCGAAACCAGAATACAGTAGGACTGGGCCGAACCTCTTCCGACTCTTCCCCGCAGCTGGTGCAGCTGTGAAAGACCGAAGCGTTCGGCATTTTCAATAACCATAACGGTTGCAGCAGGCACATCAACGCCAACTTCAATAACCGTGGTGGAAACCAGAATTTTTATATCACCGTCTGAAAAAGCAGTCATCACCTGCTCTTTTTCCTTCGCTTTCATTCTTCCGTGAAGAAGCCCGATATTATAACCTTTGAAGTCTGTTTCGGAAAGCATTTCGGCATACTGAACGGCAGGCTTCAAATCATTTTCCCCCTCTTCCACAAGCGGGCATACGATA
>CAJUDJ010000009.1 GCA_910584985.1 uncultured Eubacterium sp. | reverse complement strand
TGCAGACTGTAGAAGAAATTGATAAGTTGATGGAGCTTACCGATCCTGAACTGGTTTATCTTCTTTTTGACAGCGGCCATCTTACCTTTGCCGGTATTGATCCCGTGCCTGTTCTTAAAAAATACATTAACCGCATAAAGCATGTGCATCTTAAGGATGTTCGTCTTGATATTTATAATAATCAGGTTGTTCCCAATCATATGAGCTTTTTGGATGCTGTGCGTGCAGGTGTGTTTACCGTGCCGGGAGACGGCGATGTGGATTTCAAACCGATTTTTGATATTCTTGCAGAAAGTGATTATGAGGGCTGGGTGGTTGTTGAAGCCGAACAGGACCCGGCAAAGGCAAATCCGTTTGAGTATGCTGTGAAGGCAAGAAAATACATTGCTGAAAATACAGGACTTTAATTAAAATGTAAATTGCCGCTGTGCCTTGTGCATGGCGGTATTTTTTATCGGAAAAATAATGGTTGACTTTAGTGTGCTAATGTGATAAAATGCAAATATCAAATTTAAACGGAGGACAAAAAAATGAAAAAATTAACGAAAGTGCTTGCAGTTGTTCTTGCCGCCGTATTTGTTTTCGGCTGCTTTGCTGCGTGCTCAAATGCAGGCAAGACGGAAGATAAGGACAGCGATCTTGCTTACATACAGAACAAGGGCAAGCTTGTTGTCGGTATGACTGAATTTGCACCGATGGATTATAAAGATGAAAACGGTGAGTGGACCGGCTTTGATGCTGAACTGGGCAGACTTTTTGCTAAAGAAATCGGTGTTGATATTGAATTCCTTATTATTGACTGGGACAGTAAAATTACCGAAATTGAAACAAAAGCAGTAGACTGTGCATGGAACGGCATGACGATTACCGATGAATTGCTCAACGGCACATCTGTTTCAAAGCCTTATGCCCAGAATCAGCAGGTGGTTGTTATGAAGGCAGACAAAATTGACAATTATACCACGGTAGAATCTCTTAAAGATTTAACATTTGCTGTTGAGGGTGGCTCGGCAGGCAAGGATGCTGCCGAAGCAAACGGCTGCTTTAAGACAGATGTGGTAACTGCTCAGTCCGATGCACTTCTTGAAGTGAAGTCCGGTTCCGTGGATGCATGCATTATTGATTCCACAATGGCTGCTTCCATGACAGGCGAAGGCACAGATTACGCTGATTTGAAAGCCGGCCTGAAATTAGTGGATGAGCAGTATGGCATCAGCTTCAGAAAAGGTTCTGATGTTACGGAAAAAATGAATGAATTTCTGGATAAATGCAAGGCAGACGGAACACTCCAGAAGCTTGCAGATAAGTATAACATCACCCTTGCATAATCCATTTATCAAAGTTAATGAAAAAAAGGCAGAAAGTTTTTGCTTTCTGCCTTGTGTATGTTTAAAGAAATTTAAGGTGAAAATATGGATAATATGTTTCTTACCGTTACGCTTGAGCTTTTAAAAGGCTTCTGGGAAACTTTTAAAATATTCGGTTTAACACTTGTGTTTTCTCTGCCGCTCGGTCTGATGCTCAGCTTCGGTTCCATGTCCAAATTCAAGCCGCTCAGCTGGCTTGTTAAAATATTAATCTGGATTATCAGAGGCACACCGCTTATGCTTCAGCTTATCGTTGTGTATTATGGACCGGGGCTTTTATTCGGCTGGAGCTTAATGGAACGCTTCCATGCAGTGCTTGTGGCATTTGTTATTAACTATTCCTGCTATTTCTCTGAAATTTACAGAGGCGGAATTGAATCCATACCGAAGGGCCAGCAAGAAGCCGGGCTTGTGCTCGGCATGACCAAGCCGCAGATTTTCTTCAGGGTCATTCTGCTTCAGGTAATTAAACGGATTGTGCCCCCGATGAGCAATGAAATCATTACGCTTGTAAAGGACACTTCGCTTGCAAGAATTATTGCCGTTTATGAAATTATTTTTATGGGGCAGAGCTTTATTAAATCAAACGGCTTAATCTGGCCGCTGTTCTATACAGCTGTGTTCTATCTTGCTTTCTGCGGCATTTTAACGCTTCTTTTCCGTTTTGCCGAAAAGAAAATGAGCTATTTCCAGGCATAAGGAGGAATCGGTATGGCATTGTTGGAAGTAAAAGGAATAAAAAAAAGCTTCGGAAGAACCGAAGTTCTAAAGGGTATTGATTTCAGTGTGGAAAAGGGCCGGGTTTTATCCATTATCGGTTCTTCGGGTTCGGGAAAAACAACGCTTTTAAGGTGCATTAATTTTCTTGAATTCGCCGAGGAAGGCACCATTTCCATAAACGGAGAAATGATTTATAACGGCGAAACTGATAAAAGAATTAAAGATAGGGAGCTGAGAAAGAAAAGGCTTCATTTCGGGCTGGTTTTTCAGTCTTTTAATCTGTTTCCGCAGTATAATGTGCTGCAGAATATCATGCTTGCACCGGGATTAATGAAAATGGGAACAAAAGAGGAGCTCAGGAAAAGAGCCTTTGAAATGATTGAAAAGGTGGGGCTTTCCGATAAGGCGGAAAATTATCCGTGTGAGCTTTCGGGCGGCCAGCAGCAGCGTGTTGCCATCGCAAGAGCACTTATGCTGAATCCTGATATTCTTTGTTTTGATGAGCCTACATCGGCACTTGATCCCGAGCTTACAGGCGAGGTGCTTAAAGTTATAAAATCCCTGAAGGATGAAAACAGCACAATGATTGTTGTTACACATGAAATGAATTTTGCACGTGATGTATCGGATAAGGTTATCTTTATGGATAACGGCGTGATTGCCGAGGAGGGAACGCCGGATCAAGTGTTCATCAATCCGAAAATGGCACGGACAAAAGAATTTTTACAGTCTTATGAAAAATAATGTATATAAAATATAAGAAGCAGTATGGGAGACATTCAATAAAGAGTGCCTCCCTTTACATAAGGAAGGCACATTCTTTACCGAACATTTCCTATATTTAATAGATGCTAAAGGCGTACCCTTTATCAAAAAGGGTACGCCTTTTCTGTTCTTTTTGTTTTGATATTGTTATTCTTCAACACTTTTCCAGAGATGGATTCTGCCGGTGTCATTAAAGGCTTTAAGCACCATAATTGAAATCGGCACGATAAACATTCCCATAAAGCCAAACAGCTTCAAACCGAAATATAAGCCCGCAAGGGTAATAATCGGATTAACGCCAAGGCTGTTACCGATAATTTTGGGTTCAATATACTGGCGTATAGCGGAAATAATGATATAGATGGCTATAATGCCGATTGCCTGGCCTATATTGCCTGAAATAAGAGCAACCAGTGCCCACGGAATCAGAATGCCGCCCGAGCCTGCAACAGGCAGTATATCGAATATGGCAATGGCAAGTGCAATAATGAATATATAATTATTGTTCAGCACGCCGATAAGCTTAAGGATAAAGAGCCCCAATGCAAGCTCACAGAAGGTGATAAACATGATAAGCGCATATGCCCTTATCATTTTCAGAATGGTTTTTGAGAAAACCTGCTTTATTTCAACCAAAAGATTCTTTTTGCCTGAAGGCAGCTGTTTTTTTATGAACTTTACAATATAACTGTAATCCTTTGTGAAGAATATCCATGCAACAATTCCGATTACAATTCCAATCAGAGCAGAGGGCACATTTTTAACAACGGAATAAACACCTGTGAAGCCGCTTGTTATTGTGCTTGTAACCGTGCTGACATTGATTCCGATTTTGCTTAAATCAAAATCATTAACCAATCCGCTGAAGGTAGTGATAATTGTTTCTGAAACAGAATCGTAGATACTTTCGGGAAGGAAGCTGAGCAGCTTAAGAATTTCAGTTTGCAGGGTGGCCATAAACTGCGGAAAATCCGAAAGCAAATCTATTAAATAGTTTATGAAATCAACAATCTGTGTGATAAATTGCGCCAGAAGGAAAATCAGCGGCAGCAGAATAACGGTTATTGAAAGAAAAACCAGCAGAATAGACCACAGGCTGTGGCATTTGTTTTTTGATATTTTATCCAGCCATCTGACAGGCTTCTGAAGAATTGCTGCAAACAGAAAAGACAGCAGAAACGGTGCAACGGCCCAGAACATATATTTAAAGAACACATAAGTTAATCCCAGAACAATTGCAAGGTAAACAAAATTAATAATAAATGATCGTCTTTTTTCAACTTTCGGTGTCATTTTATCCTCCTTAAAACGATTATGTTCTTATTTTAAAACAAAAGCCGATAATATTCAAGTAAAAAAATAAAATTTACTATTGCATATTTGTTTTAAGCGTGGTATTATATCTAAAATGTTTTTCACAACAAAACACTGTACTTGGGTGGTGGACACTTTTGAGCAAACTGAATTATGTTCTTGTAAATGCGGAAATACTGCCTCAGGTTTACAGAAAAGTGCTTGCCGCAAAGGACTTTCTGGCATCCGGCGATGCTGCAAGCGCAACAGAGGCGGCAAGAATGGCGGGAATTTCAAGGTCTGCATATTATAAATATAAAGACAGCGTTTTTGAATATAATCCCGAAAATGCTGAGGAGCTTGAAACACTGCTGTTTACACTGCTGGATACAAAGGGCGTGCTCTCGGCAGTAACAAATGAATTGTTTCTGGTTGGTGCAAATGTGCTTTCCATTAATCAGCAGGTGCCGCAAGGCGGTGTTGCAAAGGTTTCATTAACCATGAGAATTACGGAAATGACTGTAACGGTTGATGAACTGATTGAAAAATTAAAATCTGTAAACGGTGTAAAATCCGTTAATATAGGAGGTTAAATATGAAAATAGCAGTTATGGGCTACGGAACGGTTGGCTCAGGTGTTGTTGAGGTTATTGAATCACACAGCGATGTTATTGCAAAGCGCACAGGCGGAGAACCGCTTGAGCTTGCATATATTCTGGATTTGCGTGATTTTCCGGAAGATGTGCATAAGGACAAATTTACAAAGGATTTCAATGATATTCTGAATGATCCCGATGTTAAAATTGTTGCTGAAGCAATGGGCGGTGTAAACCCTGCATTTGATTTTACGATGAAGCTGCTTAAGGCCGGAAAGGCAGTGGTTACATCCAATAAGGAGTTGGTTGCCCAGAAAGGGCTTGAACTTCTTGAAGCGGCCGAAGAGGGCAAAACCAATTATTTGTTTGAGGCAAGTGTTGGCGGCGGTATTCCGATTATCAGGCCGATGGCACAGTGCCTTGCAGGAAATAATATTGAGGGTGTGGCAGGCATTCTAAACGGCACCACCAATTTTATTCTTACAAAAATGATTGAAGAGGATATGAGTTTCAAAACGGCACTTAAACTGGCACAGGATAACGGATATGCCGAAAAAGACCCCACAGCGGATGTTGAGGGTCATGATGCATGCAGAAAGGTTTGCATTCTTGCTTCGCTTGCATTCGGAAAGCATGTTTATCCGAATCAGGTTTCCACAGAGGGTATTTCAAATATTTCTCTTGAGGATGTGTCCTATATTGCATCTGCAAACGGTGTAATTAAGCTTCTTGGCCAGATTATGTATATCAATGAAAACAGAATTGCGGCTTTTGTAAGCCCTGCGGTTGTTTATAACGGGAGCCAGCTTGCATCTGTAAGGGATGTTTTCAATGCCATTCTTGTTCGCGGTGATGCAGTGGGTGATGTTTGCTTTTACGGCAGGGGCGCAGGAAAGCTTCCTACGGCTTCGGCTGTGGTTGCAGATATGGTTGACTGTGCAAAGCATGTGGAACGGAAAAAGATTTTCGGCTGGGGTCCGGGCGAAGAAGATTATGTGGTTGATTATAAATCAACGATTGAAATGCCTTTCTATGTACGTGCAAAAATCAATGAAAATCAGGCTGTGGCGCTTTTCCACAATGTTAAATTCCTTTCAAGAAAAGGGCAGCCATCTGATGAAACTGCATTTATCACAGATTGCATGACGGAAAATGAGCTTATGAAAAAGCTTGGAAACACGGAAGTTTTCAATATCATTAAGGTAACGAATTATTAATAGGAGGAATATATTAATATGTCTTTAATTGTTCAGAAATTCGGCGGCTCGTCAGTTGCTGATGCCGCACGGGTAATGAATGTTGCGCGTATCGTAACGGATACCTATAAGGCAGGAAACGATGTTGTGGTTGTTGTTTCGGCACAGGGCGATACAACCGATGATTTAATTGCGAAAGCGCAGGAAATAAACGCCAATCCCGCAAAGCGCGAAATGGATCAGCTGCTTGCAGCAGGCGAGCAGATTTCAATCTCTGTTCTTGCAATGGCAATCGAAAAGCTCGGCTTCCCTGTGATTTCGCTGCTTGGCTGGCAGGCAGGCTTCAACACCAATTCAGTTTACGGTGCTGCAAGAATCAAAAATATAAAAACAAACAGGCTTCAGGCCGAAATTGCAAAGCATAACATTGTAGTGGTTGCAGGCTTTCAGGGCATAAACAGATATGATGATTTAACAACGCTCGGCAGGGGTGGTTCTGATACTTCGGCAGTGGCAATCGCAGCATCTCTTCATGCGGATAAATGCCAGATTTTCACCGATGTTGAGGGCGTTTATACTGCCGATCCGAGAAAAATTCCGTCTGCAAGGAAGCTTGAAGAAATTACTTATGACGAAATGCTTGAGCTTGCCACGCTCGGAGCACAGGTGCTGAACAACCGCTCTGTTGAAATGGCAAAAAAATATTCAGTTGAACTTGAGGTTCTTTCATCATTAAATCCCATTCCGGGAACTATTGTAAAGGAGAAGGTAAAAATGGAAAAAATGCTTATCAGAGGAGTAACAAAGGATAAAGATGTTGCTGTTGTTTCGGTTATAGGGTTGGATGATAATCCCGGAATCGCTTTCAAAATTTTCTCAAAGCTTGCACAGAAGAATATTAATGTGGATGTAATTCTTCAGTCTGTGGGCAGAGACGGCACAAAGGATTTAACCTTCTCTGTTTCTCAGGAAAACGGCCCGGTTGCCGTTGAACTGCTCAAGGAAATGTCCATTTCGGAGGGCACAAAAATTTCATGTGTAACAGATGTTGCCAAGGTTTCCATTGTGGGTGCAGGTATGGAATCCCATCCGGGAACGGCATCCAAAATGTTTGAGGCGCTTTATGCACAGAATATCAATATTCAGATGATTTCCACCTCTGAAATCAAGATTTCCGTTATTATTGCAGAGGATGAGGCAGACCGTGCTGTTTCAGCCGTTCATAATGCATTTCTTCCGAATGCATAAGGCAATTAAAAATTAATGGATACAGAGCAGTTTAGCTGCTCTGTATTTTTTTATAATACTTGACTTAAAATATGTTATAATATATAATTAAGTGATTAATTATAAATAAAGGAGCAGATTTTTATGGCAGCAAAAATATTTAAAATGACGGCGGCAGGTAAGGCTGAGCTTGAAAAAGAGCTTGAAGCACTGAAAACAGAAGGCCGTATTGATATAGCAGAAAAACTTAAGGTTGCCCGTTCCTACGGCGACCTTTCCGAAAACAGCGAATATGATGAAGCAAAATCCGAGCAGGCAAAAATCGAGGCCCGCATTACGGAACTGGAATATCAGCTTGATCATTCCGAAATTATTGATATGGCGGAAAGCGATGCTGTTTCCATGGGATCAAAGGTTATTGTGAAAAGGCTTAAGGATAATTTTGAAGCAACCTTTGAAATTGTTGGATTTGCACAGAGCAACCCTGCACAGGGCAAAATTTCAGATGAAAGCCCTGTTGGAAAGGCATTAATCGGTGCAAAGGTTGGCGATACAGTGATTGTTGAAGCACCGATCGGAAATCTGGAATACGAAATTTTAGGAATAGAATAAAGAGGTAGGAATATGGCAGGAAAGTTTGAAATCAGCAAGAATGCTGACGGCACTTTCACTTTTGAATTTAAAATCGACGACTGCACAGTTGCGATTTCTCCTGTTTTTGAAAAGGAGGATGAATGTAAGCGCGGGGTTAAGGCTGTTAAGAAAAACAGCAGAATGAAGGTGCAGAATACCCTTGCGGGAGATGAGGAAAAAACAAATCCGAAATTTCTTGTTGAGGCAGACGGCGAATCTGTAAAATATACACTTTTTCTTCAGACAGGCACAGCTGCCTGTACTGGCTCTGCAAAAACAGAGGAAGAAGCGCTGAAGAATATTGAACTGATCGGCAATAATGCCAATGCCGCCCCGATGGCAGTGGCAGAGGTTGTGCTTTCCGAAAATGAACAAAAGCAGATCAGAATTGACAAGCTCACCGCCCTTCAGCAGCAGGGGAAAGATCCGTTTGAAATTACAATTGCAACACAGACTCATGAAAGCAATGAAATTAAGGATAATTTTGACGCGCTTGAGGAAAAGGATGTTTTTGTGTGCGGCAGAATTATGACCTGGCGTGATATGGGCAAGGCTAATTTTATTGATGTGCAGGACAGAAACGGCAGAATTCAGGTTTATGTCCGTATGAACGATATAGGCGAGGATGCTTACAAAGAGTTCAAAAAGTGGGATATCGGCGATATTGTTGAGGTTAAGGGTTTTGTTTTCAAAACAAGAACAGGCGAAATTTCTGTTCATGCCAGGGAAATCAGGCTGCTTTCCAAATCACTTCTTCCGCTTCCTGAAAAATTCCACGGCTTGCA
Organism: uncultured Eubacterium sp.; assembly: GCA_910584985.1. Classification (GTDB taxonomy): domain Bacteria; phylum Bacillota; class Clostridia; order Oscillospirales; family Acutalibacteraceae; genus Eubacterium_R. Next base: position 58,176 of record CAJUDJ010000009.1, on the reverse strand, counting down.
GGATACGGACACAAGATACAGAAAGCGCTATCTGGATATGATTATGAACCCGAATGTGAAGGATACTTTCATCAAGCGTTTTAAAATCATTTCCTCTATCAGAAAATATCTGGATAATCTTGGATTTATAGAGGTGGAAACACCGATTCTCAATACCATTGCAGGCGGTGCTGCCGCAAGACCGTTTATTACACATCATAACACGCTTGATATGGATATGTATCTTCGTATTGCAACAGAACTTTATCTGAAAAGGCTTATTGTCGGCGGAATGGAACGCGTTTACGAAATCGGCAGAAATTTCCGTAACGAGGGCATGGATGTTAAGCATAATCCCGAATTTACCTGCATTGAGCTTTATCAGGCATTTACTGATTATCACGGTATGATGGATATTGCCGAAAACTTAATCCGCAATGCTGCAAACGAGGTTTGCGAGGGCAATCTGCATATTACCTTCAACGGCACGGAAATAGACCTTGAAACGCCGTTTGCAAGGGTAACGATGATAGAAGCCGTTAAACAGCACAGCGGCGTTGATTTTTCCGCATTTATGAGCGATGATGAAAAGGCCGTTGAAATCGCAAAGGAAAAGGGCATTGAAATCGCACCCGGCAAAGCAACATGGGGTGATGTGCTGAATTCTTTCTTTGAAGAATTTGCAGAAAAAAATCTGATTCAGCCAACCTTTATTACGGATTATCCCGTTGAGGTAAGCCCGCTTACAAAAAGAAAGCCGGACTGCCCTGCGCTTACGGAACGGTTTGAGCTGTTTATTCTCGGCAGTGAATACGGAAATGCTTATTCGGAGCTGAATGATCCGATTGACCAGATGGGCCGTTTTGAAGCACAGATGAAGCTTCGTGAAGCAGGCGATGACGAAGCAAATATGATTGATAACGATTTCGTTACCGCCCTTGAATACGGTATGCCGCCCACAGGCGGACTTGGCATAGGAATAGACAGGCTTGTAATGCTTCTTACGGATTCCTACAGCATAAGAGATGTTCTTTTATTCCCCACAATGAAGCCACTTAACTAAAAATGCTGATTATATCAAACAAAATAAGGTTATAAGTTCAAAACTTACGACCGATTTACGACCAAATTAAGAGAATACGTCAAATAAAAAAACGGTTAGATTGATTTCTAACCGTTTTTTGTTATAGTTTTATTTAAAACACATTCATTTCAATTTGTTTTATTATTCAACACATATATTTTCTACTTTTTCTACAATTTTATCAAAACACAAATCTTGTATTGCTTTGTTCCATTTTCTTCTGCTGTAAAAATGTCTATCTTTATTGGGAGCTCTTTTACAAGTTTTATTCGGAATGGGATTGCTGATTATTTCATCGCATAAGGCTTCTAATTCTGCTTTATCAACACAGTTTAAAACCTCAGCCATCCAAAATATCAGCTCTCCGCAAACAATCCTTTTTGTGAATAAAGTATTCTCTGTAATCTTGTTTGCTTTAAAATATGACTCGAATAAGTGCCAGTATTGTGTAGGCAGAGCTTGTTTATAGTCAACTACTTCATTATTCTTCTTTGCTGTTTTTATGTATCCGCCTCTCATTTGCTGATAGCCTGCCTTAATTAGTTTTTCTGTAATCGGGCAGGGCGAATGTTTCTTATCTTTGTATGCTTGCATAACTTGTCCAACTGTCATTGCTTTACCTCCTATGACGAATTCTTTTTTTGATATGTAATTTTAAATTAATCTTAATAAACAACGATGCTTTCCATCAATGTATTTACTAAATATACAATCTCTAGATCCAATCGGCATTCTATTTACAATTACTTTGTGAATATTATTTTCTCCTATAAATAATATTATGTTAACCAAATATACATATTTTTAGAAACTTGATCTCCCACTTTTCCTTCATAATTTGGAGCTGGAAAAGCTTTTTTCCCATATTTTATCATTTCATTTTTATATGATATATTTGAATTACTAACCACAGAACTTTCAGCCCATTCTCTGCCATTCCAATACCAAATTAATTCCAAATAATGCCAATTGCCCATAATATATTTAGAATTATTTGGATCGCTGAATATTACTGTTCCATAAGCTGGTGTAATCTTATTTGAAGTAGTTGTTTGCTTAGCTGTGGTTTTAGGTTGTGTTGCTTTAGTTGTATTATTAGATTTATTTGATTTTGTGGTAGAATTATTTGACGAATTAGATTTACGTGTTGTAGCATTAATTGGTTTATCTTCTTTTTCAGTGGTAGCTTCAGTTATTACTTCTGTAGTACTTTCTGTAGTAGTTGTAGTCAACTCTTTAACTTTGACATCATATTCTTCAATTGTCTTATCAATATTTGAAATAAGACTAACTAATCTTTCGTCATCTTTGATATCAGATTTATTAATATTATCTTTGATAGCTACAAGAGCATCTTTAGCTGATGAATAATCTTCAACTGTTTTGTGTTCTTTGTCAACTATTGATTTATATTCATCATCAAAAGAATCGCATACATATTCTTTTGATTCTGATACACTTAATGCTTCTTTTACGGCAGTATTATGATTGTTTATGCTTATTCCTACAATTATACCTGTAATGATAACAATTATAGCTATAATTGTTATGATGATAACTCTTTTGTTCTTTTTCATTTTAACTCTCCTCTGATATATAAGTTTTATTATATTATATCAGTAACACATCAAAAGTCAACTACAAGTGTATTTATTGATTTAAAATGAATACACAAATAGTATAGTGAACACAGGAGAGATTTTTATGATATATTTCGGAACAAGGCTTAAAGAATTAAGAAAAGAGAAAAATTTAACACAGCAAGAACTCGCTGATAAAATAGACCTTGTTAAAAGCTCTATTTCTGCATATGAAAAAAGCCTCAAATATCCGTCTGTTGAAGTTCTTATTAAGCTTTGTAATTGTTTCAATGTTTCCGCTGATTATCTCTTAGGTCTTTCCGATGAAAAAGAAATTAAAAAGTATGATTTAACAGAAGAACAAATGGAATTGGTTACGAAAATGATTATCCAATTTCATCAATTAAATAATAAGTGAATATTACATAAAGAAACACCACTATGCGTTTGTGATATGCACCCCAAAAGTTAGACAACTTTTGGAGGTGCATATTTTTTATGGGTAAAAGAGGAAGAAAAAACAAAGTGTATAGTGCAGAATTCAAAATAGGTGTTATAATGGATATGCGTGAACACCATATGGGATATAGAGAAATTGTGCGAAAATATTGGAGTATAGACAGTGGTAAAGAACCCAACTATATAAAACAGATACAACGGTGGGAACGCATATACTTGGAAGAAGGAGCTGAAGGTCTAATGAAAGAAAGACGAGGCAGAGGAAGTAAAGGCAGACCACCAAAGTTAGATACAAAGGTTGAAGAAGATCTAATAGCAGAAAACCAGCGATTGAGAATGGAGAACGAATACTTAAAAAAACTGAGTGCCTTAGTACTTGCGGAAGAGCGAAAGAACGGGAAAAGGCGTTCATAATCTCAGAACTAAGGCAGAAATATCCGCTGAAAGAATTGCTTGAATTATCAGGAATTGCAAGAAGTACCTATTACTATTATCTGCACAAACAAGATACAGATAAATACAAAAAGGTTAAAACTGAGATATTTAATATACACAGAGAAAACAAAAACTGCTGAAATGATTAATTTCCAAAACCATTTCAAAATGCAAAATGTTGCTCAAGTGGTATAGCCAACTTACGACCGATATACGACTAAGTTACGACTGTTTATGAATATATATAAAGAGTTGTAAATTAGAAACACAAAAAGAATGTCCTGAAATATGGATATAAAGACTAATGAAGCTTTATAAAATTTTAAAATTGGTTTCCCCACAATGAAGCCCATTGTCTGATTTATTCTGGCTTATAAATTAAGAATGCAAAAACAGCAGGTGAATGAAAATAATCTGCTGTTTTTTCTTTAATTTTATGGGATATTAAAGCTTTTACGATAATTAATTAACAAATAGTAACAAATATATCATATTTAATTAACTTGATTTTATGCCGTTATTGTGATAGGATAACAAGAGGTAAAAACCGATTATTTTTAAATGGGATAATCCTGTTTGTTTTATAAAAACTATATTTTGTGAAACTGGAGAAATGAATTATGAGATCAGATTTAATCAAAGAGGGTCCGTCAAGAGCGGCTCACCGTTCTCTCTTGCGGGCGCTCGGCATTGATGAACTCGAAATGAAAAGACCCTTTGTTGCCGTTGTAAATTCAAAAAGTGATTATATTCCGGGTCATATGCACCTTGATAAAATTGCTGAGCAGGTTAAGGCAGGAATCAGAAATAACGGCGGTGTTCCGTTTGAATTCAACACCATCGGCGTTTGCGATGGCATTGCCATGAACCATAAGGGAATGAAATACAGCCTTTGTTCAAGAGAACTGATTGCAGATTCCATTGAGGTTATGCTTACGGCACATCCTCTGGATGCTATTGTGTTTATTCCGAACTGCGATAAAATCGTTCCGGGTATGCTGCTTGCCGCATGCCGCCTGAATCTGCCGTGCATCTTTATTTCCGGCGGTCCGATGCTTCCCGGAAAAAGCACGGAAACGGAAACCGGCATCGGTCTTTCCGAAATGTTTGAATACACAGGCAAATACAATATCGGAAATATGAGCCTTGAAAATCTTGAAAGCTGTGCTTTTTCGGCATGCCCCACCTGCGGCTCGTGCAGCGGTATGTATACGGCAAATTCCATGAACTGTTTAACGGAAACCATCGGCATGTCGCTTCCGGGTTCGGGCACAATTCCGGCTGTTATGAGCGCAAGGCTTCGTCTTGCAAAAATGGCGGGCGAGCGTGTTATGGAGCTTCTTAAAGAAGATATTAAACCAAGTGATATTATTACGGAAAAGGCGATTGAAAATGCAATGCGCACGGATATGGCAATTGGCTGCTCCACAAACACCATTCTGCATTTAACAGCGCTTGCACATGCAGCAGGCCATGATATTGACCTGACAACGCTTGATGCTTACGGAAGAAAAACACCGCAGATATGCAAACTGAACCCGGCTTCCTCTGTATTTATTACAGATCTTAACGAGGTTGGCGGTATTCAGGGTGTTATGAAGGAACTTGCAAAAGGCGGCATGATTAATACAGATGCGCTTACTGTAAGCGGCACGGTTGCCGAAAGAATTGCAAAAGCACCCGATGCAGACGGCGAAATTATCCATACGATTGAAAATCCGTTTTCGGCAGACGGCGGTATAGCTGTTCTTTGGGGAAATCTTGCCGAAGAAGGTTCTGTAGTTAAAAAGGGTGCAGTGCTGCCCGAAATGATGCAGCATAAAGGCCCTGCAAAGTGCTATAATAGTGAGGAAGAGGCGATCTCAGCAATCAACAGCGGTAAGGTTGTTGCAGGCGATGTTGTTGTTATCCGTTATGAAGGCCCGAAGGGCGGACCGGGTATGCGGGAAATGCTTTCTCCCACTTCTGCCATTATCGGCATGGGACTTGGAAATTCCGTTGCCCTTCTTACGGACGGCCGTTTCAGCGGTGCCACAAGGGGCGCTTCCATCGGTCATGTAAGCCCTGAGGCAGCAGCAGGCGGCACAATAGCCCTTGTTGAGGACGGCGATGAAATTGAAATCGATATTCCTGCAAGAGTGCTTCGTGTAAATGTTCCGGATGAAGTGCTTGCAGAAAGAAAGGCAAAATGGCAGCCGCCTGTTCAGGAGCTCAGCGGCTATATTAAGCGTTATGCCCAGCATGTAACAAGCGGAGCAAAAGGCGCTGTTTTTGAGGATTAATTTCTGCTTATTTGCTTGCATGATTTCTTTCATATTTGAATACATTTGTTTTTCAGATAGGAAGATAGGATTATAAAGGATAAAAAATATGGATAAAGAAGTTGCTATTTCGGTTAAGAATGTTACAATGTCATTCAACCTTAATAAAGAAAAAGTAGATAATCTTAAGGAATATGCGATAAAACTTTTAACACGAAAGCTGGAATATAAAAAGTTTGAAGCACTTAAAAATATAACCTTTGAGGTGAAAAAAGGCGAACGGCTTGCCATTCTCGGTTTTAACGGCGCAGGCAAAAGTACTCTGCTTAAAGCAATCGTTGGTGTTTATAAACCAACAAAAGGAAAAATTGAAAAGTGTGGCGTAATTGCCCCGCTGCTTGAGCTTGGAGCAGGCTTTGATCCCAATTATTCGGGAAAGGAAAATATTTTCCTTTACGGGGCAGTGCTTGGTTATTCAAGGGAGTATATCCAGTCCAAGTATGATGAGATTGTGGAATTCTCCGAACTTGGCAAATTTATAGATGTTCCGATTAAAAACTATTCATCGGGTATGAAGGCAAGGCTTGGTTTTTCCATTGCCACGGCTGTAAACCCGGATGTATTGATTCTGGATGAGGTGCTTTCCGTTGGCGATGCCAAATTCCGTGAAAAGAGCCTTAAAAGGGTTCAGGATATGTTTGACAGCGGTGTTACCGTGATTTTTGTTTCCCACAGCATTGCACAGGTTAAAAGTATATGCAACAAAGCTATTCTTTTAAATCAGGGGGAAATTATAGCGCAGGGCGATGCAAATGATGTTGCGGTGCTTTATGATAAGCTCACAAAAATGGATAAGTCAAATACACAGCTTCTTGATCAGTATATTGCCGAATTTAATATTAATCAGCGTAAAAAGCAGATAGAGGCAGAGGCGAAAAGATCTGCTTATGAGAAAAACTTCCAGAGAAGCAGTTTTTCACGCAACACACCGTCTTATCAAAGAAATGCGGCATTTGATTTGCAGCCGCCGGCAAGAAAAACGGAAAGAACTGCCGCTTCAGCACCGGGCAGAATCAATATAAATATGCCTGAAAAAGCATCCTCTTTTGCGAATGCAAAGGGTGCATCCGAATTTGAAGATGTTTTCAGCAACTCACAGAGTGTATCGGGCCGAAATGCAGCACGCAGGCAGGAAACACCGCGTTCTGTAAATCCGTCTGCTTACGGCAGCACACCGTCTGCCAATATAAGCAGCAGTTCTGCTTATTCCGGCAGGGATTATTCCGGCTCGGCAGTAAGCCGGGAAGAGCTTGAGGATATTATCAGAAACTTTTCTAAATAAGAATAAAAAACACAGCTTAAATGGTAATCTAAGCTGTGTTTTTATGTTTTGTTTTTATTTAAAAATATTGTGTTTAAAAATGAACTGTGATATAATAAAGTGTAAAATAAAAATATTCAAGGCAGGAAAAATGGAACAGTTTATTAAATATATTGATCATAAATTACCCGATCAGCGGGGCAATGAAATTTTATTTAAATACAAAAGAAAGCTTCTGGATGAGATGAATGAACGCTATCTGGAAGTGTCGCAGAGGGGAATTTCCGATTCCAAGGTGATAAGCGATCTGATTATCAGCGAGCATCCCGAGCCGGAAAAGGAATACAGGACATTTTACATAAGCGAAACTGCCGCAGCAAGAGCAAAAAAGAATTTGATCGTGAATGTTGTGGGTTCTGTTCTTTATATTTTAAGCATCATTATTCTGTTTCTCGGCATCAGCTTTTTAACACATAAATGGGGGCAAACCTGGCTGATTGTTGTGGACGGCATTCTGCTCTGGGTTGTTTATCTGCTCACAATGGGTGTGAAAAAATTCACTTCCATGCGCCGCTTTTTCCATTTGTTTGCAAGAATTCTGCTTGCCTTGGATGTGATGGTTGCCACGGTTGCGGTATTTCTTTTTTCGCTGGTTATGATTGGCTTTTCAAAAAGCTGGATAATTGTGATAGCAGGCGTTGCGGCCATGTTTATTTCGGATGCGCTTTATGCTTATTTTACAAAACGCAGGCTTGCAATTTTCATTTATCTTATATATATTCCGTCTGTGGCAACAATGCTTTATATAATTCTTTCTGCTATCGGCGTTCTTGCGTGGAACACAGGCTGGATGCTGATTATATTCTCGCTTGTTCTTGATTTTGCCGTTATATATATTTCAATGGTAAGAAACAGCCGCTATAAGCAGGAGGTAATTGATACATGGAAAGAAAACTGAATGCAGAGCTCTGGGATAAAATGCACTATCTTTTCCGTGATTATAACGACAGAATGGTGCATGTGGAGCTCAGATATGATTTTGAAATAGATATTAATGCGCTGAAAACCGTGCTTGTCTGCTTTCTTGAAAAAGCACCGGTTCTGCATTCCTCTTTTACGGACAACAGAATTGCACCGTACTGGATAGTTAAGAATTATAAAATTGATGATGTGCTTACGGTTAAAACCGTTTCCGAGGATTTGCTGGAGGAGGAAATCAACAGCTTTCTTGTGCAGTATATTCCGCCCGATGCGGATTTGCAGATAAAGGTTGCTGTTTTCAATCACAGCGGAAAATCCGTTTTATGCGTTGTTGAAAACCATATGTGTATGGACGGCGGCGATTTAAAATACTTTATGAAAGCACTTTGCAAAAATTATACGGATTTTGTTGAAAAGGGAATAAGCCCTGTTGAGCTTCGCACAGGTACACGCTCTTATGAATCGGTTTATGAGGACTTTTCGGCAGGCGAAAAAAAGCTTGCTAAAAATCTTTATAAAAATATTAATTCAAAGGATGATCACGGCTTTCCGTTTACGCCGAACAGCATAAAGGATAAATCCTTTATTGCAAAACGAAAAATTCCGGCTTCTGAATTTGATGCTATCCGTGCGGCAGGCAAAAAACACGGCGCAACCATTAATGATATGCTGCTTACGGCATACTTTTATGCCCTGTATGAGCTTGCGGGATTTGACAGCCGCGAAGGTATATCCATTTCCTGCGCAGTGGATTTAAGGCGTCATATCAAGGATAATTCCGATCAGGGTGTTACCAACCATACAGCGTGGATGCAGTGCCGAGTTCCTGAGCGGGGCGGCAACATTTTTGAAACACTGAATTATGTTGTGCATTCCTCCAATCAGTTTAAGGAGGACCGCTTCATCGGGCTCCACGGGCTGCCGCTGCTTTCCTTCGGCTATAAAATTTTGCCGCTTGCCGCTTCCGAAGAGGTTATAAAAATCGGATATGCCAATCCTTTACTTGCCATGAGCAATGTTGGTGTGCTTGAGGTGGATAAGCTTGCACTTGCAGGACATGAGCCGGTGGACGGCTTTATGAGCGGTGCTGTAAAATATAAGCCTTATGCGCTGCTTACGGTTACATCCGTGAGAAAGGAACTTACGCTTTCCATGTGCGTAAGGGGCAATGATAACGACAGAAAAATTGTTGATAAATTCTTTGATCTTATTGTGGACAGTATTCATCTGCTTACAGCTGAATAAAATACAGTATAAAAGGCACTGATTTGAAATGTATCAAATCAGTGCCTTTGTTTATAAAATACAATCAGCCCGCATAGTCGTCTTCATTTTCCCAGTTGTGCCAGATATTCTGAACATCGTCATTTTCTTCAAACATATCAATCATTCTGCTCATTTTCATCATATCATCCTGGCTTTCAAGGCGTGTATAGGTTGCAGGAACATATGCCGGTTCGCTTGAAAGGGTTTTGTATCCCTTTGCTTCCAGGTCATCACGGATTGCGCCGACATCATTTGCAACTGTTCTGATTTCAAAAACATCTTCGTCATCAGCAAGAAAATCTGTTGCACCTGCTTCAATGGCATCCATCATAAGCGCGTCCTCATCCACATCCTCTTTTTCCACAAGGATAACACCCTCACGGCTGAACATAAAGGTAACAGAGCCTGATGTGCCCATATTGCCGCCTGCCTTGTCAAAATAATGCCTTACCTCGCCGGCAGTTCTGTTTCTGTTGTCTGTAAGGGCTTCAACAATAACGGCAACACCGCTGGGGCCGTAGCCCTCATAAATGATTTCTTCATAGTCTGCGCCGCCGGATTCGCCGGCAGCCTTTTTCAGCATTCTGTCTATATTATCATTCGGCACATTGTTCTGCTTTGCCTTTGCAATAACATCCTTAAGCTTTGTGTTTACGGATGGATCGGGTCCGCCGTTTTTAACTGCAACGGCAAGCTCTCTTCCGATTTTCGTGAATATCTTCGCTCTTGCAGCATCATTTGCACCCTTTTTTCTTTTAATGGTACTCCATTTTGAATGTCCGCTCATATAAGCACTTCCTTTGTATATGATAAAATCCTTGATAATTTTATCATATATTATAAAAGCTTTCAAGTATAAAAATGATTGTGTTTTCCTGAATTTTATAATATAATATATCAAATAAATAAGATAAGAAGAAAGCAATATTTCATTTTTAATAAAAATAAGGAATTCCTGCTGTTTATTCTTATCCGCCTAATCATTATATATTTTTGAATTTTATGTGCAGAAAAGGGGTTTTTATGAAAAAATCTGTTTTAACAGCTGTAGTATGTATTCTGACTGTATCCTTTTTGTTTTATGGCTGCAATAAAACCGGCGGCATCGGAAAGCCGTTAATAAGCAATTCATCCACTGCTGAAGAAGTGGTTGATTTTTATGCAGATGCGGTGAAAAACAGTAAAAACAGCCGAAATTTCAACCTTGATGTTGTTACCACAATAAAGCTTTTGTCTATTGACAGTTCTGCCGTTATTCTGAAGGATGTGCTTGAATCCGTTATGGGATATAAGGTTGGCGATTCAAGGCAAAGCAGGGAAAACTTCAGCTTTTCGGGCGGCACAGATGTATCTGATGCTTCAAAAACACCTTTAAATGTAATTCAGCCGGCAGGCACTTATATTGAAACCTTTAACAGTGCTTCTGTAAAAATAAAGGCTGTGGATGGCATTAAGACATATTCTCTTTCTTTTGAAACGGCAAAGGAATCCGCACCTCTTGATACGGTAATGAATGCAATCCGGCCGATTCTGAAAGGGGAACAGCCTGCCGATAAAACAGCAATTTTTAATCTTGCTCCTGTTCATTCTGCATTTATAGAGGTTGGCGATATTCTTTCAACAGCTGTTGATATTCTCGGAATCAGCAGCATGATGAATATGGGAAACGGAAATTCTCAGAAAAACGGTTCTGCCTCCGGCTCAAATCAGGCAATTCGTATAGAAAAAGGCGTTTGTTCGATTGACACTATGGAAATCCGGGCCGAGATTGATGAAAACCGCCTGCTGAAATCGGTAACGGTGATAGCGCCTGTTGAGCTTAATGCGGATATTTATTTTATGGGCAATATGGTCAATACCACAATCCGTGTTCATGTTTTGCAAAAATACGCTTTTAGCAATTATGAACAATAATTTTTATTAATTACAAATAATTTTATGCAAAATAAACATTGAAACTGCCGCACTTTTGTAATAATATAAATAATCATAAATAAGTTTTTGTTTTGGTGAAGGCGGAAATATGAAAAAGGTAATTGGTATTTCAGCGGTGGTTTTATCAATTGCAATTCTTATTGCAGTGTTGTTTACAAATGAATTTGCTGAAGATTCTTTTGCAGGATATGATGAAAAATCGATTAAAGCACTGCAGTCTTATGCTGAGATTGTTAAAAAAACAAAAAATGAAAAGAATTTTACTCTGGAACTGACTACTTCGGTTAAATTAAGCGAAATCGATTGTGCAAATCCGCTTTTCAATTCTGTGATAAGGCGGATTATTAACAACAGAATCGGCGAATTTAATAAGGAAACCGAAATATACACATTTCAGGACGGTGTTTCCCTGCAGGATAAAACGATAACACCGTTCAATACGGTTCAGCCGGTAAATTCCGATATAAGCGAGCTGTTTTTTGACGGCGTAAAATCTGCCTATATCTATAATAGTCATGGAGCCGAATGGGTTTATTTTGTAATCGGCAGGGAAAAGACGAATATAAATGCAGTTTTGGCTGCGTATCAGCAGAGCGGTGAATTTAATGCGCATAAATCCTATCCGCAGATAGATGCACTTGCAAAAACGCATTCAAATTTTATCAATGTAATGAGTGTTGTGCCAAAGGTGCAGAACATGTTTTCAATGAATAATGAAAATTTCGAAGATTATGAACTGCTGTTTCCGAAAAATGCCGGTGAAGCAACCAAAATAGAAGACGGATACTGCTTTTTAGGTGATACCAGGGTAACAGCTGTTAAAGACGGTGAAAACAGGCTGAAGGATCTTCTTATCAATGCACCGGTTGGCGTTGAGGTTGAAATCAGCTTTCTCGGTTCAAAATTTAAAACAATGGTAAGCTTTGAGATTTCACAGCGTTATATTTTTGAATACAAGGATTAAAAATAAAAAGATGTGTCTGCATTATTCTGCAAATGCATCTTTTTTGTTTTTGTGGATAAATCACCACTTGTATAAAGTTATTTGATATGTTATTATAAAGCAGTATTAATTTATATATTAAAGGAGATTAAATTATGTATTCGGATTACTATGATTCCATATCAAAGGTGGCTGAAACCGATAAAGAGGTTGCAGATGCCATGGCTCTTGAGCTTAAGCGCCAGCGTGAAAATATAGAGCTGATTGCTTCTGAAAACCTTGTTTCACCGCAGGTTATGGCAGCTATGGGAAGCGTGCTTACAAACAAATATGCAGAAGGGCTTCCTGCAAAGCGTTATTACGGCGGCTGCCAGTATGTTGATATTGTTGAAAATATAGCAATTAAAAGAGCATGTGAGCTGTTCGGTGCAAATTATGCAAATGTGCAGGCCCATTCGGGTGCACAGGCAAACACAGCTGTGTATCTTGCACTTCTTAAACCGGGCGATACCGTTATGGGCATGAGCCTTGATAACGGCGGCCATTTAACACACGGTTCACCTGCTAATATCAGCGGAAAGTATTTCAATTTTGTGCCTTACGGTGTGAATGATGAGGGCTTTATTGATCTTGCGGAATTTGCAAAGCAGGTGAATAAGGTTAAGCCAAGGCTGATCGTTGCAGGCGCATCTGCTTATCCGCGTGCAATAGATTTCAAAACAATGGCAGACATTGCCCATGCAAACGGCGCAATGTTTATGGTGGATATGGCACATATTGCAGGCCTTGTTGCAGCAGGGCTGCATCAGAATCCCGTTCCTTATGCCGATGTTGTTACAACAACAACGCACAAAACCTTAAGAGGACCGAGAGGCGGTCTTATCCTCTGCAATAATGAATATCTTATCAAAAAGCTGAATTCGGCAGTGTTCCCGGGCACGCAGGGCGGTCCTTTAATGCATGTGATTGCAGGCAAAGCTGTTTGCTTCGGTGAAGCGCTTAAGCCGGAATTTAAGGAATATCAGCAGAGAGTTCTGAATAATACGCAGGCACTTGCAAACGGCCTTACAAAAAGAGGGCTTAATCTTGTGTCCGGCGGTTCAGACAACCATCTTGTGCTGCTTTCTCTTATCGGAACGGGTGTTACGGGAAAAGATCTTGAGGCAAAGCTGGATGAGGTGCATATTACACTGAATAAAAACACGGTTCCGAATGAACCGCTTTCACCGTTTGTAACATCCGGCGTTCGTATCGGCACACCTGCTGCAACCACAAGAGGGCTGAATGAGGAAGATTTTGAAAAAATCGCAGAATTTATTTATCTTGCAGTAACCGATTTTGATAATCAGAAGGATTATATTAAAAACGGTGTTGCCGAAATCTGTGCAAAATATCCGCTTTACGAATAATTGAAATAAAAAGATAAGGAAGTGAAATAAAGGTGATCAGATTTTTTGCAAAAATTTTCGGTTTGACTATGGGAATTCTGTATTCCTTTTTTAAGCTGATGAAAACAGAAAACAAGATTGCCTTTATTTCACGTCAAAGTGAAACACCCTCTCTGGATTTTCGCTATTTAACGGATGAAATCAGAAAGGAATATCCGCAGTATAAAATTGCAGTGCTGTGCAAAATGATACCAAAAGGGATTTTCGGCAAAATTTTATACGGCTTTGAAATGCTGCGGCAGATGAAAGCAATGGCTACATCAAAGGTGGTTGTGCTGGACGGCTACTGTATCTTAGCCTGTATGCTCCATCATAAAAAGGATTTGAAAATCGTTCAGATCTGGCATGCGCTCGGTTCTTTTAAGCGTTTCGGAAAATCCATTCTGGATATGGAAGGCGGAAACTCAAGTGCAGTGGCAGATGCATTTAAAATGCATAACAACTATGATTTGATTGCCGCAAGCGGCGATGCCTGCGTTCCGCATTTTGCGGAAGCGTTCGGACAGCCGGTTCATAAGTTTATTCCGATCGGTATTCCGAGAATGGATTATCTTACGGATGATGCTGAAACGGAAAAACTGAATAAAGCAGTTTACGGCGCTTATCCGCAACTGGATAACGGCAGGAAGAATATTCTTTATGTTCCCACCTTCCGTGATAATGGGGAAGATACCGAACAGCTGCGCACGGCCGAGCAGGCGCTTATAAAGCAGATAGATTATAATAAATTCAATCTGATTGTTAAGCGCCATGTGGTGGACGGAAAAAAAGAATATATTTATACGGATTCTGCCGAACAAGTGATTTCCGGTGAAAGATTTACGGGAATGGATTTTATGGCAGCTGCAGATTATGTTGTAACGGATTACAGTTCAATCATTTATGAGGCGCTGCTGAAAAAACTTCCGGTATATATTTATTGTTTTGACAGTGAAAAATATATTGATGAACGCGGTTTTTATATTGATTTCTGGAAGGATATTCCTGCCGTGTATTCAAAGAATGCACAGGGAATAGCAGCAGCAATTCAGAAACATGAAACTGCCGATGCCGAAAAAACAGAGCAGTTTAAAAAGGCATATGTAAATAAAAAATATCCGTCCGTAACTAAGGAATACGGAAAGCTGATTGATAAACTGATCCGCAATACCTATGACGGCAGATATAATTATAAGGAGAACGGAAATGAATAAATTGTTATCTCCTTTTTATCCTTTTCTTCAAAAAGCAAGGTTTGCAAAGTTTATAATGCTTTTTAATAAAGCAAAAAAGCATCCGCTTGAAGAAAATAAAATTTTGATGTTTACTACGGCAAGGGGAAAGCTTGGCGGCAACCTTGCGGCAATAAAAAAATATATTGAAGAAAATGAAATTGATTGTAAAGTAAACACCTTTACAAGTGTGGATATGCCGGATGAAGC
The DNA here is from genome assembly GCA_910584985.1 of uncultured Eubacterium sp. Lineage (GTDB taxonomy): Bacteria > Bacillota > Clostridia > Oscillospirales > Acutalibacteraceae > Eubacterium_R. The sequence goes on along the minus strand of CAJUDJ010000009.1, from coordinate 43,063 downwards.
AACTGTGGCATATGAAATGGCAACAAGCAGATTTATTCTCGTGGATGATTTTGAACCGCTTGTTTATGTGCTTAAGCTTCGTGAAAACCAGCATCTTGTTCAGGTTTGGCATGCGATGGGCGCATTTAAAAAATTCGGTTACAGCAGAAAATCAGCCGAAAAAAATTCCTTAACGCATAAGAATTACACGGAAGCAATTGTTTCCTCGCCTGAAATAGCCAAAATTTATGCCGAGGCGTTCAGCATTGACGAAAGCAGGATAAAACCCGTTGGTGTTCCGCGCACGGATTTGCTTTTTGATGAAGCCTACAGGAAAAAAATCGTGAAACGCCTTTATGAAAAGCAGCCGAAGCTGAAAGGAAAAAAAATATGCCTGTTTGCGCCCACTTTTAGGGGAAATAATGTAAACGATGCTCACTATCCGTCTGCATTTATGAATGTTGAAAAGCTGGCGGATGCGCTTGGCAGGGAGTGGGCGGTTATTATAAAATATCACCCTTTTATAAAAAATATTCCCGATATTCCCGAAAACGTTGCAGACAGAGTATTTGATTTCGGCGATGAACGGGAGATAAACGATATTCTGTTTATAACAGATGTGCTTGTAACGGATTATTCCTCAGTTATTTTTGAAAATGCAATATTAAACAATCCGTCTGTTCTGTATGCACCCGATTTGACGGAGTATAACGGAGAAAGAGGATTTTATTTTGATTATGATGCCTATTCCTGCGGGCAGGTGGTTGAAAAGCAGGAACAGCTTGCAGAGGCTGTAAAAAATGCAGAAAATCATACAGATAAACTTGAAAGATTTAAGAAACGCTTTGTTTCATGCTGTGATGGCGGTTCAAGCAGGCGTTTTGTTGAAGAGATATTAGGTAAGAAAGCATAAACATGAGTTACGGATTATCAGAAAAATTTGCAAATTTAAAACCGTCAGCCGTAAGGGAAATCCTGAAGCAGACGAATCAGCCCGGCATGATTGCCTTTGCGGGCGGTTCGCCGGCTGTTGAGGCCTTTCCGTGCGAAGCGGTTAAAATTCTTTCAAATAAAATATTAAGTGAAAACCCCGTTTCGGCACTTGTTTACGGCGTTTCCGAAGGATATGCACCGCTCAGAAAACAGGTTGCCGATTGGCTTTTGAAGCAGGAAAACATCGGCGGTGATAAGGATACGGTTATCATCACCTCGGGCGGAACGCAGGTTATGGATATTGCAACAAGAATTCTAACATCTGAGGGAGATACGATTATCTGCGAAAATCCTTCTTTTATCGGTTCGCTGAATGCCTTCCGTTCACACGGATTAAACCTTGTCGGTGTGCCGATTGATGCGGACGGTATGAATATGGATGCGCTTGAGGTGATTATCAGAAATCATCCTGAAGCAAAATTTATTTATACGATTCCGAATTTTCAAAATCCCGGCGGAACAACTTTAAGCCTTGAAAAACGAAAAAGAATGTATCAGCTTGCACGGGAAAATCAAATTTATATTCTTGAAGATAACCCTTACGGAAAGTTAAGGGTTGAGGGTGCGGATGTACCGTCTGTGAAAAGCATGGATACAGACGGCATTGTGCTTTATGCAGGATCGTTTTCCAAAATTCTTGCTCCGGGCATAAGAGTTGCCTATGCCGTTGTGCCGAAGCAGCTGGCAGGTGCGTTTACCATTGGCAAGCAGGTTTCCGATGTGCATTCTGGTGTGCTCAATCAGATGATTGTTTCAAGATGGTTTGATGAATATGATGTGGATGCGCATATTGAAGAGATTAAAAAAATTTACAGAAGAAAGCTGAATCTGATGTGCAGCTGCCTTGATGAATACTGCGGCGGTTTTATAAGTTATGTAAAGCCGCAGGGCGGATTGTTTATTTGGGCAAAACTGCCCGAAAATGTTGATATGCTTGAATATGTAAATAAACTGCTTAAACGCAATGTTGCAGTGGTACCCGGCACGGCATTTATGGTTGATGATACCGCACCGTGCAGCTATATCCGTCTTAATTTTTCCACACCGTCTGATGCGGATATTATAAAAGGTGTTAAAATTATGGGCGAGATTGCAGAAGAATACAGATAAAGGTGAATTGAAATGGAAGAGAATAAAATTGAAAGAAAAAAAAGAAGTTTGTCCCTGATTCAGCCAACCTCTGTTCCCACACTTGGAAACTATCTTGGCGCAATGAAGGGCTGGCCCGCTTTTCAGCAGGAATATGATACGATTTACGGTGTTGCCGATCTGCATTCCATAACCGTAAGGCAGGATCCTAAGAAGCTCAGGCAGCAGACGATGGAGCTTTATACCATGCTGATGGCAGTAGGGCTTGACCCCGAAAAAGGAATATTGTTTGTGCAGTCGCATGTTGCGGCACATTCCCAGCTTGCTTGGCTTTTAAACTGTTACACACAGTTCGGTGAGCTCAGCAGAATGACACAGTTTAAGGATAAATCCGCCCAGCACAGCGATAATGTAAATGCAGGGCTGTTCACTTATCCGTGCCTTATGGCAGCCGATATTCTGCTTTATCAGGCAGATGTTGTGCCCGTGGGGGCAGATCAGAAGCAGCATGTTGAAATCTGCCGTGATATTGCGAACCGCTTCAACGGGGTTTACGGCAATGTGTTCACCGTGCCTGAACCTGTTATTCAGAAAAACGGCGCAAGGGTTATGAGCCTTGCTGACCCCACAAGGAAAATGAGCAAGTCCGATCCGAACCCGAAGGGCACGGTTTATCTTACGGATGAGCCGAATGTAATTATGAAGAAATTCAAATCCGCTGTTACGGACAGTGAAATGAGTGTCCGCTATGCAGAGGGGAAGGACGGAATCAATAATCTGATGACGATTTATTCTGCCGTTACGGGCGACAGCTTTGAAAAAATCGAGGCTGATTTTTCAGGAAAAGGCTACGGCGATTTCAAAACAGCAGTCGGCGAAGCCGTTGTCGAGGAATTAAAGCCGGTTCAGGATAAGTTCAGACAGCTTATGGCAGATAAGGCTTATCTTGCAGAATGCCAGAAAAACGGCGCCGAATTTGCCGCACGCATTGCCGGCAGAACGCTGAATAAGGCAATGAAAAAAATCGGGTTTTTGATTTAGTTATAAATATTGAAAAAGGCTGTATGGTTTGCCATACGGCTTTTTTACTGTTTGTTCTTACGAAAGACTTCTCCTTGGTAGATACTATCCTGAAGAGAGAGGCGGAGAAGCGGACATCAAGGGAACTGACTGTTGCAACAAAGGCGGCAAAGAAACTGCCGATAAAGTATTTTGGATATTCCCCAAAAATAGCATTACAATATGTAAAGCAAATCACCTTTACGATATTTTGCAAAGACAACGGAGAATAAATTGTGCCTTTATAAACCCCACGAATTGTTTAAATATTTCCGTTTTAAGCATACTTTTATACATTTGTTTTCAATTTGTCTATTATAACCAAAAACAATTTTATTTTTTGTTGCCATTATTGATTGCGATAAAAAGCTTACTATGCTATAATTTAGTTAAATATAAATTAATTATAAACTGCACAATGCACAAGGAGAAATTCGTGTAAAAATCACACGGATTTGATTATATTGTTCTCAAAATTTGCCTGCGGCATAATTTTGAGAGGATTGTAATCACCATTAACACCTTATCAGGCTACAATAAGGCGTTGATAATTTCTAATAAATTCATGTAGCCTGAAAGGTTCGGTGATTATTTTGAAAGAAGCAAAAGCAATGGCATATGTAAATATGTACGGTGTGCTTGCAACGCTTGAAAACCTTTGTGAAATAGATGAAGAAGCCAAAGAGGTTATTTATGCACTGAAAAAGCCTGTTTCACTTTGTTTTGATGTTTCCGGCGGTCCTTGCTGCACATTCCATTTTACAAAATCAGGCTGCAGGATGACGGAGGGCGCAGACAGCTGCACATGCAAAATGAATTTTGCGTCGCCTGAAAAATTCAATGCGCTGATTGACAGCTCCAAGCCCGGTATGCCTGTTAAAAATATTCCGCAGGTGTTATCGTTTCTGTTAGGTCCGTTTACAAAGCTTACGGACAGACTGACAAAGCTTTTAAGAGCGAGCGAAGCGGATTTAAGAAACAGGGAATTTTTTGAGGAATCCACAATTCTTACATTTTATACAATTGCAGGTGCAATTTCTGCGCTTGCCAATTCCGATTCCATATCCATGTTTACGGCTGCTTCCACTGTGGACGGCACGGTTTCCATGGGAATAAAGAACACCTGCTATGCAGGGATCGAGGTTAAAAACCACAAGTTCAAAACCGTGAAAGCAAAGCCTGAAAACCCAAGGGCCGTTATGGAATTTTCAGATATTGATTTGGCAAACGGCTTGTTTAACGGCACAGTTTCAACAATTGCGGAGCTTTGCAGAGGCAATATTTATATGGCGGGTATGATTTCCATGGTGGATAATTTGAACCGTATATTGGACAGAGTTGCCGCTTATCTCGGTTAATTTTGGAGGATAGATATATGAGTAAATTTCCTGAATATAAACACGAAAAAAGCCGTGAATGGTTCAACAGAGCGCTTGATGCCATTCCGTCAGGTGTATACGGTCATTTAGGGCCGAGCGAGGGTTTATTCCTTCCGATTACAAAGTGGCCGCTGATGAGCCAGAAAGCAAAAGGCACCTATTTTTGGGATGTGGACGGCAACAAGTATCTTGATTTAATGTGCGCTTACGGGCCGAATGTGCTCGGTTACTGCGATGATGATGTGGATGCCGCTGCTATGGAGCAACTGAAAATAGGAAACTGCACAACCTCTCCGTCTTACAAAATGGTGGAATGTGCAGAGCTTTTGAAGGATACGGTTGCCTGTGCAGACTGGGCATTCTTTATGAAGAACGGTTCAGATGCCACAACCTTTTCCGTTATGTGTGCAAGAGCGCATACAGGCAAGAAAAAAATGATGTTTTTGAAAGGCTATTATCATGGCGATTTCCAGTGGGCACAGAAAATAGACTATCCAGGTATTCTTCCAGAGGATGTTATGCACAATATTGTTGTGCCATGGTTTGATATTAATGCGCTGAAACAGGCATATGATGAATGCGGCGGTGATGTGGCAGGGCTGATTGCACAGCCTTATGATCACGGCAATTTCAAGGATAATGAATGTGCCACAAAGGAGTACTGGCAGGAGGTTCGCAAATTCTGTGATGAACGTGGGATTGTGCTGATTTTTGATGATGTTCGCTGCGGCTTCCGCCTCGATATTGCAGGGTCGGACCATTATTACGGAATCAAGGCAGATTTAATCTGCTTCTGCAAAGCGCTTGCAAACGGCTATAATATGTCTGCCGTGTGCGGCGGTGAGCATATGAAGGCAACAGCTTCCTCCGTTACCTATACAGGCTCTTACTGGATGAGTGCTGAACCGTTTGCCGCCTGCCTTGCATGTATACCCAAAATGAAAAAGCTGGATGTTCCGAACCGTTTCAGAAAGGTTGGCCTTCAGCTTACGGAGGGCTTTGTTGCAGCAGGAAAGGAGCATGGCTTTAATCTTGTTGTTTCGGGCGAGCCTGCACTGTTCTATTTAAGAATTGCAAATGATGACAGCTTAATGCTGCATCAGGAATGGATTGCAGAATGCGTTTCAAGGGGGTTGTTCCTTGCTTCGCATCATAATCATTTTATCAATGCGGCCATAACAGACGAGGATGTTAAGCTTGCCATTGATATTGCCGAAGATGCTTTCGGCGTGGTTCAGGCAAATCATCCTGAGCTTGATTTATCACCGATTAAATAATTTTAAGGAGGAAAATTTATGCCGGCAAATTACAAACCATTTGATAAAGAGGAATGGCTGCGCCTTGAAAAAAAGGCGGATGAATTAAGGCGTCTTACCGTTAAAACGGCAGTATGGGGCGGTTCGGGCCACATCGGCGGTGCGATGAGTGCCATGGATGCTATGACGATTCTTTATCACCGTTTTATGAAGCTTGATGTTAATAATCCCGATCTGGAGGACAGAGACCGTTTTGTTCTCTCAAAAGGGCACGCTGCTGTGGGCTATGCGCCTGTAATTGTGGATTACGGCTTTATGCCCGAAGAGGAATTACATATTTTTAATCTTACAGGTGCAAAAATCGGTATGCATCTTGACTGCAATAAGGTAAGAGGTGTTGACTGCTCCACGGGTTCACTCGGCCACGGAATTTCCCTTGCAGTCGGCTTTGCGCTTGCAGGAAGAGTCAAAGGGCTTGACTATATGAATTATGTTATTACAGGGGATGGTGAGCTGAACGAAGGCTCAAACTGGGAGGCTGCCATGAGCGCAGCGCAGTTTAAGCTTTCAAATGTTGTTGTGCTTGCCGATGTGAATAAATGCATGATTGACGGCAGGGTTGACGATGAAATGAAGGTTGAGCCTGTTGATAAGAAATTTGAGGCATTCGGCTTCAATGTAATTCGTGTGGACGGTCATAATATGAAAGAACTGAACAATGCCATTGAAGCTGCTATTAAAAATCATCAGAACGGCGGCGACAAACCAACGGCAATTGTTATGGATACCTTCAAGGGTGCAGGAATAGACTTTATGGAGGATAATTATCTCTGGCATTATGGCTCTCTTGATGAAGCCATGGTTGAAAAAGCAACGGCTTCGCTCGACAAGTATTATAAGGCACGCTGCGAGCGTGCAGAACAGGAGGCATAAGATATGGGCGGAATGACTTATACGATGACAGATACAACAAAGCTTTCAACTGCTGAATGCTATGGTATTGCACTTTGCGAGCTCGGTGAAGAGCATAAGGATGTTGTTGCACTTACGGCCGACCTTGCAAAATCAACAAAAATAGGTATGTTCGGCGAACAGTTCCCCGATCGTTTTTTTAATGTGGGCATTGCAGAGCAGAATCTGTTCGGCGTTGCCGCAGGTATGGCAAAAAACGGTCTTGTTCCGTTTGCCTCCACCTTTGCTATTTTTACGGCAGCCCGTTCGCTGGATCAGATTCACACGGACATCTGCTATCAGAATGTTCCGGTTAAAATTATTGCCACACATGCCGGCACCTCCTTTGGTCAGGCAGGTTCAACCCATCATGCACTGATTGATATGGCGTGCATGAGAAGCCTGCCGAATATGACGGTTATATGCCCCTGTGATGGTGCTGAAACCTATCATGCAGTTAAGGCTGCCTATGATATTGACGGACCGGTTTATATCCGCATTAACCGCGGCTTTGATCAGGTAATCTACAAGGACGTGAACGATTGCAAATTTGAATGGAACAAATCAACTCTTATGAATGACGGCACGGATATTACAGTGATTGCCTGCGGTTCCTGCGTGTTTGAAGCCATGCAGGCAGCCAGAATTGCAGAGGCGGATGCTGGGCTTAAGGTAAGAGTTATCAATATGCACACGATAAAGCCTGTTGATGAGGAGGCAATTATGAGCGCCATTATGGATACACGCCGTATCATCACAGCCGAAGATCACGAGGTAATGGGCGGCCTTGGCTCTGCCGTTGCAGAGGTTGTTGCAAAATCGGGCAAGGCATGTGCATTTAAAATGCTTGGCCATCAGAATGCTTTTTCAACAATCGGTTTGCAGGAAGATTTGCTTGCAATGGCGAAAATTGATGCCAACGGAATTGCAGAAGCCATTCAGGAAATGATGCATGCTGATTTTGAAGCAGATGATGCATGGGATGACGAATTTTAAGTTGTCTTTTAACCTTTATGAAAGGAAAGTGTTACTATGTCAAGTGATGAAACCCGCTATGCCAATAAAGTTTTTATGGCAGGCGCACTGCCGCTTATGAAAACGATTGCTTCTGATGTTCCGGCCATTGCAAAGAAATTTGAGGGCGTAAATGCCGTTTATCAGGTGTCTGCAAGAGTGAATGCCGGAGAAAAAGAGGCTGTTCATTTTATTGTTGAGAACGGCGAATGGTCTGTTAAGCTCGGCGAATATCTCGGCCAGCAGAAGATTGATGCAGAGCTTGAATTTGCATCAATGGAAAAAATGAACGCTTTTATGAAGGGCGATATGATGAAGCTTCCGAAAATTCATATCAAGTCCTTTTCCAAGTTTGTTAAGTTTATGACGGTGCTTCTGAAAATGAGCAGCCTGCTTAATATCAAAGAACCACCTGAAAATGACGAGGAAACCTCGGTGCTTCTTTGTAAGCTCTATTTCTATCTGCTTTCAAGCGGCATCAGCCAGCTGAACAAGCTTGGTCATCCTGCCATTCATGACTGGACCTTAAAATCGCCTGACCGCTGCTATCAGTGGGAGGTTATCGGCCACCCGGAATGCACGGCTTATATTCGTATCAAGGCTGGAAAATCTCGTGCAGGCAGGGGCGAATACAAAAGAGCAAAGCCGTTTTTCTGCATGAAATTTGATACGCCTACATCGGCCCTGAAAATACTTCTCGGCACGGGTGATATGTTTCAGATGACGGCGGACCGCCAGCTTATTATGGAGGGCGGACCGGAATTCGGTGTGCAGATCGGTGATTATATGATGGTTGTAGGCAATCTTGCAAAATAAAATATATTTTACATATTTTCCGCTGTAAAGTCATATTGCTTTACAGCGGGCTTTTCTTTTTTTGTAAACTATGGTCAGGATTTATATTGCATTTATTCAATTTATTGGTATAATAACATTGTCTAACAAACAATGAGGTGAACATATGGATAAGTATAGAAGAAAAACCAAAATTATCTGCACAGTCGGCCCGACTTCCTGCGAAAAAAATGTTCTTAAGGAGCTTATGCTGGCAGGAATGAATGTTGCAAGATTCAATTTTTCACACGGCGAATACAGCACTTTTACAAAGTGGTTCAGCAATGTGTGTGAAGTGCGAGAGGAACTGGGAATACCTGTTGCCACACTTCTTGATACGAAAGGGCCGGAAATACGCCTTGGAACATTTGCGGATTCCGATGGTGTAACGGTGAAAAACGGCGATATATTTATTCTTACAACAGAAGAAATTGAGGGAAGCAGGGAAAGATGCTCTGTTTCCTATAAGCGTTTGCCGCAGGAGATAAAAAAGGGAACCAAAATACTTATAAATGACGGTCTTGTTTCCATGGAGGTTACGGAAATCCGGGGCAGTGAAATTATATGCGTTGTTGAAGAGGGCGGACTGCTCACAAATCACAAGGGTGTGAATGTTCCGAATGTTTCGCTTGCGATGCCGTATCTTTCCGAGAAGGATATGCAAGATTTAAAATTCGGTGCTGAAATGGGATATGATTTTATTGCTGCTTCTTTCTGTAGAACAGGTGCGGATATTGTTTATCTTCGTGATTTCTGCCATGCACTTGGCTGGAATGATGTCAGAATCATTGCAAAAATCGAAAATCATGAGGGTGTTGCGCATATAGACGGCATTATTAAAGAGGCAGACGGTATCATGGTTGCCCGTGGGGATATGGGTGTTGAAATACCATTTGAACAGATACCTGCCCTTCAAAAAATGATTATTCACAAGGCGTTTGAAGCAGGCAAAATTGTTGTTACTGCAACGCAGATGCTGGAATCCATGATAACCAATCCGCGACCAACAAGAGCGGAAATCACGGATGTTGCAAATGCGATTTATGACGGAACCTCGGCACTTATGCTTTCCGGTGAAACCGCCATGGGTGCGCACCCTGTTGAAGCGGTTAAAACAATGGCATCTATTGCGGAAACAACGGAACAGGATATTGATTATATCAAAGAATTTAACCTGAATGAGCCCAAACACGGCAAAAGGGATATTACATCTGCGATTTCCCACGCAACCGTTACTACGGCACATGATCTGAACGCAAAAGCAATCATTACCGTAACCAAAAGCGGAACAACGGCAAGGCAGATTTCAAAATACCGTCCCACATGCCCCATTATTTCGGCAACAACAAGCGCTAAGGTAAGACGGCAGAATTATCTTTCCTGGGGTGTTATCCCTGTGATGTGTGATGAAAAATCAAATTCTGATGAACTTTTTGAGCATGCTGTTGAGGTTGCACTTGAAACAGGAATTATCAAAAAAGGTGATATTGTTGTTATAACAGCGGGAATACCGCTTGGTCAAAGCGGTACAACAAATATGCTTAAAGCACACGAGGTGTAAATATTATGGAAAAATCAGCAAAGAAAACACTTAAAATCATTCTGGCATCTGTGCTTATCATTGCAGTTATAATTGCCGTGTTTTTGGGCGTGAATGCCGTTATGAAAGATATTAACGGCACACAGGGCGATGCTGCAGAGGAATATACTTTAAATATAAAAAGTGCCTATCAGTATGATGTGGCGGCAGAACTGAAAAAGGGCGGAATGATTATTGATGATTCCATATGGTCCTTATGGATGGATAATCATTATCCCGATTTTGAATATATAAACGGCGAATATTATATGAATACCCATATGAGTTATGAGGAAATTGCACAGAAACTTAAAACTCCGGATATAAGCCATAAGCCTGTAACGGTTGCCATTCCCGAGGGTTTTAATGTTTTTGATATTGCAAAAACGCTTGAAGAAAACGGCGTTTGTAAAAAGGCTGATTTTTATAAGGCTGTTTCCACAACAAACGGTTATTCCTACAGCTGGCTTGCCGATTTGCCGAAGGATAATAAAAATATCGGCTTTATTTTAGAAGGGTTTCTTTTTCCTGCAACCTATGATCTGGCAGAAAACACACCTGCCGCAGAGGTTGTGGATGATATGCTGGATGCTTTTGACAGCAGGCTGAACAGTGATATACTGGCTTACTGTGATAACAACAATATGTCGCTTTATGAATTTATTACGCTTTGCTCCATCGTTCAGGAAGAATCCTTTTCAATAGAAAGTGCTGAAAATATTGCTTCTGTGCTTGTAAACAGGCTGAAAAACGGCAGCAAGCTTCAGTGTGATGTAACCTATTTCTATGCAAAAAATCTGCTGGATTACGGCTTTTCAAGAGAGGTTTACGATTCCTATTACACCTATCGCTGCCCGGCACTTCCGTCAGGCCCGATAACAAATTCGGGTATGGAGGTTGTGAATGCCGTAATCCGTCATCCGAATACAAAGTATCTTTTCTTCTTTTCTGATTTAAACGGCGATTTTCATTTTGCTGAAACGGGAGAAGAGTTTGAACAGCTTAAGAAGCAGTATCCATGGCAGTAATTTGAGTTTAAGAAAGGAAAAACACAAATGTCGCAGTTTGATAAGGATTATATTGCTTTGTGCCGCAGAATTCTGAACGAGGGCACAGAGATAGAAAACAGAACAGGTGTGAATACCATAAAAGTACCTTCTCATCATTTTCATTTTGATTTATCTGAGGAATTTCCTGTTTTAACAACAAAGCAGGTATTTATCCGGCAGGCTGTGCTGGAGATGCTGTGGATTTATCAGGCACAGTCCAATGATGTCAGATGGCTTCAGGCGCGTGATGTAAATATCTGGAATGAATGGGAAATCGATGAAAACGGAATCTGGACCGCAGAACAGATGCTTCCCGATGAAAACGGCAGGCTTGTAAAGAAAACCGTTCACAAAGATTTCGGCAGGGAATATGCCCATACCATCGGCACAGCCTACGGCTATATTGTAAATAAATTTCAAATGACGCAGAATCTGATTGATAAGTTTAAGCATTATCCGGAGGACAGAAGAATGCTTATGACACTGTGGCAGAATGATTATCTGGATACAGCAGTTCTGCCAAGCTGTGTGTGGAGCAGTGAATGGGATGTTACGGACGGAAAACTGAATTGCTGGGTGCATCAGCGAAGCTGTGATGTGCCGCTCGGTCTGCCGTTCAATATTACACAGTATGCCGTTCTGCTTTCCATGCTTGCACAGGTGTGCGGCCTTAAGCCCGGCACGATTGACTGGAGCATAAAGGATGCACATATTTATGTGAATCAGGTTGACGGCATAAAAGAGCAGATCAGAAGAATGGATGAACAGGGCGATCTGCCTGCACCGAAGCTCTGGCTGAATCCTGATATTGACGACTTTTTTAAATTTGACAGCAGCAGGGACTGCCGTGATGTTAAGCTTTTGGATTATAAGCATCTTGGCAAAATTACCTTCCCGATTGCTCAGTAGGAGAGTATATGAATATTTCGATGATTGCCGCAGTAGGCAGAAATAATGAAATCGGAAAAGAAAATGATTTAATTTTCCATTTTCACAATGATATGAAATTCTTCAGGGAAACCACAACAGGCGGCACGGTTGTTATGGGCAGAAAAACCTTTGAATCCCTGCCGAAAGTGCTTCCGAACAGAAGAAACATCGTGATTTCTTCGGATAAAAAGCTTAAAATTGACGGTGCAGAGGTTTGTTCCGGAATAGATGAAGCACTTGAAGCGATTCAGAAGGACAGTAAAGTGTTTATCATCGGCGGCGGCAGAGTTTACAGCGAGTTTTTAGTATATGCTGATAGGATCTATTTAACAGAGGTTGAAGCAGAATGCGTCGATGCCGATACTTATTTTCCGGAATTTGATAAAACTGAATGGAAAAGGGAAGTGCTTGCAGAGCACAATGAAAACGGAATAAATTATAAACATATTCTTTATACAAAAAGCTGTTGACAAATCAGGGCGGTTGTGTTACTATATCTTCACAATAAAGAAGAACACGGCTCGTTCTCCCCTTCAGCAGATGTAAAAAGGGCAATATCTTAAGTGATTATTGAAGTGCGGGCATTTTGTGTTCGCACTTTTAAATTTTTATAAAGAGGTGTTTTTTATCAGCAAGGAAGCTCCGCAGCTTAACGGTGAAATCAGAGATAAGGAAGTTCGTGTAATCACTGCCGATGGTGAGCAGCTTGGCATCATGAGTGCAAAGGAAGCACAGCAGGAAGCAGACAGAAGAGGGCAGGATTTGGTTAAAATTGCTCCGCAGGCTAAACCGCCTGTTGTTAAAATTATGGATTACAGCAAATTCCGCTATGAGCAGGCTAAGCGTGAAAAGGAAAACCGCAAAAAGCAGAAAACCGTTGAAACAAAGGAAATTCGACTTTCCCTGAATATTGATATCGGAGATTTCAATACAAAGGTAAATCAGGCAAAGAAATTCCTTTCCAAGGGCGATAAGCTTAAGGTTTCCATCCGCCTTCGCGGCCGTGAAATGGCGCACCCGGAAATCGGCACAGCCAATATGGAAAGATTTGCCGATGCACTTGGCGAAGATATAAATGTTGATAAAGCACCAAAGCTTGAAGGCAGGCAGATATTGATGTTTCTGTCTTCAAAATTAAACAAATAATTTTATTGGAGGAATAAATTATGCCTAAGATTAAAACTCACAGCGGCGCAAAGAAGCGTTTTAAAACAACAAAAAGCGGCAAGGTAAAGCGTGCTCACGCTTATACCTCACACATTCTTACAAAGAAATCAACAAAGCGTAAGAGAAATCTTCGTAAAACTGCTGTCGGCGATGTAACAAACCAGAAGCAGATGAAGAGACTTGTTCCTTATAAATAAAAATATTGCCGCTGGCATATTTAAGGATAATTATTTTACGGTATAACAATATAATCGGAGGTATTTAAGTTATGGCAAGAATTAAAGGCGCTTTAGCCACCCGCAAAAGAAGAAAGAAAGTATTAAAGGCTGCAAAGGGTTATTACGGCAGCAAGCACAGCCTTTTCAAAACGGCCAAGCAGGCAGTAATGAAAAGCGGACAGTATGCTTATATTGGCAGAAAGCAGAAGAAAAGAGAATTCCGCAAGATGTGGATTACCCGTATTTCTGCTGCCTGCAAAATGAACGGAATGAACTATTCTTCCTTTATGAACGGACTTAAGAAAGCCGGCATTGATCTGAACAGAAAAATGCTTGCTGAAATTGCTGTTGCAGATGCAGAAGCATTCAAGGCTCTTGCAGAAGCTGCAAAGGCTGCTCTTTAATAATTTAAGCTAAAAAAGGCAAAGATTTTTTCTTTGTCTTTTTTCATTTTTGTGTTGCACTTTTTTGCTGTATAATGTATTATAATTTATATCTTAATATAAAGGCTAAGATATGTATGGAAAAAATAACAGGCAGAAATAATGAATTAATAAAGCATGTTAAAAAACTTTTTGTTTCGCGCAGGGAAAGAATGCAGCAGGGCAGATTCGTTCTGGAGGGTGCACGGCTTTCCTTTGATGTGCTGAATTCCCCCTATAATCCCGAATTGTTTCTTATAACGGAAAAAGCAGCCAAAAAGTTTGAAAAACAATATAAAGAAATGATTAAAACGGCAGGCAGTGCATATTTTATTTCAGAGGATATTGCAGATAAGCTTTCTGAAACGGAAAACACGCAGGGCGTTTTCTGTGTTTGCAGAATGCAGAATACTCCATACGGCATTGAGGCAAACAAAAAATACATTGCACTTGACAGTTTGCAGGATCCTGCAAATCTCGGCGCGATTATCAGAACTGCCGAGGCACTTGGAATTGACGGAGCAATCTGTTTTAACTGCTGTGATATTTATAATCCAAAGGCTTTGCGTGCTTCTATGGGAAGCATTTTAAGATTGCCTGTGATATTAAGTGAAAATCTGGTTGAGGATATTGAAAAAGCAAAGAAAAGCGGTTTCGGCGTTTTTGCCGCAGTGCCGGATAAAAATGCCGCGGATATAACCAAAATTGATTTTCCGGCCTCCTCCGTTTGCATTATAGGCAATGAGGGAAACGGAATTTCGGAAGCGGTAAAAGCGGCAGCAGGGCAGCTGGTTACAATCCATATGCTCGGTAGGGCAGAAAGCCTGAATGCTTCTATGGCGGGCGCAATCGCAATGTGGGAAATGATGAGATGAGTGATAATGCAGTATACTGGCTTTGGCTTCAGAAAGCGCTCGGTGAGGGTGCAAGATTCAAAGAAATCCTGGAGGATTTCAAAGATATAAAAGCATTCTACAATGCAAATATTCTGGAATGGCGCATGAGCCCGGCGCTTGTGCCGAAGCAGGTGAACCGTCTTGAAAGCACAGAGCTTGCAGATGTGCAGGAAATTATTTATACCTGTGAAAAGAATCACTGGCAGATCATTGATTATGATGATGAAAACTATCCGGCCCGTCTGAAAGAAATTCCGAATCCGCCTGCCGTGCTTTTTGCTGACGGTGATTTGCCCGATATGGATCATGCGGCTGTTATCGGAATAGTTGGAACAAGAAAAGCAAGTGAATATGCGGTTAAGGTTACGGAGCTTCTGAGCAGGGGAATTGCCCAGAGCGGAGCGGTTGTGGTATCCGGCGGTGCACTCGGCGTGGATTCCGCTGCCCACAGGGGTGCGGTTATGTGCGGCGGAAAAACCGTGGCGGTGCTTGGCTGCGGCTTCGGAACAAATTATCTTATGGGAAACAAATCCCTGCGGGATGCAATAAGAAAAAACGGTGCGCTTCTAACGGAATTTCCTCCGTTTACAGGTGCAACAAAATTTACATTTCCGCTCCGAAACAGAATTATAAGCGGCCTGTCCCTAGGCATACTTGTTACAGAAGCAGGTGTAAAAAGCGGCAGTCTGATTACGGCAAATTATGCAGCTGAGCAGAACAGAGATATTTATGCCGTTCCGTGTTCCATACTTTCGCCGCAGTTTGCAGGTACAAATAAGCTGATTGATGACGGTGCAGCTGTTGTTACCAAACCTGCGGATCTTCTTTTTCCTTATGCCGAAAGATTTCATATAGATTTATCGGCTGTGAAAACGGTTGACAGGCTTATGCATGAAACAGCAGACAGCAGTGCCAACGTGAAGAACACAGAAAGGGAAAAGCTTTCTTTTGAGAATCTGGAATCCGGAAGAAAGCAAAGGGAACGCAAAGATAAAAACATGCTTGGCTTAAGCGGAGATACCCTGAAAGTGTATGCGGCATTAACCGATGCATTTCAGAATATTGATGTGATAACCGAAAAAAGCGGGCTTGCCGCTTCCGCGGTTCTGGGGGCGCTTACCGCTCTTGAAATTGCAGATCTTGCCGAAAGCACAAGCGGAAAAAGATATAAACTATCCTGAAAGGAATAAAATTACAATATGTCAAAACTTGTTATCGTAGAGTCGCCTGCAAAGGCAAAGAATATTAAGGGTTATCTTGGAAAGGGTTATGATGTTGTGGCATCCATGGGCCATGTGCGCGATTTGCCGGCAGCACGCCTTTCTGTTGAAATAGATAATAATTTTGCCCCGAAATATGCAGTAATAAAGGGCAAGGAAAATTTTGTTAAGGATTTGCAGAAAAAAGCGGAAAATGCCGAATATGTTTATCTTGCAACGGACCCTGACCGTGAAGGGGAGGCAATCAGCTGGCATCTGGCAACGCTTTTAAATCTGGATATGAAGGAAAAAAACCGTGTTACCTTCAATGAAATTACAAAGCACGGTGTAACAGACGGGATGCAGGCGCCGAGATCTATTGATATTGATCTTGTGGATGCACAGCAGGCAAGAAGGATTCTGGACCGCCTTATCGGTTATAAGCTTTCTCCTTTTATCAGCCAGAAAATCAGAAGAGGTCTTTCGGCAGGCAGGGTGCAGTCTGTTGCACTTCGCCTTATTGTGGATAGGGAAGAGGAAATTCGTGCGTTTGTTCCGCAGGAATACTGGTCAATAGATGCCAAGTTTACCAATCCGCCGAGCAAAAAGGTTTTTGCAGCTGCGATTTACAGCAAAGACGGTAAAAAACTTAAAATAACAAATAAAGAGCAGAGCGATGCGATTCTTTCCGAACTTGAAAACGAAAGCTATATTGTTAAATCCGTAAAAAAGGGCACAAGAAAGAAAAGTCCCACACCGCCGTTTATTACATCAACACTGCAGCAGGAGGCTTCACGCCGTTTATCCTTCCAGGCCAGAAGAACAATGAAGGCTGCGCAGGAGCTTTATGAAGGCGTTGATGTTGCCGGAATCGGCACAGTCGGCCTTATTACCTATATGAGAACGGATTCTCTTCGTATTTCAGAGGATGCCCGTGCAGCAGGCAATCAGTATATCATTGATACTTACGGTGAAAAATATCTTCCGAAAACGCCGAGATATTTTAAATCAAAGGGCAATATTCAGGACGGGCATGAAGCAATCCGTCCGTCTATGCCGTCCGTTACGCCGGATTCCATCAAATCCTCGCTTACAAATGATCAGTATAAAATCTATAAGCTTGTTTGGGAGCGTTTTATTGCTTCCTTAATGGAAAACTGCCTGCAGGAAACAGTTAAGGTTGAAATTGAAGCAGGGAATTATATGTTTACCGCTTCGGGCTATACCATTAAATTTGACGGCTTTACCGCACTTTATGAGGAATCAAAGGATGACGGAAAGGACGGCGCCTCGGCACCGCTTCCCGAGCTTACAAAGGGTGATGAGCTTCGCCTGAAATCCATCCTCGGAAATCAGCATTTCACACAGCCGCCTGCCAGATATACAGAAGCAAGCCTAACAAAAACACTTGAGGAAAACGGTGTCGGCAGGCCCTCCACTTATGTAACCATTACATCCACAATTGTTGCAAGGGAATATGTAAAAAGAGAGGGCAAGCAGTTTGTTCCCACAGAACTCGGCGAGGCTGTTACAAAGCTTCTGAAAGATAAAATGCCGAATATCGTTGATGTTACCTATACCTCTAAAATGGAAGAGGATCTGGATAAAATAGACAGTGGCGATGAAGATTATGTTGAAATGATCCGCCTTTATTATAATGATTTTGAAGCTCCGCTTGAACAGGCAAAAAAAGATATGCAGGGTGTAAAAATTAAGCTAAAGGAAGAAGAAACCGATGAAATCTGCGAAAAGTGCGGCAGAAATATGGTTATCAAGGTTGGCAGATTCGGTAAATTCCTTGCATGTCCGGGCTATCCCGAATGTAAGAATACAAAGCCGCTTGTTTATAAGACAAAGGCAAAATGCCCCGAATGCGGCGGAGAGGTTATTGAAAAGAAAACTAAGCGGGGAACTTCTTTCTATGGCTGTTCCAATTATCCCGAATGCAACTTTATGACATGGGATTTGCCAAGCGATGAGGTTTGCCCGAAATGCGGCAAATCACTGTTCAGAAAAAAAGGAAATGTGCTTTACTGCCCGGACACTGAGGGCTGCGGATTTACAAAGCCCGTTCCCAGAAAGAAAAAAGGCAGCGAAGAGGAATGAAATTCAAGGTTATAGGTGCAGGCCTTGCAGGTGTTGAGGCTGCATGGCAGATTGCTCAGAGGGGTTACAGTGTTACTCTGTTTGAACAGAAGCCGGATAAAAAATCGCCTGCTCATAAATCGGATGATTTTGCCGAGCTTGTGTGTTCCAATTCCCTGAAAGCCAGCAGGCTTGATTCTGCCGCAGGGCTTTTGAAGGAAGAGATGGCGATGCTCGGTTCGCTAACGGTTCCTGTTGCCCGCGATTGTGCGGTTGCAGCAGGCGGCGCACTTGCTGTGGACAGGGATGTTTTCTCGTCTGTGATAACAGAGAAAATAAAAAATCATAAAAATATCAGCATTGTTCATCAGGAAATCAGGAATATAGAAATTTCTGATGAAGAAATAATCGTTGTTGCAACAGGTCCGCTTACAGATGGTGATATGAGTGAGGCAATCAAAAAACTTTGCGGGAATTATCTTTCGTTTTATGATGCAGCTGCGCCGATTGTTACGGCAGAGTCTGTTAATAGGGGCATTGCTTTCGGTGCTTCCAGATATGACAGGGGCGGCGAGGATGATTACCTGAACTGCCCGTTTAATAAAGAAGAATATGAAACCTTTATCCATGAACTTGTAAATGCAGAGGGTGCAGTGCTTCACGATTTTGATGTTTATGAGGGCTGTATGCCGATTGAAAAGCTTGCAAAGCGCGGAACGGATGCACCGCGCTTCGGCCCTATGAAGCCGGTTGGGCTGATTAATCCTGCAACAAATCACCGCCCGTGGGCAGCCGTTCAGCTCAGAAGAGAAAATGCAGACGGCACAATGTTTAATATCGTTGGCTTTCAGACAAATCTGAAATTCGGGGAGCAGAAAAGGGTGTTTTCAATGATACCCGGGCTTGAAAAAGCCGAATTTGTAAGATACGGCGTAATGCACAGAAATTCCTTTCTGGATTCCCCAAGGGTTCTGAACAAAAGTTTCAGTCTCAAAAAACATCCGTCTGTCTTTTTTGCAGGGCAGATTACAGGTGTTGAGGGATATATGGAATCAGCGGCATCGGGAATTATGGCAGGAATAAATGCTGTAAGATATGCTGAAAAGCAGGCATTTCTTGACTTGCCGAAGGAAACCATGATTGGTGCGCTTTCATCCTATATAAGTGATGAAACGGTTAAAAATTTCCAGCCTATGGGTGCGAATTTCGGAATACTGCCACCTATAGAGCCAAAAATAAAGGACAAGCGTGCGCGTTATGCTGCGCTTGCAGAAAGAGCTATAAATGCTCTTGAAGAGGTAACGGAATGAAAATTATAATTGATGCCTTTGGCGGCGACAATGCACCTCTTGAAATTATTAAGGGCGCAATGATGGCTGTTGAGGAATACGGAATAGATGTTATTCTTGCAGGGAATCAGGAAAAAATACTTCAGTGTGTAAAGGAAAATGGCATTACACTTAAAAACACGGAAATTGCCGATGCAGATGGCGAGATTTCCATGAGCGATGATGCAAGGTCTGTTTTAAAGGAAAAAGCAGGTTCAAGCATGGGGGTCGGTTTCCGGCTTCTTGCAGAGGGCAGGGGTGATGCCTTTGTTTCGGCAGGCAGCACAGGTGCTATAACCGTTGGGGCTACCTTTCTTGCCAAAAGAATCAAGGGTGTTAAAAGACCGTGTATTGCTTCGGTAATGCCGAGTGCAGAAAATCCCATATTGCTTATGGACTGCGGTGCAAATGCAGAATGCCGCCCTGAATTTCTTTATCAGTTCGGGCTTATGGGAAGCCTTTATATGAAAAATATTTTAAAGGTTGCAAATCCAAGGGTGGCTCTTGCAAATAACGGAGAAGAGGAAACCAAGGGCACACCTGTTATTAAAGAAGCCTATGCCTTAATGAAACAAGCGGATTATAATTTTATCGGCAATATAGAGGGCAGGCAGATTCCGTTCGGTGATGCAGATGTTGTTGTTGCCGATGGCTTTGCGGGAAATTTAATTTTGAAAACCTATGAAGGTGTTGCCAAGGTGCTTATGAACGGAATTAAAGGCGTGTTTAAGAAAAATCTGTTTTCAAAGCTTTGTGCGCTCGGTGTTATGGGCGGCATCAACGATATGAAAAAGCAGTTTGATTATAAGGAATACGGTGGTGCTGTTCTGCTCGGTGTAAAAAAGCCGGTTGTGAAAGCACACGGTTCGGCAGATGCACGAACCTTTAAAAATGCAGTAAAGCAAGCAGTTTGGTTTCTTGAAAATGATTTGATAAATGATATAGAAAAGGCGTTCAGTAAAGAAAATGATGAATGATTTCAGTGCGTTGGAAGAAAAAATTGAATATACATTTCAGAATAAGTCTCTTCTGGCAGAGGCTTTAACACATTCCAGCTATGCCAATGAGGTAAGAAACGGCAAAAAGTGCAATGAAAGGATGGAATTTCTGGGCGATGCAGTGCTGTCCATTGTAACGGCAGAACTGCTTTACAATAAATTCCCCGATATGCCGGAGGGCGAGCTTTCCAAGCTCCGCTCAAGTCTTGTATGCACAGCAGAGCTTTCTGCTTTTGCAAAGGAAATATGCCTTGGCGATTTTCTGCTTCTGGGCAAGGGAGAAAAGAACACCGGCGGAAACGAGCGTCCGTCCATTCTTGAAAACGCATTTGAAGCGCTTATTGCTGCAATTTATATTGACAGTGGCATGGAAAAGGCAAAAGAATATATTCTTCGATTTCTGAACAGTGCGCTTGAAAACCACAAAATAAATTTCAAGGATTATAAAACACAGCTTCAGGAAATTGTGCAGCAGAATCCCGATGAAACTCTGAACTATGTTATTGCCGGCGAAAGCGGTCCGGATCATGATAAGCGCTTTGAGGTTGAGGTGCATCTTAATTCCAATGTAATCGGCAGGGGCATCGGCAAAAGCAAGAAGCAGGCAGAGCAGGAGGCGGCAAAGGAAGCCTTGCTGTTGATGGGTATATGAAAAAGGGCAATATTTCCATTTTTGTTCCGCATATCGGCTGCCCGCAGAAATGCTCATTCTGTAATCAGAATACAATCACGGGTGTGCAGGAAGCACCTTCACCTGAAGATGTCAGAGCAGCTGTTGAAACAGCACTGAAGAAAGTGGATTATGAATATGAAATTGCTTTTTTCGGCGGTTCATTTACGGCGATAGACAAGGAATATATGCTTTCCCTGCTTGAAGCGGCAAAGCCTTATGTTCTCAGCGGCGCAGTGAAAGGCATTCGCTGTTCTACAAGACCCGATGCAGTAACGGATGAAGTGTTAAGCATTTTAAAATCTTATGGGGTTACCGCAGTTGAGCTTGGCGCACAGAGCATGGATAACGGTGTGCTTTCTGCGAATTTAAGAGGGCATACGGCAGAGGATGTTGTGAATGCTGCGTCCCTTATAAAAAATTTTAAAATGGAGCTTGGGCTTCAGATGATGACGGGGCTTTACAAATCCTCGGATGCGCTCGATATATACACGGCAGAACAGATTATTGCTTTGCAGCCGGACACCGTCAGAATTTATCCCACGGTTGTGCTTGAACATACATATCTTGCAAAGCTTGTAAAATCCGGTGCATTTATCCC
This sequence comes from uncultured Eubacterium sp., assembly GCA_910584985.1. GTDB lineage: Bacteria > Bacillota > Clostridia > Oscillospirales > Acutalibacteraceae > Eubacterium_R. Next base: position 21,367 of record CAJUDJ010000009.1, on the reverse strand, counting down.
CTGTTCTCTTGAACAGACCGTTTCACTGTGCGCAGTGCTTGTATCGATGTTTGAAGAAAAAAATATAAAAATTATAAGGCTCGGGCTGCATGCAAGCCCGGATATAAAAAAGAATATGCTTGGCGGCGGCTACCATGAAGCCTTAGGTGAAATGGTGCAGTCCCGAATTATGCTGAACAGGATTTTTAAATATCCTGCCGGCGAATACACGGTTTATCTGAATGAAAAATCGGTTTCAAAATTCAAAGGAAATAAAAAAGCAAATATTCCGGCACTGGAAAAGGCCGGTTATAATATAAAAATTGTTTATGATAATTCACTTTCGGTAAATGAATTGAGGTTAAAGAATGGTATTAAAAACACTTGAAATGCAGGGCTTTAAATCCTTCCCTGATAAAACAGAACTGAATTTCGGAAAGGGAATCACTGCCATTGTAGGCCCGAACGGCTCGGGAAAAAGCAATATATCGGATGCGGTTCGCTGGGTGCTCGGCGAAACCTCCACAAAATCGCTTCGCGGTTCAAAGATGGAGGATGTTATTTTCGGCGGCACCTCGTCCCGAAAGGCCATCGGTTTTGCACAGGTTCAGCTTACCCTTGACAACAGTGATAAAACGCTTAAGGACAAGGGCGATATTGTTACCGTTACACGCCGCTATTACAGAAGCGGTGAAAGTGAATATAAAATAGACGGAGAAAGTGTAAGACGCCGTGATATTCATGAGCTGTTCATGGATACGGGCCTTGGGGCAGATGGCTATTCCATGGTTGGACAGGGTAAAATAGATTCTATTATATCCGCTAAAAATGAGGATAGGCGTGAGCTTTTTGAAGAAGCGGCGGGCATTTCCCGCTTCCGCCACAAAAGAACAGATGCACAGCGCAGGCTGGATCAGGCGCAGGAAAATCTTGTTCGTTTGCTTGATATTCTGGGTGAGCTGGAAAACCGTGTGGGCCCGCTCAAGGAGCAGAGCGAAAAGGCGGCGAAGTTCATTGAGCTTTCAGCAGAGCGTAAAACACTTGAAATCGGCGTGTGGCTTAATAAAATCAATAAATTCACAAATGATCTGCGTGAACAGGAGCATAAAATAGATGCTGCAAATGCTTCCTATGATATTTGCAAAAATGAGCTTCAAACGATTGAAAATGAAATTGAACAGGTGCTTGCGGGCATTGCCGAAATAAACACGGATATAGACGAAATCAGAGTAAGCGGTGCTGCTTTTGAGGAAGAAGCTCTGCGTAAGGACGGTGAGGCCTCCGTTCTGGAAACTACACTGAATCATAATAATGAAACTATAGACCGTCTTAAAAGCGATATATCTCTTGCAGACGAAGGAAATGTTACCATAGATTCCCAGATTGAAGAACGGGAAGCCCTTATTGCACAGTGTGCTGTGCTGGCAAAACAGAAAAGCGGCGAGCTTGAAGCAGTAGCAGGGGAAATGGAAATGCTTTCATCGTCTAATGAAATATTTTCCAAAAAAACAGTTGAACTCAATCAGGCGGTTACGGCATTAACCTTTAAGCTTACAGACTGCCGTGTAAAATGCTCCCGTGCAAAATCAAGCATGGATGAAATTGAAGCACGCAGAGGCACGGTAGACAGCAATATTGCCGCAATCGAAGCAGAGCTGAAAACCGAAACGGCACGCAAGGCTGAAAGCGATGAAAATCTGAAATTCCTGAAGGAAAGAATTTCCGAAAACAGCAATTCCATGGGCGGTTATCAGCTGAAACTGAAAAATAAAACCGAAAAAGCCGAAAACCTTAAGGAAAATCTTGAAAAGGCAAACCGAAGCCTTGCAGAAAAGCAGTCCAGAGCAAAAATGCTTTCAGACCTTGAAAAAAATATGGAGGGCTATTCGGGAGCGGTTAAAGCTGTTATGCGCCAGTCGGAAGCAAAGGCTCTCGGCGGAATACACGGTCCGCTTTCCCAGCTGATTCAGGTTGAAAAGGAATATTCAACTGCTGTTGAGGTTGCACTTGGTGCAGCCATGCAGAATATTGTTGCCTCAACCGAAGCGGATGCCAAAAGAGCAATCTATTATCTTAAAAATAATCATATTGGCAGAGCAACCTTTCTTCCCATATCCAACATAAAAGGAAGAAGTCTTGATGAAAAGGGGCTTAATGATAACTTAGGCTTTGTTGATATTGCTGCCAATCTTGTAAGCTGCGATGGCAGATATAAGGAAATTGTAAGCAATCTTCTTTCAAGAGTGGCTGTTGTGGATGATATGGATTGCGCAATCGGTATTGCAAAAAGATACGGTAGCAGATTTAAAATTGTTACGCTTGACGGGCAGGTTATTAACCCCGGCGGCTCAATGACGGGCGGAAGTGCAGCAAAGGGTGCAGGCATATTGTCCCGTGCCAATCAGATAGAAGAATTAAATCATCAGGCGAAGAAACTTTCTGAAGAGGTGCAAAAGCTTTCCGCTGAGTTTAAAGCAGCAGTTGAGGATGCAAACCGAGCCGCAGCACAGCTTCAGGCGGCAGAAGCAGAGCTTCAGACTGCAAAAGAAGATATAATCAGAGCCGAGGGAGAAGATAAGCTGATTTGCGATAAAATCTCTTCCCTTGAAAATCAGCTGCAGGGTCTTATTTCCGAAAAGGAAAATGCAAAGGGCAGAATGGAACTGCTCCAAAAGGAATTTGCACAGGGCGAATCAGAAATTAATGCTGTTCAGGCTGAAATTGATGCGGCAGAGAAGCAGCTTGCAGAAGTTTCAGACAATGCTGATGGTATTGCTTCCAAAAGAGAAGAATTAAGGCAGAAAACAGAAGAAATCAAACTGCAAATTGTTACTTGCGAAAGAGATGCCGAGGCGGCAGAAAAGGCTGTTGAAGAACTTAAACTGCGTAAATCCACACAGAGCGACAGAGTTAAATCCATTGAGGATGAAATTGCAGATATACGCAGCAGAAATGAAAATCTTGTGAAAAGCATAAATGATATAAAAGCACAGGCAGGGGAATACAGGAAAAAAGCAGAAAATTCCGGCAGGGATGTTTCAGAGCAGATTGAAAAACGTAATTTGCTGGAAAAACGCTCAAATGAGCTGCGTGTGCTGGAAAGAAACAAAACGCAGGAGCGCGGCGATATTTCAAGTGAGCTGGTTCGCCTTGATGAACGTAAAATTACAATGCGCAAGGAATTTGATGAGCTGAATGATATGCTGTTTGAACAGTATGAGCTTACAAAGCGTGAAGCAGAAAATCTGAATATTGTGATTGAGGATATGGCTGCCGCAAGGCGCCGCCTGAATGAAATTAAGCTTTCCATAAAGAAGCTTGGCTCAATCAATGTGGGCGCTATTGAGGAATATAAAGAGGTATCGGAAAGATACGAATTTCTTAAGGAACAGATAGACGATATAGAAAAATCCAAATCAGAGCTCGGAAAGATTATTGATGATTTAACGGTGTCCATGAGTGAGAAGTTCTTAACGCAGTTCAATAAAATCAATGCGGAATTCAAAATTTCATTCGCAGATTTCTTTGGCGGCGGAAACGGTGAAATTATACTTGAACAGCCGGAAAACTGCCTAGAAAGTCCAATTGAAATTAAAATTCAGCCTCCGGGAAAATCCGTTCAGAATATCAATCTGTTTTCAGGTGGAGAAAAATCGCTTGCCGCAATGGCGCTTCTGTTCAGTGTGCTGAAGGTTACCCCTTCACCGTTCTGCATTTATGATGAGGTTGAAGCAGCACTGGACGATGTAAATGTTGAGCGTTTTGCAAAGTATATGCGTAAAATGACAAGCGATACCCAGTTTATTTCCATCACACATCGCCGAGGCACAATGGAAGAAGCAGATGTGCTTTACGGTGTTACCATGCAGGAAAAGGGTGTTTCAAAGCTGCTGGAGCTTCAGAGCGCCGAGCTTGCTGAAAAAATGGGGCTTGAATAAAACAGAATTGATTTAGGAGTAATTATGGGAATATTTGATAAATTCAGAAAAGGCTTAAAAAAAACTCGGGAACAGGGCATAACCGCTCAGATTGAAGAAGTAGTTGAATCCTATGAGGAAATCACGGATGAACTGTTTGAAGAGCTTGAAGAAATTCTGATTATGGGTGATGTGGGCTTCTCTACTGCCGAAAAGGTAATCAAAAGTCTGAAAGAAAAAATTGAAAACGATAAAATCAGGGATGTTAAAAAGGTTCGTGGAACGCTTAAGGATATTGTTTCAGGTATTGTATGGGGCGGAAGCTATCTTAAGCTTCGCACCAAGCCTTCTGTTATTCTTGTAATCGGCGTAAACGGCGTTGGTAAAACCACCACAATCGGAAAACTTGCTTTAAGATTAAAGGAGCAGGGAAGAAGTGTTGTTTTAGGCGCTGCGGATACTTTCCGTGCCGCCGCAATCGAACAGCTTCAGGTGTGGGCAGACAGGGCGGATGTAAGCCTGATTAAATCTGCCGAGGGTTCTGATCCGGCATCTGTTGTGTTTGATACGATTCAGGCAGGCAAGGCAAGAAATGCCGATGTGATTATTATTGATACGGCAGGCAGACTGCATAATAAGAAAAATCTGATGGCTGAACTCAATAAGATAAGCCGTGTTATCGAAAGAGAACTGCCGGACGCTTCCAAAGAGGTTTTGCTTATTCTGGATGCAACAACAGGGCAGAATGCCGTAAATCAGGCAAAGGATTTTAAGGAAGCAGCAGGCATTACGGGCATTGTTTTAACAAAGCTTGACGGAACGGCAAGGGGCGGCGTTGTTCTTGCAATCAATAATGAACTTGATGTGCCGGTTAAATTTGTGGGCGTAGGTGAACAGATTGATGATTTGCAGCCTTTTGATGCAGATGCCTTTGCAGCAGGACTTTTTGACAGTGAGGAGTAAAAGATAAGAATATGGATTTTATTTTAGCAACGAATAATATGAAAAAGCTTGCAGAAATGCAGCGTATACTTTCACCGCTCGGTATAAATGTTGTAACAGCAAAAATGCTTGGAAAAGAGATTCCTGATGTGGAGGAAAATGGCACAACTTTTGAGGAAAATGCCAGAATCAAGGCGGTTTCTGCATGTGAAATTATGAATATGCCTGCCATTGCGGACGACAGCGGACTCTGTGTGGATTATCTTGACGGTGCGCCGGGAATTTTTTCCGCAAGATTTTCAGGCGATCATGGAAATGATGAAAAAAACAATGATTTACTGCTTGAAAAATTAAACGGCGTGCCTATGGAAAAAAGAACAGGCTACTATGTTTGTGCTATTTGCTGTGTTTTTCCTGACGGCAGAGAGGTAACCGTGCGGGGCGAATGCCACGGCCATATCGGTTTTGAACGGGACGGCAGCGAGGGTTTCGGCTATGACCCGCTGTTTATCATAAACGGAAAAGCCTTCGGCAGGTATTCTGCCGAAGAAAAAGATAAAATAAGCCACAGGGGTAATGCTCTGCGGCTTCTGACAAAAGAATTGGAGAAAATGATATGACATCAAAGGAAAGAGCAGCACTTCGTGCAAAGGCAAATCCGCTTGAACCTATTTTTCAGATTGGAAAAGACGGAATTTCGGACAATCTTATTGCACAGATTGATGATGCGCTTGATGTGCGGGAACTTTTAAAGGTTCGCGTTCATCTTGAAACTGCTCCGGAAAACCCAAGAGAATTTGCAGACAGGCTTGCACAAAGGCTTGAAGCAGAAATTATTCAGGTTATCGGCGGTGTAATTGTAATTTACAGAAAAGCGGATAAAGAAAAAATAAACACAAAAAAAGAAGCTCGACTTAAAGCCGCCGGGAAAAAACTTCCTAAGAAAAAGGTGAAAATCAAAGGACTGCGCCAAAGACAGCGTGAGTATGAAGAAGCACATCCGTGGGTAAAATACAATAAGGCGGACAGAGGATCAAGGCGTTGAGAATCGGTGTTTTCGGCGGCGCTTTCAATCCGGTTCACAATGGGCATGTCAAGCTTGCGGAAAGCTTTCTGGAAAGTCTTTCGCTGGATAAACTGCTGATTATTCCCACCGCTGTTCCGCCGCATAAAACCGCAGCCGGGCTTGCAAACGAAAAAAACAGGCTGGATATGCTTTCTCTTGCTTTCAAAAATATTGAAAAGGCAGAAATATCGGATTTGGAATTTAAACGAAGCGGAAAAAGCTACACCTTTGATACAATAGCCGAGATTCGGAATATCTATCGGTATGATGAACTTTTTCTGATTATAGGTGAGGATCAGTTTTTGTCTTTTGACAAATGGTACAGATACAGGGATTTGCTTTCACAGACCGTTCTCTGCACTGCGGCAAGAACGGAAAATAAGCGGCAGGAAATAGAACGGTTTGCTGCTGTTCTGCTTAACGGAAAATCGAATTATTATCTTGCTGATTTTGCACCTGTTATTGTTTCCAGCAGCGAAATACGGGAAAAACTGAAGAAGGGGCAGGATGTTTCTGCTCTGCTTCCCGAACAGGTTTACAGTTATATAAAGGAAAACAGGCTTTATGTTGTATAACAATGATAAATTTATTGCCATAATAAAAGGGCGGCTGTCTGAAAATAGATTTGTTCATTCGCTGAATGTGGCAGATGCCGCAGTGCTTCTTGCGGAAAAATACGGCGCTGATGCAAAAAAAGCCTATACAGCAGGCATTCTTCACGATATAATGAAAGAAGAAAAGCCGGAAATTCAGTACAGATATATTTCAGAAAACGGCGAAAAACTTACAAGGCTGGAAATGCTTAATAAGCAGGTGCTTCATCAGATTTCCGGTGCGGCGTATTGCAGAGCCGTGCTTGGCATTAAGGATAAGGAACTTTTAGGTGCTGTCCGGTATCATACAACAGGAAAGCGTGATATGACACTGCTGCAAAAGGTGATTTACACAGCAGATTTTATCTCTGCGGACAGATGCTATCCTGATGTTTCGGTAATGCGTGAAAAAGCAATGCAAAGCCTTGAGGAAGCGATGTTTTATTCGCTGCAGTATACGATTAACGATTTGGCAGGAAAAGCCCTGCTGATTCATCCGGATACGCTTGAATGTTATAATTCTATACTTGAGAAATTAAAAGAAAAGGAAGGCATATATGAATTCATTTGATATTGCAAAAATTGCCGTTAAAGCGGCGGACAGTAAAAAAGGGCAGGATATTCAGGTTATCGGAATAAGGGATATATCTGTTCTTGCTGATTATTTTGTGCTTGTAACCGGTGAATCGTCAACACAGGTTAAGGCAATTGCCGATGAAATCGAATATAAGCTTGGTGAAGCAGGCGAACAGCCGCATCATATTGAGGGCAGGCAGTCAGGATGGATATGCCTTGATTTTTCTACGGTGGTTATTCATGTTTTCTATAAGGAGCAAAGGCAGTATTTTAAGCTGGAGCACCTTTGGGAAGACGGAGATATTTTAGATACAGAAAAACTTTTGGAGGATTAAACAATGGATTATAATTTTAAAGAAATTGAAAAAAAGTGGCAGAATGTGTGGTACAGCCAAAATACCTTTGCAGCAAAGCAGGATTATACGCTTCCTAAGTTTTTCTGCCTTGTTGAATTTCCGTATCCGAGCGGTCAGGGGCTTCATGTAGGGCACCCCCGTTCCTACACAGCACTTGATATTGTTGCAAGAAAGAAAAGGCTTCAGGGCTTTAATGTGCTTTATCCTATGGGCTGGGATGCTTTTGGCCTGCCGACTGAAAACTTTGCAATAAAAAATCATATTCATCCTGCTGAAGTAACAAAGAAAAATGTTGCACATTTTAAGGAACAGCTTCAGTCGCTCGGTTTTTCGTTTGACTGGACAAGAGAAATCAATACAACCGATCCTTCCTATTATAAATGGACGCAGTGGATTTTCCTTCAGCTTTTCAAAAAGGGGCTTGCCTATAAAAAAGAAATGGCAGTAAACTGGTGCACCTCATGCAAATGCGTGCTTGCCAATGAAGAAGTGGTAAATGGGGTTTGTGAACGCTGCGGTTCAGAGGTTGTAAGGAAAAATCAAAGCCAGTGGATGCTTAAAATAACAGAATATGCGGATCGCCTTGCCGCTGATCTGGACGATGTTGATTTTATTGACAGAGTTAAGGTGCAGCAGAAAAACTGGATAGGAAGAAGTACAGGTGCAGAGGTTGATTTTAAAACGACACTGGGCGATACCTTAACGGTTTATACCACAAGATGCGATACTTTGTTCGGTGCTACATATATGGTTATTTCGCCGGAGCACCCGCTTATTGAAAAATGGGCTGAAAACATTGAAAATCTGGATGAGGTTCGTGCTTATCAGAATGAAGCGGCGCATAAAAGTGATTTTGAAAGAACAGAGCTGAATAAGGATAAAACAGGTGTTAAGCTTTCAGGCGTTATGGGAATTAACCCTGTGAATGATGCGGAAATTCCGATTTTCATTTCGGATTATGTGCTTACCTCTTACGGTACAGGTGCAATTATGGCAGTTCCTGCACATGACACAAGGGACTGGGAATTTGCAAAGAAATTTGACCTGCCGATTATTGAGGTTGTTGCAGGCGGTGAGGATGTGCAGAAGGAAGCCTTTACGGACTGTGCAACAGGCACGCTTGTAAACAGCGGTTTTCTGAACGGATTATCCGTTGAGAATGCAAAAAAGGCTATGGTAGAATGGCTCACCAAAGAGGGTAAGGGCAAGGAAAAGGTGAATTTCAAGCTTCGTGACTGGGTATTCAGCCGCCAGAGATATTGGGGCGAACCGATTCCAATTGTTTATTGCGATAAGTGCGGCTATGTTCCGATTCCAGAAGATCAGCTTCCGCTTGAGCTCCCGAATGTTGAATCCTATGAGCCGACAGATACAGGCGAATCGCCGATTGCAAAAATTACCGATTGGGTAAATACAAAGTGCCCCTGCTGCGGTGCGGATGCCAGAAGAGAAACTGATACTATGCCGCAGTGGGCAGGTTCTTCATGGTATTTCCTCAGATATATGGATTCGCATAATCCGAATGCCATTGCTTCCAAGGAGGCACTGGAATACTGGTCGCCTGTTGACTGGTATAACGGCGGTATGGAACATACTACGCTTCATCTTCTTTACAGTCGTTTCTGGCATAAATTCCTTTATGACATCGGCGTTGTGCCAACGAAAGAGCCTTATCAGAAACGAACCTCTCACGGTATGATTTTAGGTGAGAACGGCGAAAAAATGAGTAAATCACGCGGAAATGTTGTAAACCCGGATGAAATTGTGGATCAGTACGGTGCAGATACGATGCGCCTTTATGAAATGTTTATCGGTGATTTTGAAAAGGCAGCGCCGTGGAATTCCGATTCCATTAAAGGCTGCAAGCGTTTTCTGGAGCGTTTCTGGAATTTACAGGATATTGTTGTTGATGGGGATGCATACAGCAGTGAGCTGGAAGCACTTATGCATAAAACGATTAAAAAGGTTACCGAGGATATAGATAACCTGAAGTGCAACACGGCAATCGCCGCAATGATGACACTGATAAATAAGATTTATGAAAAAGGCAGTATCACAAAGGCAGAACTGAAAACACTTACCGTTCTTCTGAATCCGTTTGCACCCCATATTACAGAGGAAATGTGGGAACTTATGCAGTTTGGCGGAATGGTAAATGAAGCACAGTGGCCTGTATATGATGAAGCAAAAACCGTTGAAAACAGTGTGGAAATTGTTCTTCAGATAATGGGAAAGGTGCGTTCACGCATTACAATTCCGGTGGATATGCCGAAGGAGAAAGTGCTTGCACTGGCAAAAGCGGATGAAAAAATAGCCGCTGCCATAGAGGGCAAAACAATCAAAAAGGAAATTTATGTTCCGGGCAAGCTTGTAAACATCGTTGCAGTTTAATGTAAAGAGAGGGTGTGTTCACCCTCTCTTTTTAATCGGAATTATAGTATCAATATACATATCTTATCACGAATATAAAATTCTATTTATAATGTGAGAATGCTGTTTATGTATAAAATGAAATATTTCATTAAAATGTTGTTAAATAAATATCGTGCACAGAACCTCTTTTGCAAATTTCATATAAAACCGTACAGATGGTAAAAGAACCGCTAACCCATGCACCATTACTGCTTAATGCTGATGCTGACTGCATGCCTATAGGGGAATCGGACGACCAAACAGGTGCACCGCTGTCTCTGTGAACAGCTTTATAACTTGTTTTTAACATACCTTTTACAGCAACACCATCTATGGAATTTGAATAATTTACTGATAATATTTTTCCGCTTTGTTTGCCGGAAACACAACCATATGCAGAAAGACTCAGACCCTGAGGCGGATCAGAGTAAGCACTTCCCAAAGGTAATGTGTTTCCGTTGGGTAGTTTGTTTGTTGCTGTATTTCCATTGTTTTCCACATAGGCAAAATCATATTGATTTTGAAATGCTCTTTCTATAACCGTTCCCAACAAAGTATTTCCAATATAAACCTTGTCATTTAGTGCAACAGCATGACCCGGAATCAAAAAACTTTTTTTCATAATAACCTCTGTTTCCTGCTGTTTTCAGCATGTAATATTCTCACTATTAAGTATCTTCTTTAACTTATTAAAATATTTGCATTTTTAAAGATTCCGGAATTTTATGGACTGTTTTAGAAATAACCCATTGGTATCTCCGCCTTTTAATGTGTAATTCATATTTAACAAAAAACTTAAAGTGTATTATTATATGATATACTGAATTTCAAGTCAAATTTTTATAATTTTCTGTGTGTTTTTTACTGAAAATAGTTTATTATTTATTTTGTTTATGTTAAAATGAAAACAGATTATGAAAGGGTGAATTTTGTGTCTTTAAAGTCTAAAATTGTAAATGGGGTTACAGCGCTTGTAAGTAAAGTAACCGGCTTGTCGCAGGATAGTGCAGCAGACAGAGCATCTATGCCTAAGATTATCACGCCGGGAATGCCGGAGCTGTTAAGAAAAATAGCAACCGAAGGGGCGGTTTTGCTGAAAAACGATCAGATTCTGCCGATGGAAAACGGCACAACTGTGTCGCTTTTCGGAAGAGTGCAAATGGAATGGTTCTATACAGGCTATGGCTCGGGCGGTGATGTGAATAATCCTTATGCCGTTAATCTTGTGGATGGAATTAAGCGGTGTAAAGGTTTAACACTTAACACAGAATTGCTGGAAATCTATAAGGAATGGAATGAAAAAAATCCGATAGACCATGGCTACTGGGGACATTGGCCAAGATGTTATCCCGATATGCCGCTGGATGAGCTGACGGTTAAACGGGCAGCCGAGGCATCAGACTGTGCTGTGGTAACCATCGGAAGATCATCGGGCGAGGACAGGGAAAACGCACTTGAAAAGGGCAGCTTTTATCTGAATGATTCCGAAAGAAATATGCTTTCCCTTGTTACGAAATATTTCAGCAAAACTGTGCTACTCCTGAATATCGGCAGTATTATGGATTTAAGCTTTATACAGGAATTCGGCAGCAAAATCGGCGCAGTGCTTATTGTATGGCAGGGTGGAATGGAAAGCGGAAATGCAGTTGCGGATTTACTGTCCGGTGCTGTTTCACCAAGCGGAAAGCTTACGGATACCATTGCTCGAAGCTATGAGGATTATCCGTCTGCTGCATCGTTCGGTGCGAAGGCTTTTAATCATTATGAAGAAGATATTTATGTGGGATATCGCTGGTTTGAAACCTTTTATCCCGAAAATGTGCTTTATCCGTTTGGTTTCGGCTTGTCCTATACGGATTTTGAAATGAATTGTGTTTCAAAGCATGGCACGGAAAACGGCTTTGAATTTGAGGTGTCTGTTCAGAATACAGGCAGTCAGCACGGCGGAAAAGAGGTTGTGCAGATTTATCTTGAAAAGCCATGTGCAAAGCTCGGCAATCCATCCCGAATTTTAGCAGGCTTTGCCAAAACCGCTTTGCTTGCACCCGGTGAAACGCAGACCGTTTCTGTTTTTGTTCCTATGGAACGGCTTTCATCTTATGACGACAGCGGCAAAACCGGCTTTAAATCTGCATATATTATCGAAAGCGGTGAATATGGATTTTATATCGGCAGTGATGTAAGAGATGCCAAAGCAGTATATACATATAAACAGGCCGAAACAGTTGTGTTTGAACAGCTTTCCGAGACTGCTGCGCCGAAAAACAGCTTTGATGTTTTTGCTGCCGCTGAGCAGAACGGCAATAAAATTATTGTAAAACAGCCTGTGAACACGGCTACAACAAGGCTTAAGGATATTATTTTAACCAATCTTCCCAAGAGTGTTGATTACAGCGGAGATAGGGGCTATAAGCTTTCTGATGTTAAATCAGGCAAAGTAAGCATGAAGAATTTTGTGGCCCAGCTTGATCTGGATGAGTTGGAGGCAATCACAAGAGGCGGTTATATTATGGGCCATCCGCTTGGAGCGGCGGGCAATGCCGGTATTTATGGCGGCGTGCTTCCTTCTCTTCGTGAAAAGGGCATTCCTGCTGTTACGACTACAGACGGACCTTCCGGCATACGCCTTCAAAGCAGCTGTTCCTTAATTCCAATCGGCACGCTTCTTGCCTGCACATATGATGAAGGGCTTGTTGAAGCACTTTATGAAAAGGTTGGTGAAGAGATGAAGGATAGGGGCAGTGATGTTCTTCTTGCCCCGGGAATGAATATTCACAGAAATCCGCTTTGCGGCAGAAATTTTGAATATTATTCCGAAGATCCTTATTTAACAGGTAAAATTGCTGCTGCCGCAGTAAAAGGGCTTCAGAAAACAGGTGTGGCTGCCTGCCCGAAGCATTTTGCCTGCAATAATCAGGAATTTTGCAGAAATTTCAATGATTCCCGACTTTCGGAAAGGGCATTAAGGGAAATTTATCTGAAAGGATTTGAAATCTGTGTGAAAGAGGCAAAGCCGCAGAATATTATGACCTCTTACAACAGAATAAACGGTGTATTCGGTCATTATCATTATGAACTTTGCAGAACCATTCTGAGAGGAGAATGGGGCTTTGACGGCTGTGTTATTACAGACTGGTGGATGCGCTACAGAAAATCGCCCGAATTTCCGAATTTAAAGGATAATGCTTATCGTGTAAGAGCCTGTGTGGATGTTCTTATGCCGGGCGGCAAGAAAACTGGCAGGCAGAAAAGTGATGGCACACTGCTGAAAACCTATGGAAAAGAAAACGGAATCACGCTTGGTGAAATGCAGTTCTGTGCTGAAAATGTGCTTCGCTTTGCCATGAATTCCACGGCAATGAACAGATTAAAATAAATAAAAAATCTGCTGTTATTCAAAACAGCAGATTTTGCTTTTGCAGAAAAAACGGACACGGTTTAATCAGCCGTGTCCGTTGAATTTATTTATTTGGATTTTTTCTTCTTTTTTATGAATAAAACGATGCCTGTAACGGCTGCTGCCAATGCAACAATTCCTGCTGAACCGCCAATAACTGCCGGTAAAAATATATGTTTATATTCATAATAACCGTGTTTGTTTTTATATGCCGGCTTAACCTCATAATCCAAAATGTCATCTGCATTTAGAATTTCTGTTTCAAAATCCGTTAAATCATTTTCATTCAGTGTTATTGTTCTTACTCCGTGATTCCAGCCGTAGCTGTAATAGCCTGCTGCAGGAACAGCGCAAAGTTTGATTCCGTCCAGCTCGCCAAGATAATCATTCGGGTGATCATGGCCGAAGAACGCGCCGATAATATCGCCCTGCGTTTTCCATGTTTCAAACTGGTCATGTGCAACATCGGCGGGGCAGGGGCCTTCTTCAAATTTTCCCTGCAGAATATCCGACTTAGCTTTCCAGTATTTTTCTTTGAACATTTCCGTGTTTCCGTGCACATAGCCGTCTGTTCTTGAATCTGTTGAGTCTGCAAGCTGATAAACCTCAGGCACGGCAATATGCTGGAAAAGAAGGGACGGAAGCGGAACACCGCCGTTTGCTTCCTTAAGCGCATTTGATGTTCTGATATACCAGTCTCTCTGGTCCGGCTGAACAAAGCCGTAGCCGTTTTCATAATATGGGTTTGAATCCATCATCCACAGATTAAAAACATCCTTTGTGCCTGTATGGTCTTTAATCAAAAGATTATATGTTCCGCAGCCTGTCATTTCCTCACCCTCTATTGCAAGGCAGGTTGGAAATTCCTGATAAACGGAAAGCATAAATTCCTTGGCTTCCTCCTCGGTCATACCATTGTTTTCATCAATAAGCCCTTCATGGTCATGATTTCCGTAAACAATGGCAAACGGAATTTTTCTGGCATCCACAGGAGCAATCAGTTTGCGGATTGCTGTGGCTGTTTTCTCTTTTGTAACGCCTTTCCACCAGCCGGCCGTGTTATCCCCAAGGAAAACAACAAGGTCAGGCTGCACATCATCCAGTGTGGTATTTAAAATATCAAGCATTTCCTGCTGTGGTTCATCTGTATCCTGTGTGTCTGCAACGGCAAGGATTTTAAATTCACCGTTTTCATTAAATTTAAGTTCCATAGAAGCCTCCGTATTTTGCTGCGGCTGGGCAAATGCTGAAAGTGGAATTGCAGCCGAAGCAAGAATTGTGCAGCTCATCAGAACAGCTGCCGCTTTTTTTAAAAGTTTCATAAAATTCCCCCTGAAAGCAAGAATACTTTATCTATATTCTATATTATTTTTATTTTTTAAGCAAGCAAAATTGTGGAAATACATAAATTAATGTGTTATGATAAAACAAAAAGGCGGTGGTTATTATGAAAAAGCCAAGATACGAAAAATTAAGTGAAAAACTGCAGCAGCAAATCGAGCAGGACAGAAAAAACAGTGTGAATTACGGCTTTGCTTTTGATGAAGGCAAAATGATGCGCCGAGACAACAGCAGGGATAAATCATCCGTCTGGCGCAGTGCTGCGGTAAGGGATATTGAAAAAATAATCAACAGCCCGTTTTATAACCGATATCAGGATAAAACGCAGGTGTTTTCCTTTTATAAAAATGATGATATAAGCCACCGTGCCATTCATGTGCAGCTTGTTTCCCGTATTGCACGCAATATCGGCGCAATTTTAGGATTAAATCTGAATCTGATAGAAGCGATTGCACTTGGCCATGATATTGGGCACACACCGTTCGGTCATGCAGGCGAACGCTTTTTGAATGAAATTTACAATGAAAAAACAGGCAGATATTTTTCACATAATATTCATTCCGCCCGTGTGCTGGACACGATTTATCCGCTGAATCTTTCTCTTCCGACCCTAAACGGTATTATCAGCCATAACGGTGAATTTGAATGTAAGGAATATGTGCCGAAGCCGATGCTGAGCTTTGAAGAATTGGACGCGGAAATTGAAAAATGCAATATGGATATTGCATATAATAAATCGCTTATGCCGTCTACGCTTGAGGGCTGTGTGGTGCGTGTGTGCGATATGATTGCCTATCTCGGCAAGGACAGGCAGGATGCTGTAAGGGCAAAAATCCTGCCCGAAGATTATGATTTTGAGGACACAGCAATCGGCAGACTGAATTCCGAAATTATCAATAATCTGGTAGTAAATATTATTGAAAACAGCTACGGAAAAAACTATATTATGCTGGATAAGGCGCATTATGATGCTCTGGTTCATGTGAAAAAGCATAATTTTGATATTATCTATAAGAATGAGGCCATCGAAAAACAGTATAACGAAACCATAAAGCCGATGATGTTTGAGCTATATAACAAGCTGCTTTCGGATCTGGAAAACGATAACCGTTCTTCAAAGATTTTTACACATCATATCAACCGAATAGAAAGCTCCTATTATCCGCGTAAACAGCCGTATATGGAGGAAGAAAGCAACCAGATTGTTGTGGATTACATAGCCAGCATGACGGATGATTATTTCGTTGATTTGTATCATTATCTGTTTCCGAAAAGCAAGTATAAAATTGAGTATAAGGGTTATTTTGAAAAGGATTAACGGTGTTGAAATGAAAAAGCCTGAAATGATTTTATTTGATTACGGCGGCACATTGGTAACTGAACCTCAATGGGATTATTTAAGCGGCGAAAAGGCCGTTTTCAAACATATCATTAAAAATCCAAGGTGTGCAACACCGCAGCAGTTAAATGATTTTTCCATAGAATTATTTCCTGAATATGAGCAGTGCAGGCGGGGTGGTTTCGAGCCTGTTTCCATTCAGCAATTAAAATATAAGTATGCGTATTTCAATATTGAGTTTGACACGGATTATGAAGAAATTCAGCAGATTTTATGGAATCATACTTCAAAAAGTGTGCCGCTGCCGCATATAGAGGAGCTGCTGGATTATCTGAATGAAAGCGGTATCAGAACAGGCATAATCAGCAATACCGGCTGGACAGAGACGGCTTTGAAACACAGACTGAGCAGTGTATTTCCGAATCACAGATTTGAATTTGTTATTGTATCAAGTGAATACGGCTTCAGAAAACCGAACAAACGGTTATTTAATCTGGCTGTGAGAAAGGCTTGTCTTAACCCCGATGCTATATGGTATTGCGGCGATGATGTATGCTGTGATATTCAGGGTGCTTTTCATTCGGGAATGTTTCCCATTTTGTATGAAAACGAAAGGCAAAATGAAAATCCATATGCAAGAAAGGCGGATGTTTTGGAACTTGGTTTTGATTATCTGCATATCAACGATTGGCGTGAACTGAAAAATCTGATTTAAAACAGGAAGAAAGTTTTTGAGCAGTCCCTCTTTTCTTTTTTGGGAAAAGAGGGACTGCTTGCGTAAAATCTACTTTTTACTTTTTCATTGAGGAAAGATATTTCATTTTAATACACATTTATTCCTGTTATATGAAGTCCATGGGGCTGTGCAAAGGTATAGGCGCTCAGGGGCGTTCCATAGGCATCACGGGTATGGGCGGCAATCAGCGGTTCGCCGTTTTCAAAGCCCACAATGATAAGCGTGTGGTAAAACTGTGTCCCGTCATGCAGCTGAATAAAATCACCGATTTCCAGATGTTCTGTGCTTTCCCTTACGGCGGAAGGGCCAACGCCTGTATTGCCCGTTATAAAATTATAGAAGTATTGTGCGCCGCTCCAGGCCGCGGCTCTGTTGTTCGGACTTATGTAATACCAGCCTGTGTCTTTTGTATAGTTCATAACCTCACAGCCTGCATAAAGACACTGGGATGCAAAATTTGTGCAGTCGCCGCCTATGCCGTCAAAATCATAGTAAAAGGGATTTCGCTTCATTGCCCATTTTTCGGCATAGGAAACCGCCAAGCTTCTGTTGTAGGGTACGGTTCTCATTCTATCACTCCGTTTTTCAGTTTCCATTCTATGTTATGAAGTGATATTGACGATTATTTGCTGAAATAAAAATAAATTTATTTGATTAATTTTGTTCAGGCAAAGAACAGGTTTGGATTTCTAATCTTTGCCCAAAGAAAAAGCCATCCGTAAGAACTGCTCTCGGATGGCTTTTTATCAAATGTTTTTTCAATAGTTATGCTTTATGGGTAATAACTATCCCATATCCAATTGTAAAATAATTTTAAAAATAGTAGAATGAATCCAAAGTGAAAAATATAATCAATAATTAAGGAGAATAAAGATGAGTGTTGTTAAAGGTTTTGATACAAACATTAATGGAGAATATATCGAAGGATATCTTTCTGATAAAGAGCATTTTAATGGAGTATTGTTTTTATTAAAAGAGCCAAATACAAATGGTGAAATACAAAATGAATTTTATTTTCGTAAGTGTTTATATAAAGAAGAAAATAATAGTACGATCGATTCTTATGTAAAATACTTAAGACAAATATTATCAAACCTATCAGTAAACAGGAATTTGGAAAATTGTGCTTATGCTAATATGATTCCTTATTGCGGTATGCATAAAGAAAGTGAAAAATATAAAAAACTTTCTAACAAAGAACGAGTTGAGAGATTTGAAAGTCTATTAAATGATAAAACAGATATTGTTTTTGTTTGCCGAAATGAATTTGATGCTATTATTAAAGAGAAAAATATAGAATGGAAAGAAAATTGTGGTATTAAATATTCAAACAAACCAAATAGCAAACGCATGTTACAATATAGTGATAAAATTACTGTTTATGAAATTTATCACCCCAGTTATATTCATTCTTTCAATATAACCTGTATAAAATAAAAAGTATTTTGAATTTTTATAAAAAATTAAGAAAAAGTTTATTATACTGAAAGCCTTAAAATGATAATAGACTCTCTTATCCTAAAGAAATGGGTTGGTTTTAGAGCATTAGATTTGTTGTTATAAATATAACAGAATGGAAAAATGGTATGAACAAAGAAAACATTGATGTCATTAAACAAAAACTAAAATATGCAACTGGCAAAAACCATAATAAATTAAGGCTTGATAAAATTACTGAGAAGTTTGATAATCCGGCATATCAGAAACAACAAAAAAATACGCAATTGCAGATAATGAGCCAAATATATGCACTATAACTATACCATATTATGCAAATAAGCCAACACTTTCCGATTTATGAAAAATCGGAACTGTTGAACAGGATGCAGATGTAATTATGTTTCTTCACAGAGATGATTTTACGGAAGATAATACGGTTCATCCGAACTCTGATATAACAGAATTGATTATCGCTAAAAACAATTATGGTGATACAGGTACTATTCGATTAAAGTATAATTCAAAATCACAGTAATTTGAAGAAGCAGAAGATTAATTTATGAATATTGTTATACTGAATAAACCAAAAACTAAAAAAGCAGCAGGGTGCTTTTTTATCCTAAAATTCTTTTTGCACTCAAAATAAAAAAATTTTAATTTGCGTATTACTCGAATAGTCAATTGCTTTTTCATTTAGAATATTGTATTCTTCTACTTCTATTTGTGAATTTATAGTATATGCTCCAATACTTCTAAAACTGATAGGTGCTATTTTGTTATCACTAATATCAAGAATATCCCATAAAATATCATCCAGCCATAATGGTTTTTCATAAAAATATACTTTCATCGTAAATTTTTTCATTGAAAACATTATTGAATAGAACTTATAATCTTTTTTCTTCAAGTTATAATTCTTAAATACTTCTTTAGTAAATATTTAAGAATTTCTTTTTGTTTTTTCTGTTCTTCACGAGTCATTATAATCTAACTCCTAAATTACGGTTTATCAATCAGTATGCTGTAATGATATACAGCATACTGAGTTAATTGTTATTAATTTCAATATACATATCTTACGCTATACATCTTTACGCATTGAATTGTTTTTTTCGGTTTCAATAATTACCTCATATATTTTCTGTGCAAATAGCTTACTGCCTTTTGCATTAGGATGAACGCCGTCGGAAAACAATTCTCTCTTATTTTCAAAAATGCTGTGCATATCTATGTAGTGAACATTCATTTTATCTGCAATAAGTTTTACGGCAGGGCAGATTTCATTATCCACAACATCTTTTCTGAGCTCTTTGCCCCTCATTTCAAATAAAGGCGGCGGAGCAAGCACATATACTTTTGGTGATGACTCTGATTTTAAATAACTGTCAATGATTTCGCAATAATCTTTAATAAATTTATTTCTATCCCAATTATTTGCTTTTGAATCATTTGAACCGAGCATAATCACAACCATATCAGGTTTAAAATCAAGACTTTGCTGATAGAGTTTTTCGTTTGTATACGGATAATCAGCACTTTTGATAGCCGTTCTGTTTGTGTAGCCGAAATTATTTACGCAGTATTTTTTGCCAAGCATTCTGGCGAGAACTGCAGGGTAGTTATTTTTATTATGATTTCTGACCGTACAGCCAAAGGTAATGCTGTCACCGACGCAAGCAAGCTTTATCTGATTATTTTTTGCCTGTTTCATCGGATGATAAAAATCTATAAAACCAAAGTGATATAAAACTGACAGGATTATAACAGCCAAAATAACTGCTGCAATTATTATCTTTATCATAATTCAGACACCTGCTATTCCTTTATAAATTTTTTATCGGGTTCCTTCACATATGTATCGTCAGACACATATCGTTCCACCTTCATATGTAAATCATATTTTTCCCTGAGTTGAATAATTTTTGTCATCATGGGTGATGAATGATGAATATCAATAGAATTCTGATCTTTCCAGCTGTCAATTAAAAGTACGGTATTTTCATCATCCACAGGAAAAAAGTATTCGTATCTCAGATTTCCGCTTTCTGCACGAATCTCATTAACAATTCCGCCTGATAGCATTTCCTGTGCAAATTTTTTTGCATTACCGTTTTTTCCGCTGTAATAAATATTTACTGTAATTGCCATTTTATTTTTCCGTAAAATTTCATGTGTGTTCGTCTTTTTTATATCTGTTTTTATACTCGGCTTTAGCTGTTTCTGTTATTTTCTTAACAAAATCCGTTTTCCCCGATGTATACAAATCCCTGTCGGGTTTATATTTGTTATAAAGCTCCTCTTTTAATTTTTCATATTCTTTTGCTTTTTTATAATTCTTATTCAGATAATCTCTGAAATAAAGCTCGTCACAATCACTGTATTCTTTTATGTGAATGTGAAACACCTTGTCAGCATATCCGTTTGCAGTATAGCCCTTATTAAAGGATGTTTTATCAGAAGTTTCACACATCAGAATGTAATAATTGTCAAGTAATATTTCTTTTACATTGTCTATATTTTCAAAATCTATTTCTATTAAAATATCAACAATAGGTTTTGTTTTGATATTCTTTATTGCTGTACTTCCGATATGGCTGATTCTTTTTACATAATCACTTAATAACACATTCAGGATTTCTTTTTCTTCTAAAAATTGCTTTTCAAATTCTGCGTTGCTGTCAACAAAATAAATCGGAAATAATTCCCATAATTCATTTAAATTCAAATCTTCTATCATAATAAATGCTTTCTATCTGTTCTGGCTTATCTGTCTGCCATTTAAAATCATTCATATCATTTTTGCAGCAGTTTATTCAGTGAGTCAATGAATGCTTTGTCGTTTTCATTGGTTCTTCTCTTTGGCCCTTTCAGGTGTGCACCTGCCATTCTTGCTTTCTTTGCTTCGTGTCTTGTAGTAAGTAACATTGTCAAGTTGTCGTCATTGATGATAAGCCCATTTTGAGTGATAGGTTTACCGCCTTTTGACAGCACCATTGCAGAGAGTCCGTAGTCCTGCGTAACAACAATATCTCCTCGGCTAACCTGATTGACAAGTGCAAAATCAACACTGTCCGCACCCTTTGACACGGTTACAATTTTTGCATAATCACTGTTTATAATGTGGCTTGTATCACAAAACACAACGACTTCAATTTTATTTTCTTTTGCTATCTCGATTGTCTGCTTTACAACAGGGCAACCATCTGCATCAATTAAAATTTTCATTGTATATATTACTCATACCAATCATTTTAAATAATTATAATTTCTTCT
>CAJUDJ010000008.1 GCA_910584985.1 uncultured Eubacterium sp. | reverse complement strand
GATTTTCGGAGCAGAGCAGGGATTATTCTCTGCTCTGTTTTTATGCTTGACCGTAAGAGTATAAAAAGTAAGAGCAGAAGATTTCTTCTGCTCTTTTTAATCTGACACATCTGCAAAGACAGGGTAGTGATCGCTCATTTCCTGCATTACGGTATCAGACAATATGGAATATCTTTTAACCGATGCACCACCGCTGAGGAAAATATGTTCAACGGATGGCTGGTCAGCTCTTTTTTCAGTTCCCTGTGTTTTGCTTTCTGCGATATATTTAACATCTGCAACAGCTTCTGCTATCTTATCGTATATTTCAGGTGCAAGATACGGATTATTATATCCGCCTCCGTCCATAGCATTAAAATCACCGCAGGAATATACCGGACAGTTATATTGCTGCTGAAGTGTGTTTACCAAATCTATATGTTCCCGTGTCTGCACATTCATAATATTAAGTTCTTCGGATTCCTTTCCTTCCCGGATAAGATCAAAGTGGGTAGAAGTAACGATATATCTTTTTTTTGTTTTTTTATCCTCAAAAAGCCCCCACACAATCCGTCTTAATCTGCCGTTATCACCCTGCGAATATTTCACACGGCCGTAATCAATAAGCTTAACTGTGTCTGTATTATACATAAGCCCGGTCATATGAACCATAATTCCGGAGGAAAGGGGATATACCAGCCTGTAGCTGCCTCTGTTTTTGGTTAAACAGCAATACCACTGATCACTCATTTCCTGAACCGCAACAACATCGGGCTTGTAATGATCCAGCACGGAGTGAAACATCTTTGCACGCCTGCGTGCATCTGTTCCGCCCCAGCTTTCATAATGCACCAGCAGATTGGAATTCATAATGCGTGCGTATACATTATCCGTTCTGCCTGTATCTGCATTTTTAAGTGATTGTTCAAGGCCGTCCGGCAGAATGTAATCATCGTAATTTCCATATATGTTTATTGCTGCAATAAATGCCGCAGCACCGATTGTGGCAATGCAAAACAATGCGATTATTGTTTTTCTGAGTGCTTTCATAAATTTCTCCATAATTATATTATAATCCATTTTCTTATATCATAAACACAAGTATATGTCAATACTATGATATTCTTCTGAAATTCAGTTAATCAGCATTTAAATGTATTATTGTTTGCAGCCTGTTTTTTCTTTTCCCGAAAGCTCATTCCGTAATACTTTTTCAGAAGTCGTTGTGTTTGCCGCTCGCAAACGCCTATTTTTTCAGACAGGGAATGTAGTGTAATTTTTTTATTATATAAAAATTCATTATCAATAATAACAAACCGTTTTACATTCAGATTATCAGCTTCCATATTTTCTTTATATTCACCACCGGGAAGATACAAACGCAGTATCTGTGTAAGCAGATTTATAATAAGCCCCTGCAGCGCCGTTTCATAATCAAGCTGTTTATTCTGATATTCCTTTAAAATCATTTGCGGCACAGCCGTTTCAAAATCATCATAAAATGTAAATTTTCTGTTCAGAAAAGCATTTCCGACTGAATTTGCTTTTCCGCTGTTTATTTTCTGAAGATAGATAAACACATCGGTAATTGGTTCCTCAGGAAAGGCATATTGCGCATGCTTAATGCCGGGGCCCGTAACAAAGAAACTTCCTTTTTTCAGCCGGTAGTTTTTGTTTTCCGCAATCAGGTTTCCTTTTCCGCCTGTAATAAAATGAAGTTCATATCCGTTTTTTGAATGCGAATGAGGCTCTATATCCTCAGTAAGTGCTCCGCCGCCAAGATTGGCAACGGACCATTCAATTCCGTTCCAGATAAATTTTACCATTCAAATCACCATTTATAGATTATTAAAAAGGCGACACAATGTCAAGAACTATGTCGTGTTTTTTTATACAATTTATGATAATATTAAATCAGGTGAATTTTATGAAAAAAATAATTAAAAAACTGTCTTGCTCTGTTTTATGCGCAGGAATCGTGTTTTCTTTGGCATCCTGTGCCGCTAAGGAAGCAGATATTAACGGTGTTTTCAAAAACAGCAGCAAAATTTCTTACAGCACAACCTATAAGGAACTTTCTCCGTCCAAAACAAACAGCACTTCTGCCTGGCGGCAGGGAATGGTTTCCGGAAACGGACTTCAGGGCTACATTACAAGCGGTGCGCCTTACAGCGATACATTTATTTTTCAGAATATGCATTTTATTATGCCGAATAAAAATGTTCGCTATTGCCCGGACACTTCCGACGAGCTTGAAACCGTTAAGCAGAATATTGTTAAAGGGGAAAACATCATTGACGATGCAAGCTATGATGATGTTTATTACTATCATCCGGGCGGTTCATTAAGAATCAGCAGCGAAAAAAACAGGGTTAAGGATTACATCAGGTACACGGACTATGAAACGGCAGAAACCGGGGTTCGTTTTACCGATAAATTCGGAAATTGGGAAAGGAAATCGTTTACCTCCAAGGCAGATGATGTTTCCGTAATAAAAATAGGGAAGTCCTCTCAAAACAGCAAGGTTAATGTTATGCTTTCCTTTGATGATATATCCTCTTTTGCAAATTACGGGGACGGAAACGAAAAGGATATAAAATATAAAAAAATTGTTTCCGATGATTTAAGTACAATTGCAATGGCGGCACATTATCCGGATTATGAGAACAGCGAACTTAAAAACGGCGGCTTTGCTACACTTACATATATAATCTGCGAGAACGGAAGCAAGGAAAAGATTATCGGTAATCCCACTGAGGATGAACAGTATGCAGGGGAAGAAAATCCTCAGATTAAAATTACGGATGCAGATGCCGTTTATCTTATAACCGTTTCAGACCGAACATATGATATGGGCAGCATTCAGGAATTTGAAAAGCAAAATGACTGGCAGCTTACAGCTGATTTAAAAAATAAGGCTGAAAGCATTGCTTTGAAGTATTCTACTGAAGCAGGTTTTGATTATGATGCTGCTTTGAATGCACATCTTGCTGTTTATCAGCCGCAGTTCAATTCTGTAACCATACAGCTTGAAAACGGAGATTCAGGCAAAGCAAATGATTATCTGCTGAAAAAGCAAAGAGGAAATTCACAGATTCTCTCTGAGCTTGCCCAGCGCACATATTATTCAGGCAGATATGCATATCTTTGCTGCTCCGGCTATTCAACCAGCAGACTTTACGGTATGTGGACAGGTGAATGGAACACAGGCTGGGGAAGCAAATATACAATGGATGCAAATGTGAATCTGCAAACTTCTTCCATGAACACGGGAAATATGCCTTCTTCGCCGGTGGGCTATACCTATTTTATTCTTCGGCAGCTGCCTGACTGGGAAGAAAATGCGCTTGCAACGCATGGATATACAAATGCAATTCAGGCTCCTGTTAATACAGACGGAGATAAGGCTGTTATTACAGAAACCTGCTATCCTTATCCGTTCAGATATTGGAATGCCGGCACAAGCTGGATGCTGCAGCCGCTTTTTGAAACTCTTCAGTGCTATGGCAATCTTCAGATTCCGTTAAGTGATGAATTTGATCTGAACCGTCTGAAATCCGTGCTTTCCTTAACAGAAGAGGATTTAACGGATGATGATATTTCTGCAATAAAAGAAAAAGGGTATCTTGATCTTGAAAGGGAAATTCTGCTTCCGCTTCTGATTAAATCGGCAAATTACTGGCAGCAGATGCTCACGCCCGATTATTATACGGATGCAGACGGAAATATTCACTACGAAAGCGGAAAAACTGCTTTGGCAGACAACGAATATTACTGTATCCTTCCAAGCTATTCGCCTGAAAATAATCCTGAAAATTATCCGAGCCCGTCCGCCGCGAATACGGCTATTGATATTGCCGCATGCAGACATAATATGCAGATGCTGCTTCAGGTTATTGATGACCTTGATGCTGACATCGATACCTCGCAATGGCAGTATATTATGGATAAACTTCCGCCGTATCTTTATGACGAAACAGGCGCGTTAAAGGAATGGGCGTGCAATCAGTTTGAGGAGAATAATGAGCACAGGCATTTAAGCCATCTTTATGGGGTATGGCCGCTGGATGAAACACAGAATGACGAAGCACTCAGAAAAGCGTGTATACAGGCGATTGAAAACCGTGAAAGTGAGAATGAAGCCAGCCATGCGCTTGTTCACCGTTCTCTAATTGCAGCAAGACTTAAAGACAGAAACAGCCTTACAGATGCATTGAATAAGCTGATGAATCACAGAATACATTATAATTCACTTATGACAAATCACGATTATGACAGGGGAAGCTGTTACTGCACGGATTTTGCAATTGGCTATCTTGGAATCATAAATGAGAGTCTGCTTTATTCTGACAGCGGTGTAATTGAAATTCTTCCGGCACTTCCCGAAAGCGGCTTTAGCAGCGGCACGGTTACAGGGCTGCGAGCAAAAACGAGAGCAGAGATTTCAGAACTTGTCTGGGATACGGAAACAGGAACGGCTTATGCCGTTATATATTCAGATATTGATCAGAAAATTACAGTTTCCTGCGGTCTTTCCGATGAAGAAAAAACTTATGAAATCAAAGCAGGGGAAAGCATAAAAGCCGAATTCAGTTTTTAACCGAAATGCTTATAAAAAAAACAGCCGTTATTATAACGGCTGTTTTTTTTAATTAACCAAATATGAATTTTTTAATTTTCTTGGGAAGCCACATGATTGCCTTTCCGATTTTATAGGCATAGGATTTTTTGATTGAATTAAGCTGTTTGTTTTTTGAAATCAGCTCTGAGTTTACTTTATCAAATTCAAGCTCAAGTCTGATATAATCCTCATAAAGCGCTTTGGAATCCACATTTATTTTTTCCTTTAAAAGGCTTATCTCTTTTGTTAAGCTTTTATATTTTTTTCTGTGCCACTGAAGTTTTTCCAATATATCACGAAGCTTCATGCTTTCATATTTGGAAATTTTTATAATATTATCAAGATAAATGGCCGGATCAACAAATTCATCAAGAATAAGCTGAAATTCCTGATATGGGGATTTTTCATAATACTTAATATAAAACTTGGTTAAACTGCCCATATTATATCGCCATGGCTTTTCATGTGTGCCAAGATGTACGATAACCGCATTTTTAAGTGCTTTTTTCTTGCTTTTCGGAATCGGTTCACGGTAAAAGGCAGACAAACCGTCCGCATCAAGCCAGTCGTGAAATTTATTCAGGTAGTTGTACTTTAAAGAGATATAAATTACATTTTCGTTGAAAACAGCATTAAATGCATCCTGATCCACAAAATGATTTTTTCCGTTCAGGCGGTAATCAATTAATTTTGCGCTTAAATCGTCCTCACGGAACTTTTTTAAATTCAGCAGCATTACACCGGAATTGAAATAGTATTTGCTTTTGATGCCTATTTTTCTTAAATGATTAATATTTCTTACCGAAATAAGGTCCTTAACAACAGCGGCATAATAGTTGCCAAGGTCTGTTTCATATAATTCCTTCAAATCTTTCTGAATAATAACATCGCCGTCAATATAAAGCACCTTATCAATATCATCAAGAAAATCCGAAAGCTGCATCTTTAACAGCGCACTTTCGCTTACATGCAGATCATTATCTTTTTTATATATATTGTAAAATCTTTTGTCCAGCTTTTTATCCAGAATATCAATTTTAATATTGCTGCATTCACATTCCTTAAATTTACTGCGGCTGAATTCAGATATTTCATTTGCAATGATGTGTATTGTGTAATTGCTTTCAGGATTGCAGTTTTCTTTTAAAGAAGTAATTGCAACTGCTGTCGGCATCGAATATATTTCATCTGTAACAAAAGCCAGATGTATTCTGTTACATGCTGAAATATTTTCATTGTTCTGAATATCCAATGCATCTGCCTCCTTAAAGTTTATCTTAAGTTTATATTATATATTTAATTGAAAATATTGTCAATACAGTGCGCTTTTTGCTTTTTTTCGCTAAAAAGATTAATTTCAGCGGTTTGGATTGCCAAGCTGATTAAATTATATTGAAAAATATTTCTTTATGTGTTATTCTTGTTTAAAACCAATTAAAGAAAAAGTTTCAGTTCTTTAATTCGGCTTTAAATCAAAGAAAATAATATCAGGATAATCAATTATGAAGCTTTTGGAAAATGCAAACAGGGAAAACAGAGGGCAGGCAGATCCTTTTATTTTTGAAGCAAACGGAAAATTCTATATTTATACTACAGGAAGTGATGGCATCCATGCCTACTATGCTGATGATTTGTTTGGCGAATGGCATTATCACGGAATAGTATTTACGAAAAATAAACACGAGGATTTCTGGGCTCCGAGTGTTATAGAAATTGATTCGGTTTACTATATGTACTGCTCCTTTGAGTTTTACGGCGATACGCCGGATAGGGGTGGGCACAGGCAGACTATGTTTGTATCTTCTTCTGACAGTCCGCTTGGGCCGTTTACAAACGAAAAACAGCTTTTGCACCCGTTTTCCATTGATTCTCATGTTGTTAAGAATGAAAACGGTCTGTTTATTTTTTATTCCACAAATACCTTTGAGGGCGAAAGAATAGGCACATATATAGTTGTTGACAGATTGCTTGATCCTTATACACCGGAGGGAAATCCGCACACAGTTGTTGTGCCTACACTTGATGAAGATATATATCGGCTTGACCGTTATAAAAAAGGTCAGCACTGGCATACGATTGAAGGTGCATTTTATTTCAGAGAGGGTGATTGGCAGTATGTTATGTTCAGCGGAAACTGCTATGAAAAACCAACCTATTATATCGGTTATGCCAGAGCAAAAACAAATGAAACAGATTTAACAAAAATCAGTTTTGAAAAATATCCTGATGATAAAACATATTTTCCCGTTCTTGCAAAAAATGAATTTGAAGAGGGAACGGGGCATCACAGCATTATCAGATACAAAGGTGAATATTATGCTGTTTACCATGCACGGGATTTGGACGATAACCGTAAAAATACAGACAGACGAAACGCAAGAATATGCAAACTGCATGTTGAGGACGGTATAATTACTGCTGAGCGTTATCACAACCGCATATAAGAGGAATTTATGGCAAGAGAATTAACGTATAATCAAACCGTAGAAAGAAGTATTATAAAGACTTATAGAAAGTCTGTTTGGAATCCTTTTGTTGAGGCCTGCAAAAATTATAAGCTTGTGAATGACGGAGATAAAATCGCCGTCTGCATAAGCGGCGGAAAGGATTCCGTGCTGCTTGCCAAATGTATGCAGCAGCTTCGGCGTGTTTCCGAAACTGAATTCGGGCTTGTTTTCATCTGTATGGATCCGGGCTACAATAAAGAAAATAAAAACAGAATTATTGATAACTGCATAAAGCTTGAAATTCCCGTTCAGTTTTTTGAATCCGATATTTTTGCAGTAACAGAAGTTGCCGGCGGAAGCCCCTGTTATCTTTGTGCAAGGATGAGAAGAGGACATCTGTATGCGAAGGCTAAAGAACTCGGATGCAATAAAATTGCGCTCGGTCATCATCTTTCGGATGTTATTGAAACCACGCTTATGGGTATGATGTACGGCGCACAGCTTCAGGCCATGCTGCCGAAGCTTCATTCCACGAATTTTCACGGAATGGAATTGATACGGCCGCTTTATTGTGTGAATGAAGCGGATATAATCAGATGGCGTGATTACAATCAGCTTGAATTTATTCAGTGTGCCTGCAGATTTGTGAATGAATACAGCAATTCGGCAGACGGAATCGGAAACTCAAAACGACAGGAAGTTAAACAGCTGATTCGGGATTTAAAGAAAATAAACCCGGATATTGAAACAAATATATTTAATTCTATCCATAATGTTAAGCTGGATACTTTTATTTCCTATAAGAAAAACAAAGAAGAACATAGCTTTCTTGATGAATATTAAATGTTAAGCCTTTTTGGCAAAATAAAAATCTCAGCTTTTGCTGAGATTTTTTCTTTACTCTTTAATACTCTATTTTTTCGGGTATTCCGCCGTTTTCTCTTGATTTATCGGCAAGATAAACCGCAAGATGGCCGGCAACGGAATCAAAAATGGATGTGCAGGCAAGGCTTGGATTTTCATTTCTGATAAACGAAACAAAATCGGCAGAAAGCCGTTCATCGCCGCCGCCGTGGCCGCCGTAAGCCCCCACCATATCGCCCTTCACTTTAAGGTCCACTACCTCAACATCACATTCTTCATTGTGTGCCTTTGGCGAGGGGTTAATTTTCAATACAGTAAATTTGGATTCTTCAAAGTTTCCGAAAATTTCACCCTTTGTGCCGATAATATGAATATTTCTTCTTGGTTCGGCAGAGCCGCCCACCATATTGTGCGTGCCCGTTGCACCTGATGCAAAATGAACGAGCACGCTCTGATGATCCACAACATCATTATCGCATTTATAAATGCAGCGTGCATAAGGGCTGTCGCTTTTCATAAGATTGATTTTATCTGCAATAGTCGGCTTTTTGATATGCTCCAGAGCATCCCACACATAAAATGCCCATCTGTCCGGATGGTCTATATAAAGTCTTTTTGTTGAATAAACACAACTGTCAACAAGCGGGCAGTCTTTCATACAGATAGTGCCTGCATTTTCGGGTGCATTTTCGGGCTTAAACTGGTATTTTCCCCCGAAAGAAGAAATGGACACAGGCTTTGTTTCGCTCATCAGCCACATCATTAAATCCATATCATGGCAGCACTTTGCAAGCAGCATGCTTGTGTGGCATTTTTTTGAGTTTGCCCATTTTCCTCTTATGTATGATGTTGAAAGGTGGTGATAGCTTACATGTTCCGTTGTCTGTATATTGATAATATCACCGATTTCGCCGTTTGCAATCCGTTCTTTGATACTGTAATAAAAAGGCGTATAGCGCAGAACATGGCATATCATAACCTTGCTGTTGTTTTTTCTTGCACATTCCACAAGCGTGCACATTTCTTCCTCATTAACGGCAAACGGTTTTTCCAGCAGCATATCATAGCCTGCCTCCAGAAGCGGAACAGCCGTTTCGATGTGCTGTTCATCCATAGTGCCGTTTATCACAGCATCAGCAAGCTTTCCTTTTTTGGCAAGTTCTTCTGCTGATTCAAAACACATATCGCTTCCGAATCCGAAATGCTTCATTGCCTTTTCTCTTCTTACCGGATTCGGATCGGCTACGCCAACAATTTTCAGTTTGTCCGGATTGGTTTTTGCAAGCTCGCTGTAAACAAATGCACGGTGGCCTGCACCTACAATGATTGCTGTAACAGGATTTTTCTTCATAAAAATCAACCTCAGTCTGTAAATCAGTTTTTTGATAGCATTTTTATAATTGCTGCTAAATATTTAATTTTTATGATAATCAGCTCCAATTACTATCTTTTGTTTGAACATTATATATCACTTATTTTCTGTTTTCAACAAATTCATAAAAATTTAATAAATAATATAAATTTTATCTCTCTTGGTATTGATTTCTTACCTTGTTGGGTATTATAATCTAAAATAATAAATTATAATTAGACTGATTTTGGTGAATTATGAAAAAATTACTTGTCTATCTGAAGGATTATAAAAAGGAAAGCGTTCTTGCCCCGCTTTTTAAAATGCTTGAAGCTGCATTTGAACTTATTGTTCCCCTTGTAGTGGCTTCGATTATTGACAGGGGAATCATCAGCAGGGATATTCCTTTTATTCTTTCACGCTGCGGCATTCTGATTGCACTGGCTGTTGTCGGTATGACGGCTTCAATAACAGCGCAGTATTTTTCTGCAAAAGCAGCAACAGGCTTCGGAAAAGAGCTTCGCCATTCTGTTTTTGATAAAATTCAGTCGCTTTCTTTTTCAGAGCTTGATAAGCTTGGTGCCTCCAGCCTGATAACAAGGCTGACAAATGATTCGAATCAGGTGCAGAACGGCGTAAATTTAGTTTTAAGGCTGTTTTTAAGAAGCCCGTTCATTGTGTTCGGCGCAATGATTATGGCATTTACGGTGGATATTAAAAGTGCACTTATTTTTGCAGGTGCAATTCCGCTTTTATCGCTTGTTGTTTTTGGAATTATGGCATATACAATTCCAAGATATAAAAAAGTGCAGAACAGCCTTGATGCAATAACACTTAAAACAAGGGAAAATCTGAGTGGTGCCAGAGTAATCAGAGCGTTCACACAGGAAGAAAACGAAATTGCTGATTTTACCGAAAAAAACAGTTTTTTAACACAGCTTCAGAAGGGCGTAGGAAAGATTTCAGCCTTAATGAATCCCGTAACCTATGTTATTATAAATCTTGCAATTATTCTGTTGATTCAAAGCGGTGCTGTGCAGGTGAATTCGGGAAAGCTTACGCAGGGGGAGGTTGTAGCGCTTTATAATTATATGAGTCAGATTCTGGTTGAGCTGATTAAGCTTGCCAATCTGATTATTACTGTTACAAAGGCGCTGGCATGTGCTTCCAGAATAGAAAATGTTCTTGCGCTTGAAAACACACTGGAATACACGGATGATAGCACGGTTAAATCCACCGATGCAGTTACCTTCAATGCTGTTGATTTGAAATACAGGGATGCATCGGATAATTCACTTGAAAATATAAGCTTCAGCGCAGAAAAGGGAAGCGTAATCGGAATTATCGGTGGCACAGGCAGCGGCAAAACAAGCCTGGTTTCCCTGATTCCTCATTTTTATGATGCAACCGGCGGCGAGGTGCTGGTTGACGGAAAGAATGTTAAATCCTATTCTGATGATGAGCTGAGAAATAAAATCGGCTTTGTGCTTCAGAAAGCGGCTCTTTTTAAAGGAACGGTAAGAGAAAATATCAGGTGGGGCAATGAGAATGCAGATGATAAGGATATATTTTCTGCACTTGCGGCAGCTCAGGTGCTTG
Source organism: uncultured Eubacterium sp. (assembly GCA_910584985.1). Lineage (GTDB taxonomy): Bacteria > Bacillota > Clostridia > Oscillospirales > Acutalibacteraceae > Eubacterium_R. The sequence goes on along the minus strand of CAJUDJ010000008.1, from coordinate 58,602 downwards.
ATACAATAAATGAAAAAGGCGGCCTGGATGCTGAAATTGAGCAGAACGGTTCAAATCTTTCCGGTGGCCAGAAGCAAAGATTATCCGTTGCAAGGGCACTTGTCAGAAAGCCGGACATTCTTGTGCTTGATGACAGCTCTTCCGCTCTTGATTTTGCAACAGAGGCTGCTATGCGAAAAGCCATTCTGGAACTGAATTATAAACCAACAGTATTTATTGTAAGCCAGCGTGCCTCATCCGTTATGTGTGCAGATAAGATAATCGTTCTTGATGACGGAAAAATCTGCGGCACAGGCTCACACGGTGAACTGCTGAATTCCTGCGATGTGTATAAGGAAATTTATGCTTCCCAGTTCGGAGAGGAGGATACCTATGAAGAATAAATCCATTCTGAAAAAAGTATTTTCCTATATCGGAAGATATAAATATCTTCTATTTATTTCCCTGCTGTTTGCCGTGCTTTCGGTTGCACTTACGCTTTATGTTCCCGTGCTTGTGGGGAATACAATTGATTTTATAATCGGTGCAGGAAATGTGGATTTTGATTCCATAGAAAGAATTCTTGTAAAAATCCTTATCATAATTCTGATTACAGCTTTTTTGCAGTGGATTATGAATGTGTGTAATAATAAAATCACCTTTAATGTTGTAAGAGATATGAGAAACCGTGCTTTCAGAAAAATAGAAGTTTTGCCGTTCAGCTATCTGGATTCCCATTCAAGTGGTGACACGGTAAGCAAGGTTATTTCCGATGCAGATCAGCTTGCAGATGGGCTTTTGATGGGATTTACACAGTTATTCACAGGTATTGCAACCATTATCGGCACATTGTTTTTTATGCTTTCCATCAATATCTGGATAACGCTTGTGGTTGTCATTCTTACACCGCTGTCTTTCTTTATTGCTCGTTTTATAGCAAAAAAAACCTATTCCATGTTTAAGCTTCAAAGCGAAACCAGAGGTGAACAGACGGCTTTTATTGATGAAATGGTAACCAATCACAAGGTGGTTGAAGCTTATGGTCATAAAAAACAGAATTTAAAGAAATTTGATGAAATAAACGAAAAACTCTGCAAATATTCACTTCGGGCTACCTTTTATTCTTCCATCACAAATCCGGCCACAAGATTCGTAAACAGCATTGTATATGCAGCGGTGGCACTTTTCGGCGCAGTTCTCGCAGTTTCTGGCAGCAGCGCCGCAGGCTCGATAACCGTTGGTATTCTTGCGTCTTTTCTTGCTTATGCCAATCAGTACACAAAGCCCTTCAATGAAATAAGCGGTGTTGTAACAGAGCTTCAGAATGCCTTTGCCTGTGCAGGCAGGCTTATCGAGCTTATTGAAGAAAATGAAGTCAAAGGCGACACCGATGAAAATATAATTCTCAGCAATATTAAAGGGAATATTAAGCTGGATCATATTTCCTTTGGCTATACAAAAGAAAAAGAGCTTATAAAAAATCTTTCCGTTGATGTTAAGCAGGGAATGCGGGTGGCAATCGTTGGCCCGACGGGCTGCGGCAAAACCACACTTATTAATCTGCTTATGAAATTCTACGATATTAACGGCGGCTCTATTTTGGCAGATGGTATTGATTACAGCGAGATCAACGTTAACTCCCTGAGAAACGGTTTCGGAATGGTTTTGCAGGATACATGGCTGAAAAACGGAACGATTCTTGAAAATATCTGTATGGGTAAACCGCAGGCCACGCTTGAGGAAGCAGTGGAAGCAGCTAAAAAGGCCCATGCACATTCCTTTATTAAACGGCTTCCTGATGGTTACGGCACGGTTATTGGTGCAGACGGCGGCAATCTTTCACAGGGCCAAAAGCAGCTTTTATGTATTACAAGGCTGATGCTTGTAAATCCGCCGATGCTGATACTGGATGAAGCAACCTCAAGTATTGACACACGCACGGAAATCCGGATTCAAAAGGCATTTAACACACTGATGCAGGGAAAAACAACATTTATTGTTGCACACCGCCTGTCTACCATAAAAAATGCGGATTTGATTCTTGTTATGAATCAGGGTTCTGTGGTTGAAATGGGAAAACATAAAGCGCTTCTTGCTAAAAAAGGCTTTTATCATAATCTTTATTATAGCCAGTTCAGCGGCTTAAAAGGTCAGGAATAAAATTCAACCAAATTAACTAAAAACGAATCAGCAGAATTCCAAATATAAGTTTTATTTCAATGTTTCGGAGGATATGAACTTGGATATAATTATTGTCGGCTGCGGCAAGCTGGGCACATGCCTTGCTCAGAATTTATCAGAAGAAAATCACAATATAACCGTTTTTGATAAAAATGAAAATCTTGTAAACAGCATTGTTGACAAATACGATGTTCAGGGCTTTGTCGGCGGGGCAACCATAAAGAAAGACCTGGATGAAGCAGGCATTAAAAAAACAGATCTTCTGATTGCCACAACAGCTTCTGATGAAAATAATATTCTTTCCTGCCTTATTGCGCGCAGAATGGGAGCCAAACACACGATTGCAAGAGTACGCAATCCCGAATATATCAAGCAGATTAATTTTATGAGAAGTGAGCTTGGCATTTCCGTTTTAATCAATCCGGATTTCAATGCAGCGCTTGAAATTATGAGAATGCTTCAGTTTCCAGATGCAATGAATGTGGAAACCTTTGCAGACGGGCTTGTTAATATTGCCGAAGTAAAAATTAAAAGCGACAGCCCGTTTGCAGACTGTAAAGTAGGTGCCATTTCTTCAAAATTCAAAAACAGAATGCTCATCTGCGCTGTGGCAAGGGGAAATGAAGTATTTATTCCAAACGGCGATTTTGTTGTAAATTCCGGTGATAAAATTTATATTACAGGAAGCCATAAATATCTTGAATCCATTGTAAGCAAGTTTAATCCATCAAAAAAATTTGCCTCGTTAAAGGATATTATGATTATCGGCGGATCAAGAATGGCTTTCTATCTTGCCGGACTGCTTGAAAGCCAGGGAAAAAATATTGTTATCGTTGAAAAAAACATGCAGAAATGCGAAGAGCTTTCCGACCTTCTTGATAAAACAACAATCATCTGCGGCGATGCAAATGATTATGATTTTATGAAGGAAGAGGGAATAGAGAATATGGATGCTGTTGTTACGCTTACGAATAATGATGAGCTGAATATTCTTTTTACAGCCTTTGCGGAATCATGCAGTGTTCCGAAAAATATTACAAAAATAAACAATCCGAATCTTTCGATTCTGCTTGATAAATTTTCTTCAGACAGCTATATTAATATAACCGATGTTGCAAGCAATGCCATAATTCATTATATCAGAGCAAAAAAGCATGTAAGCTCAGGGGAAATGAAGCGTCTTTACAAGCTTGTGGGCGGCAAGGTTGAGGCTGCGGAATTTGTTGTTGATTCCAAAACAAAAAATCTCGGAAAACCGCTCTGCAATATCAATATCAGGCAGGATGTACTTATTGCTTCCATCAGCCGGAAAGGAAAAATAATTTTTCCCAAGGGTGATGATGTTATTGAAATCGGAGACAGAATCGTTATTGTTTCCAAGGAAAGAAAAATTGAAAAAATCAATGATATTTTTGATTAATTTGTTTTTAAAAGGATTTATAAAGGTGTTTTATGAATTACAGGGCAGTAATGTATGTGCTTGGAAAAATCTTTATGGTTATCGGCACGGTTATTCTTCTTCCTATATCCGTATCTGTTTATTACAGTGAAAGGCTTACACTGTCTTTTCTGATTCCTTCGGCTCTTCTTTTATTTATCGGGCTTATGCTTATACTTTTCAAGCCGAAAAGAAGAAATATATATACGAAAGAGGGGCTTGTGATATGCGGCCTTTCCTGGATAATTATGTCTGTTTTCGGCGCGCTTCCTTTTGTTATAAGCGGCACAATCCCGAATTTTATTGATGCTTTTTTTGAAACCTGTTCGGGCTTTTCAACAACAGGTGCAACGATACTTACCGAAATACAGTCGCTTCCGAAATCCATTTTATTCTGGCGTTCCTTTACCCATTGGATAGGCGGAATGGGTATACTTTCATTTATGATTGCCGTAATTCCGAAAAGTGAAAGCCATTCCATGTTTATTATGAAAGCAGAAGTTCCTGGCCCGAAAGCCGGAAAAATTGTTTCAAAAATTCAGGAAAGCGCAAGAATTCTGTATATCATTTACTGTGTTATAACATTAATAGAAATTTTCATACTCAGTGCGTTCACGGATATGCGCTTTTTTGATGCAGTTACCACTTCCTTTTCAACTGCAGGCACAGGCGGTTTTTCCGTTATGAACAATTCTATTTTGGGGTATAACAGTGTTGCAGCCGAATGGATTATTATTGTATTTATGTTTCTTTTCGGTGTGAATTTTAATCTTTATTTCTTTATTCTGATCAGAAAATTCGCAAGTGCTTTTAAAAGTGAGGAATTGTGGACCTATGTTGCAATCAATGTTTCGGCAATCGTACTTATCACTTTAAATATATCCTCAAGCTATGAAAGAATTACAGATGCAATCCGCGATGCGGCATTCAATGTAAATTCCATTATGAGCACCACAGGCTTCTGCACTGCCGATTTTGACAAATGGGGCACTTTCAGCAAGGTAATTCTGATCGCGCTTATGTTTGTCGGCGCATGCGTTTCATCAACCGGCGGCGGTATGAAGGTTACAAGAATTATTCTGTATTTTAAGGAAATGCATGCAGATCTTAAAATTGCTTTAAGACCGAATACCATTACAAAAATCAGAATGAACGGAAATGTTGTTGAAAAAAAAGTAATTCAGGACACCAATTCCTATCTTGTTGTTTATCTTGGAATTCTTTTCGGATCTGTGTTTTTAATTTCATTAAACGGATTTGATCTTGTAACAACAGTAACTTCTGTAATAACCTGCCTGAATAATGTTGGCCCGGGTCTTGGCATTGTCGGTCCAACGGGAAATTATGAGTCCTTTTCCTATCTATCAAAGCTTATTTTATGCTTTGATATGCTTGCCGGCAGGCTTGAACTTTTCCCGATTCTGATTCTGTTTGCTCCGAGAACTTACAGAAAATAAAAAAGCAGAACCGGCATATAACTTACTGTAGCGAATTGAATTAGGAGTACTGTTTTATGGAAAAACTTCAGGCAATTTTAGATAAAGCAGACAGCATCGTCTGGGGACCGTTTACCCTTATGCTGCTTGTCGGAACGGGCATATATCTTACTTTCAAACTGAAATTTATTCCCTGGCGCATGCTTCCGAGCTCTCTGAAAGCAATAGTCAGCCCGGATTCAAGAAAAACAAACGGTGAAAAAGGTGCAATTTCTCCTTTTTCAGCGTTAATGACTGCACTTGCAGGAACAATCGGAACAGGGAATATTGTTGGTGTTGCCACTGCAATGGTAATGGGTGGCCCGGGAGCACTTGTGTGGATGTGGATTGCTGCAGCTTTCGGCATTTCCACAAAATATGCAGAATGTGCACTTGCTGTAAAATACCGCAGCGTAAATGAAAAAGGCGACTTTTCCGGCGGACCGATGTATACAATCAGAAATGCATTTAAAAATAAAAAAATCGCTGCTGTTCTGGCAGGAGCATTTGCTGTTTTTACCGTTATTGCATCCTTCGGAATCGGCAATCTTTCCCAGGCGAACTCCATTTCCGATTCTGTTTTTAAAACCTTTTCTGTTCCTCTGTGGATAACAGGATCGGTTCTCGCTGTGCTTACGGCTGTTATTGTTTTCGGCGGTATTAAAGCTATTTCAAAGGTATCATCCGTTCTTGTACCGATTATGGCTGTTTTTTATATCTTATGCGGCATTACGGTAATCTGTATGAATTATAAAAATATTCCTGCCGGCCTTGCCGCAATATTTTCAATGGCTTTCGGCGGAAAAGCAGCTGCAGGCGGTGTGGCAGGCGCAATAACCGCGTCTGTTATGAACAGTATACGGTTCGGTTTTGCGCGGGGTGTATTTTCAAATGAAGCCGGGCTTGGTTCAGCTGCAATAAGTGCATCCTCAGTTTCAACGGATAATCATGTTGAACAGGGCTTTATAAATATGTGCGGCACATTTATAGACACAATTTTAGTCTGCACAATTACCGGGCTTGCAATTGCATCTTCCGGCGTACTCGGCACGGTGGACAGCAAGGGAGAATTTGTGCAGGGTGCAAATCTGACAATTGCCGCTTTTTCTTCTGTTCTTGGAAAAACAGGTGCTGTTATTGTAACCATCGGCATACTGCTGTTTGCTTTTTCAACTATTCTCGGCTGGGAATATCAGGGTGAAAAAGCACTTGAATTTCTATTCAAAAAGCCCATTGTTTGTTATATATACCGTATAGTATTTTCTGTGTTTGTTTTTGTCGGTTCCACGGTAGCACTTGATATTGCGTGGTCCTTCAGCGATATTGCAAACGGGCTTATGGCCATTCCGAATCTTATATCTTTAATTGTTTTGTCAGGTGTTTTGGCAAAGGACACAAAGCAATACCGCCGTAAAATAAAAAATCACAAATAAGCGTTTTCATTTCGCTGTTAATGATTGACTTTTTTCTTAAAAAAATATACAATATTTCTGTAAATGTTTAAAAGGAGTGTTTATGATGGCCAACTGTCCCAACTGCGGCAAAAAGCTGCCTTGGTGGTATATTAAAGCTGAATGTAATAAATGCGGCGTTTCCATTCCAAACTATAACTGGATAGAGCGCCTTGAGGAAGATAATATAAATGCCGAAAAATCCTTTGAAGGATTTTATAAAACATTAAACCGGGTGCAGTATTCACTGTTCGGAACCAAGCTTCGAATTGCAAGGCTTGTTCTTACCTTTCTTCCGGCTTTTGCTTTTCTTTTTCCGTGGGCATCTGTTAAGGGCGGCACAAACTGCTTTGATCTTGCCCTGCTTTCCTTTACAGGCGGGAAGTCGGCCATTGATGTAATTATGCAGCTTTTCAGCAATTCTTCATTGCTGTTTGATCATATGCGCTTTGAAAATTATGCCGGGCCGGTTACTTTTATAACGGTTTCTGTTATTTTCTATTTTTTAACCGTACTTTTTATTGTTTTTGCATTTCTCCTAAATATTATTAAATGTGCGAAACCAAAAACAAAATCAACTGTAATATTTGATATAATTTCAATTCTTTTATCCGTTGTTTCGGTTACCTTGTTTTCCGCAGCTGCTTCCCTTGGGGCAGATTTAACGGCATTCACCGTTGGCGATATATCTGCCATCGGCATTTCGGGCGGCTTCTCATGGGGCTATATTCCTGCTCTTATTCTTTTCCTTGCGGCAACAGGCATAAACATTGCGGTTGCAGTTGCGCCTGCAAAAAGCGATGAAGCGCTTGAAACTGCAAGAGTAGCAAGGTATGAGGCTAAGCTTGCAAAAGAAAGAGAAAATGAAATCAGAAAGCAGAAGGAACGCGAAGAAGCAGCCAAGGCATATGAAGAAGAGCAGAAGCATATAATTGCCGAAGCAAAAAAGAAGGTTGCTGAGCAAAAGGCAAAGAATAGCAACAAAATCAATAAAGGCAAAAAATAAATGAAACAGGCAGAGATTTCAATATAATGACAGAAAAAAAGAATTATTCGCTGACATATCCGAAAATAGTTGCGGTCGGATTCGCACTTATCATAATTATAGGCGCCGTGCTTTTAACGCTCCCAATCAGTTCAAAGCACGGCAGTGCTGCATTTATGGATGCTTTATTCACATCGGCATCGGCAACCTGCATTACAGGACTTGTTCCGTTTGACACTTTCAGCAACTGGAGCGTATTCGGGCAGATTGTCATACTGTGCCTGATTCAGATAGGCGGTCTTGGTTTTATAACTGTACTTTCTTTATTTGTTAATGTGTTCAGAAAAAGAATGAGCCTTAAGTATAAAATGCTTTTAAAGGAAAGCGTTGGCTCGCTTCGTCTGGCTGATGTGAAAACGCTTGTTAAAACCGTAATTGTATTCACAGCTTCCTGTGAGCTGGCAGGTGCTGTGATTCTGGCCGTGCGATTTGTTCCACTTACGGATGTCAGGCGCGGAATTTATATGGCGGTGTTTACCAGCGTATCTGCATTCTGCAATGCCGGATTTGATCTTATGGGGATGTTTTCTCCGTCCTCCTCGCTTGTAACCGTAAATCACGATCCGATAATTATTTTGACTGTTTCGGTGCTAATCATATTCGGCGGTGTCGGATTTATTGTCTGGCAGGATTTGAAAAACAAAAAATTCAGGCTTAAATCGCTTTCGGTTCATTCAAAGCTTGTGCTTGTTACCACGGGAATACTTCTGCTTTCTGGCACACTGCTTTTCTTTCTGCTTGAATATAATTATACCTTTAAGGAAATGGGTTTCGGTCAAAAACTTCTGAATGCATTTTTCTGCGGTGTAACGCCAAGAACAGCAGGTTTCAACAGTGTGGAAATAGGCGAAATGAATCCGCTTTCACGAATGCTTACAACTATTTTAATGTTCATCGGCGGTTCAAGCGGGTCTACGGCAGGCGGCGTGAAAACCACAACTGTTGCTGTTCTGGTGCTTTGTGTGGCAGCCAATTTGCGAAACAGGGAGGAAATAACTGTTTTTAACAACAGAATTTCACTTGACACTGTAAAAAAAGCAGTTGCGGTTTCGGTTACAAATCTTTTTGAAATTTTTATTGCTGTGATACTCATTTCCTTTGTTCAAAGCAATTTAGCACTTTCAGATGTGCTTTTTGAGTGCACCTCGGCAATGGGCACGGTGGGTATAACAACCGGCATAACACCTGTGCTGAATTCGGCTTCACAGCTGGTTATTATTATACTTATGTATATTGGAAGACTTACAAGTCTTATTTTCGCCTTATCTTTTGTTGTTACTAAGCCAAAAACAACTGCTAAGAAGCCAAAGGGCGAATTTATGGTCGGTTAGGCAAAACGGGTAAATATACTGGGAAGGATGGGCAAAGCAAAGTTTAAGTGCCAAATTGCACTTAGTGCCTATGGTGAATTATTATGAAAACTTTTTTAGTAATCGGAGCAGGGGAGTACGGCTCACATCTGGCAGTCAATCTGTGCAGAATGGGTAACGAGGTTATGCTTGTTGATAAGAATGAGCAGATTATAAACGAGCTTTCTTACCGCATTACATCTGCTGAAATAGGGGACTACACAATGCGCAGCAATCTTGCGGCCCTTGATGTAAGCGATTATGATTATGTTTTTGTTTGTGTGGGCGGTTTTCAGGACAGTCTTGTGATTGTTGACCATCTGCGTGAACTTGGCGCATCGCAGATTATTGCAAAGGCAATGTCTGAAACACATGAAAAATTTCTGCTGAAAAACGGAGCAGATAGGGTTGTTTATCCTGAACGGGATATTGCATACAATACTGCTGTTCAATACTCTAACAAAAATATATATGAATATATCCGTTTAAGCGATGACGCAGGCATTTATGAAATAGAAACCCCTGCCGACTGGTGCGGTAAAAGCCTTATCGGTCTGAATGTCAGAAAAATTCACAATGTTACGGTTATTGCCGCTAAGGACGGCACAGGCAAGGTTACGGCAATCCATTCTGCAGATTATATTTTTACGAAAAACGAGCATATTATTGTTATGGGCACAGCAAGCGATATAAAGAAAATTGCCAAAGAATAATTTCTATAAAAGCACTGTTTTGCAGTGCTTTTATTTATTGATTATACGGCTGAAGAATGTTATAATAAAGCCATAATGTTCAAAGGGGATTGTTATGAAGTACGCTAAGCTTTTCAGCCCGATGAAAATCGGAAATCTGGAAATAAAAAACAGAATTGTTATGGCGCCTATGCTGATGGGTTTCGGCCAGTTTAACGGCAACGCAACAGATAAGATGATGGATTACTATGAAGAGCGGGCAAAGGGCGGCACAGGGCTTATCATAACCGAAATAACGAGGGTAAACGATTTAACAGGTGCTTCCTCCTTCGGTCAGCTTGCAGCTTCCAAAGACAGAAATATTGAATCCATGGCATGCCTTGCCGAAAGAATTCATAAGCACGATGCCAAAATATTTGTTGAGCTTCATCATCCGGGACGGCAGAATGTAAATCTTATGGTAAATACCGTTCCGATTTCTGTGCTGTGCGATAAAATTATGCCGAAAAATCTTTACAGCCGACTGCTTTACGGCGGTATTGTTCCGATCGGGAAGAAGCTTGTTGAAAAGGACTTGTTTTTCAGATCAGCCGGGCCGAGCAGGGTTGAGAAAAGCAAATTTTCAGAAAGTGCAAACAGAGCACTTTCCAAAGCGGAAATAAAAAAAATCATTTCGCAGTTCGGCGATGCTGCACTGCGTGTAAAAAAAGCAGGGTGTGACGGTGTTGAAATTCATGCAAGCCACGGCTATCTGATTCAGCAGTTTTTATCACCTGCAACAAATAAAAGAACGGATGAATACGGCGGCTCTCTTGAAAACAGAATGCGCTTTTTAGTTGAAATCATTGAAGATGTGCGAAGAAAATGCACAAAGGATTTTCCTGTGATTGTCCGCCTTTCCGTTGACGAAATGTATGACAGAATCAGGCAGAACGGAAAAGGCTATAATCTTTCTGAAGGAATAAAAATGGCAAAAATACTTGAAGAAAAAGGTATAGATGCCATTGATGTTTCATCAGCAGGATATGATACCTTTAATTATTGGCTGGAACCCACCACCTTTGAATGCGGCTGGAGAAAGAATCTTGCTGAAGAAGTAAAAAAAGCAGTAACTATCCCTGTTATCGCTGCAAATCTTATCCGTTCTCCTGAGCAGGCAGAACAACAGCTTCAGGAGGGGATTCAGGATTTCATTTCACTTGGCAGACCGCATATTGCCGATCCGTACTGGTGCAAAAAGGCATCTGAAAACAGAGAAAATGAAATCAAACGCTGCATTTGCTGCCTTTACTGCTTTGAAAGTATGATGAACGGTGCCTACACAGGCGATCACGGGCATTGTTCAGTAAATCCGTTTGTTGGCAGAGAAAGAGAAAAGCTTGCTGAAAACGGCAGAAACAGAAAAGTTGTTATTATTGGTGCCGGCGCGGCAGGCTTAACAGCAGCAGAGTTGCTTGCAAAGCGTAAATTTGATGTAACAGTTCTTGAAAAGAATGAAAAGGCAGGCGGTCAGCTTAATCTTGCCGATAAACCGCCGCACAAAGAAAAAATTTACTGGTGTGCAGAAGATTTGCTTATTAATGCTGCAAAAGCCGGTGCAGAAATTGTTTTTGGTGTAACAGCTGATAAGAAAATTATAAAATCCTATTCACCTGAATTCGTTATTAATGCAACAGGTGCAAAAGCCATTTATCCCGAAAGCTTCAAGGCAGAAAATGCCGTTACTGTAACAGAAGTGCTTAACGGCAATATCAGACCCAAAAACAAAAAAATCTGCGTTATCGGCTCCGGTATGACCGGACTTGAAACAGCCGAACTGCTTTGTGAATCAGGGAATACGGTTTCCGTAATAGAAATGGCTGATGAAATTGCACCGGGTGCATGGTTTCAGCATACGGATGATATTTTGCCGAAGCTGAAGCAGTATGAAACCAAATTTTACACATCATCAAAGCTGATTAAAATTCAGAAAAACCGCATAATCATTGAAAATACAAAAACCCGTATTATATCGGAGCTTCCGTGCGATATGGTTGTGCTGTCCCTTGGTGTGAAACCGGATAACGCATTATATAATGAAATTAAAGATTCCTTTAAAAATGTTTATAATATCGGAGATTCCTTAAAAACAGGCAGAATTTACAATGCAACAGAAAGTGCCTATCAGCTTGTTAAGTCAATAAATTAATTTATTCATTGAAATAAAAAGAGGGCATCTGCCCTCTTTTTATTTTGCCGTAAAGTAGAATTCGACACCGTTCTTTTTATTGAAAACTCCGTAGGCGTATTTATGATGTTTTAGTATCTCCCTGCATATTGTTAGCCCCATTCCTGTTGAATTGTCATCACGGTTTCTGGATTTATCTGTTTTATTAAGTAAATTCCATATATTTTTTAATTCTTTATCAGGTATATTTTTACCTTCGTTATATACAGAAACCCTATACTTTTTTCCTTGTTTTTTAAGTTCCACCTTAATTTTGTTTCCGCTTTCTGTGTGTTTAATTGCATTTGAAAGGAAATTATCAATTACAAGTGCAATAAGTTCTTTATTGCATTTTACTTTGCAGCTGTTATGAATTACTGTTTCAAAATGAATTTTTTTATCGGTGATAAGCCTGCTGTATTTTTCAATTTCAGAGTTAAGGATTTCTGATAAGTCTTTTTCTTCTTTCCTGATTTTATTTGCAGTGGCAAGTCTGTTATATTGAAGAAGTGAGGCAACAAGTTTATTCATTCTTAATGATTCAGAATATATTGAATTCACATATTCTTCATTTTTATCCGGTGCTACATTCTCCATAATGCATTCGCACTGGTTCTCTATAACTGAAAGCGGTGTTTTTAGTTCGTGTGCCGCAGCACTTGTAAAAGCCGTTTTAACCTTTTCATTTCTTTCCGCAGTTTTTATAACATTGATAATTATGAAAAGTAAAATAAAATATATTGCAAAGAATATTACAGTAAAATTTTTAAACATAGAAATAAAAACATCATTGTTTATTGTATTATAGAAAAGGTCTGTATATGACATTATTGCTATCATATAATTACCGTCTTTCAGCTCTGCATATGCAGAATCAAAAGCGAAATTATTTTTATCATGAGCAAAAAGTTCATATTCTTTTGTTTCACCAAAATAAGTAGGATCTTTATATAAAAAATGCTCTTTGGAAATTTTTTTATAATCATCAAATCGTTTTCTTATTTTTTCATATAATTTATGTTCATGCAGGCTTTTATCTAAATCAATAAACAAGAAAGATCCACATCCTGGATATTCAGGGTCCGGAGGCAGTACAGTTTTATAGTTTTCATAGTCAGTAAATTTGAACTCTGTTCTTTCACCCCGGTTTTCAATATCTTCCGATTCAACAGTTACAGAGACCGGAATTAATTCATCGTTTTCTGTTGTATATTTAATTTCGGAAATATGATAAAAAAACAAACCGCCGCAGCCGCCGGATGGATGGAGAATCATAAATGCTTGTCGCATGTCATCCGTTATGTACTTATCTATATCAATAAATCTTGTTGCTCCATCCTCATCAATGAAGCAGATTGATGATTCAAGTATTTTCACCATTTCACCCTCGTGATTGTAAAATGCAGCAAGGGTAGGGTAAGAGGAATCCAAATCACCAACCTTATCAATAACATCATCCATTGAAAGTGTGGCTCCGTCTGATGACATATAATCAAATGCCAGAATACGCGTTAAATTATGAACTTCGTATTGCTGATTATAAAAATCTGATTTTTCTTCTTCATATACATTGTTATAAAAAAAAGAAACAGAAAGAATATACACAGATAAAAATATAATATTAAAAAGTAAGAAAAAGCTCTTTTTACTTTTCATAATTTATCCCTCCTCCTTGAAAACATATCCCGCGTTAATAACCGTTTTAATTAAATCTGCTTTTTCACCAAGCGCTTTTCTGATGATTTTTATATGTGTATCCACCACTCTTGTGTCGCCGAAAAAGTCATAGCCCCATATTGTATTTAAAATCAAATCTCGGCTTAAAACGATGTTTTTATTCATAATCAAATATTTTAAGAACTGAAAATCCTTTTCTGAAAGTTCAAGTCTGCTTTCATTTATAAATACCTTGTGTAAATTCAAATCAAGCGTCAAACCCGAAACAGTTATTCTGTTTTCACTTGTAATTCCTTTATTTCTTCTAATAAGTGCAAGGCATTTTTCATAAAGAACTGCAAGAGGGAAGGGCTTAACAATATAATCATCTGCACCACTTGAATAGCCATTTAAATAATCATATTCCTCACCCAGCGCAGATAAGAATAAAATAGGGCAATTTCTCTTTTCTCTGATTTCTTTGCAGGCAGAAAGTCCGTCCATAATGGGCATCATAACATCAAGTATTATTAAATCAAAATCTGTTTTTTCTGCCAATTTTACTGCCTTAAATCCGTTTTCACAAATATAAACCTGAAAATTTTTTGCTGAAAAATAATCCTTTATCGTTTCACGGATTTTCAGTTCATCATCCGCAACAAGAATTTTATACATTCATATTCCTCCTTTCATTCTGATTTTATTATACTCTTTTGTTATTCGTGTGTCATTTATTATTTTTTTGTAAAAAAATAAAGATGCCCGAAAGCATCCTTATTTTCTTTCTTATTCAATCATTTCTTTCATTGTATACATACCCGGTGCCTTATTATCCGCCATAAATACAGCGGCATTTACCGCACCAACGGCAAATACTTCCTTACTGCGTGCAGAGTGGGAAAGAGTAATGATTTCATCCCTGCCGGCAAACATAATTTCATGCTCACCGACAATCGTGCCGCCTCTTACAGCGTGCATACCGATTTCATTTTTCGTACGCTTCTCTCTTTTGGAGTGACGGTCGTATTCATAGTGCATGGGATTTTCCAGTTCCTCGCATATTGCATCAGCAAGCATCAGTGCAGTACCGCTCGGTGCATCAATTTTCTGATTGTGATGCTTTTCCACAATTTCAATATCAAAATCGCTGCCAAGCACGGAAACCGCTTTTTTTGCAAGATTTGCAAGAAGATTGATTCCGATGCTCATATTATATGTGAAGAAAACAGGTGTTTTTTCTGATGCAGCCTCAATCTGCTTTTTTTGATTTTCATCATAGCCGGTTGTTGCAATTACAACGGGCAAATTCTTTTTTTCAGAAAAAGCGAGCAGGCTCTGAAGCAGGGCAGGATTTGAAAAATCAATAATCACATCGGCCTGTTCCGCTACTTCATCAATTGTTTTGTAAACAGGGAAGGAACTGCTGTCTGTGTTGATATCAACACCTGCAACAATTTTACAGCCGTTTCTTTTAGAAACAACATCCTGAATTACTCTGCCCATTTTGCCGTTTGCACCGCATAATATAATTCTTATCATTTAAAATTCCTCAGTAAAATTATTTTATAAGGCCGTATTCCATAAGCGTTTCTTTCATCAAAGCCTTATTTTCATCTGTCATATCAATAAGCGGAAGCCTGCAATGGCCTGCTTTGAAGCCAATCATATTAACAGCTTCCTTAACAGGAATCGGATTTACATCGCAGAACAGATTTTTGGCAAGCTTCATATACTTATCCATTAATGCCTTTGAACCCTCAATATCGCCGTTAAGATAATTTGCAACTATATCGTGTGTTTCCTGCGGGCATACATTGGAAAGCACGCTGATAACGCCTTTTCCGCCTCTTTCAAGAACATCCACAATCTGGTCGTCATTGCCGCTCCAGATATTCAGTTCATCGCCGCACAGCTCGTTAATCTTTGCAATCTGTTCAAGATTTCCGCTTGCTTCCTTAATGCCGTTTACTCTTGGAAGCTTTGCAATTTCTGCTGCTGTTTCGGGAAGAATATTTACACCTGTTCTGGACGGAACATTGTAAAGAATAAGCGGTTTATCGGTAGCATCATGAATAGCCTTGTAATGTGCCACAAGCCCTCTCTGGCTTGTTTTATTGTAATAGGGTGTTACAAGCAGAAGTGCATCTGCGCCGTCTTTGCAGGCTTCCTTGCTCATTTCAATGGCACTTGCCGTTGAATTGGAACCTGTGCCAGCGATAACCTTGCATCTGCCGTTTACATAGTTAATGCACCATCTGATGCATTCCATATGCTCATCCACCTCAAGCGTTGAACTTTCGCCTGTTGTTCCGCAGATTACAACAGCATCTGTTCCGTTTTCAATCTGCCAGTCAATGAATCTGGCAAATTCATCATAATTTACTGTGCCGTCTTCATTCATAGGAGTAATAATTGCTACGGCTGCTCCTGTAAAAATAGGTTCTTTCATAATGAAACTCCTTAAATCATAATCAATTAATCCATGTAACCTTCAGCACAGAGAAGCTCGGCAAGCAGAACGCCGCCGCCTGCAGCACCGCGCAGGGTGTTGTGCGAAAGGCAAACAAATTTGTACTGATACTGTGTATCTTCTCTTAATCTGCCGATTGAAATTGCCATGCCGTTTTCAAGCATTCTTTCAGATTTAATCTGCGGCATATTATCTTCAGCAAAATAATTCAGAAACTGCTTCGGAGCAGACGGAAGCGCAAGTTCCTGTGCTCTGCCCTTAAAGGCTTTCCAGATTTCAATCATTTCTTCTTTTTCAGGCTTTTTTTCAAAGTTTACAAATACTGCGCCGAGATGGCCGTTTGAAACTGGCACTCTTATGCACTGTGCCGTAAAGTTGGGCTTATCAGCAAGTTTGATTTCCGAACCCTCGATTTTACCCCAGAGCTTAAGCGGCTCTTTTTCACTTTTTTCTTCTTCTCCGCCTATGTAGGGGATTACATTGTCAATCATTTCAGGCCATGTATCAAATGTTTTTCCTGCGCCGCTGATTGCCTGATAGGTGCAGACAAGCACATCCTTAACACCGAACTTATCATGAAGAGGGAACAGGGCAGGAACATAGGACTGAAGCGAGCAGTTAGATTTAACTGCAATAAAGCCTCTTTTCGTGCCAAGTCTTTTTCTCTGCTCAGGTATAATATTAATATGGTCTGCATTAAGCTCCGGCACTACCATTGGCACATCAGGTGTGAATCTGTGTGCACTGTTGTTTGAAATAACAGGGCATTCATGCTTTGCATATTCTTCTTCAAGCTTTTTGATTTCATCCTTTTTCATATCAACAGCACAGAAAACAAAATCAACCATTGAAGTGATTTTATCAATATCTGCTGTTGCATCCATAACAACAATATCTTTCATTGCTTCGGGAATATCTTTATCCATGCACCATTTTTTGCCGACAGCTTCACTGTATCTCTTTCCTGCCGATCTTGATGATGCCGCAAGGCAAACCACGTTAAACCACGGGTGGTTTTCAAGAAGCGTTGCAAAACGCTGGCCCACCATTCCCGTTGCGCCTACGATTCCTACATTGTACTTTTTACTCATTATTAATTTCTCCTTAAAAACATCTTGTAAAACAAGACATAATGCAATATAATACTTAGGTGGCATTCAGCCAGCCTTTTTGATATAATATCACTTAATATATATATATGTCAAATATAAATTATGGAGACTTTATGAAAACTTCAGATTTTTTTTACAATTTACCCGAAGAACTGATTGCGCAGACACCTGTTGAGCCCAGAAATTCATCACGGCTTATGATTCTGAATAGAAAAAGCGGGGAAATTCAGCATAAAAAGTTTTTCAATTTAACGGAATTTCTGCATGAAAACGATTGCCTTGTGTTAAATGATACCCGGGTAATTCCCGCCAGAATTTACGGTGTGAAGCAGGATACAGGTGCATTGGTTGAATTTCTGCTTGTTGCCCAGAAGGAAAACAACATCTGGGAATGCCTGTGCAAGCCGGGGAAAAGAGCAAAGATCGGCACAAAGTTTTCCTTTGGAGAGGGCAGGCTGATCGGTGAAATTGTGAATATCAATGAAGAGGACGGCAACCGTTTTGTTAAATTCACCTGTGATGGCAGCATTTTTACCGTTCTGGATGAAATCGGCTCTATGCCGCTTCCGCCTTACATAAAGGAAAAGCTTCAGGACAGGGAACGGTATCAGACGGTTTACAGCCGTGAACTCGGATCGGCAGCAGCGCCTACTGCAGGGCTTCATTTCACCCCGGACATGCTGGATGAAATCAGAGCAAAAGGCATTAAAATTGCCTATGTAACGCTGCATGTGGGGCTTGGAACCTTCCGCCCGGTTAAGGTTGATGATGTAACAAAGCATCATATGCATACAGAGCATTACATTATGCCGCAGGAAACAGCCGATATAATTAATGAAACAAAACAAAAGGGCGGCAGAGTTATTTCTGTCGGAACCACTTCCTGCAGAACACTTGAATCGGTTGCGTCAAAAAACGGCTGTATCTGTAAGGATGAGGATGACACATCTATTTTTATTTATCCGGGTTATGAATTCAAGTGCATTGATGCACTAATCACAAATTTTCATCTTCCCGAAAGCACACTGATTATGCTTGTTTCCGCTTTTGCCGGGTTTGACAATACAATATATGCATATAATACAGCTGTTTCCGAAAAATACAGATTTTTCAGCTTCGGCGACAGTATGTTTATCTGCTGATGATTACAGGAGTTATAAAAATGGCTGAATTTGAAGTTATAAAAAAAGAAGGGGAGGCTCGGCGCGGCGTGTTTAAAACCGTTCACGGCACCGTGCAGACGCCGGCCTTTATGAATGTTGCCACTGCTGCAGCAATCAAGGGTGGGCTTTCCACTGAGGACTTACAAAGAATTGACACACAGGTAATGCTGTGCAACACCTATCATCTTCATGTGCGCCCGGGTGATGATATTGTTTATGATATGGGCGGCCTGCATAAATTTACTAACTGGGATAAACCTATACTGACGGACAGCGGCGGATTTCAGGTCTTTTCCCTTGCAAAGCTCAATAAAATAAAGGAAGAGGGGGTAACCTTTCAGTCGCATATAGACGGCAGAAAAATTTTTATGGGTCCTGAGGAATCCATGCAGATTCAAAGCTGTCTTGCATCCACCATAGCCATGGCATTTGACGAATGCGTTGAAAATCCGGCAACCTATAAATATGCAAAAGAGGCATGCGAACGCACTACAAGATGGCTTGAACGGTGCAAAAAAGAAATGGACAGGCTGAATGCGCTTCCGGAAACCATAAACAAAAATCAGCTTCTTTTTGGCATAAATCAGGGATGCACTTTTGATGATTTGCGAATTGAACATATGAAGCTGATTGCAGGAATGGATCTGGATGGCTATGCAATCGGCGGTCTTGCCGTTGGAGAGCCGAAAGAGGATATGTATCGCATTATCAGCGCTGTAACGCCTTATGCACCGGAAAACAAACCTCGTTATCTGATGGGAGTCGGAACACCCGGTAATATTATTGAAGGTGTTAGCAGAGGTGTGGATCTGTTTGACTGCGTAATGCCGAGCAGAAACGCCCGCCACGGGCATTTGTTTACCAAAAAGGGAATTATCAATATCAGTAATGCAAAATATGCAAGGGATGTTAAGCCGATTGATGAAGCATGCAGCTGCCCCGTATGTCAAAAATACAGCAGGGGATATCTGCGCCATCTGCTGAAAGCAAACGAAATGCTCGGTATGCGCCTTGCCGTAATGCATAACCTTTATTTTTATAATAATCTGATGAAAGAAATCCGTGAAAACATTGAAAACGGAACTTTTGAGGATTATAAAAATGAATATACTGTAAAACTTGATATAAGAATTTAGAAAATTCTTGCAATTTCAATGATTTGTCTATATAATAGCATATGTTAATAAATTTACGGAGGGCATAAATATGTCAATTTTACTTCAGCTTGCTGCCGGCGCTAACGGCTCTACCGGCGGTTCCTATTCAATGATTATTGCCATGGTTGCTGTTTTTGCAATTATGTATTTCATGATGATCAGACCGCAGAAAAAACGCCAGAAGGAAGAGCAGGAAATGAGAAATTCACTGGAAATCGGTGATGAAATCATTACCATCGGCGGTATTGTAGGCAGAGTGGTTACAATTCGCGAAGAAGATATTGTAATCGAAACCGGAGCGGACAGAACAAAAATGAAAATACTTCGCGGTGCTGTAAACACAAATAAAACCAAGATGGACCAGCGCAAAAAAGAAGTTGAGGCTGCAAGACAGGCAGCCAAGGCAAAAAAGGAAAGCAAAAAATCAGCTAAAGAAGAACCAAAGGTTCTCAGCGATGATGAAAAATAATTGAATAAGTTATAAAATAAAACTCCTCTGAATATTCTTTAATGAATACGGAGGAGTTTTTTATGAAAAAAATAAGTTCATCGGCAAACGGTCTGCTGATTAAATTTGTTCTTAAATCTGTTTTACTGACTGCAATTTCTGTATTATTATTTTCTTCAATATTTTCCTTTGCCATAAATCAATTTGATCTTGATTTAAAATATCTTGAATACTGTTCCTATGCCGTAAATTCTTTTTCGGCAATCCTTGTTTCCTTTATCAGTGTAAGGGCATTTAAAAACAACGGCTTTGTTATGGGCATGCTTTCTGCTGTGCCTTTGATTGTATATTCACTTATCAATCTTCTGATAAACGGCAACAATATTATTCATTTTCTGATTAAAATTGCTGCTGTTCTGCTGATAAGCGGAATCTTCGGCCTTTTATCAACAAAGAAATCTAAGAAATACAAGGTAAAATAAAATGGATAGTTTTGAACTAAAAAACGAAAAGGAACTTGAGAAGGAATTTGAAAAAGAATTCAGCAGTGAAATTGCCAAGCTGGAGCTGATTGAAACAGATAAAAAGGATTTTTTTACATTGTTTTCGGAAAATAAAACCTTTATTTATTCTGTTTTATTTTATGCTGCCGGCCTGCTTTGCGGCTCGTTTATTTATAAAAACTGCCAAAATGATATACTGAATAATATTCTTTCGGCAGCAAACGGTGATTTTCTTCAGTTGTTTCTGAACAATTTAAGCCTTTATATGCTTATTTTTGCTGCATCGGTTCTGCTTGGTGTGTGCCTTGTGGGATTTCCGATAATCAATATCATTCCGTTTTTAATCGGCTTTGAAGCAGGTATGAAGGTTACATACTATTACATTAATTTTAATGTTAAGGGAATCGGTTATTCGCTGCTTATGGTGGCGCCGTTTGTATGCCTTTTTTTAACCGTAATTCTCTATTCTGTTTCCATGAGTTATGATTTAAGCAGAAAAATTTACAGTATAACCGTAAAAAAAACAGATATGTCCGAAGAATTCAACTACAGAACATATCTGAAAAAATATCTTGCCTATGCAGGACTTATTATCGTTGTTACCGTAATAAATACAGCCGTCTGCACCGCGCTGAACGGGCTTATTTCCATTTAGATTTTTGGTGGCTCAGCGGATTGGCTTCAATTGCTTTTTTTGCGGCATCATTTGCAATATGTGTGTAAATTTCTGTTGTGCCCAGATTTTCATGTCCCAGAATTTCTTTTAAAAGCAGCACATCCACATTTCCGTGCTGATACATAAGCGTGGCAGCTGTGTGGCGAAGCTTATGCACGGAAAGGCCTCTGTCGCCAAGGCCTGCCTTATCCAGATTGGTATAAACAATATGCTGCACCGTTTTAGGGCTTATGCGCTGATTTCTTGAACTGAGAAACAGGGCTCTGTCGCGCACTCCGTCATTCGGGCGCTTTTTCATATAGGCCGCAACTGCATCCACGCAAGCCTGATTCAGATAAACTGTACGTTCTTTATTGCCTTTTCCGGTAATAACAAGTGAGCCGTCTGCTTTAATATCGTTATAATCTATCGAAACAAGTTCGGAAAGACGCATTCCGCAGTTCAGAAAAAGTGTTATAATGGCATAATCCCGTTCCTTAAACGGTCCGTCCACAACAGATAAAAGCGTTTCAGCCTCTTCCAGAGTAAGATACTTCGGAAGAGCTTTTTTTGTTTTGGGTATATCCAGATTTTTCATCGGATTATATTCCAGAAGCCCCATATTATCGGAAAGATAAATAAAAAATCTTCTTATGGAAATAACACGCCTTGCCCTTGTATTTTCATTGTTTTTTCTTTCATTTTTACAGTAAATCAAAAACTGATAAGCATCATTCAGTGTAATTTTCTTTATCAGTTCAAGATTAACAGGGGAGAGATCAATGTCCGAATCCTCGGTTTTTTTATCTACTATGCCTTTTTCACGCATAATATATCTGAAAAAGGTTCTTAAATCAGAGGCATATTCTATAACAGATAATTCTGAATGACCTTTAATCGCTTCAATATAAAGCAGATATTGCTGAACAAGCTTTGGCAGTTCGGAAAATTCTTCTCGCTTCATAAAATCTCCTCATCTGAATTCTGTGAAACAGTTTCATAAAACAATGCAATTTATAATAAAATCCAGGGAAGTATCCTGCTAAAAAAATCAAGTGCTGAATTATAATTAAATCTGTTTGCATTAAAATATCAGAATAATACATATCATTGAAATTGTAAATTGGATTCTGTAAGGTATACTATATGTTATCAAAAAGCTGAATCAAAATCAATTTAAAAGAAAATTATTTTTAAAAAATTTTTAATTAACTTATCTTGGCATTTATAAATTATCAGATAAGCAATAATAAAAAAACAATTCAATAGAAATTTTCAGTATGATATAAGATATTACGGAAATAAACTGAATGGCTGCAAAACAGAGCAGTATTCTTTAAAAACATCAAAATAGACATATTTTGCCTAAGTTTCTTCTTATCGCTGCCTTTTTCTTATTCAGCTCCCCTGAATTTCGCAAAATTTTTATTTTGTATAATTTCTTTTTGCGAATTATTCGCCCGCGCGAAGCGGGCTTACAAAATAAGTGTTTTGTCAAATCGGCTGCGGTATCAACCCCGCAGCGCATTTCACTTCACCCATTCCCCCGCCTTTCCCTCAAGGGAAAGGAGCGCGGGGTTAAACAATCAAAACTGTTCTTATCCTTTCAAAAAATCTGATTGACAAACACATCTGCTTTATGATATTATAGCAATGCGGGGTTAAACGAGAGTTTAACAGGCATTCCCTTTATCCGTGTTGTCGGCAGGTGGTGCTGTCTTCAATGGGAATGTTACCATAAAAAAGCGAAGCTTGTCAAGCTTCGCTTTTTTCTTTTCCCCCAATCCCCCGCCTTTCCCCACGGGGAAAGGGGCGCGGGGTTAAACATTTGACAATCTGGAAAATGTCAATTAATTTATCGTTTTTTAACCTGTGTGCCGCCCTTGACGGCGCTTCTCAGCTTAAGCGCTGTGTAGGTATCCGCCAGTGCATAAATCAGCGTGTCGCTCTCGTGGCTGTGGTTCAACGCACGCTGCACTTTGTCAAGATCGCTGCTGCTTTGCAGCAAATCCACCGCATAGCCCTTGCGGGCGGAATGCGGCCCTATATTCTGCTTTAATCGCAATGCCTTTCTTGCTCTTTTCAAATCCGCCCAAACCGCCTGCCGTGTTCTGTGTGTGCAAATATCATCCCTTCCTTCAAACACAAAAACCGCCCCTTTTTGTGCATTTAATCTATCAAATAACGCCTTTGAAAGCCGTTTACGGCTCTTTTTCTGCGTTTTCTGCTCTATTATTGTAATTACTGTGTTTCCGCGTTTCTCGGCTTCTGAGAGCTTCTTGGAAGCAAGTGCAAGGCAATCATCAATGCGCCAGCCTGTTTGCAGAGCAAGCTCACAAACCAACGCATTTGAAGGTGTCAAGCACTGCATAATACACGCCCACAGGTCTTTGTCTATAAAGTCCGTTTTCGTTAAAATTTCCCCTTTTATCCGCATAATAATTTCTTAAATATTTGGCTAAATATCTGCTTTCATAAAGCATATCCGTATAAATTTTTATCTTTCTGTTCAGAAGAAAAACATCATTTCCCCTTGCGCTTTCAAGCTCCGCTTTCAGCTCGGAAAGGCGCTTTTCAAGCGCCCTGCAATCCGCTTCGTATTCCGCAGCCAGTTCAAGCAAAGTCATTGTTAATTCTTCTGTATTTTCCCGTATTCCTGTCATATCCAAAATAAAAAACCTCTCCAGCAGGTTGCTGCTCCTCTTCCGTTTCCTCATCATCAATATTCAGCGCTTTATAGGCTTCCTTAATCAGTCCGTATTTCTGCACGCAGCGCTGCCCCTTTAAAACAATCCCTATTGTTCGCAGCACATACTGTATGCTTACTTCGTCAAGCTTATCATAGTCCAGCGGCTTAACACAA
Source organism: uncultured Eubacterium sp. (assembly GCA_910584985.1). Lineage (GTDB taxonomy): Bacteria > Bacillota > Clostridia > Oscillospirales > Acutalibacteraceae > Eubacterium_R. The sequence goes on along the minus strand of CAJUDJ010000008.1, from coordinate 34,759 downwards.
TATTTGCAAACCTCGGCAACGCCCTTTGCAACATCACCCTTGATTGCACCCACAGAAATCTGATAAGGCACATCCGCTTTGCATGCCCTCTGCCACAGCTCGCGCAGCCTGTCATATGTCAGATAATATCTGCTTTTAAAATAGCTTTGGTTCACGGCTACAAGGCAATGCAAATGCGGGTGAAAACTGCCGTTTTCACTGCTGTATGTTATTTCAAGGCAGCGCAGACAGCCCTTGAAAGCTCTCTGTATCTCTGCGTATTTATAGAATTTTCCAAAACTTTTAAACAGCTTTTGCACAGTTTCAACAAGGGCTTGCCCGCCGCTGCAATTCGGCACTGTCAAAACAAGATGAATATATCTGACCTTGTATTGCTTCAGATATTCGCAAACCTTCAGCGTGTTTGCATACATCTTCAAGCTCTTTCTTTTCTGGCAGGTATGGCAAAGCCTTTCCCTGCAAAAATTGGCTGTAACAAGCTTCAGCTCCCCGCTGTCAGCAGATGCGCTAAATCCAAGAAAATCACCGCAGTTAGAAATCTTGCTTGCTTTTTCATCAAGAAGAAAATCATCTTTCAGCAATTCAACAAGCCGATTATTCAGCTTTTTCAATTCTGTAAATTCTTCTGTAATTTTGTCAAAATCAGTATACACCTAAAAATGCCTGAACAGTGCTTGAATACTGGGCTAACGGCTATTTTCGCACCCATTGAGATATTTCTAAATTATCAAGTGAAGTATCAGAAGGGCAAGCCCTTCTGATGCGCTTCGCCGGAAGCTCGCTAAATGCGCCCGTCCCTTCGGTCCTCGTCCGTATACGGATAATAGGTTACTCGCTAACGCTCAAACAATGCATCAGGCGCTTTCGCCTGTTCCGCTGCGCTCCACTCGCAGCCCTGCCTTATCTCTGCGCCAGTGCTGCGTGCCTCGCCGGCGCCACTTGCGCGGCTTTGCCTAAGCTCGTCATGGCTCAAGCTGGTGCCGCCACCGCTGCGTTGTCTACGCTTCGCTGCGCGCTTCCTTGCGGATGGCGTTCGCACCGCTCGGTCGGTTTCTGCACTGGTCCGCAATGTTCGCTGCTCCGTCTTATTGCAAGCCCCGCTTCGCTCCTGTGGCTTGCAAACGCTCCGCAGCTCATTTGCATGCGGTCATGCTCGCACCATCTGGTCAATATCTCGCGGTGCATCCTTTGCGGGCAGTGTCCCGTTCGGGCTTCTCGGCCGGGGCTAATGCTACGCCCTCGGGCTCGCAATGCCGCCTGATCCTCGCCCCCGCTTCTGAAGCGGGGGCTTGCGGGCTCGCTTGGCTCGCGGCGTTCACGCCCCGGGCAAGAAAGCGCGGGCTGAAAGCCCGCAATTTAAGGCAATTAGCCCTATGGGCTATTGCCCATAGGCTTCGCCTATTCTTCGCTTCGCTCCCCTGTCCCCTTTTTGCAAGGGCTGCGCAAGTTTCGCTTCCGCTCAACCCTTGCAAAAAAATAAATCGGCAACACCCTTGCCGATTCAACAAAACTTCTTTTATTTTGTATAATTGTATCAACTTTTTTATCTACTGTCAATCCTCTGCATTCCCTGTTAGTTTTAATATCCGGACTATATCGAACATTATATCATTAAACAGCCTTAAACGCTCTTTTGCTATGATTTCTTCTAACAGGTCTACGCTATCTAAATCCCGCCTTACAGACCGATACAGACAGCAATTTACTTCATTCTCAAGTCTTGCCTGCATATGATACAGATATTCTACTATACTGATTTGTTCACATTTTCGCATGGTTCTCACCTTGATTCCTAAAAAATAAAAACCGCAGTAGCGCGGTCTTTACTCATAATTGATTATTGGATTTATTTCAATCTCCTCCGGCATTTCAAAAGTATTCAGGCACTTATTAAGTAAATTATCATTCACATAAAACTCATATGGCTTTTATCAGCGTTTCTTTTGTTGATATTTTCTTTCAAGAACTTATCTGAGATATTAAATAATGCCATTTGTCGCTGCATATTTTTCTGATGATTAAATATATTTTATTCATATTTATATTTATATTTATTCCTCTGTCAAAGCCTTAAATGCATCACGGATAGTTCTTACAGGCACGATATCCACATTTATCTTAAGCACTTTGGACAGGCCCTTATAATTATGAAACGGAATAATACATCTGTTAAAGCCAAGCCTGTTTGCCTCTGAAACACGCTGTTCACAGTTGCTTACTGCCCTGATTTCACCTGCAAGTCCTATTTCACCGAAAGCGATTACATTTTCATTTACAGGCATATCTTTTAACGAAGAAACCAGTGCCATGGCAACGGTTAAATCAGCTGAAGGTTCGTCCAGCCTTAAACCGCCAACAACATTAATATAGGCATCCATATTGTTGAAATAATACCCTGCCCTTTTTTCAAGCACAGCAAGTATCATTGCCATTCTGTTATAATCAAAGCCTGTGCTCATTCTTCTCGGCGTGCCGAAGCCGGTGGCGGTAACAAGACCCTGAACTTCAGCAAGAATCGGCCTTGAACCCTCCATAACGCAGGCCACACAGGTGCCGCTTGTATTTTTCGGCCTGCCAGAAAGCATTAAAAGAGATGGATTTTCAACCTCCTGAAGCCCGTTCTGCTGCATTTCAAACACGCCGATTTCATTTGTGGAACCGAAACGGTTTTTCACGCCTCTTAAGATTCGGTAAGAATAATTGCGTTCACCCTCAAAATAAAGAACCGTATCCACAATATGCTCAAGCACTTTCGGGCCGGCAATTGCACCGTCCTTATTTACATGCCCAACGACAAAAATCGGAATTCCGTATGACTTTGCGGTGTGCATAAAGATATTTGTGCATTCCCTTACTTGTGTTACTGAACCTGCGGAGGAAGTGCATTCATCATAAATCATCGTCTGAATAGAATCAATAATCACAACATCCGGCTTTTCCGTTCTGATGGTTTCAATAATTGATCCGACATCCGTCTGTGCAAGAACAGCAAGATTTTCAGTGAACACACCAAGCCTGTTTGCACGAAGCTTAATCTGGCTTGCAGACTCTTCTCCGCTGACATAAAGCACATATTTATCTTTACCGAGATATTCACAAATCTGAAGCAGAATGGTAGATTTTCCAATACCAGGATCACCGCTGATTAAAACAAGGCTGCCAATAACAATTCCGCCGCCGAGCACACGGTCAAATTCCCTGATTCCTGTTGAAATCCGCCTTTCAACATCACCTGTAATATCATTCAGGCGCATAACCTGCTGAACGGCCGAAACCGACTTTTTGGCGAAGCTGCTTTTGCCATGAGAAACAGCAGAAAGCTCCTCATTCATTGTGTTCCACTGCCCGCATTCCGGGCACTTGCCATACCACTTTGCGCTTTCAAAGCCGCATTCACTGCACACATAAACTGATTTTGATTTAGCCATATTTTATGATTCCTTATTCATATATGTATTTATACCCATTGTTATTGTATAAGCAAGCTGTTTTTGATAATCTTCACTCTTCAGCTTATTATTTTCCTCATAATTACTCATAAAACCGCATTCCACCATTACCGATGGCACCTTTGCTTTATACAATATGTAATAACTGCTGTCTGAAACTTTATTCAGCCTTTGATTTTCCGGCTGCAAAAACAGCTTGCTGATGCTTAAGATACTGTTCGCCAGAAATTCGCTGGAAAGCTCATTCGGTGTATACCACACCTGCATCCCCCATTCGGAGGTATCCTCAAAATGATTCTGATGAACAGATACCAAAATGGCATTATCTATGCTGTTCACAAAATTAAGCCTGTTGTATAAATCAGAACGGCTTTTATCAGAGCCTGCAGGATAATATTCTGTATCATCATTTCTGACAGTATAGCAGTTTATGCCGCAGAACATAAGAAAATCATAAAGCTTAAGAACAATTCCGAGATTTATATCTTTTTCCGGCGTTCCGTCAGCCGCAACCGTTCCGGCATCCTTTCCGCCGTGCCCTGCATCCAGCACTATATTATAATTGCTTTTTATATAATTGGAATGCACGGCATTTGTTTTTTCATACAGTGCATTTATGCCGAAACAGGAAAGAAAAGTGAAAACAAAAACAAGAAGTATTATCAGCGCTCTTTTCATAAAATCACCAATAATATTTATGCTTCATTATATAATATATTGCATAGAATCGCAATAAAATATTGCAAAATTAATTTGCGGACGATATAATTATCACAAAACAATATATTTTTTGCAGGTGAAATTATGAAAGCTGTTATTCTTGATTCCTACACAACAAATCCAGGCGATTTAAGCTGGAATTTTCTGAATCAATATGCTGATGAGGTTAGCATTTATGAACGCACAGCACCCAATAAGGTTATTAACAGAGCCAAGGGTGCTGATATTCTGATTATTAATAAAACGGTTTTGGGAAAGGCTGAGCTGGATGCCCTTGCACCTGAGCTTAAATATATCGGGCTGCAGTCAACAGGCTATAATGTTGTAGAGCTTGATGCCGCAACAAAAAATGGTGTAACCGTGTGCAATATTCCCGCCTATTCAACCAATGCCGTGGCACAGCAGGTTTTTGCATTTATTCTTCATTTTGCAAACAGAATTGATTTGCATTCTGCCTCGGTTCACAGTGGCGAATGGACTGCCTGTCCGGATTTTTGCTACTGGAAAACACCCCTTTCCGAGCTTTGCGGAAAAACACTCGGCATTATCGGCTTTGGTTCGATTGGCTCAAAGGTGGCTGAAATCAGCGAAGCCTTTGGAATGAAAATACTTGTGAATTCAAGAACGGAAAAGGATTTAAGTGCATTTAAAACGGCTGAAAATGCAGATTTAAGCACACTGCTTTCCACAGCGGATTATATATCATGCCACTGTCCGCTTACACCGTCCACAACAGGGCTGATTAACAAGGAAACAATTTCAAAAATGAAGAAAACAGCCGTTTTCATCAATACTTCCAGAGGACCGGTTGTTGATGAACAGGCGCTTGCCGATGCACTGAATCAAAATCAAATCGCAGGCGCGGCAGTTGATGTTCTCAGCACAGAACCGCCTGCCGCAGATAATCCCCTGCTTACGGCAAAAAACTGCATTATTACGCCGCATATCGCCTGGGCAGCAAAGGAAACAAGAGCACGCCTTGTCCGTATTCTTGAGGAAAATCTGAAGTGCTATCTTGCAGGCATACCACAAAATAAAGTGAATTAATTATTGACATTTATATGAATTTAATGTATTATATTCATTGTTCCGCTGGTGTGGCGAAATCGGCAGACGCAAGGGACTTAAAATCCCTCGGTAGCAATACCGTACCGGTTCAAGTCCGGTCACCAGCACCATGGGATACCTGTTTTTCGGGTATCCCTGTTTTTAAACGGAATATGCCGGTGTGATGGAATTGGCAGACGTGCCGGACTCAAAATCCGGTCCTGGCAACAGGGTGCGGGTTCGACCCCCGCCACCGGCACCAAAAAGCTCAGACTAAACAGTCTGAGCTTTTTATATGTTCCATTCCTCAAAAAATTCCGTAAGAAAATTCTGCATAAACTGATGCCTGTGCCGGGCTATTTTTTTTCCTTCCGCTGTATTCATCAGTCCTTCAAGTTTTAAAAGCTTGTCGTAAAAATGATGAATGGAGGAAGCGTTATCCTCTTCTCTGTAAATCGCTCTTCCCCTGCTTGCACCATAGGCAAAGTTTCTGGCAATACCGATAGCTCCCATAGCATCTATTCTGTCTGCGTCCTGCGCAATTTTTCCCTCCGGAGTATTGGGAACTGTGTTCCCTGTGCCGTTAAAAGAAATTTTTGAAATTTCACTGCAAATCAGATTGATTTTTTTCGCGCTGATATTTTGCGCTGTCAGAAAATTTCCTGTGTTTTCAAAATCAGCTGCCTTGCTGCCGACAATCTTTTTATCATCAACATCATGAAGCAAGGCAATAAGGGATACAAGCTCTGTATCTGCGTTTTTTTCGACCTCTGCTATTTTTATTGCTGTTTTATAAACACGGTAAGTGTGCTGAAAATCATGACCGCTCACATCATTCTTAAAATATTCCCGAACAAAATTCAAGGCATTTTTTATTATGGTATCCATAAGCACTTCACCTCCTGCAGAAATATTATATAATAAAATAAAACGGATAGAAAGCCTATCCGTTCATTTTTTATAATTTTATCTTCACGCAAATTTACTTTTGATTTTTTCATAAACTTCCACAATTTTAAAGCGTATCTCAAACTTACTGCCCTTACTGATTAAATCCATTTCCTCTTCATCCAGAATATCGTTCATTTCATTTTCCGAAACGGCAGGCAGGCAGATTGCAGGAAACATAACACACCACCAGTTATGGCCTTTTGCTTCACCGATTTCAATTTTTAAAGCATTATATATGCCGCTCGGAAGCGTAATTTCTTCATATTCTCTTGTATTGAAATATTCTCTGTCTACATAAGCCTTTACAGAATAAGAATAGCCGTTTTGATTGATGCAATCCTGTGCCGTGGTCTGAAACAAATCAAGATTACTTTCGCAGGACGAAATGGTTTCTTCAAGGGATCTGCAATCTGTAAAAACCCGCTGTCCCTTTTCCAGCACGGCATCACGAACTTTTAATTTCAGCGACTGATCATGCTCTTCATCTGAATTTGCAAGAATATGAAGCCTGAAAACATCATCTGAAATTCTTTCACTTGTTTCAATAAACGGGGTAATATAAGCCGAAATAAGTAATAACAAAAGAAAAATAGGTACAAAAATTTTAATTGTTTTATTCATATAATAAAACCTGCCTTTCAGTCTGATTGTAGGCAGGTTTTCATTTTTTTATTCAACAATTTTGCAGCCTTTGCTTACAGGCGTGCACAAAAGGATGTCTTTTGCATACTTTTTCAGCTCTTCTGCTGCATTCTGTGCGTCCGCCTTTTCTTCAAAAATGCCGAAAACAGTCGGCCCGCTTCCGCTCATACAGCAGCCCAAGGCATGATTCTTTCTTATAATTTCCTTAATATTAATACGGTTCGGTACTTCAATAAACTGCTCAAACACATTTTCCATTCCGGCACATATCTGATTCAAATCCCTTGCCTGCATGGCACAGAGCATACCAAGTTTATCAGGAGTATGCGTTTTTCCGAATAAATCAAACTGCTTATATGCATGACCTGTGTTTACATCAAAATCGGGCTTTGCGAGTACAATAAAACATTTTCTGAGCGGCTTTACCTTGCTTAACACATCGCCGATTCCCTGCGCAAGCAGTGTTCCGCCTTTAATGCAAAACGGCACATCCGCCCCAACCTGAACACCGATTCTGCAAAGTTCTTCATCGCTGAGTCCGGTATTATAAAGTCTGTTTAAAGCAACGATAACGGCTGCGCCGTCTGCACTTCCGCCTGCAAGCCCTGCAGCGTGAGGAATTCTTTTTACAATGTTTATATCAATCCCTTTGTTCTTTCTTTTCACTGCAGAAAAAAAGGCTTCTGCGGCTTTATATGCGATATTTCTGCTGTCTGTCGGTATATCCTTCAGATTACAGGTTATGGATATTTTTTTTGATGTATTTTCAGTTACGGTTACCGTATCGTAAACACCCACACTCTGCATTATCATAAACAAATCGTGATAACCATCGTTTCTTCTGTTTACAATATCAAGCATTAAATTTATTTTAGCATATGCTTTAACCTTAACTTCCATGTTTCTCCTTTATTTCCTTAACAAATTCACCAATCTTATAAATCGCATTTTTTATATTCTCTATTGAATAACAGTAAGATACCCTGATATAACCTTCGCCGCATTCACCAAAGGCTGTTCCGGGAATAACAGCCACATGCTTTTCCATAATCAGCCGTTCACAGAATTCATCGCTTGAAAGGCCGGTAGATTTAATACATGGAAAAACATAGAAAGCGCCCTCCGGCTCAAAGCATTCCAGCCCGATTTCACTGAAAGAATTGACGGTAAATCTGCGCCGCATATCATAATCCTCACGCATTTTTTCTATATCCTTATCACCGTTTCTGAGGGCTTCAATGGCCGCATACTGCGAATTTGTGGGCGCACTCATAATGGAAAACTGATGAAGCTTTGTCATCTGCGCAATAACAGGTGCAGGACCAAGCGCATAACCAAGCCGCCAGCCTGTCATGGAATATGTTTTTGAAAAACCGTTTATAACGATTGTTCTTTCCTGCATTCCTGCAATAGAAGCAATGGAGCAATGCTCTTCTTTTCCGTAAGTAAGTTCACTGTAAATTTCATCTGAAATCACAAACAAATCATGCTTTATAATTACTTCAGCAATTTTCTGAAGTTCGTTTTTCCGCATAACTGCGCCTGTGGGATTATTCGGATAAGGAAGTACCAGAAGCTTTGTTTTATCCGTAATGGCATTTTCAAGCGTTTTGGCATCCAGCTTAAACTGATTTTCCGCTTTTGTAACAAGCGGAACAGCTACGCCGCTGCAGGTTTCAACAATCGGCTTATAGCAAACAAAGGACGGCTCTGTAACCAAAACCTCATCCCCTGCGGATATCAGCGTTCTGATGGCCATATCAATGCCTTCTGATCCGCCTACGGTTACAAGCACTTCCGTTTTCGGTTCATATTCAATATTGAATTTTCTGCTGTAATAATTGCATATTTCTTTTCTTAATTCAAGTAGGCCTGCATTAGCCGTGTATCTTGTAGCGCCCCTGTCAAGATAATCAATCGCCGTTCTTCTGATATGCCACGGGGTAAGAAAATCAGGTTCGCCCACACCTAAAGAAATGACATCCTCCATCTCTTCGGCTATTGAGAAAAATTTTCGGATTCCGCTTGGCTTGACATTAACTATATTTTTGTTTAAAAATCTGCCGTAGTCCATCACAGGGAAACAGTCCCCCTATCGTCCTTTTCATTTTCAGCAAAAATAACACCCTGTTCTTTATATTTTTTAAGAATAAAGTGTGTTGCCGTTGCAACAACGCCCTCAAGCGGAGAAAGGCGGTGTGCAACAAACATTGCCACCTCCTGAAAGGATTTATCCGTTACCATAACGGCAAAATCAAAGCCGCCGCTCATCAGATAAATGGATTCCACCTCTTCAAGCCTTGAGATTCGATTTGCCACATCATCAAAACCATGCCCGTATTTCGGCTGTACCTTTATTTCAATCAACGCAGTTACTGTTTCATATTCCGCCTTATCCTTATCAATAATGGCTTTATAACCCTTAAGCACGCCTGTGCTTTCAAGCAGGCTGATTTCATCTGCAACCTCATTTTCGCTTTTTCCGAGCATAACAGCAATTTCTTTATTTGATAATCTTGCGTTGTTTTCAAGCAGACATAGTAATTTGTTCATATCATTCTCTCCTTATTTTATCGGCAGCATAACAGGCTCACGCTTCTGATAGATTGCAGCATATTCAAAGCCGCATTTCTTAGCAAGCGCCATTCCCTCTTCAATTCCCGCACCGAGCTTATTATGATAATGGCTGTCTGAGCCGATGGTTATATATTCACCGCCAAGCTCCTTAAAACGCTTAACAATGCTTTCCGGCGGCAGTGTTTCATTCAGCGCAAGAAACAATCCCGAAGTGTTTATTTCAAGTGCTTTTCCGTTTTGAGCCACTGTTTTCAGTATTTGTTCTATTATATCTGAAAAATGCGATAAATCAATATCTATTTTTGCATTACCCTTAATATATCTGAGCGGATAGGTTAAATGCGCAAGCGAATCAAACCGATTCCACAGGCAGAGTGCATAAACTGCTTCAAAATATTTTTGAAGCAATTCGTAAACATTAAAATTCTTATAATCCAGAAAATAGAAATCCTCCATATTTTCAAGATTATGAACAGAACCCAAAATAAAATCATAACTGAATTTACACAGAATACTTTCGGCAAGTTCCTTATTATAGATTGCCTGCCCAAGCTCAAGACCCTGAAGAACAAGAAGCTGCCCTTCAAAAAAACGCTTCGCTTTATAGGTTTCAAAAAACTGATTGGTGCAGAACGCTCTGAAATCCAGATTTTTTGAATCAATTTCGCAGTGATCGGTTATTGCAATAACATTCAGCCCTTTATCTACGGCGCTTTCGCATAAAAGCATGCAGGAATGATTGCCGTCAAACGAATGGTCAGAATGGGTGTGCATATCCGTAAGATTTGAAAAGCTCATACGCATTACCTTTAAAAAATAAAAATTGTTCTTAAGTATTTTATCACATTCTATATAAAATTCAAATATTATTGCGGTTTTTATTGAAAAAAGTTTTCAGCTTTGTTATAATCGTTTTATTATTTAGGAGGTATTGGATATGAGAGCAGTAATTACGGTTATCGGCAAAGATATGGTTGGCATACTTGCAAAGGTATCTTCGGTATGCGCAGAAAACAAGGTTAATATTATTGAAGTAACGCAGTCTATTCTTCAGGATATGTTCTGCATGATTATGATGGCAGATGTTTCACAGTGCACAGTTGAGTTTGCCGAATTTTCGGATATTCTTTCGGAATACGGAAAAGAAAGCAGTCTTTCCATTCATGTTATGAATGAGGATATTTTCAATTCCATGCACAAAATATAGGAGACGGCATTTTATGATTAATACTTTTGATATACTTGAAACCATTAAAATGATTCAGGATGAATGCCTTGATATCAGAACAACAACCATGGGTATTTCCCTGCTTGACTGTGCTGATTCAAGCATTGACAGAGCCTGTGAAAAGGTTTATGAAAAAATCTGCCGCAAAGCAGAAAAACTTGTTGCCACGGGTGAAGAAATCGAAAAGCAGTATGGCATTCCGATTATAAACAAGCGTGTTTCCGTAACACCTGTTGCTATTCTTGCCGGCATAAGCGGCGGTGATCCCGTTAAATATGCTCTTACGCTTGAAAAAGCGGCAAACACAATCGGCGTTAATTTTATCGGCGGATATTCGGCACTTGTGCAAAAGGGCTTTTCAGCAGGCGATCTGGAGCTTATCCATTCCATTCCCGAAGCACTTGCACGCACAGAGCATCTTTGCTCATCCGTGAATATTGGCTCAACAAAAGCCGGAATCAATATGGATGCTGTTAAGCTTATGGGGCAAAAGGTTAAGGAAGCTGCAGAGCTTACAAAAGACAGAGAATGTATCGCAGCAGGCAAGCTTGTTGTGTTCTGCAACGCACCTGAGGATAATCCGTTTATGGCAGGTGCCTTTCACGGCATTTCCGAGCCGGACTGTGTAATCAATGTGGGTGTTTCAGGCCCGGGTGTTGTAAGGTCGGCTATATCAAAATACCCGGATTACAGCATTAATGAAATTGCTGAACTGATTAAGAAAACTGCATTCAAAATTACAAGAATGGGCCAGCTTGTGGGCGTGGAGGCATCAAAAAAGCTCGGTGTTCCGTTCGGCATTGTGGATTTATCGCTTGCTCCCACCCCAGCCGTTGGCGATTCTGTGGCGCATATTCTTGAAGCTATCGGGCTTGAACAGTGCGGCGGTGCAGGAACAACCGCCTGCCTTGCAATGCTCAATGACGCTGTTAAAAAAGGCGGCGTTATGGCTTCCTCAAGTGTCGGCGGCCTTTCTGGCGCTTTTATTCCCGTTTCAGAGGATGCAGGTATGATTGACGCTGCAAGAAGCGGTGCTTTAACCATTGAAAAACTAGAAGCAATGACAGCGGTCTGCTCCGTTGGTCTTGATATGATTGTAATTCCCGGTGATACAACAGCTGAGGTTATCAGCGGCATTATTGCCGATGAGGCTGCAATCGGTATGGTAAACGGAAAAACAACAGCTGTCAGAGTAATTCCCGCCATCGGCAAAAACATCGGTGATGAGCTTGAATTCGGCGGACTGCTTGGTTCGGGCCCGGTTATGAAAGTAAATACAAAATCCCCTGCAAAGTTTATAAACAGAGGCGGCAAAATTCCCGCACCGCTTCACAGCCTTAAAAACTGATATAAATAATTTTAAATCCTGCCGTATAATACGGCAGGATTTTTTACTGTTAAAAGTTCCATAAGGCGAACGAACCATCCAAAACCATTCGCGCACAACAAACAATTCAGAACTGCCAGCACAATACCCCAAACAACAATCGGCGCAAATGCAATAACAATAAAGGCTTTCTTGCCGTAAAAATCCTTTCTGCCCGCAAAAGCATACATACCCATAAAGCCTTTACCTTTTTAGTTCCGAAAAACTTCATAGCTGCACCGTGAACAAGCTCATGCAGAATCAAATAAAATATTGTCGCAGCAAGCAAAATAACCGGGTGAAGAAAAAATAACCCAGCACTGTCCTGAAAACGGAGCAGTTCAGTTATCGGAACATAAAAATGCATCGGCACAGCCATTGCAATCATAATGATAAAAGCTGCTCTGTTTAGCAAAATGCTTTCATTTATCTATCTAAAGATTTATCATTATAGCCATCAGGAAGCTCACGAACGGCTTTCATTTAAATAATTATACCTTAATAGTAATCCTTTTCAAGACAAATTCATATTTACAGCGCGACAAATAAAATCCCTTGTTCTGCGCATACATTCATTCTGTTCAAAAACAGCTGCTGACTCCAGATATTTCTTTTCGCATTCTGCTCTTTCAAACGGATGCTCAATCCAATAATCAATCACCTTTGCAAGGCTTTTCGGATTTCTGTTTCTGAATATACATTTACTATCAACAGCAAATTCCTTTGTTGCACTTAATTTGGAATCCGAAACAACAGTCAGTTTGCCGCAGGCTATCGCTTCTATGCAGGAAATTCCCTCAAGCTCTATCTCAGCCGTGTGCACATATAAATCAGAATAGTTTATTATCTTCAGAATTTCTTCCCTTGTGCACAGCTTGAAAACAGGCGCAACAGGCAAATCTCTTGAAAGCAGCTTATAATATGGCTCTTTGATTCCCTGCCCTGCAAGTATCAGCTGGATATTCTCCCTGTGCTTTGAATATTTTATTGCCTTAATAAGCGTGTCCTGTGATTTTTCCCTTGCATATCTGCCAGTTGTAAGAATAACGATTTTATCCTTAAATTCATCCGGCTTTTCCATATCAAGCCTTTTGAAATAACTGTTTACGCCGTTTGAAACCACAAAACCGGGCGTGCTTTTCCGTATGCTTTTTTCAAATTCATTTCTGATAAATTCGGTTGGATAATGAATACCTGCACAATATCTGTAAAGATGCTGATAAATATATCTGTATACTTTTTTATTTACTCTTTTAAACTTATTCAGCCTGATATAGGAAGTAAAGTTTTCAGCCTGCATATGAAAACCGGCAGTAATCGGAATATGCATTTTTACGGCAGCCTTTGCCGCAGCCATTCCAAGCATAAGCGGCATCATAATATGCACCGCATTTGCACCGTTCAGTGCACGGCAGATAATTTCTTCGTCCGGCTTTGCAAGGGAAACGCCAACCTTATTTACATATGCGTCAAGAAGCCTGCCAAAATCAAGATTCGGCACAACAAATGCATCCTTTTCGCCGATTCTGCTCTGATCGGCACACAGAATTCTTACTGTATCTCCCCTGCTTTTCATATATCTTATCAGATTCATGGCAGCAACGGTTGTGCCGTTATTTTCTTCTCCGAGCACATCACATACAACCGTAATAATCACAGTAAAATCACTCCTCCGTTAAATTACGAAAATTTCATTTTCGGAAATCGTTTTATCATAAAAGCATCGTTAAAGCACCTGTCCAGAATTCTGCCCAAAGCCGTGAATGCATTCTGATTTGCATTTCTTGCCGAATAGCGCAAAACAGCACTTACGGTTATAAATAAATCCAACAAAAGAATTGCACCTATAATAACAGATGCTGTTTTCTGAATATCAGGCGGAATCTTGTCCAGAAACCTGCTAAGTGGCTTATAAATGATAAAAATAACTGCAACACACAAAAGCCCCCATACAGCCATATAGGGCAGCGTGGTTCTGCCGTTTATGTTAAGCGTCTTTCCATCGTAATTCCAGGAGCGTGTGCCAAGAAGCTTTTCTTCAAGAAAATTCAGAAGATATTCAACAACTCCGCCGCCGACAGCACCAATCAGATATACACGCCACCATTCCGTCTGGCTGTGAAGGCAAGCAACAATGATAACTGCACCAAAACCGTATACGAAATTGACAGGCGTAAAAATACTTCCGTTGCAGTAAACAAATCCGTTTCCGTTTATAAAATTTAAAAATGTTTCCCAAAGTGTTCCCACAAGGCCGCCAAGAACATAAATAAACACCAGCCTGCACAGTTTCATTTCATTTTCCTTTCATCAGCAGTAAATTATATACACTTTGTTTATTTCATATTTACTATTCGTGATATGTTTTCATATATATTATACTTTTTAGTCTGAAAATGGAATAGACAGAGTGCTTATAATGACAAAGTTTTACAATTCTTTATAATTTGTTAATAAAAAAACGCCCCAAGGGGCGTTTTTTTGCTTGGATGATATTACCTTAATCAGAATTGGTTTGCATTGCTTTAAGTGCATTTTCCAAATATAAGTTACCGTAAATACGATAGATGTATCTTTGTCTATATTGATCATCCTGTATATACTCTATTGCAGGATATGTTTTATTATCGGTTAGCAAATCATTTGCATTTTCTAAATCCAGGTAATTATTTGCTATATATGGATTTACAAATTTGATAAAAGGAAAATGCCTGGAATTGCAAGGATAATAATCTTCCCAGTGGCCTTTTAAAAATCCTTCACTTACCCAATATCGTGAAGGGCAGCTTTCTTCATATCTCCAGTTCAGTATCGGCAGGCAGAAATAATCATCAGAACACAAAAAATCTGTTGCAACGATATTTACATCAAAAATGTAAGTGATCGGTTCGTTTTTCTGAACTTTGCTTTCAGAAAATTGATAAGAATACTGCCCCGAGTACGCATGAAATGTTTCAATTCCCGCAAGTATTAAAGATACCATATTCAATGCAGCTTCATCTTCAAAAATACTGTAGCCATCACGGCAGTCTATCAGATACTGTTGAACCGTTTCATAAAATGTGCCGTCCCCAAGGCTTTCCATAAGATTTATAATCAGTTTCCAATCTGTTTCGGAAATATTCCCCTGATCATATTCCTCCTTTGCAATTTCGTATTCTGCATTCCAGTCCTTTACCAACTGTGCATATTCCGTTTCAAAGTTTAAAACAGCCTGTTCATATTCCTCCTGTGTCATAGACGGTGCAACATAATTTCCCTGATATAATTGCTCCAAAAAAGCTTCATAAGTTACCCCCTCTTCTGCACTGTTGTTGGGATTATCTTCAAACTTTCCCATCCATTGTTCTGCTGTGCCGTATGAGTCATCTGCAAAGCCGTATTTTGTTCGTGCCGTTTCAAGCTGTGCAAGATAAATTTCATAATATTTATCCTGATTATCCAGCATATCTTTATAGGTATTATATAAAGACTGCGGAACTTTTCCGGTTTCAATATCATTTAAAAGGTCTTCACTGTTCAGATAATCGGAAAGAGCTGCCATTTTGCTATGAAAATCGTTTATTTTCTGCTGATATTCTTCGTCCGTTAAAGTAGGAACATCCGATGCATAAACCTCTATCATTGTATTTGCACCGAACGGCAGGGATATATTCAGTTTCCAATCCTTTAAAAACTGAACAACCTCCTGATGTCCGCTCGGCATTTCCACTTCCACCTGAAACGAAATTATATCACCGGGCCTTATTTCCCCTGTAAGTGCTTTAACAGCTTCATCCGAAATCTTCGGATATTTTACGGCATCCTTCACCCATTGCTGAATTTCAGTGCTGGAATGTGTATATCCAAACCAGTCATCGGGATGATACTTTGGTCGTTCAGCAGCAAACGCAGTTGAAAACGGTGATGCAACCGATATAACCATCATAATTGCAATAAGCCAAGTTATTATTCTTGTTTTTTTCATATTTTTACTCCTTTTTTAAGAAGATGAACTGCTCAAATAATCCCCTGAAGCCTGTTCATCTGTTACAATAATCTACTTTGATATGTTTTCCTAAATGCAGCAATATAACTTGATTTCTGAATTTACCCGAATCTTTAATAATTAAAGCACTGATTTATTAGTATCAATATCAGATTAAAACATTGGAATCATCCTTTCTTTTTGTTATATGGCTGCAAACAGTTAATGCATTCTCTTATGATTATATAAACTGCGCTAAAAAAGAATTTATATCTGCTATAAAAATGACAGAAATATTCAAGTAACGCAATAAAAAATACAGAAGTGTTGTAAAAATATGCAAAAGTGTTGAAATTTTCAATATCTGTATGGCAAAAGCGAATTGTGCGGTCTTCCATTTCTTAAATTCCGCCACAAAAATAAGCCCTCATAAGAGGGCTTATTTTTATGCATCAAGACTTTTGATTTTTTCATATAATCTTTTACAGCTGTTCTTATCACTGAAAGCAAAAAACTGATCAATTCTGTTTTCATAAACAGGTTTGAGCTTACAGCCGTTCTTCATATAATCAATTATAATATCAATAGCTTCTTCCATATTGAATGTCAGTTCTCCGAAGCCGTGTTTTTCATAATCATAATAGCCTTCCAGAAGCGTATGCTTTCCTGAAAAAAACTCTTCCTTATCAAACTGACAGTAAACAACCGGCTTTCTGAGAAAAGCAAAATCCATTACAGATGATGAATAATCTGTAAGAATCAAACTGCTTTCTGCATAAATTTCACGGTAAGGCTTTTCTTTTCCGAAAAATTTCACTTCCGGATGATGCTCAAAATCCTCCAGATTATCCATTAGATTCGGATGCGGCATAAAACAAATTGTATAACCGTATTGCCTTGCTGCACGGATAAATCTTTCATTGTTAAGAAGTGAATTATAAAATCTGAAAAATTCACTGTCTTTAAACTGGGCCAAAAGCGCATTTATACCAACGGTTGACGCTTCCGTAAGATACTTTCGCCAAGTCGGCATAATGGTTATATAATTCTTATTATCATCATATAAGCGGTCATGTCTTGTAAATCCGGTTAACCAAACCTGTTCTTTTGAATAATTATAATCATAATCCAAAATAGACTGTGTTTCAGGTATTGCCGCCGTAACAAAGCCATAAATATTTTTATGAAATCTATTAAGCCAGCCACTTAAATTATTCTGTGTTATTCCGTGCTGGAGAAATATAAATTTCTGACCGACAAGCAAATCCCTGAAAATATTAGCAGTTCTTTCGGAGGAAAACGGATTAAAAACATAATCGTCAGCCTGCGCAGAAATAATATAATCTGCCAGCAAATGAAGCAGTTTATGCTCATCTGAATTCTGAATAACCACTTTTCCGTATTGCTTCATTCTTTCATAATCGGCACAGTCTTCGTTAATTACAAAATAAGAATCGATTTCAGGATCATTGATTTTTTGCAGATAAAGGAAAAATGCTTCACCGTTGTCGCCTGCCAGATTCACCCTGTCAGAAATGAGCCATATTTTTTTATGCGTTAAACGGCTGTAGATATATTTAGCATATATAGCATTCTGTCTTAATTTAATTGCATTAACAAAACAATCATTATTTAAATCCAGATTACTTTTAACCTGTTCAATAAAATTATTTTCATATTCTGAAATCTGCAGTAAAGGATTAACAAACGAGGTTTCACCGCATTTTTTGATAATTAGCCTGCATTTATCCATATTTGCAATCCAATTTTCAGAAAAATAATAAGACTTTGAAAAAACAGTATTAAACGGCATAAATTTAGAGAATTTAATATTTGTTTTCTGAATATATCTTCCGCATATTTTTTCGGCAAAAGAAATGGTTAATTCATCATCTGCTGATATAAGAGGATAATCAAATACAAAGGAATATGAATATAACGCTTTATCACCAAGGCAATAAACATTGAAATCAATATTGGTTTCTGCAGGGCATATATATTCTTCATTAACACAAATATAGAATTCCTGATTCTCTTCAAACGAAGTATTAAAGCCCTCCATATGAAGAATATTATTCTCTATCTTAAAGAATTGAAGTGTCAGTCCGCTGGTTGAAGCAACCGAAACAAAATGATTGGAAAAGTAATATTTTACATCATTGTTATTAAAATATCTTTCCGGTCGGGAATTATACTTTAATTTAAGCATATACATTTTATGCTCACGGAAAATCTTTTTTTGTTCAAGAATAATATCAGAATCAATACATTTCAACAAATCCGCAATATGCTTTTTGTATTTTCTGAATTCCCAATCCGTTAAAACACTTTTGGCTATTGAGGCATCCGGATCTGTTACAAAACGCCACTGAATATCTTGTGCAACAAGATATTGAACATATCTGGGAATAATTCCATATTTCTTTTTGCTGCATTTGAATGCCCATTCAAGAAGATGGTGAAGCTTATCAAGATAATAATTCTTATTTGAAACACTGGTCTGAATGGCAGACTGCTCCCCTGACACACGGCGTCTGTACCAATATGTGCAGGTATTCACCACACCGATAGTCTGAAGATCGTTCAGAATTATTTCAAAAATGAATTTTGTATCCTCTCCAATCTGCAGGGATTCATCAAAGGTAAGGCTGTTTTTTCTTATATAATCTGCTTTAAAAATACTTGCCGAGGAAGTTACCAATGTTTTATCGTATTCAACCGTATAATCAATGATTCTGCTTCCTTTGCTGAATTTATAATTCATCCAATGATCGCCTGTTCTGCCGTCAAAAAACTTCATCGGAAAAGTAACAATATTGGTTTTTTTATAATTTTCCTCAAAGAATAAAAAGCAATTTGCCAATGTATCGCTCGACAGCAGATCATCCGAATCAAGAAAGTTGAAATATTTTCCTGTTGCAAATTCCATTCCGATATTTCTTGCGGAAGAAACACCGCCGTTTTCCTTGTGGATTACTTTAATCTGCGGATATAACGCAGCAAATTTATCACATATTTCAGCAGAACCGTCTGTTGAACCGTCATCAACCAGTATAAGCTCATAAGCATTGCCGAACACAGTGTAATTATTGCTTTTCATCTTATTTACAATGGGCTCTATATTCTGCGACAGAACGCTGTTAATGGTTTCCTCAATAAACGGCGCCGTATTATAAACTGCTGTTATAATTGAAAAAGCATAATCATAGTATTTTCTGAAATATTTGAGCTGTAAAGAATTTGAATCGGCTTTACAGAGCAGATAAGAAACCGTGTTGTTATTTGAAAGCATAATCGGTTCATAAACCGAAAAGCCTTCCGTACCGGCATTTTCAGCCCAGACTGTATGATATTCTCTGTTATTAATAATAAGCACCAAAGAATAAACAGATAATTTTTTCTCACTGAAATCTGAAAAATCCAAAAAACAAACAGCTTTTGTTTTTGTTTTATTCAATAATCCGAGCTGAATTCTGCAGCTTTTATCCTTAGAAAGATAATATGCTTCATCAAACTGTGCCTCAGAAAAATTAAAACTAAATTCGATACCGTTATCCTTTTTAATAACCGAAGAGATTTCGGCTGAAAAGGAATTCTGCTCAAATTCATCCAATTCGGAAAGCTTAACAGAAATTCTGCCGGACATAGAATAATAAACCACTAATTTTTTGCCTGTTTTCGGGATTTCCAGTAATGTGCCTGCAAAAATATTTTCATCCTGATTTAAAGCAACAGAAGAATCATCAAGAAAGCAACAGGTATATGCATTATCATATTCAACAGCCATGCAGATTCTGTAATAGGGCTTTGCATTCAAAACATCGGCCAAAGCTTCATCAAAAGTAAAAACCGCAGATGAATTTTCATCTGAAAATACACCTTCCAAAAAAGCAAATGAAGCTAAACCGCTTTTATCCGTGAAAGTAATATAAACACGCTTGGCCTGTGCTGCCTTTTTTGCAAAAATCAGCTTCAGCTCTGCACCTGTTATTTCTAACCGAACGGTTTTTGTATGATCAGGCAAAATGAACCCTTTAAATAATAATTCTTTAAAATCTGCTTTGCCTAATAACCTGATTTTATTTTCCATACCTGAAAATAATCCTTTCAAATTAATTTAGTTAAAATTAATTTATAATATGTTTTGTTATAATTTTGCCTGTTTCTGACCATTTTAGCCTTTATTATTTTAATATAAATATAACATATAAAGCAGGCTCATAGTATAGTCGTATTAAAGACTATTCCGAGCAAAAATCAACTTAAAGCTTTGTATATCTACAATCAAAATTCTTTTCTCAGAAAACAAAAAAGAGTTCGGAAAACCGAACTCTTTTTCTAAAATAATTAAGTTTTAATCCAGATACTGTAGCGCACGCTGATCCTTGCATTCATCATAGGTCTGATAATCATAAGCCTGATTATCACGCGCCCAGATAATATTCTTTCTGATTACCTTTGCCGGATTGCCTGCTATAATACAGTTCTTTTCAGTGAAATTATGACTTGTAATTGCATTCCCTCCGATAATACAATTATCAGGAATATGAGCACCGCCCAAAATCTGTGCATTTCTTCCAACCCATACATGATTGCCGATTTTTATATTTTTATTTGCATTAACTCTTTCTTTCGTGTTTAAATCAAAAATCAGATGCTGATCGGCATGAGAAAGCAATATTCCACTGCTGAACATTGAATCCTTCCCTATTTTTATTTTTCCATCAGTTGAAATTTGAATTGAAGAATTAATAAAAGAAGTATCATCTCCAATTAAGATTTCACTGTTTTTTCCAAACAGCAAAACAGACAATTTATCAACAATATGCAGATTTCCCAGCTTTATTATATTTTTTGAACACTTATCTGAAAATAAAACCTTATCCTTATAAATGCAAATTTTAGATAAACTATACTTACCTTTAAATGAAATCTCATTTCCCATATAATCGACATATTGATTATAGCCAAGTAAATTTAATATACCCAAATCAATGTTGAATGTATAATTCAATATATGGTCAAATGCAATTCCGATTTTTTTTAATTCATCGGCACATTTTTTAATATAAACAGGATTTTCATATGAAATAATAACCAAAGCTTTTGAACATTGGAATACTTCTGTTTTCTTTAAGCGTTTAAGTTGTTTTATTTCTGCGCATAAATCTGACAAATCCGAATTATTTGGACAAAATGCAGTATATTTTATAACATCTTTTGTTTGCTGATACATACTTTCGAGTTTTTTACTGTTACAGCCGCCAAAAAGAATGATATTATCATAATCATTAAAATTTTGTGCATTGAATTTCATAACATCATCTCCAAAAATTATTATTTAATTTTTGATTTAATTTTTCTGAAAATAGCAGTAATTTTATTTGCTATTTTAAATGATCGGGAATTATAAATAGAATTTATACACTTTTTCAATTCTTTTTGACCGCATCCAACAGGAGGTATTTCTGCAAAATTATAACCTTTAATTTTTCTGGGAATAAAATTTATAAAGCATGCAATCTTATATGTGTAAGAATGTTTCAATTTATTTAATTTATTTCTGAGTTTTGCAGATTCTCCGCTTTCTGTCCGCTTTTTATTTAAGTCAGCATTTTGAATATTAGCAAATAAAATCATTTCATAGAAATCACTATTTCTGCAATAATTCCAAAAATATTCGGAAAAAGCTCTTTCAGGATGTTCCCACGGTTTCAAAAACGATGTAAAATGAATGATTGACGGTTTTGTTAATAATAAATTATTAAACCGCTTGTCATAATCACATACAAATTTACCCTTACGGGCATCTTTAAACTGATGATGCCACTGGAAATTCCAAGTGTCATTGAGTTTATAAATTCGGCCCTTACATACAAGATTCAAAACATCCTGATCCGGACAAGGAAGTTTATTATATGATTTCAGGCAGGCAATGCACTTATTTTTCAGATTGGCATTTATCCATGCTTTGCAATTAAATTTAAGAACTCCCGAATTAAAATAATTATTTAATCCAAGTCCAAGTCGATTTTCAACATGATTAACCAAGTTGTCCCGTAAAAAATTGTTTACAGCTGCTACATAATTATTCCCTATATTTTTATCGTAAAGATCAGCTATATCTCTATTAACAACAAGATCACAATCAAGATAAATAACCTTGTTATACATTGAAAGAATTTCAGGTATAAGCCAACGATAATACATCTGTTTTGAATAATGCCCAACCGAATATAAATCAATCCCATTAAATGAATTGCGCACATCCCAAAGCATTATTCTTAAGTTCGGATATTTCAGAGAATTCAATCTTCTTTTCATATTCTCTGACAGAGAAGCATCAACAAAAATATTTATATCATAAAGATATTCCGGATTAGAATTTTCATATATAGACTGAATGGAAACTGCTGCAAACTGAAGATATTTTTCATTTCCTGCAAAAACAATCGGAATCAGTCTCTTAAAACCTTTATGTTTAAACGCCGACAACTCTCTTACACTGTTTTTTACACTTTCCATATCAACATTTCTTGATATATGATATATTCTTTGAATTTTAACATTTCTGAGTGAAGAACGATTATAATAATATAACCACTCGTCTGCAAGCGGC
This sequence comes from uncultured Eubacterium sp., assembly GCA_910584985.1. GTDB lineage: Bacteria > Bacillota > Clostridia > Oscillospirales > Acutalibacteraceae > Eubacterium_R. The sequence continues at coordinate 12,193 of CAJUDJ010000008.1, read as the reverse complement.
ACATCATAAAAATACCAAGGCTTAAGTTTTGATGAAAAATGCATTATTTTAATATCCTTAAGTATTTCGTAAACCGTCTCATAATTTGTTGAATACATTTCGTTAATCTTAGATATACTGTATCTGTCTTTTGATTCAATTAAGTTAATATAACAAGTATTATAAATAAAAGGCAGCTGTAAAACAGAATCTTTAAAAACAATATTAAAAATATTCTGATCCATTAAAGAACTGTCTGTATAATTCTTCTTTGTTTCAATAAGTTTTGCTTCAATCTCATTTTCCCGCATCTTTTTTAAATTTAAAAGCATTACGCCGGAATTAAAATAATCTATACCCGAAATTTCTTTTCCGATAGGTTGCTCTCTATACAGAACCTGCGGCAAATCCCGAACAGCAGCAACATAATAATCCTTTATATCATATTCATAAAGTTCTGTTAAACTATCTCTGATTATTATATCACCATCCAGATATAATATTTTATCAAGGTTGGAAAATATATTAGCAAGCTTAAATTTAAATAATGCAGTAGTTGTTGCTGCAAGATATCTTTGATCATTATACTGATGAAGATTCATCAAATCATCAAAGCATTTTTCAATTACGCAAACATTTACATTTTCATATTTTACTGCACAATCAACAAAATAGTTTTTTGCAATTTCAGAACTGTTTTCAGGCATAATTACATAAACGTTATAAATAAAAGATTCGTCTGAATGAATACAAAGTGAAGAAATGGCTGTTGTTGTAGGCGTAACATAATCATCATCAGAAATAAAACAAATATTTATTATTTTTTCTCTATCGTTATTGGCAACCATCATACAATATATCTCCATTAAAATATTTTAATAAAATTATAGTCTATATTAAGACTATTGTCAATATTACGACTACTATTATAAATAAAAAAAGAGAGGATTACCCTCTCTTTTTTTAAGAAAATTATTTACTGATTTTTTTTTTGACGGAATTCAGCATCTTATATGCCTTTTCACTTAACTTGAAAAGCGAATTCGCAAACGGGTCAAACACCATATAAAGCTCATTGATAAATTCAACAAATTCGGGATTAAAGCCTTTTTTAAATCTGTAAACACCGTACTGCGGGTCATTCTCGTCCTTAAATCCCGAAACACCCCTGAAATCATAAACCTCACAGTTGTTTTCAAGACCCCATTTCATCATTTCAAACTGAAGCTGATAATTCGGCATGAGATTTCTGTATTCATTTGAGCTTCCGCCGTAAAGATACCACACCTTGTTACCGTACAGAATCGGCATAACGGCAGCAATCGGCTTTCCTTCAAATTCAGCAATAATCAGCCGGGCATGCTTTTCGCCCATACAGTCATAAATTTTTTCAAAATAGGAAATCGGCCTGATAAAGAAATCATCCCTTGCACCCGTATCCTTCATAATTGTGTAAAAATCCTCAAGATCAGCCTTTGTGCCGATTCTTGTTGTTACACCTTTTCTTTTTGAAAGTCTTAAGTTATACCTTGTTTTGGAGCTGAAGGAAGCAATCAGTTCTTCTTCCGTTTTGCCGGCTATATCCAGCCTGAAAACATATTTCGGCTGCACAACCTGGTCTATGCTTTCAATATTTTCCTTCATTTTAAAACCAAGCGATTTTGCAATGCTTTTAAATTCTTCATCCTCATTCGGTATATCGGGATCCATTCTGAAAATAAACGCCTTGTATTTTTTTGCGATTTTCTTTGCCTGTTCCATAAGCTTTTCCAGCGTTTCCCTGTCATGCACATCGCAGACAAAGCCTCTGGGTGCATACATAATATACCTGTTCAGCACCGGCACTTTTCTGAGCAGAATGCTCATGTAGCCTTTTATTTCCCCGTTTTCTTCAACAACGGCGGTTTCATGCTTCCAGTTTGATTTAACCTGCGCCCATTCCGGGGACTGAAGAAAATGTGATTTTTTGTTTTTTTCGATAAATTCCTGAATTTTACAATTGTTCATTTGAATGATTCCTTAAAATTAAACTAAAATATTTCACAGGTATTTTAACATAGCACATAAATAAATTCAAGAAAAATTAACGAACCGCATTATTTTCGGATTTATCCTTATTCCTGATTTTGTTATAAATTCTTTCACAGCATTTTTTATCGGAAAAATCAAAAAAGTTGTCAATACGTTCTCTGTATTCCGGCTTAAGACGGCAATTATCCGCCATATAGCCAATAATTAAATTTACTGTATCTTCCTGATTATCGGTAACCTCGCCGAAGCCGTCTTTTTTAAAATTGAAATAACCCTTTCGAACCGTATGCTTTGAATAGAATTCATCAAAATCAAACTGTGTATATATAATCGGCTGCCTTAAATACGAAAAATCAAAAACAGCTGAAGAATAGTCGGTTACAATCAAACTGCTTTCGGCATAAATTTCACGGTAGCTTTTTTCATAGTTATAGATTGTTATTCTGCTGTTATGTGCAAATTTTTCCGCTTCCTTAAGAAAAATAACATGCGGCATAAAGCATATTTTATAACCGTACCGATCTGCTGCATCAAGAAGTTTTTCATTGTTGATAAGATTGTTAAAAAATCTGAAATATTCACTGTCTGTGAAATCGTCATTTACCTTCCATATCATTGTACCCGATTTTTCATCAAACACACGCGTTGTTAAAAATTTGCGCCAGGTTGGCATAATTGTGATTTTTCTTTTATCATTACGGTAAAGAAAATCAAATCTCGGCATTCCTGTAAGCCACATTTCCTGTTCTGTGTAATGAAACTTCGGTGAAAGCAAATAATTATACTCTGCTTTTGCACTGGTTACAAAGCCGAAAAAATCTCTGTTATATTTATTCAGAGTGCTTCCGTGGTCATTATGAATAACACCGTGCTGCAGAAAAATCTGCTTCGGATTTCTGAATAAATCCCTGAAATATTTCAAATCATTATTAAAAGGGTTTATGGTTGATTCCGCCATCTGCGAAGAAATCATATAATCTGCAACAGTATACAGCTTTTTATGCTCTTCCGAAAACGGCTCGATTACTTTTCCGATACGGCTCAGTTTGGAATATGCTTCCGATTTACGGCTTAAAATAAAGTATAAATCAATATCCGGCTCTGCCCGTTCAGCCATATATCTGAAAAATGCCTCTGCATTATCATCAGCCCTGTCCGGTCTGTCCATAATAAGCCAAATCTGTTTCTTTTTTTCAGGTGAATTTTTAAAATAATAATCCCGGATTGCTGTAATTTGGTTATATCTGTGCGGTTCAGCAGCTTTAATCTGCCGTCTGAATTCCGCTTCAAGCATCTGATACTTTTGTTCATCACAGGCAAAGCACAATAAGGAAGTTGCATCTGCCATAACAGCAAATCCGTCTTTATAATAATAGCTTCCGGAAACCTCATCACTTACTGCCGAAACGGTGCTGTATTGAAATGAACCACAATGCCATCTGTGATTTTCATATCCTGTAACAAGCTTAATTTCCACCCTTTCCGCATTCAGCGGAATTTCTGCTTTAAACCCTTTTTCATAAATATATTGTTTATCGTAAAAATATTTATCTGTATATCTTTTAATCTGCTCTGCTTCTGCAGGTATGCCGTTTATTTCAGTCCATACAGATATTTTTTCATGATCAATACAGGAAGGATAACGGCAAACGCCCTCAATAATCAGCTTTCTGTTTTTGATTGAAACAAGCTCAATTTTTGATGCAAATTCGGAAAGATTATATAACAACACATCATTATATGCAACCACTGCTCCGTTTTCAGTTTCGGAAACAGTGCAGTAATGTTTGTGCTTAATTGCAAGCAAAAAAAGTTTATTGAATCTGGCAGTATCATAAACATAAATAATCTGATCACAAACATACTGAAGCAGCACTGAAAGTGTGTTCCACATTTCGGAATAATCACAGCTGATCGGATGAAAGGATTCCATAATGTTTTCGGAATGATTCAGCATTTTCATAATTTCAGCCATAATATAATTCTGCATATAGGATGGAATAAATCCAATCCGGCAATAAGCATTTTTGACATAATCAAGAATTTTTTCAAGATTATTTTTAAACATTTGAGCTGTAAAAACCGTTTTTTCTGCATCAAGCGGCTTAACATATACGGACGCAACAGCACCAAAGCGCTTGTTATTTTCCAAAACATCCATAATGAACATCTGTTCATCAAAAAAATTATCATGCAGTGCCGCTTTTTTCTTTGCTGTATCTGATTTTATAAATAAGGCAGATAAATTGCGCGGAAAGGCTTTGCTTTTTTCGGATAGATTAATTGTTTTTTGGGAAAGCGCCTCATTATACTTATTGTATATTTTATTTTGATTTTCAATTCTGATTCCTACTGTGTCAGTAGCATCTTCAGCATCCGCAAAATAATGATATACTGCAGAGAAAGCATTTTCTGAATAAATATCCCCTGCTTTTAAAACCGTTATATATTGTGCCGATGCTTTTGAAATACAGTTGCATATTTCAGCAGAAATGTTGTCGGCAAAAGCAACTTCACAATTAGACAGCGGAAATCCCGTGCACGATTCTGCCAGAGCTCTGGCTTTTTCTGTGTTCGGAAAAACGATGAAAACCTGAAAGCCGTTCATTTTATTCAGCTTCCGGCATTTCAGGCTTGAAAAAGTTGCTTCAAGGGCTTTTTTCAAACTGCTTTCAGGTTGATTATCACAGGAAATAATCAAAGCAAATTTATAAATTTCAATGTTTGTATACATACCTGAAGTGAATTTTCTTTTTGAACATTCTGTGATTTTTTTCAGTCTTTTCAGCATATTTTTTCTCCGCTATTTTAATAAAGACATAATTTTTTTGAGAACTCTGATAAATGCAGCAGAAAGCATATAAGTGCGTGAATTGGTTATGGATTTCAGTTTCTTTTCAAGAGCAGCAGCGTCTGCACCCTTTTCGGGTATCGGCAGATAATCACGGCCGTGAAGCTTTCTTGGAATAAATCCGATTATTCTTGATAATTTGTATGCTTTTGATTTCTGAATTTTAATAATTCTTTTTCGTATGGCGGCTGCTTCCTCAGTTTCTCCCTGCTTAATTAAACCCATAGCGGCAAGTTTTATATTCGTAAACAAAACAGCTTCATAAAAAACACTGTTTCTGCAGCTTTTCCAGAAATAGTCTGCATAAGCTCTTTCGGGATGCTGCCATGGCTTAATAAAAGATGTGTAATGAATAATATAAGGGTCTGATGTTAAAATAAGATTATATCTTTCTTCATAATCAAGAATAAATGCATCTGTTCTTGCATCGGGAAACTGATGATGCCACTGAAAATTCCATCGGTCGTCCAGCTTTACTATTTTTCCGCTGCATATAACATTCAGAACATCCTGATCCGGACAAGGCAGTTTTTTAAAATATTTAAGGCAGCCGATACACTTATTTTTAAGATTTTTATTAATCCATTCCCTGCTGTTTATCAGAAGAACACCTGAATTATAATATTCTCCTGCATCAATGCAAAGCCTGTTTTTTACATGATTCAGAAGATTTTTTCTTAAAAAATTATTTGCTGCCGCAACATAATTATCCTGCAAGTCAATATTATAAAGCTTTGCAATATCCGTATTTACAATAAGATCGCAGTCAAGATAAATAACTTTATCATACTTTGAAAGAACTTCGGGAATCAGCCATCTGTAATACATCTGCTTTGAATAATGCGCAACACAATATAAATCTATTCCTTTAAAGCAGTTCCTTACATCAAAAATATTCATTTTTATATTTTTATATCTAAGAGAAAGAAGCTTGCTTCTGATTGCTTCATTGGCAGTTTCATCAACAAAAATATAAATATCGTAAAGATAATCAGAATCAGAGTTTTCATATATGGATTGAATGGCTGCACCCGCATAATAAAGATATTCATTACTTCCCGCAAACACAATCGGAATTACTGCTTTAAAAGGACTGCTGCTGTCTGATGACAGAGAACTTACCGTGTGCTTAACCGTGTTCATATCAATATCACGGCGTGTATGCGAAATACGCTGAATTACAACATCTGAAAAAGCTGTTTTTCTGTAATAATAAAGCCATTCATCCGCAAAAGGAACATCATAAAAAAGCCATGGCTTAAGCTTTGAGGAAAAATGAACAATCTTTATATCGGGAGCAAGATGAACAATATCACGGTAATCTCTGCCATACATTTCATTTATCTGTGAAATATTATATTTGCTTTTGGATTCAATAAGATTGATATAACAGGCATTATACTCTATAGGAAGCTGTAATACAGCATTCTTAAAAACAATATTAAACACATTCTGATCCATTAAAGAATAATCCGAGTAATTTCTTTTTGTTTCAATCAATCTGTGCTCAATATGATCACTGCGCATTTTTTTCAGATTTAAAAGCATAACACCCGAATTGAAATAATCCGCACCTGCAATATCTTTTCCGATTTTCTGCTCGTCATAAAGAACCTGCGGCAAATCCCTTACCGCAGCTGCATAATAACCGGAAATATCAAAGGAAAGAAAAGAGGATAAATCATCCCTAACAATTACATCTCCATCAAGAAAAAGAATCGTATTTAAATCTTTAAAAAGAGACGGAAGCCTGAATTTAAGAAGAGCCGTTTCGGTGGCCGAAAGATATCTTTGATCATCAGATACATGCAGTTTTTTCAGTTCTTCTACACTGCATTCAATAATCCTTACGGATATGTTGCCGTGGCCGCCGGCGGACTGATAAAATGCCGCCTTTGTATTTTCATTACATTCAGGAGGCATTACAACAAAAATATTATATCTGATTTCGCTGCTTGCATTGCAGCATATTGAAGCAATGGCAGCGGCTGTCGGAACCGCATAGCCGTCATCGGAAACAAAACATATATTTATTTCATGCTTAATCATATCAATTATTGCTCTCCTGAATACATTATATCAATTTATTTTATCACAGCTGCACTATGTGTAGTATAGTCGTTATTACGATAATTGTCTTTTCTTTGACTATAATCTATCATTAAAATTGGTGATATAAATGATAACATATGAACCGTTTTGGGATACATTAAAGAAAAGCAGCGAAAGCACATATACTTTAATAAACAAATATAATATCAGCAGTTCCACAATTGACAGATTAAGAAAAAACAAAGGAATTTCAACACAGACAATTGATGATTTATGCCGCATACTGAACTGCAAAGTTGAAAACATTATGATTTATAAAAAATAAAGCACAGCCGATAACACAAAAGAAATCAGCTGTGCTTTATTTATATTTATTTTTCAGAAAAGATGTTCTGCAAGTGCTTTTACAGAAAGATTTGCATTGCACCTGAGCTCCTTTTTATATCTGTTCATATTTATATCACTATGTTCCGTTTCCTTGCTCCATAAATGAACTGTCCATGAATCATTGCCGAAATATGCAGGTATAAGAACACCGATAACTGCCATTTTTACCTTGGAAAGAACATCCCGGTCCTCAACAGCGGTTAAAAAATATCTGAAAAGAAAATACATTGCCGTATTTTCACAAACCTTGTCATTCGGAAAGAGCGGTTTTGCACGATGATTTTTCACCTTTTCAACCCATTCGTGATTAATCACTTCCGGATTAAGAAAAACATCGAAAAACGGAGTTTGCCCAAAGCCCTCATCATAAGGATTAATTTCCTGCTGAAGCGCTGCTGCAAAGTGAAGAAGAGCAAGTAGCCGTTGACTGACAGGCATTTCTTTATTTTGAACAATATCATATGCTTTGCTGCGTGCCCTCAGTAATTTGAAATACAGCTCTGCATCAATTTCATTAAGACTAGGCGGCAAATCATTGAGATCCGAAACAAAATCAAACGGATCTATTAAATTCCACATGATATCACTTGCCACCGGGCAGGAAAAGGATATTCCCATTTCCCTTGTTCCGCCGAAATCGTTTATAAATCTCGGAAAAGTACGGCAGGTATATGGGGTATGCTCCCCTCCTATGGCAATATGCATATCACAGAGATTTTCTTTGTTCAGAAAAGGGCATCGCTTTTGATCTGCAAGGCGAAAAACGGTGTTTCCGAATTCATCCTTATCCAGAACACTGTCTATACGCTTTCTGAGGCTACCTGACAGGGTTTTATAATATTCAAGTGAACTTTCATCTGCATCAACCTCCCAGCCCTGACAGCAGGAATCGGGGCATTCCCCCGCAATGCATTTAAAATCCTTATAAAATGACGGTGTAACGAATTTCATAATCCTTCTTCTTTAATAATAATCATGCACGGAAACAAGCTTTCCGTTTTTATAATATGTTCTGGGAACTCTTCTTGAAATGCGGCAGGCAAGCTCATAATTGAAGGAATGTGCCGCATTTGCCACCTCTTCCATTGTAAGCGCGGCATCCCCCTGTCTGCCAATAAGGATTACAGGCGTATCCGGGCTTACTCCATCAATATCCGTAATATCCACCATAAACTGATCCATACAGATTCTGCCCACAATCGGCGCATACTTTCCATTCACAATAACACGACCTTTATTGGACAGACATCTCGGATATCCGTCAGCATAACCTACAGGAAGTGTCGCTATCTTTCTCGGCTCCTTTACTGTATAAGTGCCGCCATAAGAAACTTCTCTGCCCTTTTCCAGTGTTTTAATATGTGAAATATGGGTAATCCATCTGAGAGCAGGTTTAATATTCAGCAAATTTTTGTCCACTTCCTCGGAAGGATACATTCCATATGTGATTATGCCCATTCTGCACAAATCAAATGTTTTATTAAAATTCATAATGCCTGCCGAATTGTTAATATGCTTTACAGGTATTTTTATGTTTTTTTCCTCAAGCATTTCTATGAAACATTCAAATAATTCTGTTTGTTTAAGGGATTTAGCTAAATCAGCTTCATCGGCTGTGGCAAAATGAGAAAAAAGCCCCTCTGCTTCTATAAACGGCAGTTTGGATATTTTGCGGCACATTTCAGCACTTTCAGCATTCGCCTGAAAACCGATTCTGCTCATTCCCGTATCAACACAAAAATGATACGGCACTGTTTTGCACTGCTTCTTTGCTTGCGCAGACAGCAAAACGGCATCCTCATAACTGAAAATCGGAATCCGGATATTGTATTTCACAATGGTTTCATATAATTCCGGGGCAACATAACCAAGTATGATTATCGGATTTGTAATGCCGGATTGAATGAGTTCAACAGCCTCCTCAATGCAGGCAACACCGAAAAAATCACATTTTTCCTTCAGAAATTCAGCTATTTTGACTGCTCCGTGTCCATAAGCATCTGCTTTAATTACGGTTAATATCTTTACATCATCGGGCAGCTTTTTTCTAACCTGATTAAAATTATATTCAACTGCATCCAAATCAATTGCAGCCTGTGTGCGAAAATACATTTTCAAATTACCTCTGAAAGCTTTTTATTAAATATATATTTTATAATACTTTGCTTTAAAAGTAAATATCAAATTTATTATCCTGTTTTTGAAATTTCTATGGAAATAAAAAAACAGCTAAATCCGAATGGAAATAGCTGTTCTTTGGTGCGAGAGACGGGACTTGAACCCGTATGAGTCGCCCCACACGCCCCTCAAACGTGCGCGTCTGCCGATTCCGCCACTCTCGCAAGCAACGATGAGATTATAGCAAAAGAATACGAAAATGTCAATACTAATTTGAAAAAAACTTTAAAATATCTTCAGGGCTGTCTGCAACAAGTGCCGGATGATATTTTTGAAGGCTTTCACGAGAACGGAAGCCCCATGTTACAGCTATACTTTTACATCCAAGATGAACAGCCGATTCCATATCCACTGAACTGTCGCCTATCCAGACACATTCCGCAGGCAAAACAGAGATTTTCTCAAGTATCTTATTTGCCATTGCAGGATCGGGCTTTTTTGGCATATCATCTGCTGCACCGACAATAACATCAAAGAAGTCTTTTCCGAAAAGGGTTTCAACCATTCCTTTTGCCGCTGTGTGCGGTTTATTGGTGCAGACTGCAGTTTTGATTCCGAGATTTTTGATTTTTTCAACCGTTTCATACATACCCTTATAAATATGTGCATGATCCATCTTAATCTCATTATATTTTATTTTAAACAGTGCATACTGTTCTTCAAGCTCTTTACTGTTCAGAGTGCCGTCAAAAGCCCTTTCAACCAGCAGCTTAGCGCCGTTGCCCACAAATTGCTTATAGTCATTCTCACTCCATACGGGCTTTATGCCTTTCTTTTCCAGAAGATAATCACAGGCAAGCCCAAGATCGGTAATCGTATTTACAAGCGTGCCATCCAGATCAAAAATGACACATTTGATTTCAGTTTTCATACAAATCACTTAAATCTTCCCGTTTTCTTTTTTGATAATTTGAAACCAGCTTTACTGCAGCTACACAAACAACAATGCCTGCAAGTATTCCCGATTCAATATATATTTTTCGGTTCTGTGCTTCGCTTTGCGCCGAAAGATTTCCGCTTTTAACACCTGTCCACAAATCTGCCTGAAGTTCAAGAATATTCTGGGGCAAATTTTCAAAATACTGCCCGCTCGGCATATTTTCGGGATAAACGGCTTCATTTTCATAAAGCGAATACTCTTCATTATATATTACATGCACATTCGGTGATGCATAATAAATATATTCTGCATTGGCAAGTGCCACCTGCGGCTCATGCATAAAGTTAATAAACGCTTCTGCTCCCCTCTTGTTCTGAACGCATTTCGGAATACAGAAGGCATCATAAAATATATTAACACCCTCTTCGGGGAAACAGTATGCAAGATCTTCGTTATTTTCATTCATAAGTGCATAATCGCCTGCATAATAAGTTGCAAAGGCATATTCGCCGCTTTCCATCAGATTGAATATTTCATCCATAACATAAACAGGGCTTACTGCATCCTTTTGCCGGGCAAGAAGCTCTGCCGCCTGATTCCAGTCTGCCTCGCTTGTTGTGTTGAAGCTCTGCCCCAAAAGTGCCTGTGCAATTGCAAAGGCATCCCTTGAATTGTTAAACATAAGAATTTTATCCTTATACTGTTCATCCCAAAGCACCTTCCAGCTTTCAGGCGTTTCGGAAACAAGCTGTTTATTATAAATCAGTGCAGTTGTGCCCACATTGAAGCAAAGTGAATATTTCTGCTGCGGGTCGAAATAAAGATTCTTGAACTGATCTTCAATATATTCAATATTCGGAACATTCTCCCAGTTTATTTCTGCAAGCATATCCTCATCAATAAGGCGGCCGATCATATAGTCGCTCGGAACGATAACATCATAGGAAACACCTCCGCCCGAGAGCTTGGAATACATATTCTCGTTTGATTCATAATTTGTGTAATTCACCTTTGCACCGGTGAGACGTTCAAATTCTCCAATTACATTCATGGAATCCTCGGCGCCGTCAGAAATATATTCACCCCAGTTATATACATTCACCGTCTGCCCCTGCAGACCCAGATTTCTGTAATACGAAAGCTGCTCCTCTGAAAAAATTTCCTCATCAGCAAAGGCTGCGGAATTTACCGGAAGCATCAAAAACATTAAAGCGGTAAAAAACAATAAATATTTTTTCATTTTTCTTCACGCTTACCCTTTTTATCCGATTTGTTCTGAACAATATTCATTACAATAAGAAGAATAAGGATTACCAAAAACACAAGCGTTGAAAGTGCATACATATCCGGCTTCACACGCTTTTTTGTTAATGAGAAAATATAAATCGGAAGCGTCTGAAAAGTTGGTCCGTTTGTGAAATAAGATATGATGAAATCATCAAGTGAAAGCGTAAAGCTCATAACAAATCCGGTTAAAATACCGCTTATAATATTGGGCATAACCACCTTGAAAAATGCTCTGAACGGCTTGCATCCAAGATCAACAGCTGCTTCATAAATATGAATATCAAATTGCCTGAGCTTCGGCAGCACATTCAAGATTACATAAGGCAGGGAAAAAGTGATATGTGCAATCAGCAGCGTTCCGAAGCCGAGTACATTGGATTTGTTTACCACTGTGCCTGCAAATGCAAAAAGAAGCATCATTGAAATTCCCGTAACAATTTCCGGATTCATCATGGGAATATTTGTAACAGTCATAACAGTGCCTTTATAAAGCCTGTTTCTGGCATTGAAAATACCCACTGCCGCAAGTGTGCCGAGCGCAGTTGAAC
>CAJUDJ010000007.1 GCA_910584985.1 uncultured Eubacterium sp. | reverse complement strand
CCAAAGGATATTACGGCTGATCTGTGTGAATATGAGCCGCAGCCTAAGGTTGAGCCTTTGCCTTATAAAAAACCGAAGCAGAGCTGCTTTGAAAGATCTGTTAAGCTTCTTTCTCAGGCAAAAAAGCCGATTATATATGTTGGCGGCGGTGCAATTCTTTCCGATGTAGGGGATGCGCTTATAGATTTTGCAGAAAAAATTGATGCACCGGTTGTTTCTTCACTTATGGGGCTCGGTGCGTTTCCGAACGGCCATCCGCTTCATCTTGGCTTAATCGGAATGCACGGCCATTTCGAATGCAATAAAGCAGCGCACGATTGTGATGTGCTTATTGTTGCAGGTGCCCGTTTTTCAGACCGTGTGGCAGGAAACAGAGCAAAATTTGCACCAAATGCGGAAATTATACATATTGATATTGATGCTGCTGAAATGGATAAAAATATCTTTTCAAATTATCATCTCAGAGGAACACTTTCAGAAGTGCTTCCCCTGCTTACCGAAGCTTTGGATAAGCAGGATCACAGCGATTGGAAAGCAGAAATCAACACCTTTAAGCGTCCGTTCAATCAGCTTCAGATCGGTGATTTTGTTAATCCGCAGACACTTATTGAGGCGGTAGACAGCAAAACACCCGATGATGCAATTGTTGTTACCGATGTCGGTCAGCATCAGCTGTGGGCAGCACAGTTTTATAAATTCAAAAAGCCGCATACGCTGCTGTCATCCGGCGGTCTTGGCACAATGGGTTATTCTATGGGTGCTGCTATCGGAGCTGCACTCGGCTGCCCCGGCAGGCGTGTTGTTATGTTTACAGGAGACGGCGGCTTTCATATGAATCTGACAGAGCTTGCAACAATGGCTTCCTATAATGTTCCTGTGGTTATGTTTGTTATGAATAACAGGGTACTTGGAATGGTTCGCCAGTGGCAGAAGATTTTTTACGGAAACCGTTTTTCCGACACAGATCCGCACCGTGCAACCGATTTTGTTAAGGTTGCCGAGGCTTTTGGCGTAAAGGGGCTGCGTATTAACACAAATGAGGAAATAAACAGCGTGCTTGATGAAGCCTTTCAGGTAAACGGTCCAGTTGTTGTTGAATGCAGGATTTCGCCCGATTCAAATGTTCTTCCGATGATTCCTCCGGGCGGTTCTGTTGCAGATATTAAAGAGGAGATGTGATAATTATGGCAGAGGAAAAATTAGTTTTATCTGTTCTTGTTGATAATGTATACGGTGTGCTGCAGCGCGTGGCAAGTCTGTTTTCACGCAGGGGTTATAATATCAGCTCTTTAACTGTCAGTGAAACCGAAGATCCGTTATTTTCAAGAATGACAATAGAAACTTATACAGAACCGGAAAATTTCAGACAGATAAAGGCACAGCTTTTAAAACTTGAAATTGTTAAAAAGGTTGCTGCGCTTACGGATGAAAAATCTGTTTCAAGCGAACTTCTTCTTATTAAGGTGAAAGCGGCAGGCATTGAAACAAAAAATCAGCTGCTTTCCTATAATGTGCGTTACGGCGCCCGTGTGCTTGATGTTTCCAAAACAACCGTAACGCTTGAATTTACAGGAGCGGGTTCTGCAATAGATATGTTTATTGCTGAGCTTGAACAGAATTTCGGAATTGTGGAGCTTGCCCGAACAGGTGTAACTTCTCTTGAAAGAGGAGAGGGCTCTTTTACAGACGATATTTAATTTTAAGGAAAACAGGTGAATATATATGGGTATGACGATGACGCAGAAAATATTGGCTGCGCATGCAGATCTTGATTTTGTTGAGGCAGGGCAGCTGATAGAAGCCAATCTGGATATGGTGCTCGGAAACGATGTAACCTCTCCTGTGGCAATCAACGAAATGAACAAATTCGGAAAAACCTCCGTTTTTGATAAAACAAGAATTTCTCTTGTAATGGACCATTTTACGCCGAACAAGGATATTCAGTCTGCTGAAAACTGTAAACAGGTGCGTGAATTTGCAAAAAAGAATGATATTCTTCATTATTATGATGTGGGAAATATGGGTATTGAGCATGCACTGCTTCCCGAAAAAGGCATTGTAACCTGCGGCGACTGTATTATCGGTGCAGACAGCCACACTTGCACTTACGGTGCGCTTGGTGCATTTTCAACCGGTGTGGGTTCAACAGATATGGCAGCCGGTATGATTTCCGGAAAAGCATGGTTTAAAGTTCCGAGCGCAATCAAGGTTGTTGTAACAGGTGAAAAAGCTCCGTTTATAAGCGGAAAGGATGTTATTCTTCACATTATAGGTGAAATCGGGGTGGACGGTGCCCTTTATAAAAGCCTTGAATTTACGGGAAGCGGTATTAAAAATCTTTCTATGGATGACCGTCTGTGCATTTCCAATATGGCGATTGAATGCGGCGCTAAAAACGGTATTTTCCCGGTTGATGATGTTACGCTGGAATATGTAAAAGGAAGATCATTAAGAGAATATAAGGTATATGAGGCAGATGCTGATGCTGTTTATGACAGTGAAATCACTGTTGATTTAAGCACGCTTCGCCCGACTGTGGCATTTCCGCATCTTCCCGAAAACACAAAAACGATTGATGAAGTGCCCGAAATCAGAATTGATCAGGTGGTTATCGGTTCATGCACAAACGGAAGAATGGAGGATATGCGTATCGCAGCTTCTATTCTTAAGGGCAAAAAGGTTGCTGATGGTGTGCGCGTTATTGTTATTCCTGCTACGCAGCAGATTTATCTGGACTGTATTAAAGAAGGTCTTGCTGAAATCTTTGTTAAAGCCGGTGCAATTGTTTCCACGCCAACCTGCGGTCCGTGTCTCGGCGGTCATATGGGCATACTCGCAAAGGGTGAAAAGGCAGTGTCAACCTCTAACCGTAATTTTGTGGGCAGAATGGGGCACACGGAATCAGAAATCTATCTTGCATCTCCGGCAGTAGCAGCAGCTTCGGCTGTTAAGGGCTTTATTGCGGACCCTGCAGCAGTATAGGAGGAAATGATATATGAATGCAAAAGGAAAAGTACATAAATTCGGAAATAATATTGATACTGATGTAATTATTCCGGCAAGGTATCTGAATAAAAGTGATGAAGCATGGCTTGCTTCCCACTGTATGGAGGATATTGACAAGGAATTTGTAAATCAGGTAAAAGCAGGGGATATTATGGTTGCTGAAGCCAATTTCGGCTGTGGTTCATCACGCGAGCATGCACCGATTGCCATTAAGGCAAGCGGGATTTCCTGTGTGATTGCATCGACATTTGCACGCATATTTTACAGAAATGCAATCAATATCGGCCTTGCCATTCTTGAATGTGATGAGGCGGCAAAAGATATTAAAAACGGTGATGAGGTTGAGGTTGATTTTGACAGCGGTCTGATTAAAAACTGCACAACGGGCAAAAGCTATCAGGCACAGCCGTTTCCGCCGTTTATTCAGGATATTATTTCAAAGGGCGGTCTCTTGAAATCAATAGGCTGATTGGTGTTTTGATTTAACGGTGGTATTATAATGAAACTTATTATTGATTCTGAACTGCTGAATAAATGCGGAAGCGGTTCTTCTGAATTCTGGTTTTCCTATAAGGATTACACAGTTAAAAATATCAGAGATCTGGATACGGATGCGAAGCCTGCCGATATGGGGCAGACAACCTATTTCGTTTCCATTGGTTTAATTCCTTTTATTACAATCAGTAATGAAGAAATTATGCGGAGCTTTATTGCAGATAAGGGGAATGCAAAAATCAAATCTGTTCTTGATAAAGTGCAGGGTGAGGAATTTGTTGATACTTTCTGGAAGTATTTTTATGCTTATCCTGAGCTGAAAGAGGGAATTGACGAATTTTCAAACGTATATACACACAATAAAATTGCAGAATGGTGCATAGAAAATAATATTGATTACAGCTTTGCGTAAACAGGTACAAACGGCGGACATTTTAATAAGAAAGTCCGCCTGTTTTACTTTATATTTTATCTCAGGCAAATTATATTAAAAGGGGAAAATGAAATGCTATTAACAAAATACGGCGAAATGCTGAACAGGGAAAATCCTTTAAACGAATATCCGCGCCCGCAGTTTGTAAGAAACAGCTACATAAATTTAAACGGTGTATGGAAATGTGCTTTTTCCGATAAAAAAGAACTACCTGAGGAATTTGATTACGACATTGTTGTTCCGTTTTCACCTGAAACACCGCTTTCGGGGGTAAACAGAGTGCTGAAGCCCGGGGAATTTTTGCATTATCAAAGGGCTTTTGAAATACCTGAGGGCTTTAATAAGGGCAGGGTATTTATTCATTTCGGTGCGGTTGATCAGCTTGCCAATGTGTTTATAAACGGAAAAAAAGCCGGCAGCCATGCAGGCGGATATACGCCTTTCCGGCTTGAAATCACCGATTTTATTGTAACCGGGCAGAATATTATAAATGTTTCCGTTGCTGATTATTCAGATACCAAAGAATATTCAAAGGGCAAGCAGAAATTCAAGCGGGGCGGTATATGGTACAGCCCGCAGAGCGGAATCTGGCAGACGGTGTGGCTTGAAAGCACACCGGCGGAATTTCTTGAAAAGGTTAAAATTACACCTGACTATGACAGGGAACAGGTGCATTTCGAGTTTTTCGGAACAGAGGATGTTCTTACAACGATTTATGACGGCGAAGATATAATTGCACAAACAAGGGAAACAACTGTGAAGCTGTCTGATTTCAAGGCATGGTCGCCTGAAAATCCGTTTCTTTATACCGTTACATTTCAGGCATGCGGCGAAACCATTACCTCTTATTTCGGTATGAGAAAGTTTTCCACAGGAAAAGATGAAAACGGAATTTGGCGTCTGTTTTTGAACAACAAACCGTATTTTCATAACGGACTGCTGGATCAGGGTTATTATCCTGACGGTTTTCTTACCCCTCCAAGCAATCAAGCGATGGAGGACGATGTTAAAAAAATGAAAGAACTGGGCTTTAATATGCTGCGAAAGCATATTAAGATTGAGCCGCTCCTTTGGTATCATTACTGTGATGTAAACGGCATTCTTGTGTGGCAGGATATGATAAACGGCGGCGGAAATTACGGGCTTGAAATATCTGTCTGGCCGTTTATAGGCATTAATCTTGACGACACCAATTACAAAACCTTTAAAAGAACGGATAAGGCAGCAAGAGAACTTTATTATGAAGAGCTTATGGATATGGTTGATTATCTGTATAACTGCCCTTGTATTGCGCTTTGGGTGCCGTTCAACGAGGGATGGGGGCAGTTTGATTCAAATGCCGCATATGATATGCTGAAAAGGCTTGATCCGTCCAGAACGGTAGACACGGCTTCCGGCTGGCACGACAGGGGCTGCTCTGATGTCATATCAAAGCATATCTATTTTACGCCGATTAAGGTAAAAGCAGGTGAAAGGCCATATGTTTTATCGGAATTCGGCGGATATTCTCAGAAAATCGAAGGTCATACCTTTAATAATAAAATGTTCGGCTATAAAATATATAAAACAAAGGAAAGTCTAACAAAGGCTTACAAGAGAACCTTTGAAAAAACAATCCTGCCTCAGATTAAAACAGGGCTTGCAGCCACGGTTTATACGCAGGTTACAGATGTTGAGGATGAGCTTAACGGCATTCTTACCTATGACCGAAAGGTTGTAAAAATTGATGAAAACACAATAAAAGAAATAAACAGAAAGGTTAAATTATAATGAATCAGCTTGAAGAGAAAAACGGAATAAAGGCATTGATAAAAACCAACAGGGGAGATATGGAATTTGTATTATTTCCCGATATTGCACCAAAGGCAGTTGAAAATTTTGTTGCGCATGCAAAAAACGGATATTATAACGGGCTTATTTTTCACCGTGTAATAAAGGATTTTATGATTCAGGGCGGTGATCCCACGGGAACGGGCTGCGGCGGTGAATCCATTTACGGCAGCAGCTTTGAGGATGAATTCTCCATAGACGCACGGAATTATTACGGGGCACTTTCCATGGCTAATTCAGGGCCGAATACGAACGGCAGCCAGTTCTTCATTGTTCAGGCAAAAACCGTTCCGTCTAATCTTTTGAATCAGATGGAACAGCTCAAGGATAACGGCTTTCCGCAGGCTGTGATTGATAATTATAAGGCTGTGGGCGGAACGCCGTGGCTTGATTTTCATCACACAGTATTCGGTCAGCTTACACAAGGCAGTGATACTCTGGAGGAAATTGCCGCAGTGAAATGCGGCATGGGCGATAAACCTGTATACGATGTAATTATAGAAGCAATAGAAATAGCTGAATAAACAAGGTGCGGAGGCAGTGAAGTGTTCACTGCCTCTTTTTATGCCTTTTGCCGCCCTAAGAATATGTGATTTTCTTACAAAAGGCATTTTCAGCTTTCCTCCTTTCCGAAAATAAATGAAAGATGTGTTTATTTGCTTTGAACAATTTTATTTGACATTTTATTTGTTTTCACCGCTGTATAATAATTTCGGTGGTGGCTTATGCATGTAATTTATATTGATGTTCTTTTTGTTGTTAATTTTTTTATTACCTTTTTTCTGGTTATGGTTACCGCAAAATTTGCAAAAAGAAAGGAAAAACTGCTAAGGACAGTTCTTGCATCTTTTTTAGGCGGTCTGTATTCGCTTGTTATTCTTTTCGATCATCTTAATTTTGCCGTTTCCTGTCTCGGAAAGCTTGCGGCTGCGTGCATAATTATCGCCGTTGCTTTTAAACTGAAAGGTTTCAAGGCATACATAAAAGAAGTTGCAATTTTCTTTTTTGTAAATCTTCTGTTTCTGGGAATTATAATCGGGCTGTGGTTTCTGTTTAAGCCTGAAGGCATTGTAATCAATAATTCCACAGTGTATTTCAATGTTTCGGCGCGTATTCTTCTGATAACTGCGTTTGCAGCCTATATTCTTTCAGTTGTAATAATAAGAATATATAACAATAAAACAGCCGTTAAGGAACTTTACAGCGTAACTGTTTATAAAAATGACGAAAAAGTTAAATTTTTTGCGTTTGCAGACAGCGGCAATAATCTGAAAGAGCCGTTTTCGGACAGCCCGGTGATTATTGCTGAAAAAAAGCTGTTTGAAAACATTTCATGCCACAGGCTGATACCGTTTTCAACCATAGGAGGAGAGGGGGTGCTGAATGCTTTTAAGCCTGATAAAGTAGAGATTAACTCTTCAATCGGAAGTGTTGAAATACATGATGTTTATATAGCGCTGAGCGACAGTGTAAAAAAAGGGGAATACCAGGGAATATTAAATCCGAAAATATTAAATGTATGAGGGAGTATTATGTTTAAGAAAATCAAACAGATTTTAAGGGCTTTGAAAGCAAAAGCCTTTAAGTTAAGATTTTTAAAAAGAGAATGTTTTTACATTAATGGGCCTGAAACACTTCCGCCGCCTTTAACCAAAGAAGAGGAAGAAACCGTTATGAGCGAGCTCAGGCAGGGAATTGAAGAGCACAGGGATTTGCTGATAACCCATAATCTTCGTCTGGTTGTTTACATAGCAAAAAAGTTTGACGGCTGTGCAACCTCAACCGAAGACCTTGTTTCCATAGGCACAATCGGACTTATGAAGGCAGTTAAAACCTTTAATCCCGATAAAAACATTAAATTTGCCACCTATGCTTCAAGATGCATTGAAAATGAAATACTTATGCATCTGCGCAAGGTGAATAACGCAAAGCACGAAATGAGTTTTGATGAACCGCTCAGCATTGACTGGGACGGAAATGAGCTCACCCTGCGTGATGTGCTTGGAAGCGAGCCTGATGAAATATCGGTTGATATTGAATACAGTGACGAGAAAAAGCTGCTTTTAAAAATAGTAAATTCCCTTTCCGAAAAAGAAAGGGAACTGATGAAAATGCGCTTTGGCATTATGGGGGAAACGGAACATACGCAAAAGGAACTTGCGGATTTAATGGGAATTTCACAAAGCTATATTTCCAGGCTTGAAAAAAGGATTATAGAAAAAATACGCAACGAAATGATGCGTGAATATGTATAAATATGTAGACGGCGGAAGCTTGGAATGCTTTCCGCCGTCTGACTTTTTATGCTTTACTCTCTTACAATATGATTATCCCTGAACAGAAGGCTGATGCACCAGATAGCCGCAAGACCTACAATGCTGTAAATGATTCTTGCAAAAATGGAATCCTGACCGCCGCAGATCCAGGCGACAAGGTCAAACTGGAAAAGTCCGATTAAACCCCAGTTGATACCGCCGATAATGTTAAGGATTAAAGCAATTCTGTTTATAATACTCATAATTTTCATCTCCAAATAAAAAGTCGTTAGTATGTTACCCACACTAACGGCTTTTTATTCGTTTCTGTTTTAAACAGAATAAGAAAAATTTTATTTTAAATATTCGTTACAAGTATTTCTGCATTTCCGCTGATTTTGTAATTTCCGAAATTTGCGGGCACAAAAAAGCTGTCGCCCTTTGCAAATGCAGTGCCGTTGATTTTTCCGCTTCCGTTTGCAACAAGAATGTGATGAAAACTTTTTTCATCGGTTTTCAATTCAATTTCAGTTTTTACATCGTAATGATGAACTGTGAATAAATCGCATTCAGTAAGCAGAAGCTTTGTGCCGCCGGGAATTTCCTGCAGTGTTCCGAAGGGCTTTATTTCATATTTGGCAGGTTCAGTTACCGAAACATCCACTGCCTTGTCTATATGAAGCTCTCTTGGCTTTCCGTCTTTTCCGACTCTGCCGTAATCATAAACACGGTAGGTTGAATTACTGTTCTGCTGAATTTCAGCAATCAAAGCACCTTTTCCGATTGCGTGCACGGTGCCTGCTTCAATAAAAAATAAATCACCTTTTTTAACCTGAACAACATTAAGCACATCTAAAAGTGTATTGTTTTCAATTGCTTTTCTGAATTCCTGTGATGAAATTTTTTCCTTAAATCCGTAAATCAACTGTGCGTTTTCCGCCGCATCAAGCACATACCATATTTCTGTTTTTCCGAATTCGTGCTCTACGCTTTCAGCATATGCATTATCAGGATGTACCTGAATGGACAGATTATCCTTTGCATCAATCAGCTTTATCAGCACGGGAAAATACGGAAAAGCCGATGCATTCGTTCCGGTGATTTTTTCTTTTCCGTTTTTCTCAATCACTTCTTCCAGTGTAAGGGAATCATATTTTCCGCCGTCTATAATGCTCTTTCCGTCTTTATGGCAGGCAAGCATCCAGCCTTCTGCAATCGGTTCCACATCACATTCAAATCCGAAATCATCCCGAAGTCTTGTTCCGCCCCAGATATAATCCTTAAAAACAGGCTTTAATTTTAAAATTTCCATAATAATCACCATAACACTGTGCGTTTTTTCACACCGTTTTTTCCTTGATAATATTTTATAATATTAATATATCAAAATTTATCTTCACATTCAAGGCGTAATAGTGTAAAATAACATTATAATTTTCAGAGGGAATCAAATTATGGCAGTAGTAAGTCTTCAGAATTTAACATTATCCTTTGGCGGGCACACTTTATTCCGCGATGTTTCATTTGATATATTTGAAAAAGACAGAGTTGGCTTTGTCGGTGCAAACGGTGTCGGAAAAACATCGCTTTTTAAAATTATAAAGGGCGATTACGCGGCAGACAGCGGTGCATGTTTTATAGGAAAAAATATTAAAGTGGGCTATATGGAGCAGCACACCTGTTCGGATAATAAAACCGTTTATGACGAGCTGATTTCCGTTTTTACAGATTTGATAGAAATTGAAAAAGAGCTTGAAGAGATCTCGGAAAAACTTACGAAAACGACAGATGACGCACTTATTGCGAGGCAGGATTTTCTGACAAATGAATTTCAGAATAAGGGCGGCTTAACCTATAAAAGCCTTACACGCTCCAGCCTTATCGGGCTTGGATTTGATGAAAAGGATTTTTCCATGGAAACGGAAAAGCTTTCCGGCGGGCAGAAATCAAAGCTTATTCTTGCAAAGCTGCTCCTTTCCAAGGCGGATCTGCTGCTGCTTGACGAGCCCACAAACCATCTTGATATAAGTGCCGTTGAATGGCTTGAAGGTTTTCTTTCTTCCTTTTCGGGCGCATTTATTGTTATATCGCACGACAGATATTTTCTGGATAAGGTTACTGAAAAAACCATCGAAATTGAAAACGGCAGGCTTCGTGCCTATAAAGGTAATTATTCTGAATTTCTTGTTAAAAAGGAATCCGAACAAAAGGCAATTGAAGAAAAATATGAGCAGGATTTAAAGGAAATAGAACGGCTTGAAGGCATTATTGCACAGCAACGTCAGTGGAACAGGGAAAAGAATATAAAAACGGCCGAAAGCAAGGAAAAGGTTATTGAAAGAATAAAGGCGCATATGGTTGTGCCTGATGCAAAGGTGCAGAAAATCAGATTTGATTTTACTCCGAAATGTGTTTCGGGCGAAGAAGTTCTGGAAGTATCGGAGCTTGCAAAATCCTTCGGAGAAAAAAAGATTTTTGATAATGTTTCCTTTAATATAACAAAGGGCGAGCGTGTTTTCCTGCTTGGTGATAACGGATGCGGAAAAACAACACTGCTTAAAATTCTGATGAAGGATTATCCTGCGTCAGACGGCAGGTTTAAATTCGGTGCCAATCTGTTTACAGGATATTTTGATCAGGTGCAGGCAAAGCTTGATTTAACGAAAACGGCGCTGGAAGAGGTGTGGACGGCATTTCCTTATTTGACGGAAACGAAATTAAGAAATGCCCTTGCTGCTTTTCTGTTTAAAGGCGATGATGTTTATAAAGTGCTTGAAAAATGCTCGGGTGGAGAGCGTGCCAGAATAGCGCTTTTGAAGCTGATGCTGGGGCAGTTTAATTTTCTTCTTCTTGATGAGCCTACAAACCATCTGGATGCTTTTTCAAGAGAAGAACTTGAAAATACGCTTTTGAATTACAGCGGCACGATGCTTATTGTTTCGCATGACAGATATTTTATTAATAAGCTTGCAACCTCAATTATTGAGTTAACACCGCACGGTGTGAATACTTATTTGGGAAATTATGATGACTATGCTGAAAAACGCTTTATTTCCGGGGAAAAGGTTAAAAAAGAAAAAACGGTTAAAGTGAATGATTATAAATTAAAAAAGGAAAAGGCAAGTGCCTTGCGAAAGCTGAAAACAAGGCTTTCAAGGCTTGAGGATGAAATTGAGGATGCAGAGCTTCGGGCAGGGCTGATTGAAGAAAAGATTTGTTCCAATCCACCGTATGAAGAGCTGCTTAAAATTACTGCCGAGTTGGAAGCTGTGAATGCTGTTAAAGAAAAACTGTACGAAGAATGGGAACAGGCCTCCGAGGAATTGACAGAATATAATGATTAATTTATAATTAATTAGATATATTATATATAATGAAGAGGATTTCATGAAAAAGGTTGTTATTATAGGCGCAGGTGCTTCCGGGCTGATGGCAGCAGCAGAAAGCGCAAAAAGGGGAAACTGTGTAACGGTGATTGAAAAAATGCCGCGCCCTGCAAGAAAGGTTCTTATTTCAGGCAAAGGCAGGTGCAATGTAACGAATGCCTGCTTTGATATGGAGGAGCTTATTTCCAATGTGCCTACGAATCCGAGATTTTTGTATTCCGCCTTTTCGAATTTTATGCCCTATGATACGATTGCTTTTCTTGAAGATATGGGCGTTGCCACAAAGATTGAAAGGGGCAACAGAGTTTTTCCCGTTTCCGATAAAGCTGTTGATATTGTAGATGCCCTTATCCGAAATGCAGAAAAAAACGGTGCTGAAATTATAAACGGCTCTGCTAAGGCTTTTGCATTTGACGGCGGCAGAATAAAAGCTGTTATTCTGGAAAACGGCAGTCAACTGGAATGTGATTGTGCGGCAATCTGCACCGGCGGAAAAAGCTATGCATCAACAGGCTCAACAGGTGATGGCTATGCACTTGCAAAATCGGCAGGGCATCATATAACTGAAATCAGGCCGTGCCTTGTTCCGCTTGTGTGCAGCAATCATTTTATTCCGAAGCTTCAGGGGCTCAGCCTTAAAAATATTTCTGTAAAGCTTATAAGAAATAGCAGGGTGATTTATTCCGATTTCGGCGAACTGCTGTTTACACATTTCGGTTTAAGCGGGCCTGTGGTTCTTTCCGCCTCCAGCAATATCAAAAATATAAAGGACGGCGAATATAAAATTATGATTGATTTAAAGCCCGCACTGGATTATGATGTGCTTGATAAGCGTGTGCTTCGTGATTTTTCGCAGTGCAGCAACAAGGCCTTTATAAATTCACTTTCGGCACTGCTGCCGAAAAAGCTGATTCCCGTTATTGTGTCCTTAAGCGGTATTGAACCGTCAAAAAAGGTGAATGAAGTAAGCAGCCAGGAACGGCAGAATCTTTGCAGGCTGATTAAAAATCTGGAATGTAATATAACGGATTTGTATGATTTGGATGCCGCAATCGTAACTGGCGGCGGTGTGAATGTAAAGGAAATCAATCCGAAAACCATGCAGTCCAAAATTATTGAAAATCTTTATTTTGCAGGCGAAGTTATGGATGTTGATGCCTACACGGGCGGCTTTAATCTTCAAATTGCTTTTTCAACAGGCGTGCTCTGCGGGCAGAATATGTAATATCAGATATAAGGAGTTAATGAAATGGTAAATGTTGCAATAGACGGCCCTGCCGGCGCAGGCAAAAGCACAATTGCAAAGGCAGCAGCAAAGCGGCTTGGCTATATTTATGTGGATACCGGTGCACTATACAGAGCAATTGCGTTGCATGCTGTAAGAAACAATGTGCTGAATGATAATGCCAAGCTGGAAAAGATTCTGGAGAATACTTCAGTAAGCCTTGCATTTGATGAAAGCGGCAGCCAGTGTGTTCTTTTAAACGGCGAGGATGTTTCTTCTCTTATAAGAACGCCTGAAATATCCATGGGGGCTTCAAAAGTGTCCGGCGTGCCTGCCGTGCGTGCCTTTCTGCTTGCACTTCAGAGAGATATTGCGAAAAATAATAATGTAATTATGGACGGCAGGGATATAGGCAGTGTTGTTCTGCCGGATGCAGATGTGAAAATTTTCCTTACCGCTTCGCCGCAGTGCCGTGCAGAAAGAAGATATAAGGAGCATATTGAAAAGGGAGATAAGGTTACCTTTGAAGAAGTGCTGGCAGATGTAAATAAAAGAGATTATCAGGACAGCCACAGGGAAATTGCCCCGATGAAGCCGTGTGAGGATTCCGTTATGGCAGATACAACAGGAAATACGCTTGATGAAAGCGTTGAAATGATTATTAAGATAATTAAGGGAGAATAGCACTTATGAAAAAATTTGATTATTCGGTTGTAAAGCATTATAAGTTTTACGGCTTTGTGAAAACTGTGTTCGGACCTGTGTTTAAAAAGGTTTATAAGCTGAAATTCAAGGGGCTTGAAAATGTTCCTGCCGGAAACGGCGAAAAATACATAGTTGCAATCAATCACACCTGCGCCTTTGATCCGGTTTTTGTTTCCATACCGAAAAATGTTCCGCCGCTTCATTTTATGGCAAAGTCAGAGCTTTTTAAAAATCCGATAGTCGGCTGGGTGATTGAGCATTTATACGGCTTTCCCGTGCACCGCGGAAAAGGGGATAACTCTGCAATTGATTACGGTGAAAAAATTGTAGAGGAAGGGCATGTAATGGCAATCTGCCCGGAGGGAAAAAGAGTTAAGGATAAGGACGGTGTGCCACAGAAGGCAAAATCAGGTGTTGCCATTGTTGCAAAAGCAACAAACGCTTCCGTTCTTCCTGTTGCAATCTGCTGTGATGGCCCTATTAAAATGGGAAAGCAGGTAACGGTTTCCTATGGTAAAATGCTTTCTCTTTCCGATATGGGTCTGGATAAGGATGAAATCAAAACAAGCGATATAAAAAATGCCGCAAACATGGTAATGAATCACATTCTTGCACTCTGGGAGGCAGAAAGAAATGCAGATTAAGCTTGCCAAAACAGCCGGCTTCTGCTTCGGGGTAGACCGTGCGGTAAATCTTGTGTATGAACTTGTTTCAAAAGGTGAAAAAGTCTGCACACTGGGGCCGATTATCCATAATAGGCAGCTTGTTGAGGATTTGAACAGCAGAGGTGTAAAAACAATCTGTGCACCGTCTGAATGTGAAGCGGATTACAAAATTGTTGTCAGAACACACGGTGTGGAAAAATCCGTTATTGAGGAAATAGAACGCAAAGAATTAGCCTATGTGAATGCAACCTGCCCATTCGTGCGGAAAATTCACAGAATTGTAAGTGAACAGGGAAAAAACACGGTAACGCTTATAGCTGGTGATGAAAATCACCCTGAAGTTATGGGAATACGCTCTTTCTGTAAAGGGGAGAGTTTTGTGTTCAATAATGAGCAGGAACTTGAAAATATCATTCATTCGGGTAAAGTTTGTGCTGAAAACAGCATTATTTGTGTTTCTCAGACCACTTTCAGCCTTGAAGAGTGGAAAAAATGTAAAAAAATTTTGGAAAAAGTATATACAAAATGTGAAATATTTGATACAATATGCAGTGCAACATCCGACAGACAGGAAGAAGCATACGCCTTATCCAAGGAATGTGATGCTATGATTGTTGTCGGAGGGCGCCATTCATCCAATACATGCAAGCTAAGAGATGTATGTTCCGAAAATACGCCTACCTTTTTGATAGAAACAGCAAGCGAACTTTCCGGCATAGATTTTTCAACTTACAAGGTAGTTGGTGTTACTGCCGGGGCTTCGACACCCTCGGTAATTATCAAGGAGGTACTCAAAACCATGTCCGAAGAAATTAAAGAAAAGGAAGTTGAAGCAGCTGAAACAGTTGCTGAGACAGCAGAAATCGCTGATAATGCCGAAAAGGCTGCTGTCGATCCATCTGCTGATGGTGAGGCAACCTTCGCAGAAATGCTCGAAGAATCATTCAGTGACGATGACACAAGTAAAGTAGTTAAGGGAATTGTTGTAAACATTACTCCTACAGAGGTTTTTGTTGATGTTCCCGGAAGAAAGCAGACAGGCGTTATTGCAGCGGAAGACCTTTCAGCAGAGCCATTTGACAAATGCGAAGATGTTGTTGCAATCGGTGATGAGCTTGATCTTATCATTATGAAAACAGATGATCAGGACGGTGTGCTTAAGCTTTCTAAAAAATTAACAGATGCATTCAAAGGCTGGGATGAAATTGTTGCAGCCAAAGAAGCAGATGAAATTCTTGAAGGCCCTGTAACTGCTGTTATCCGCGGCGGTGTTCTTGTAACAGTAAAGGGCACACGCGTATTTATTCCGGCATCTCTTACAGGTGTTCCGCGCAATCAGGAGCTTGATGTTCTTAAGGGTGCTACCGTTCGCTTCAAGATTATAGATATCAACAATGCAAGAAGAAGAGCTGTCGGCTCAATCAAGGTGGTTGTTCTTGAAGAAAAGAAGGCAGCTGAAGAGGCTGCATGGGCTAAGCTTGAAGAGGGAATGGTAATTACAGGAACTGTTAAATCACTCACAAGCTATGGCGCATTTGTGGATATCGGCGGTGTTGACGGAATGATTCACATCAGTGAGCTTTCATGGACCCGTATCAAGCATCCGTCTGAGGTTGTTAAGGTTGGCGACCAGGTAGAGGTTACCGTTAAAGCTTTAGACGATGAAAATAAGAAGATTTCTCTTGGCTTCAAGAAAATCGAAGACAATCCGTGGGAAATTCTGAAAAGAGATTATCCGGTAGGCACAGATGTTGAAGCTAAGGTTGTAGGTCTTGCTGCATTCGGTGCTTTTGCAAATGTTATTCCGGGTATTGACGGCCTTATTCACATCAGCCAGATCAGCTGGGACAGAATTAAAACACCTGCTGATGCACTCAAAGTTGGCGATGTTGTAAATGCAAGAATTACGGAAATCGACTTTGACAAGAAAAGAGTAAGCCTTTCTATGAAAGAGCTTCTTGAAAAGCCGGAGGAAAGAATCGAAGCGCTTGCAGATGATGAGGAAACCGAAGAATAATTTTAGATAAAAATATAAACACGCTATGACTAAGTCATAGCGTGTTTGATTTTATCAGCATATTTATTTTGAAAAAAGAGAATTAATAAGATTTTCATAGATTTTAACAGGATCTGTCTGAAATTTATCCTTAATGATTTCAGCCTCCTCAATAGACGGCACTTTTAATTTCAGCACCATAAAATCATTTTCGTTATCTGTAACATGCATGGTTACATCAAATCCATAACCGTCTGATTTTTCAATTTCAACCCGGTTTTCTTTGCTGTAAATTTCCTTCGCGGCAATTCTTGCTGCCATTTCAATGCTTTTTTCTCTTATGGACAAGGGCAAATCCTTTTCAACCATTTCAAGCAGTGTTTCACACTGCACGGACGGAACAAGATATCCTTCTTCATCTTCCGTTATGATTTTATCACGAAAAATTCTGGAAAATGCATCCATCACTTCAAAATAATTGGCAATAGCGCCTGAAACAAGAACCTCGCAAACCTCTTTTTGCGTAAGCTTAACATTTGACTTTGTAACCATATAGCATATGATTGTGTTTATATCGCTTTTGGATCTCAATCCTCCAGGCTCTATTCCTGCTGTTAAGGCATCAAATTCTAAATTTATTATTTCATTTTTGCTCATAATGTCATCTCCGTTGCAAAAACTATATTAACATAATATTTACTTACTTGCAAAGGTTTTAGTAATATATTATAATAAAATATTGATAAGGGATGTTTTCTCTTGCATTTTTATGAAAAGGAGTTATTAAAATGAAAGAAGTTACAAAAGAAACCATCATTGGAGATGTTCTTGATATTTGCCCGGAAACAGCACCGCTTTTTCTTGAAATGGGCATGCACTGCCTTGGCTGTCCTGCTTCAAGGGGCGAATCCATTGAAGCTGCCTGCTGTGTTCACGGTACAGATGCGGATGAGCTTGTTTCAAAAATCAATGCATTCATCAAGAATAAATAATGGTTAAACTAACGGAAAGATTAGCTGCTGTGGCCGCACTTATACATGAAGATGCAATGCTTGCGGATATTGGGTGCGACCATGGCTTTCTTCCTGTTTATCTTGTACTGAACGGAAGAATAAAATCAGCAGTGGCAAGTGATATAAACAGAGGACCGCTTGAATCCTGCCGTCAGCTTGTTGCCGAGTATTCGCTTGAAAATAAAATTAGGTGTGTTTTAAGCAACGGATTGCAGAAAATTCAGGCTGAGGAATGCACGGATATTGCCGTCTGCGGAATGGGCGGCGAGCTTATTGCAAATATTATTTCTGAATGCAGATGGGCAAAAAATCCCGAAAAGCATTTTATTTTTAATCCCATGACACATCCTGAAATACTGAGAAAATATCTTTGTGAAAACGGCTTTGAAATCAGAACAGACAGAATTGTCAAAGAGGGCAGGCATTATTATAATGTATTTGACGCTGTTTATACAGGCATTATTAAAGAATATGATGAAAGCTATTATTATCTTGGAAATATCAAACATTTTGAATATAAGGAATACTTTAACCATATTTTAAATTATCTTGAAAACAAAATGAAAGGCGGAGAGGATTTCTCTGAAATTATCTCTGCAATTAAGGGAAAAATATGACAACAGTTAAAAATATATATGATTACATAAACAGCATTGCGCCCTTTAAACAGCAGGAGGAATGGGATAACGCCGGTTTTCTGACAGGTGATTTCCGCAAGGAAGTAAAGAAAGCTGTGCTTTGCCTTGATGTAACAAAGGAAGTGGCTGCATATGCCGCAGATATGGATGCAGATTTGATTTTATCTCATCATCCCGTTATATTCAGCGGATTAAAAAAGATTGAAAAGGGAAGTGCAGTTTATACCTGTATAGAAAAGGATATTGCCGTTATTTCAGCCCATACCAATTTTGATTTGGCAGAATGCGGCATTAACTATAATCTGGCAAAGCGCATTCAGCTTAATAATATCCGGCAGATAAGCGGTTCTTTTCTTACAGTCGGTGAGCTTGACTGTGAAATGAGTATGGACGATTTTGCCCAGTTTGTAAGTGATACACTGCATGTAAGCGGTTTACGATATACCGATACGGATAAACCGATAAAAACCATTGCCGTTGGCGGGGGCGCATGTGAGGAATACACGGATATTGCTTTTGAAAATGCCGATTGTTTTGTAACAGGCGATATGAAATATCATCAGATGCTTAATTGGGCGGAGCAGGGCTGCGCCGTTATCAGTGCAGGCCATTATGAAACAGAGCATGATTCGTTTATTATGCTTATGGATAAACTTAAAGATATTTTTACGGATGTTGAATTTATGAGTGCACAGCAGAAAAATCCTGTGTTGGCGGTGTGATATGGCTTTAGACGGAATTTTTCTTTATCACCTTAAAAAGGAAATCGCATCGTTTGCTGTCGGCTCAAGAATAGAGAAAATTCATCAGCCGTCAAAAGAAGAGCTTGTTTTCTCACTCCGTTCAAGGGAAGGGACTGAAAAACTTCTTCTTTCATGCCGGTCAGACAGTGCAAGGCTTCATTTCACGGAGCATTCACCCGAAAACCCGACTAAGCCGCCTATGCTGTGTATGCTTCTGCGAAAGCATTTAATGGGTGGGAAAATTATTTCTGTTTTGCAAAATGGGCTTGAAAGAGTTGTTGAAATAAAAGTAAGCAGTGTAAATGAACTTGGCGATACGGTGTGTCTTTCTGTTGTTATTGAAATTATGGGAAGATACAGTAATATTATCTTGCTGAATGAAAACCGAAAAATTATTGATGCTCTGAAAAGGATTGATGAAAGCAAATCACAGGTAAGATGTGTGCTGCCCGGTGCCGAATACATTTCGCCCCCTGCGCAGAATAAGCTTAATCTGTTAACAGATGATATGGCTGAAATCAAAAAGCGTATTGGTTTAGGAAGAAAAACACCTGCAAATTCCTTTCAGGATGCTGTAATGGGTGTTTCACCCATCATCTGCAGGGAATATGAAAATGGTGTTTCGCTTGAAAAAATAAAAGATTATGCCGAAAATCCTGTTCCGGTTGCCGTTATAAACGATACACCAATGGATTTTGCCTTTATGCCGATTCAGCAGTACGGCAGCCTTGTAACACTGAAGGAATTTTCAACCTTTTCTCAGTTGCTGGATTTCTTTTATTATGAAAAGGTTAAGGCAGACAGAATCAGGCAGCGCTCCGGCGATTTGTTTAAAACGCTTCAGAATTTGCATGAGCGTGCCGTAAGAAAGGCTTTTATGCGTTCCAAAGAGCTTGAAGCGTGCAGGGATAAGGATAAATACCGCATTTTCGGTGATCTTTTGTCTACCCATCAGTACACGCTTGAAAAAGGTGCACCTTATTATGATCTTGAAAATTATTATGATAACTGCAATCAGATAAGAGTTCCGGCAGATGTAACGCTGTCGCCCTCTCAGAATGCACAGAAATATTATAAGGAATACAGAAAAAAACAGGCTGCCGAAAGTATGCTTTCAGGCTTTATTTCTGATGCCGAAAAGGAAGCAGAATATCTTGAAACGGTTATGGACAGCCTTTCAAGAGCCGAAACGGATGCCGAAATCACGGAAATCAAAAATGAGCTTGCACAAACGGGTTATTTAAAACGCAGAACAGATAAAAAGCAGAAGAATGCGAAAGTGCTCAGGCCTATGGAGTTTGAAAATGAAGAGGGTTTTAAAATTCTTGTGGGCAGAAATAATTTGATGAATGACAGGCTTACGCTCAAAACTGCAAAAAATTACGATTTATGGTTTCACACAAAAGAGGTTCCGGGTTCGCATGTTATTATTCAGAATGACGGCAGAGAATTTACCGATAAGGTGATAAGGGAAGCTGCCATGCTGGCTGCTTTTAACAGCAGAGCAGGAAAATCCTCTAATGTGGCAGTAGATTATACCATCATAAAAAATGTAAAAAAGCCGTCCGGTGCAAAGCCGGGTATGGTAATATATAATGATTATAAAACGGAATTTGTAACACCGAATTCAGAAGAACTTGAAAGGATAAAACGAATTGTATAATACAGCAGTGATTCTTGCGGCGGGAAACGGAACAAGAATGGGAATTGAAAAAAGCAAAATGCTTCTTGAAATAGCAGGAAAAACGGTTATTGAAAGAAGTGTGGAAGCATTTTCCGATTTGCCTGAAATTGATGAAATTATAGTGGTTTGCCGTGAATGTGATATAGAAGAATTTTCAAGGTTGATTTCAGACGAAAGCATTACCTTTGTAATCGGTGGAAGCACGCGCCAGCAAAGCGTTATGAATGCCGTTGAAACGATTGACGAATGTGATTTCATTCTGATTCATGACGGCGCAAGGCCGCTTGTAACTCAAAGGGCAATTATTAATACCCTGGACAAAGCGCAGATGTTTGGCGCAGCCGCAACGGGTGTTTCCGTTAAGGATACGATTAAAATTATAGATAAAGAGTATGCCATTGTGGACACGCCGGACAGAAACAGCCTTGTTTCCATTCAGACGCCGCAGATATTTGATTTCAGTCTTTACAAAAAAGCGCTTGAAAAGGCAAACAAGGAAAACAGGGACTATACGGATGACTGCCAGCTTGTTGAAAATTTCGGCCATAAGGTTTATACGGTTATGGGCGATTACGATAATATCAAAATAACCACGAAAAGCGATATTGCGCTTGCGGAAAATATTCTGAAAATGAGGAGCGAACAGTTATGAGAATCGGCCATGGTTATGATGTTCATAAATTTGCCGAAAACAGAAAATGTATTGTCGGCGGAGTTGATATTCCCTGCGAAATGGGGCTTCTGGGTCATTCGGATGCGGATGTGCTGCTTCATGCGATTGCGGATGCACTGCTGGGAGCTGCTGCTATGGGTGATATCGGGCATCTTTTCCCGGATACGGATGATGCCTATAAAAATGCAGACAGTCTTATTCTTCTTGAAAAAACTGTTAATGCAGTTACAGTAAAGGGTTATAAAATCGGTAACATTGATGCTACAATTATTGCCCAGATGCCGAAAATGGCGCCTTATATTGAAAAAATGCGTGCCAATATTGCACAGGCATGTAACTGTGATATGGATTGTGTATCTGTTAAAGCTACCACGGAAGAAGGACTTGGCTTTACAGGAGCAAAACAGGGTATTGCCGCCCATGCTGTCTGCATAATTGAATAAAAATAACTGCCTGCACATAGTAATTCTGTGGCAGGCTTTTTCTTTATCTGTTATTTGCTTCATAAAATGTAATATTAATAACATATTTTTTGAAAAAATTGTAAACACTATTGACAAATGGAAAAATCTTGCTAAAATAAGAATTAGCACTCGGGAATAAAGAGTGCTAAAATGAACTTATTAATTCAGACGAGGTGAATTATTATGACTATCAAACCACTTGCAGACAAGGTTCTGCTCACGCCTGCAGAGGCAGAGGAAACAACTGCATCGGGCCTTTTTATTGCCGCATCGGCACAGGAAAAGCCTGAATTTATGAATGTTGCGGCTGTGGGCCCCGGTACAGAGGAAAACCCTATGACAGTAAAGGCCGGTGATAAGGTTATTATCACAAAATACAGCGGAACAGATGTTAAGGTAGACGGTGTTGAATACACGATTGCATCTGTTAAAGACATTCTTGCAGTAATAGAATAAGGAGGATTTTGGAATTATGGCAAAGGATATTATTTTCGGCGAAGATGCCCGAAAGGCGCTTCAGAGCGGTATTGATAAGCTTGCAGATACCGTTAAAATTACACTTGGCCCGAAGGGCAGAAATGTAGTTCTTGATAAGAAATACGGTGCACCGCTTATTACAAATGACGGTGTTACCATCGCTAAGGAAATCGAACTGGATAATCCGTTTGAAAATATGGGTGCGCAGCTTGTGAAAGAGGTTTCCTCTAAAACAAATGATGATGCCGGAGATGGTACAACAACCGCAACCCTGCTTGCACAGGCTCTTGTTCGAGAGGGTATGAAAAATGTTGCCGCCGGTGCAAATCCGATGACCGTTAAAAACGGTATCAAAGCAGCTGTTGATGCGGCTGTGGATGCAGTTAAGAGCGCTTCACAGCAGGTTAAGGGCAGTGATGATATTGCCCGTGTTGCAACGGTTTCCGCTGCGGATGAATATGTTGGTTCTTTGATTGCAGATGCTATGGATAAGGTTTCAGCAGACGGAGTAATTACAATTGAAGAATCCAAAACTGCCGATACGGTTTGCGAAGTTGTTGAAGGTATGCAGTTTGACCGCGGCTATATCAGTCCGTATATGGTTACGGATACGGATAAGATGGAAGCTGTTATTGACGATGCGCTTCTGCTTATTACAGATAAGAAAATTTCAACAGTTCAGGATATTCTTCCGCTTCTTGAATCCGTTCTCAAGAGCGGTCAGAAGCTCGTAATTGTAGCTGAGGATGTTGAGGGTGAAGCCCTTCAGACCATTCTTCTCAATAAACTCCGCGGCACATTTACCTGTGTTTGCGTAAAAGCTCCCGGCTTCGGCGACAGAAGAAAGGATATGCTTCAGGATATTGCAGTTCTTACAGGCGGTCAGGTAATTACATCTGATCTTGGTATTGAGCTTAAGGATGCCACAATGGCTATGCTCGGCAAGGCACGCCAGGTTAAGGTTACAAAAGAAAATACAATTATTGTGGACGGTGCAGGCTCAGGTGATGAAATTAAGGCTCGTGTAGGTCAGATTAAAACTGCTATTGAGGCAAGTACTTCGGAATTTGACAAGGAAAAGCTTCACGAGCGTCTTGCAAAGATGGCAGGCGGTGTAGCTGTAATCAAGGTTGGTGCTGCAACGGAAACAGAAATGAAGGAAAAGAAGCTTCGCATAGAAGATGCGCTTGCAGCTACAAAGGCAGCTGTTGAAGAGGGCATCGTTGCAGGCGGCGGCGTTGCGCTTATCAATGCAATTCCCGCTGTTGAAAAGCTTCTTGATACAGAGGATGCAGATTTCAAAACAGGTGTTGCTATTGTTCTGAAAGCACTTGAGGAGCCGGTTCGCCAGATTGCTGCAAATGCAGGTATGGAAGGCTCCATCATCGTTGATAAAATCAAAACAGCGAATAAGGACGGCTACGGCTTTAACTTTGCAACCAATGAATACTGCGATATGATTGAAAGCGGAATCGTTGATCCTGCAAAGGTAACCCGTTCCGCCATTCAGAATGCGGCTTCGGTTGCGGCTATGGTGCTTACAACAGAATCCCTTGTTACGGATATTAAGGATCCGCAGGCAGATGCCGCAAATGCAGCAGCAATGGCTGCTGCAGCACAGGGCGGAATGTATTAATCATAAAATATACTTTTAAAGGCGGATTTTATATCCGCCTTTTTATTATTTAAAAATCTAACCTGCGGCGGAATGCGCAGCGTGCGTTCGCCGCATAAGAAAAAGGGGATTGCAAAGGGGACTTGGAAGCGAATCCGGACATTCCCCTTTGTTCGTTTCTCTGGTAACTCTCTTTCCGACAGAAAGAGAGTTACATCCTGCCGTGATAACGGCAATTTTTATTTGTCAATGAAAAGTAGATTTTTTTTTCATTGACATTTTCTATACCTTGTGTTACAATGTATATACATCGAATAACAAGGTATAAGGTGACTTTATGAAAATAAGCAGAGAATTAATAAAGGGCAGTTCGGCTGTTCTGGTTTTAAGTGTTCTGAAAAACAGTGATATGTACGGTTACAGAATTATCAGGGAAATTGAAATCCGTTCGGATAACACTTTTTCTATGAGCGAAGGATCGCTTTATCCGATTCTTCACGCGCTGGAACAGGAAAAACTTCTTCAGTCCTATTGGGAGGAGCATGACGGCAGAAAGCGCAAATATTATCATATTACCCAAAAAGGCTTAAAACAGCTTGAAAGCAAAAAAACGGAATGGGAGGTTTATTCAACCTCAGTGAATAAGGTGCTGAACTTTGCATAAAGGGTAAAAAAATGAAAGATTATATCAATATTGTTTTAAGCAAAATTCAAAGCGGAAAACAAAGAAAATTCCTTGATGAAGAACTGAAAGCGCATTTTGAAGACAGAGTGGATTATTATGTAAACGCAGGCTATGATACGGAAACAGCAGCCGAAAAAGCAAATGCACATATGGGCAGGACTGAGGATGCTGAATTAGTGGGTGAACAGCTTGAGGCTATACACAAGGCAAAATATAAAAAATTTGTTGTAGCCGCATTCGGCTTCATAAATCTTGGCGCTTTGTATTTATTTTGGAATTTCTTTATTTTCGGATTAAATGACGGTTTTATAACAGGTGAGATTGGCTTGTTCTTTTCCGCCATTTATCTGACATTTGTCTTTTGTCAGCTGTTTGCAGCCGTCAGGATAAAAAGTGCTTTTCTTGCATCCTCCTGTGCGGTTATGGTTGTTTTTCACGCCTTATTTATGATGGGTTATGTTCCGTCTGTTTTTTGCTTTTATGAAATGTTAATCGGCAAAGGAAAAGCACTGGGTGATTTGCTTTGGGTTTATAATTGGCAATGCAAAAGTGCAGCGGTTTATATATTAAGCGGATTATTCCTGATTTCTTCTTTGTCCGTTTCTCTTGCCGGAATGTTTCAGATTATGAAATTCAATCGTCTTCAAAACGGCAGAAATTATTATAAAACGGAAAAAAAGATACAAACCGCCGCTGTTGTTTTGCTTGTTTTTGTTGTTGCGGCAACTGCAGCGGCATGGCTGCTTTCTAAAAATACCAAACCATATGAATGGACAGACGGTTTTTATATTGTTGAAAGTGATACAATGATTGATCCGCAAAGCATTGAACATTATGATGATAAAAGAATTGAACTGAAAGTACCGTTATTGGCGGATTATGATATGGATTTGGTTTGTGATTCCTATGAAAAGGAATTTGAAAGCATAGACATAACGAATGACTCTGAATGGGATGCGTATATTGAAAATCATCCGCTTCAGTATGCTGCGTTCATGGAAACTTTTGAATTTTATAATGATTTAAACCATGCCTGCAAATATAAAACATTAAACATCCGTGCAGAATTGCATACAGATAAAAAATATGTAATGCTTGTTCCTTTCGGTGATGAATCCGGAAATTTAAAAATTTACTTTGACAGAGGTGAATGGACTGAAGTATCAGATAACACCGTATTGAAATATGATAGCAAAGAATATATTTTTTTTGGTGCATTTATTGAATATGAAATCAATCTGATTCCGGAATAAAAATTTTGCGAAAAAAATTGTTGACAAATAAAAAAAGTTGTATTATAATTTTTTAAAATTCATATTTAAACATATTGACGAGAACAAAAAGCAGTTTCAAATCTTTTTCGCAGAGAGCAGGTGGTCGGTGAAAGCCTGTAAAAGAAAAATTGTAATATCCTCTCCGAGTGGCTGTGCCGAAATTCAGTAGGTGCAGACGGCAGCCCCCGTTAGAACGGCAGTGAATGTTTGTTCATGTAAGTGCGTCTTTACAGACGAATAAGAGTGGTACCACGGTATAATTATATCGCCTCTTTGCCTTAGGGCAGAGAGGCGTTTTTTGTTATTTTATATTTACTGAAAGGGAGAATACATATGAAAAATTGTGTTGAAATCCGCTGGCACGGCAGAGGCGGTCAGGGTGCAAAAACCGCTGCGCTTCTTCTTGCCGATGTCGCTTTTAAAACAGGAAGCTATGTGCAGGGCTTTCCCGAATACGGTCCTGAGCGTATGGGTGCGCCGATAACGGCGTATAACCGAATCAGCCCGAATGAAATCCGGGTGCATTCCAATATTTATGACCCTGATTTTGTTGTAGTGGTAGATGAAAGCCTGCTGGATACCATAAATGTTACCGAGGGGCTTAATCCTGACGGTGCAATTCTGATAAACACCGCAAAATCAAAGGAAGATATTGAAAAGCATCTGAACGGCTACAAGGGTAAAGTGTTTACGATTGATGCACGCAAGGTTTCGGTTGCCTGCCTTGGAAAATACTTTCCGAACACACCGATGCTTGCAGGCATTGTTAGGGTTTCGGGTGTTATGCAGTGGGACAACTTCCTTGCTGAAATGGAGGCTTCCTTCAAGCATAAATTTTCTTCCAAGCCTGAGGTTATTGAGGGCAATATGAATGCGCTTAAAATGGCTTACGATGCGGTTAAATAGGAGGTAAGAATATGAAATCAGATGTAAATAAACTGAATTTAACATGCAAATGGCAGGATTTAACAGAGGGAATGCAGATTTACGGTGAGATGACCTCTAAGGCATTCAACACAGGGGAATGGACCTCAGTTAAGCCAGAACTTCACGAGGATTTGTGTGTGCACTGCCTGATGTGCGTTCCTGTTTGTCCGGACAGTGTGATTCCTGTTGTAAACGGTAAACGCGGTGCTTTTGATTATGACCATTGCAAAGGCTGCGGCATTTGCGTTAAGGCATGCCACCCAGGCGCTATCACGATGAAGGGGGTAAAATGATATGTCAAGAAGAGATCGTTTAAGCGGTAATGAAGCGGTTGCCGAAGCGCTACGCCAGATTAATCCGGATGTTATGGCAGCGTTTCCGATTACGCCTTCCACCGAAATTCCGCAGTATTTTTCCAAATTGGTTGCAAACGGACAGGTGGATTCCGAATTTATTCCCGTTGAATCGGAGCATTCGGCTATGTCTGCCGTTATCGGTGCAGAGGCTGCCGGTGCACGTTCTGTTACGGCAACCTCTTCCGCAGGTATGGCACTGATGTGGGAGGAACTTTACCTTGCCGCATCAAACAGGCTTCCGTGCGTGCTTACACTTGTAAACAGGGCATTATCCGGCCCTATCAATATCAACTGCGACCACAGTGATTCTATGGGTGCAAGGGATTCGGGCTGGATTCAGATTTATGCCGAAAACAATCAGGAGGTTTATGATAATCTGGTTATGGCTTACAGAATCGGCGAACATAAGGAGGTTATGCTCCCCGTTATGATTTGCCAGGACGGTTTTATTACCTCTCACGCTGTTGAAAATATCAACTTGCTTGAGGATAAAGCGGTTAAGGATTTTGTGGGTGAGTATACGCCTGAAAATTATCTTCTGAACCCTGAATGCCCAATGGCAGTAGGTCCTTACAGTGTAACAAATTATTATTTTGAAGCAAAAAGGGCGCAGGCAGAAGCATTAAAACATTCTAAGCAGATTGTGCTGGATGTTGCAGAGGAATATGAAAAAATCAGCGGCAGAAGGTACGGGCTTTTTGAAGAATACAAAATGGAGGATGCCGAAGAAGCGGTTGTGATTATCGGTTCTGCGGCAGGCACGGCAAAGGATGCCGTTGATGCATTAAGAGAGCAGGGCAAAAAGGTCGGTTTAATCAAAATCCGCCTGTTCCGTCCGTTCCCGGGCAGTGAAATTGCCGATGCACTTAAACATGTTAAGGCAGTAGCTTTGATGGACAGAACGGAAAGCTATAATGACTGCTGCGGTCCGCTTGGCGCAGAGGTTACAGCCGCTCTTTACAGAGCAAAAGCAGACTGCCTTGCCGTGAATTATGTTTACGGCCTTGGCGGCAGAGATGTAAGAGTGGAAGATATGATAAATGTTTACGGAGAACTTGAAAAAATTGCTGAAGAGGGCAAGGTTCAAAATCCGTATCGCTATATGGGCGTAAGGGAATAAGGAGGTGCTTTTCAATGTATAATTTCAAAGAATTTATCGGCAGGGAAGAGCGTCTTGCCGGCGGTCACAGAATGTGTGCAGGCTGCGGCGGAACGATTGCCGTAAGAAATGTGCTTAAAGCATTAAAACCGGGTGATAAGGCTGTTGTGGGCAATGCAACAGGTTGCCTTGAGGTTTCATCGTTTATGTATCCTTTCACTGCGTATAAGGACAGTTATATTCATAACGCATTTGAAAATGCAGGCGCAACCATGAGCGGTGTTGAGGGTGCTTACAATGTTTTGAAGCGCAAGGGGAAGCTGAATGATACCTATAAATTTATCACCTTCGGTGGTGATGGCGGTACATATGATATAGGCTTTCAGTCGCTTTCAGGTGCAATGGAGCGTGGCCATGATATGGTTTATGTGTGCTATGACAACGGTGCTTATATGAACACGGGCATTCAGCGTTCCTCGGCAACGCCGATGTTTGCAGATACAACCACTACGCCTGTTGGCTTTGAGTCAGACGGCAAACCGCAGTACAGAAAGGATTTGTCTGCAATTATTGCAGAGCACAAGGTGCCTTATGTTGCACAAACCACCTTTATTCACAATTTCCGTGATCTTCATGTGAAGTCTGAAAAGGCGATATATACAAAAGGCGCTGCTTTTCTGAATATTATGGCTCCCTGTCCCCGCGGCTGGAGGTATAACACATGGGATATAATGGAAATATGTAAGCTTGCAGTTGAAACACGCTACTGGCCTTTGTTTGAGGTTGTTGACGGCAGATGGATACTGAATTATGAACCGAGAAATTATGTTCCGATTGAAGAATGGCTTGTGAAGCAGGGCCGTTTCAAGCATATGTTCAAATCGGGTAATGAATGGATGATTGAAGCGTTCCAGAAAGAGGTAGACCGCCGCTGGTCTGAGCTTCTGAACCGCTGCGAAGAGGTGCGTGGTGCATAAATAATTTTACAGAGAGGTTTATCCTCTCTGTTTTTTATTCTTTTGAGCTAAAATCACGGTGAATATAAGAAAGTCTTCTTAAGGTACTTTCCTGAGGAGAGATATCAGCGAAGCCGACAGACGGGTAGTTGTCCGAAACAGCAAAAGCTGTTAATGCGATTATATAACTTTATCATCCTTCCCCTTGAGGAGAAGGCTAAATGTGGTTATCATTTGACTTTTTGGTGAATTGTGTTACAATAAATATGCCACACAGTTTAATAACACTCAAAGCAGGCATACTATGGTAAAAGCGTATGCTTTGGCTTGTCATTTCCTGCTTTGGAGTGAACTGTGTGGCAACAGAAGTCAGGCTGCGTTTTTCGGTGCGTAGCTTAGGCTGCGTACTTTTTTATTTGGAGGGAATTTTATGGTTCTGGAAATGAAAAACATTGAAAAAAGATTCGGGGAAAAACAGGTGCTGAAAAATGTTTCGGTAAAGGCAGAGGGCGGCAAGGCCTTTGGCCTGCTTGGAAGAAACGGTGCCGGAAAAACCACTTCAATCCGGATTCTGATGAATGTATTTCCCGCAAACAGCGGTGAAATTCTTGTTGACGGAAAGCCTATTGATTACAATAAAGTTAAATTCGGTTATCTTCCCGAGGAAAGAGGGCTTTATCCCAAAAAGAAAATAATAGATCAGCTTGTTTATTTTGCCGAACTTAAAGGAATGAAGAAAACAGATGCGGTTCGGTCAGTTGATTACTGGCTGCAAAGGCTTCAGATGCAGGAATACAGAAACAAGCGTCTGGATACGCTTTCAAAGGGAAATCAGCAGAAAATTCAGCTTATAACGGCACTTGCACATAATCCGCAGATTATAATTCTGGATGAGCCGTTTTCAGGCCTGGATCCTGTGAATGCCATGCTTCTTAAAGATGTTGTTAAAGAAGAAATTGACAAGGGAAAGGCTGTGTTTTTCTCAAGCCATCAAATGAATTACATTGAGGAATTCTGCACGGATATTGCAATACTGAATAACGGAAAAATTGTATTATCGGGAAATCTGAACGAGATAAAGCGAAATTATCCGAGAAATAAAATTGTTGTGCGTTCTGCACAAAAAAGTGCCATTAAAGCGGACTTCAAAACAATGTGCAGTGATTTCGAAAAGGATGCAGTACTGATTCACCTTGCTTCTCCCGAGGATAAGAAAAGTGTTATGAAGCAGCTTGCAGATTGTTATGACACAGATGAAATAAAGGTGTTTGAACCGTCTTTAAATGATATATTTGTTGAATATGCCGGCGGGCAGGACGAGGAGGAAAGCAAATGAAGCAGTTTTTAAAAATATTTAAATTTGAACTGAAAAATTATCTTGCCAATAAAGTTTATCTTGGTGTAACCATATTTATGATGGCAGTTATAATCGGCGTATTGTTTTTTCCCAGAATTGCAGAAAGCTT
This sequence comes from uncultured Eubacterium sp., assembly GCA_910584985.1. Lineage (GTDB taxonomy): Bacteria > Bacillota > Clostridia > Oscillospirales > Acutalibacteraceae > Eubacterium_R. The sequence continues at coordinate 43,501 of CAJUDJ010000007.1, read as the reverse complement.
CAAAAACAATTCGCCTGATAACGATACGAAAAGCCGAATTATGCTGATAACTGCGGATTCTGCTCTTTCCGAAATCGGCGGTAGTCAGCTGAATTCAGCATTTTCTTCCGCTTTTCCCGATTATGAGGTGGTTTTCACCGATGAATCGGCAGAGGAAATACAAAACAAAATTAAAAATGAGGAAGCCGATTGTGCATTTGCCATTCATTCCTTAACGGATTACACTTATTTTGTAAATAATCTTTCCATGTATGATGCAAATACAGCCGCTGTCGATGAAATTCTGAAATCCGTTTACAGAATGACTGCTATGCTGGAAAACGGCGTTTCTCCTGAACAGGCACAGCAGATAATGGGTGCAGAGATTCAGCATAATCAGATTGTAACAGGTGAAGACCAGATGCAGAATTTTATTTACACTTATATTATGGTTTTTGCACTGTATATGGTGATATTGCTCTACGGTCAGATGGTTGCAACAAATGTGGCAACGGAAAAAAGCTCACGGGCGATGGAAATGCTGATTACCAGCGCAAAGCCCACAAGTATGATGTTCGGCAAGGTTATATCCTCCTGTGTTGCCGGTTTAATTCAGATAACGGCAATTTTCGGCACTGCTTTTGTGTGCTATAACATTAACAAGCAGCAGTGGGATGATAAGGGAATGATTGCTTCCAGTTTCAATATTCCTTTCTCCATTCTTATCTATATGCTTGTTTTCTTCCTTCTGGGATTTCTGATTTATGCTTTTCTTTACGGTGCAGTCGGTTCTACGGCTTCAAAGCTTGAAGATATAAACACATCTGTAATGCCGATTACAATGCTTTTCATTATAGCCTTTTTTGTGGTTGTATTTTCCCTTACAAGCGGCAATGTGGATAATACCCTGATGAAAGTGTGCTCTTATATTCCGTTTACATCGCCGATAGCTATGTTTACCAGAATTGCCATGAGCACCGTGCCTGTTTATGAAATCATCATTTCCATTGCGATTCTTATTGTTACAGTGATAGGTACGGGAATTCTTTCTGCAAAAATATACCGCACAGGCGTTCTGCTTTACGGAACAACCCCTAAAATAAGCACAATTTTTAAAATGCTGAAAAAATCATAGGTAATATGCAGGTTTGGATAAACAAAGCTCCCCGAATATTCGGGGAGCTTTTTGCGTTTACATCTGAAATTTCTTTATGTATTCTTCAATGCAGCTTTCAATGATTATTTCGGCTGCCTCTCTGTTCTGCACCTCGGTTACAGAAGTGCTTTTGTCATTTTCAAGTGTTTTATAAACCTCGAAGAAATGCTTGATTTCATCAAAGCGGTGGCTGGGAAGCTGGTCAATATTTTCATAGCAGTTATAGTTCGGGTCATTCACGGGAACAGCAATGATTTTTTCATCCTTTGCGCCGCTGTCCTCCATAATCAGAACACCTATCGGAACACATTCAACAATTGTCATCGGCTGAATCTGTTCGCTGCATAGCACAAGCACATCAAGCGGGTCCTTGTCGCTGGCATAGGTTCTTGGAATAAATCCGTAATTGGCAGGGTAGTGGGTGGATGTGAAAAGCACACGGTCAAGCTTCAGCATGCCTGTTTCCTTATCCAGTTCATATTTGTTCTTGCCGCCTTTTGAAATTTCAATAACGGCATAAAATCTGTCTTTCCTTATTCTTTTTGGGGATATATTGTGCCATATATTCATACGAATTCCTCTCTTTCTTATATGATTTTATCATTATATCAAAATAAATACAAGATTTTGTTGAAAGTTTGCATTTATTTTTATATAATAACTAATAGTTTTTTCTGTAAGAGGTAATTATGAAAACAAGCAGAATTCAAACCATTAAATTTGCTTTAAAAAAATCATTGCCCGTGCTTTTCGGCTATCTTTTTCTCGGCTCTGCTTTCGGCATTATGCTGTATGAAGCAGGCTATACTGTTTTATGGGCAATTTTAATTTCGGTTGTTGTTTATGCAGGTTCGGGCCAGTTCCTTCTTGTTTCTCTGTTAAGCTCGGCTGCATCGCTGCCCACAGTTGCTTTTATGACGCTGTTTGTGAATTCCCGCCATATATTTTACGGTTTATCCTATGTTGAAACCTTTAAAAAGGGCGGATGGCGCTATCCTTTTATGATTTTTTCGCTTACGGATGAAACCTATTCCGTAAACACTTCCATACATACCGTTCCCGCTGATGTGGATGAGGTAATGGCAAGATATTTTATCGGTCTGTTTGATCATATTTACTGGATTTTGGGCTCTGTAATCGGTGCACTTGCAGGCCAGCTGATTCCGATTGATTTTACAGGTGTTGATTTTTCAATGACAGCACTTTTTGTTGTTATTTATATAGATCAGATGATAGAAGCAAAAAATAAGTTTGCAGGTATCATCGGCATTGTATGCGCTGTTTTATGTTTAATTGTTTTCGGCGCTGATAAATTTCTTCTTCTGTCCCTTATTCTCACGGTTGCTTTGCTTTCAGCACTGAAGCCTTTGATTCAGAAAAAGGGGGTAAACTGAAATGCCTCTTTCCAACACACAGGTAATGCTTATGATTGCAGTTGCCGCTGTATGCACATTTATTACAAGAGTTGTGCCGTTTGCACTTTTCGGCGGAAAAAAAGGCGTTCCGAAATTTATAAAATATCTTGGTGATATTCTGCCCACTGCAATCATCGGTGTGCTGATTATTTACTGCATTTCCGATTTTACAACAGGAGATTTCAATATCATCGTGCCGAAGCTGATTGGTGTGATAATCACGGCAGGTATGCATCTGTGGAAACGAAACACGCTGCTGAGCATTGCTGCCGGCACAATCGGTTATATGCTGCTGATTCATTTTGTTTTTGTGCCCTGATTCTTAAAAAGCAGCAGAAATTCAATATGTAAAAGAATTTTGACAGAATAAATTCAGAAATGACAAGGTCATTTGATAGACAAACCCCGGATTTTTCTGTATGATACAGCTGAGGGGAGGTTTTTAAATGGATATTGGATTTAAAATAAAAAATGCACGCATAAAAGCAGAATTTACGCAGGAACAGGCTGCCGAGGCACTTGGTGTAAGCAGACAGACAGTATCAAACTGGGAAAATGAAAAAACATATCCTGATATTATCAGCGTTGTTAAAATGAGTGATTTATACACCGTCAGCCTGGATGAACTGCTGAAAGGGAAAGCGCCTGTGCCGTCCTATCTGCATTATCTGGAAGAAAGCACAAATATCGTGAAAAGTAAAACCCGAATATCAAGGCTTATTCTGATTTTATCTTATTTTGCTGTATGGCTCGTTGCCGTTCTTTCATTCTGGCTTTTCGGCAGGGAAGATGTTATCGGTTACACAATTATGGCTCTTTATATTATTCTTCCTGTTGCCACCTTTGTTACTGCCTTACTTATCGGAAAGAATGATTATTACGGAAAATGGAAATGGTTTTCAGCACTTTTATTCGGCATTATGTATATGCTTGCGGGGTCTGCCACATTTGATGCAGCCAATACGATTGCATTTCATAAAATCAATATGCCTGAATTTATAATGATTCCGATTGGTGCGGGTGTGGCAATGTTCGGTCTTGTTATCGGTTTTGGTATTTATAAGCTAAAATCAAAAAAGGAAACCGGAAGCAGAGCAAATGATAAAAAGTAAATAAAAAACTGTCCGATTATTTTATCGGGCAGTTTTTTGTATAAATTCAGATAAACAATCACAATATTTGATTCCATCCGTTTTCATATTCAACGGAATTGGCAAGGCGGTATGTAAGAAGCGGCACATTTTTTCTTTCTATTCTGATTGCAAGACTGTTTTCAAATTCCGTTTTGAAATGGGTGCTTGTAAACTGGCATATATCGCTCATATTCTCACAAACAGTATGTTTTTTATCAGCGATTTTACGATCATTCTATAATCCATGGGAGCGCCCATGCCGAAATTATATAAATCAAATTCGGCTGTATTGCCGTTGATTTTCAGATTACCAAGGCACGGAACAAAGCCAAGATGTGCATTTAAGTAATCAAATACGCTGATTTTATTTTCCTTTAAAGATAAGGGAAAATAGGGAAGACGGTTCCTTTTCAGTTCAGCTTCTGTGATATAAACATCCTTCCATTTCATCAAATGGTAGTTGTTGTTTTCCTCTTTTATGCTCAAGGCTTAATGTGGATAAACCGTAATCCCTGCATTGGCGAAGAAATTCCATATGATTTATAACAGACACGGTTGTATCACGGCCCCAGGGCATTTCTCCGTCCGAAAACTGTGCTTGCATTTGTTAAGAAGCGGCTTCCATTCAGGATGCTCAAACGGAATCATACCCCATGGATGCTCCTTTCCAACCAGAAAGTCATCGTGCAGAGATGCCTGTTTTTCGTATTCAGCAGGCGCAAGGCTGATATATTTCGGATGGCGCATGGTAAGCGTCATTCCGTCAGGTATCATTTCAAATGCACATTTTACAATCTTTTTCTTGTTAATAATGCGTGAGCTGCCGTGGCCTTCTCCCCAATAAAGCCCGATGCTGCTGTTTGGCAGCTTATCAAATGCAGTGGGCGCAAGGGAATATGCTTCTATATTATATCTTTTTTTATAATCCTTTTTTGTGAAATTCATTGTGTTTTACTCTGCTGTTTGATTTTTATTCTATAATTCCGCCGCCGATTACATAGTCTTCATTATAAATAACGGCAGACTGTCCCTTTGTTATGGCTCTCTGCGGTTTGTCAAAAATAATTTTAATCTCTGTGTCAGTAAGGGGATAAACCGTGCAGGGCTGTTCTTTCATATTGTATCTGATTTTTGCTGTTGCTTTGAATTCTGTATTCGGATTTTCCATACTTACCCAGTTGAAATGATTTATAAACACCTCTTTTTCAAAAAGCTCTTCGTTTGTGCAGAGGATAACTTCGTTTCTGTCTGTGTTTTTTTCACAAACATACATCGGCTGCGGCAAAGCAAGGCCAAGTCCTTTTCTCTGCCCGATTGTATATTTTTCTATACCTTTGTGTTTTCCGAGGATATTTCCGTTTTTGTCTTTGAAATATCCTTCCTTAAATTTTTCTCCTGTATAGCTTTCTATAAATTTAAAATAATCACCGTCCGGAACAAAGCATATATCCTGGCTTTCTTTTTTATGTGAATTTTGAAAATCCATGCTGCCTGCCAGATTTCGGGCTTTCTCCTTTGTCATATTTCCAAGGGGAAAAATGGTTTTTGCAAGCTGGCTTTGTGTTAATCCGTAAAGCACATAGCTCTGGTCTTTTGATAAATCCGTGGCTTTTTTCAGGCAGTATCTTCCGTTACGGAATTCAATATTTGCATAATGCCCTGTGGCGATTCCATCGCATCCGAGCTTTTCGGCAGTCTCAAGCAGTTTGCCGAATTTCATGATTCGGTTGCACACAATGCAGGGATTCGGCGTGCCGCCGTTTTTGTAGGTATTAATAAAATCCGCAATAACCGTGTTTTCAAAATCCTCTTTAAAATCAAGCAGATGAAAAGGTATGCCGATTTTTCTGCATATGCTTTTTGCATCGCTGATGTCTGCTTCACTGCTGCAGTAAAGCTTCATTGTAGCCCCGATTGCTTCGTATTCCTTTTTTATGATTCCGGCTGCGGCGGAGGAATCTACACCGCCTGAAAGCGCAATTAAAACTTTTTGCATATTTTAAACATTCCTTAAAGTAATATTGTTATATTGACTTAGCTTATTAATTATACTACAATAAATGAAAAAAATAAAGGAGATTTATTATGCCATTTATCAATACGAACACAAATGTGGAAATCAGCAAAGAAAAGGCGCTTGCACTGAAAGCTAAATTGGGCAAAGCAATCGAAATTCTCGGAAAAAGCGAAAGCTGGCTTATGATAAGCTTTGAGGACAAATGCACAATGTATTTCAAAGGCGAAGAAACGCCAATGGCGTTTGTGGATATTTCTGTTTTTGGAAAATCAACCGATGCACAGTGTGAAGAAATGACAAAAGCAGTTTGCAGAATTTTTAAAGAGGAACTTTCCATTCCTGCTGATAAGCTGTATGTAAAATACAGCGGTACAACGCAGTGGGGCTGGAACAATATGAATTTCTGATAACGGATACAGGTGAGAAAATGAACTTGCAGCAGATTATGGATGACAGCAGAAAAATTGTTTTTTTCGGCGGTGCAGGTGTTTCAACGGAAAGCGGAATACCGGATTTTCGCTCGGTGGACGGTTTATATAATCGGAAATATGATTATCCGCCTGAGGAAATTTTGTCGCATACATTCTTTTGCAGCCATACAGAATATTTTTATCAGTTTTACAGAGATAAAATGCTTTGTTTGGATGCACAGCCGAATCCGGCACACCTTAAGCTTGCTGAGCTTGAAAACGCAGGCAGACTTGCCGCAGTTGTAACGCAGAATATAGACGGACTGCATCAAAAAGCAGGCAGCAGAAAGGTTTTTGAGCTGCACGGATCGGTTTTAAGGAATTACTGCACAAAATGCGGAAAATTCCATTCGGCAGAATATATTTTAAATTCAAAAGGTATTCCGTGCTGTGAGGCCTGCGGCGGTATTGTTAAGCCGGATGTTGTTTTATATGAAGAGGGGCTTAACAGTGAAACCGTTAGTGGAGCAGTGGATGCAATCGCCGATGCAGACTGCCTGATTGTTGCCGGAACAAGCCTTGCCGTGTACCCGGCTGCCGGTTTTCTTTCTTATTTCAGCGGCAGGCATTTTGTTCTGATTAATAAAACGCCAACGTCGGCAGACAGCAGGGCCGAGTTGGTTATCCGTAAAAATATAGGCGGGGTTTTGAATGAAATAGAGGTGAACGAATGCCGATTTCCGTAATGATTAAGCCAGCTTCCTCTGTGTGTAATCTGAACTGTGAATACTGTTTTTATTCCTCGCTGGCTTCGGAAAGAAGGGAATATTCAAAGGGCATGATGTCCATAAATACGGCAGAAAATATCATTAAAGCCGCCGTTGAATTCGCAAAGGGTTCAGAAATGATTTTTACTTTTCAGGGCGGTGAACCTTTGCTTGCTGGAATCAACTTCTATAAAGCCTTTGCAGACCTTATCCGGGTTCATAATATTTATAGTTCAAAAATTACATATTGTCTGCAAACAAACGGCACGCTGTTAAATGCGGATTGGTGTGCTTTTTTTAAGGAAAATCATTTTTTGCTCGGTGTTTCGCTTGACGGTAATGAAGTACAGAATGCTTACCGTGTTTATCCTGACGGAAGTGCTTCCTTTCAGGATGTTTTTAATGGAATCAGACTGCTTCAGCAGTTTGATGTGGAATTCAATGTGTTGTCTGTTGTAACAAAAAAACTGGCAAATTCCGTGCGCGAGCATTATAAGTTTATGAAACAGAATCATATATTTAATCTTCAGTATATTAATTGTCTTAAGCCGTTTAAAAGCGAGTATAACAGCGATTTATATATGAACAATGATGATTATTTGTTCTTCCTCGAAAAGGCATTTAAGCTTTATTACAATGATAATATGCGCAAAAACAGAATATCTGTGCGCACTTTTGATAATTATCTGCTTTTGCTTCAGGGAAAACACGCAGAACAATGCTCCATGAACGGCTTTTGTTCCGTGCAGTTTGTTGTTGAAGGGGACGGCACGGTATATCCCTGCGATTTTTACTGCACGGATGAATGGGAAATCGGCAATATAAATCAGCAATCTTTCCTGCATATGCTTAACAGTGAAAAGCACAGAAAATTTCTTAAGGAAAACTGTTTTGCTGATGAAAAATGCAGAAGCTGCGGTTATTTTAACCTGTGCAGAGGCGGCGGGTGTAAACGAAATAAGGCTAACACGGATTTCTGCAAGGCTTATAAAGCGTTTTTTTCATCTTCGGCACACTTGATGAAAAATATGTTGGAATTTATATAAAAAAGCAGTATGTAACGGCGGATTTTTTAATAAAATCCGCCGTTAAAAATTTTTTTGTTAAATCTGTATAATTTTTATTGCTATTTTATTAAAAATATGTTAAATTATAAAGGCTTTATAAATAAAGGAATGGGGTATGAATATGGCAGAAGTTTCATTAAAGCAAAAAGTATCGTCTGTAGTAGACAAGGTTAAGTATTATTGGAATGATCCACCGAAGGGTCGCTTTATTCCATGGAAGCAGATTGCGGCTTATTCGGGCGGCGGTATCGGTGCATACTTAATCATCAATATTGCAACTGCATGTCTCTTATCAACAAACAACACGCTTATTTCAAGTACGCTCGGTGTAGACCCTACACATATGTATATACTTTATGTTATCGCTGTGCTCGCAAATATTCCGCTTACGGCTATACGTGCAAATATCATTGATAACACACGAAGCAAAGCTGGTAAATACCGTCCTTACATTCTGAAGATGGGTGTGCCTACGGCAATCATTTCCATTCTTATGGTTTGGTTCCCGTATGACAAGCTTGAAATAATTTTCGGCACGGGTGAATTTCTCGGAGAAACAAGAGCTTACATAGCAAAATGTGCATTAATACTTATTTTCAATCTGTTCTTGCATTTCTTCTATTATTTCTTCTATGATGCATATGAGAATTTGATTCATGTTATGTCGCCAAACACGCAGGAAAGAGCAGATGTTACTGCTGTAAAAAGCGTTGTTTATTCATTTGGTCCAACGATTGTTTCATTGGTTACACCGCTTATTGCAGCAAATGTTTTCCATTCAAACACAACCGATATCCGTGTTTACAGACTGGTATATCCCATTCTTACAATTCTCGGCATTTTACTTTGTATTGTTGTTTATAAGAATACTGAGGAAAGAATTGTTCAGGCAAGAACGCATGTTGTTCAGATTAAGTTTATTGATGCTTTAAAAGCTGTTGCAAAGAATAAATATTTCTGGATTATTTCTCTTGCAGGATGGATTGGCTTTCTTGAAGCTTCATACAGCAATATTCTTAACTGGGTATATAACTACGGCGGTGTTTGCTCCGGTAATGTATTCGGCCTTGTTCAAACTCTGTATGGTAATGCTTCTCTTTGGGGTATGCTTCTTGCTCCGTTCTGCATCCGCAAATGGGGCAAAAAGGCAGTGCTTGTTGTTACAAACATATTCAACATTGTATTTATCCTTATGCTGATGCCGGCAATTCAGGCAGATCCCAAGGCAGTTATCTGGCTTGTTCTCGGCTGTATGTATTTGAATGCCTTCATGGGCTCTTTTGCACATATCCTTAATCCGGCAATTCAGGCAGATATCCGTGATTTCCAGCAGTATAAATCAGGTGAGCGTATTGACGGAATGTTCTCCGCAGTTGCCACAATCGGAACGGTTATCAGCCTTCTGACTTCTTCTGTTCTGCCGATTATCTATGAAAGAGGCGGAATTACAAAGGAAAATGCTGCTGTTGTAACAGCCAATCCTGATATTCTTAACCGCGTAATGGGAGACGGAAAAACAGTTGGCACTATTCTTTCCGAACAGCTGGCAACCGGTCAGGATAACTTTAACAATGCATATTCCGCATTATATGATCCGGATGTTCTTTATCCGCTTCTCAGTGCTTTGATTCTTATTTCTGCAATTGGTGCACTTCTTAATGTTGTTCCGTATTTCTGGTATGATTTCTCGGAAAAAAAGCAGAAATCAGTTATCAAGGTTCTTCAGGTTCGTGCTATGTTTGAGGATTACGGTAACGATGCGCTCAGCGACCGTCAGATTGTTGATGCAATTGATCTTGTTCGCGAAGCCAGAGAAATGGCAGTTGCCGAGCCCAAGGCAGTCAGCAAGAATATGTATAAAAATGCTCCGAATAAGGAAGAATACAAAAAAGCCAAAAAAGAATATAAGGAAGCGCTTATATTCAATGAAAATATTGATATTTCAAAGTTTGTTTGTGATGAACTTGATAAATTCAATACGGCAGCTATGCAGCACCAGGTTGATGTTTACAGAAGAATATTTGACCTCGGACTTGACGGTATCAAAAACTCTTCTTTTGAAGAATTAAATGTTGACCTTGCAAAAGCAAAGAATCTTCCAAAAAACACTGAGGAAGAAAAGCAGATACGTAAATTCTCAATAGAGGTTGCAAAGAAAAGAATTTCTTCCAAAAAGGCATATGAAAAATATTTTGGCAGTGTTAAGAAATTTGTTGAGCCGGATATGGAAGCACTTCTTGCCATGTTTGACGAGGAAGACCGCTACAACGAAGAAATTGCAGAGCTTGTTAAGGAAAAAAGCATTGCTCATAAGGCAAAGAATCATTCAGTTGTTGAAGAATGCAATGCAAAGATTAAAGAACTTGAAGCAAAGCGTAAAGCTGTTCGTGCTAAATCTAAGCTTCTTACAGATGAATTTGCACAGTTCAACCGTGCAGCAAAGGCTTATGTTGATGCGAGAAAGCTTCTTGTTCAGGAAGAAAACTTCAAGCACTTTGATGAAATAGCAGCCCGCTATGACGAGGCAAAGGCAAATGCAGATGAAGCCGACCGTATCAAAGAAGCAGAAATTGCCGCAAAGCGTGCAGATGAACTTGCAGAGCTTGAAGCAAAGAAAGCAGCAAAGGCTGAAAAGAAGGCAGCAAAAGCTGATAAGAAAAATAACAAAGATTAATATTGATTAAACGAAAACCTCACTTTTTCATAGTATGAAGAAAGTGAGGTTTTTACTATGAATTTATATATAAAGGTAGGATCAATTACCAATGCACAGCGTGCAAAAAGTGTTTTAAATAAAAATTCTGTTAAAGCCGTTATTCAAAGGCTTGAAAATCCTGTTCCCGGCGATGGATGCGGTTATGTAATCAGAACAGAGGATAACGAGCATCATATAAAGGCGCTTCTTGAAAGAAACGGCATCAGAATATTGGGGACAGAACGGCGTTGATATATTTTGATAATGGGGCAACATCTTATCCGAAGCCCGTGAATGTTTTATCAAATACAGTAAATGCCTTAAAAAATTACAGTTTTAATTCCGGCAGAGGCGGTTATGCGGCCTCAGTTCATACTGCTGAGAAGATTTATTCGGTTCGTGAAAAAATCGGTGCTATGTTTGGTTTTGAGCCTCAGAATATTGCCTTTACAATGAACTGCACCCAGGCAGTGAATATGGCAATAAAAGGCAGTGTAAAACCGGGTGATCATGTAATTATTTCTGCGTTGGAGCATAATGCTGTCTGGCGTGTTGTAAACCATCTTAAAAATGACGGCATTATTCAGTTTGATGTTGCCGATTACAGCTTTGATGCAGCTGAAACGGCTTTAAATTTTGAGCGTCTTATCAGAAAAAACACCTCTCTTATTGTCTGCATGGCGGCATCAAATGTTTTTGGTGTGGTTTTTCCGATTGAAAAAATCGGGGAAATTGCGAAACAGCATAATATAAGATTTATTGTGGATGCTGCGCAGGGTGCAGGTGTTATTCCCATTGATGCAAAGAAAAATCATATTGATATTCTCTGTGCACCCGGGCACAAGTGTCTTTTCGGGAATATGGGCACGGGCTTTATTGCCGTTAAAGAAGGCACCTATCTGAATACGCTTATAGACGGCGGCACGGGCAGTGAATCCACAAATCCGAATCAGCCGGATTTTTTTCCGGACCGACTTGAAGCAGGCACACTGAACAACAGCGGAATTCTTTCGCTCGGAGCAGGGATAGATTTTATAAATTCAAAAGGAATGGAGCATATTTATCAGCATGAGCTTGCTGTAACGGATTGCCTGTTTAACGGGCTGTCTAAAAATTCCGATGCGGTTTTGTATTGTCCAAAGCCTGAAAAAAATAAATCCGTGCCTATTATTTCCTTTAATTACAAGGATTATTCAAGTGAAAAAACGGCTGCACTTCTGGCTGAGCATAATATTGCGGTAAGGGCAGGGCTTCATTGCTCGCCGCTTGCCCATCGGTTTTTCAATACGCTTGAAAGGGGAACAGTAAGGCTTTGTCCTTCGATTTTCACAACTCGCCGCGATTGTGAATTTTTTTTGAAATCCTTAAAAAAAATCTGATTTCGACTTTATTATTTTATATTAGTGTGTTAATATATATAGACAGAAACCAAATAGGGATAAAAGGTTTTGAAAGGCAATTTATCTTTGCACTTGTTTAAAGCCCAAAATACAGGAGTATTCCCGTGTTTTTAAACTGCGTTAAAAAGTTTTTTCCCTTATTTGCTTACAGTATAATATAATTTACAAAGAAACGAAGGGAATTTTATATGCTGAATACCCTGTCAGATTTTTTTTACAAAATATTGAGTGTTTTTTCAACTTTTCGCATTACAGATTTACTGGATATCGTATTGGTTGCGGTTTTCATATATGTTTGTGTTCGGATTATAAGAGAAACAAGAGCAATGCAGCTTGTTAAAGGCATTGTTTTTCTGGCCTGTATTTATCTTGTTGTGTATTTGCTGAATATGGAAGCTTCAAGTTATATTTTTGAATCTGTTTTTTCCAATATTTTAATTATTGTGGCAGTAATCTTTGCTCCGGAGCTGCGAAACATATTGGAATCCATCGGAAAGGGTGCCGCAAGAAAAAGCTTTAAAACCATCATTCATCCTGATGTTGCCGCAGGAATTGCTGAAATTGAAAACGGGATAGAGGCTGTTATTAAAGCCTGTTCAAATATGAGTGATAATAAAACCGGTGCTTTAATTGTTTTTGAAAAGGGAACGCTTCTCGGCAATGTAATCAACAGCGGCACGGTTGTGAATGCAAAGGCCACAAGAGCACTTATTGAAAGTATTTTCTTTCCGAAAACACCGCTTCATGACGGGGCAATGATTATAAGGGGCGGAAAAGTTTATGCTGCAGGATGTATTCTTCCGCTTACCAAAAAGGATGTTCAGGCCTCTTTCGGAACACGCCATCGTGCTGCAATCGGTCTGTCTGAGGAAAGTGATGCGCTAATTGTTGTTGTTTCTGAGGAAACAGGTGCTATTTCTCTTGCAAAAGGCGGTTTTATTCAAAGCGATATTTCAGATGGTGATTTAAGAGATATTCTGATGAATGAATTTATTCCGAATGATAATTCATCTGATGACAAGATTATTACAAGGCTTGTAAGGAGGATGAAAAAATAATGGAAAATGAAAATAAAAAGCGTAAGTTTTCTTTCAGAAAGCTTGTTTATAATGACAGATATCTTATTGTTTGCTCCATCATTGCGGCAGTGATTATATGGATTACAAGTTCAATGACTTTAAGTCCTGAAACCACAAAAACCATTACAGTTCCCGTAACGGTTGATTTTACCGATACACTTGCCGAACAGCTTGGTATTGCATATTACGGTAACAGTGATTTAACGGTTGAAGTAACCGTTTCCTGCAAAAAATACATTGCCAAGGATATAACAGAAAAGGATATTACGGCGTCTCTTCAAACAAGCAATGTTACATCAACAGGTTATCTTTCCGTTCCGATTAATATTAACATACCTGCCGATGCTGAATTTAAGGTGGATCACTATTTTCCGACCTCTGCGCAAGGTTATTATGATGTTGCCCAGGAAGCAGCCATGCCGATTGAACTGAATTATCTGAATGATGATTTTGCAGCTGACGGCTATGTTGTGGGGGATGTTGTAATTAATCAGAGCACAGCAGTGATTAAAGGTCCGAGAAGCTATATTTCCAGTGTTGAAAAGGTGGTTGCCGATGTTAATCTTGAAAGCGGATTAACCGAATCACAGCGTGTAAATCTTCAGCCAAGAGCTGTTGATGAAAATAATAATATTGTGAATTATGTAACCGTGGTTGCGCCGGAAAGTGAAAATTTTGTTGCAAATGTTCCGATTTTAAAGGTTCAGAATTTAAGGCCTGCGGTTTCGTTTGTTTCAGGGCCGGATAATGCTGCAGATATTCTGGATGTCAGATATTCTGTAACCTCTGTGCAGGTAGGTGCATTGGAAAGCAATGCTTCAAACGAGCTTATGCTTGGCAATATTTCTTTCAGTGATTTGACTACAGGTGAAAATACATTCACATTTGATACCTCGCAGCTGAGCGGAATTAAAGTGCTTGACGGAACGAAAGAAATAACGGTTACCGTTACGGTTCCCGATAATTATGCGTCAAAAACAATTCCGATTTACAGGCGTGATATTAAACCTGATCTTAAGGATTATAATGTTTCCGTAACAGGAATATCCTCGAATTCCGTTACCGTTATTGCAGCTGAGGATGTTATAGAAAGCATTGATAAATCAAGCCTTACGCTTACGCTTGCACCTATGGAGGAAAACGGCACGATTGACGAAAAGACAACCAAATGCAGGGTTGTTTTCAGTGTTTCTTCCCAAGGCAGCTGCTGGGTGCTTGGAGATTATACCGTTACTGTTAATGTTACACCGAAATAATATAAAAAAGACTGCTTCAGGAGTATTTCCCGAAGCAGTCTTTTTCCTGTAAAGAAAATATCAATATTTGTAAAAGAGAGAAACATTCTGTGCTTTGCTGTATCTGTAAACCGAAAGAACTATGCCAAGTGCAATATAAATGCTTAAGCTGGATGAACCGCCCGAAGAAAACAGGGGAAGCGTGATTCCGATGCACGGAAGCAGGGAAAGTTCCATTCCGATATTTACGAAAACCTGTGCAAACAGCATAACAGAAATGCCCATACACATAAGATAACCAACATTATCCCTTGCCTTTAATCCGATTACAGCAATTCTTATAATTAAAACGGCAAGCAGCAAAATTGCTGCCATTGCACCTATGTATCCGAATTCCTCGCCGGCAACGGTAAGAATCATATCGCTTTCATTAACCGGCACAGCACCGCTCTGTGTCATTTTTCCCTGAAGATAGCCCTGTCCGAATAAACCGCCGCTGCCCAGTGCTATTTTTCCGTTTATCTGCTGATACATAACATCGGCATATTCCTCCGGATAAAAAAGTGCTTCAATTCTGGAGCGCTGAAGCCCATTTATGATTCCCAGTCGCCATGCACCGATAAAAGCAACAATGATTGCGCAGATGCCTGCTGCAAAATAACCGATGTTAATCTTTGCAAAAAACAGCATACCTATCAGCATAAGCAGAAAGATAAGCGCAGATCCTGCATCACCGGTAAGCACCACAAGTGCAATCGGGATAAGGCCGTGAATAACAAGCGGAATTATCGTTTTAATTCTGTTTATTTTATCCTTAACCAAGTCCAGATGATAGGAAAAGGAAATAATAAAGCCTATTTTAAGAAATTCCGAAGGCTGAATCGTAAATATTTTAAAATCAAGCCAGCTTCTTGCATCCGGTCTGTCAGGCGGGCCGCTTCCGAAAAAATAAGTTATAATCATCAGCACAGCACAGGCTGCTGCTATAAACGGCCAAAGCTTGCTTATGGCCTCATAGTTTATCATGGAAAGTGTTAATGCCAGTATTATACCAACAGCAGTTGAAAGCACAGATACCAGCATAACCTTTACGGATGAAGTAAGAAGTGTTTCGGGGTTAAGGCTGGAATATACCGAGCTGTAAACAAGAAGAAAACCAAAGACAGAGCAAATCAGTGAAGTTATGATTGAAATATGATCAAGACCGCCGAAAAATTCGCCGAAAGATGTTTTTCTTTTTGTGCTATCCATACTCTGTCTCCTTTAATTATTTTTTATATTATATTCTTTAATTGAATTATTTTCAAGATGAAAATTATTAACAGTTGAATTATTATAAATTTTAATATATAATAAAATAAAAAATTAAGAATGGCAGGTAGATTAATGTTAAGTGATATTGAAATTGCGCAGCAGGCAGAAATGAAGCCCATTGCTGAAATTGCACAGGAAATCGGAATAAAAAGCAGCGAAACTGAGCCTTACGGCCATTACAAAGCCAAAATATCCGACACACTTATTGAAAGAGTAAAAGAAAATCAGGACGGTAAGCTGATTCTTGTTACAGCTGTAAATCCCACTCCGGCTGGAGAGGGGAAAACCACTGTCAGTATCGGTCTTGGTGAATCTCTTGCAAAAATCGGAAAAAAGGCAGTGATTGCACTTCGTGAGCCTTCGCTCGGTCCGGTATTCGGAATTAAAGGCGGTGCTGCCGGCGGCGGCTACAGCCAGGTTGTGCCGATGGAGGATATTAATCTTCATTTTACAGGCGATATGCATGCCATAACAAGTGCAAACAATCTTATGTGCGCAATTCTCGATAATCATATTCAACAGGGAAATGCACTTCAGATTGACCAGAGAAGAGTTCTTGTTAAAAGATGTCTTGATATGAATGACCGTGCACTCAGAAATATTGTATGTTCACTCGGCGGTAAGCTGAACGGTATTCCGAGAGAGGACCATTTCATTATTACAGTAGCTTCAGAGGTTATGGCAATTCTTTGCCTTTCAGAAGATTTATTTGATTTGAAAAGAAGGCTTGGCAATATTCTGGTGGCTTATACTTATGACAACAAACCGGTGTATTGCAGAGATATTCAGGCTGACGGTGCAATGACCGTGCTTCTTAAGGATGCCATTAAACCAAATCTTGTGCAGACACTTGAAAATACACCTGCCATTATGCACGGCGGTCCGTTTGCCAATATTGCCCATGGCTGTAATTCGGTAAGGGCAACCAAAACGGCGCTGAAGCTTGCCGATTACTGTGTTACCGAAGCCGGATTCGGTTCTGATTTGGGCGCTGAAAAATTTCTTGATATCAAATGCCGTTTTGCCAATCTTAAACCTTCGTGTATTGTTCTTGTTTCAACTGTGCGTTCTATGAAATATAATGGCGGTGTTGCGAAAAATGAGCTGATTGGAGAAAATATGCAGGCGCTTGAAAAGGGCTCTGTAAATCTTGGTGCACATATTGATAATCTGAAAAAATACGGTGTGCCAGTTGTGGTTGCAATCAATCATTTTTATGCCGATACGGACAGGGAAATTGAATTTATAAAGAATTTCTGCGAAGAAAAGGGCGCTGATTTTGCAGTAACAAAATGCTTTGCAGAGGGCGGAAACGGCGGAATTGAGCTTGCAGAAAAGGTTGTTGAAGCCTGTGAAAAGGAAAGCAATTTCCATTTTCTGTATGATCTTGATATGTCTGTTTACGATAAAATTGAAACCATTGCCCGTGAAATTTACGGTGCAGACGGTGTGGATTACACAAAAGAAGCGAAAAAGAGTATTGAAGATTTTATTGCGCTCGGTGCGGATAAAATGCCTGTATGTATGGCGAAAACGCAGTATAGTCTTTCGGATAATCCTGCACTTCTCGGCAGGCCGAAAGATTTCAGAATCACCGTGTCTTCCGTAAATCTTTCAAACGGTGCAGGTTTCCTTGTCTGCCAGACGGGCTCTATTATGACAATGCCCGGCCTTTCAAAAGCGCCTGCGGCATATAAAATTGATATTGATGAAAACGGAAATACCGTTGGCCTTTTCTGATATGAAAATATATAAAACAAAAAGCTATGCCGAAACGGTTGAACTGGCATGTTCCTTAGCAGAAAATCTGCCCAAGGGCACTGTAATCGGTTATCTTGGCGATTTGGGTGCAGGGAAAACTGCATTTACGGCCGGATTAGTAAAAGGGCTTGGAATAGATGCGGATGTTTCTTCTCCCACCTTTGCCATCTGCAATGAATACAGGGGTGCAGGAAAAATCCTTTATCATTTTGATATGTACCGTATTGACGGCTGGGATGATTTATATTCCACAGGTTTTTTTGATTATCTTGAAACAGATGCCTACATTGCGGCGGAATGGAGCGAAAACATTTACGGCGCGCTGCCCGATGATGCAGTAATTATTGAAATTTCCAAGCTTTCGGACAGCGAAAGAGAAATAAAAATTTATAATAAAGGTGAAAACAGATAATGCTTCTTCTTTCTGTTGATTCCTCTGCGGTTACGGCTTCTGCGGCTTTAACGGAAAACGGCAGGGTTATAAAAAGTGAACTCATTAACAAGGGGCTCACACACAGCGAAACGCTGCTGCCGCTTATTGAAAGCGTAATGCAGGGTTATGAATATAAAAATCTAGATGCAATCGCAGTTACGGCAGGGCCGGGCTCCTTTACCGGGGTTAGAATTGGTGTTGCAACGGTTAAAGGGCTTGCATTTCCTTATGATATTCCGTGTATCAGCGTTTCTGCACTGGAAGCCATTGCGTATAATTTTGTTGAAGAAGACGCTGTGGTCTGTGCGGTTATGGATGCAAGGCGAATGCAGTTTTACAATGCGCTGTTTAAAGCTGAACATGGTAAAATCACAAGGCTTTGTGCAGACAGAGCTGTTTCAATAGAGGATTTGAGGAAAGATATTGAAGCATATGAAAAGGTGATTATAGCAGGGGACGGTGCAGAACTGTGCTATAACAATATAAATCAGAATAATGCTGTTCTGGCTGACGGTGAAAAACGATGGCAGAACGGTATTGGCACTGCGCTTGCAGCAGTCGATAAAGAAAAAATCAAAGCAGAATCGCTTATGCCCGTTTATTTAAGATTAAGCCAGGCAGAGCGTGAATTAAAGTTGAAAAAGGAGAACTAAAATGATTGCACTTGGTTCAGACCACGCAGGATTTCCGCTGAAGCAGGAAATCATAAAGTATCTTGGCGAAAAGGGAATTGCGTATAAGGATTACGGCTGTTACAGCCCTGAAAGATTTGATTATGCCATTGCAGCGCAGAAAGCGTGTGATGGTGTTGCAGGCGGTGAATGTGATAAGGCAATTCTTTGCTGCGGCACGGGAATCGGCATTTCCATGGCTGCAAATAAGGTGAAAGGAATCCGTGCCTGTGCCTGCTCGGATTATTTCAGTGCAAAATACACAAGGCTGCATAACGATGCAAACTGTCTTTGTCTTGGCGACAGGGTGATTGGGACAGGGCTTGCACTGGAGCTTGTGGAGGTGTTCCTGAACACGGAATTTGAGGGCGGCCGCCATAAAACAAGAGTGGATCAGATTATGGATATTGAAAACGGCAAAAAGCTTTATTAATTTTATAAACAGCAAGGCACAGTGTAAATACTGTGCCTTTTTCAGTTTTGACAGAGGATTAAGCGATGGAAGAATATATAAAGAAAATAAGAAAAGAATTTGGGCACGAAAGATTAATTCTGAACTTTGCAGGATGCATCTTATTTGATGAGCAAAACAGATTAATTTTACAGAAAAGAGCGGACTGCGGAAAATATGGCTTTTTCGGCGGTATGGTTGAGCCGGGAGAGTCCGTTGCAGAAGCAGCTGTTCGGGAAGTTAAAGAGGAAAGCGGACTGGATGTGGAAATTGCCTCCTTCTTCGGCGTTTATTCCAAGTATTTTGCCGAATATGAAAACGGCGATAAGGCACAGCCGATATGCCACATTTTCAAAGCAAAAATCATCGGTGGAAATCCGATTGATTCCAACAGTGAAACAAGTGAAATCGGTTATTTTAATTTGGAAAATCTGCCCGAACTGTTTTGCCGTCAACACAGGGATATTCTGGATGATTTAATCAACGGCAGGGAATTTGTTTTCAGATAAATAAACTTGCAGTATAACTTTTGTTTGGTTAAAAGCCTTCTCCTGTTAGGAGAAGGTGTCAACGCAGTTGACGGATGAGGTATATTAATTATAAAGTGATTTTTCTTTATTACCTCATCCGTCTCTTCACAGCCGGCTTTTCCTTTTGGGAAAAGCCTTTTTTATGTTGAATGAAGTTTTTTTTGTTTTCCTAATCTTGACAGTGTAAAGATAACATGCTATAATCTTATCAGTGTTAAGATTTGGAGGCTGTTTTTTTGGAGAATAAAGCATATCACCACGGCGATTTAAAGCGTGAGCTTATGGAAAAAGGTCTTGTTTTGATCAGCAGATACGGCGAGGATAAGCTGTCCTTAAGAAAGCTTGCTGCTGAATGCGGTGTAAGCAATGCTGCGCCTTATGCTCATTTTAAAAATAAGGATGAGCTGCTTGCCGAAATGCAGAATTATGTTATGAAACGATTTGCAGAAGAATTGGAAAAGGCGGTAAAAGAATACGGAAATTCAGATAAGCTGTTTATTAAGCTCGGCAAGGCATATGTTATGTTTTTTTATAAAAATCCGCTTTACTTTGATTTTCTGTTTTCAAGAAAAAATATTGAAATTCAGCCGTCTGTTAATAAATCGGGTAAAAATGAACCGCTTGAGATTTTAAAGAAAACAGCATCCGCTTATTTTCTGAAATTCGGATTAAGCGATCGGGAAATAGAAAATAAAATTATGGCAATGTGGGCCTTGGTGCACGGACTTTCCGCTATATCCGTTATGCCGAATCTGGAGTTAAACGGTGATTTTGAAGAAAGAGCAGAAGAAATCATCAGCTCGGCATCTGCTTTGCGAAAGGAGTAAATTTTATGAATATTCTGATTCACGACATGGAAGAAAAACAGTTCCAGAAACTGTTTTCGGATTTTCCCGATAATATTTGTGTTATAAAGGACAACAAAACCATAAAAAGCTGCACGGGCTGTTTCGGCTGCTGGATTAAAACACCCGGCAAATGTGTTATAAAAGACGGATATGAAAACATCGGCTGGCTTTTTTCAGAAGCGAAAAAAATAACGGTAATCACCCGGTGCACTTACGGTTGTTACAGCCCGTTTGTAAAAAATGTGCTTGACCGCTCCCTTTCTTATCTGCTGCCTTCCTTTGAAATCATAAATAAGGAAACCCATCACAAACAGAGATATGTAAATTCTTTTGCTTATTCCGTATATTTTTACGGTGAAAATATTACGGAAAGTGAAAGAAAAACGGCAGAGGCACTTGTAAAATCCAATGCGGTTAATTATCATTGCACAAGCTTTCAATGCGGTTTTCTTTCTGATATAAAGTTGCTTGGCACGGAGGTGAAGCTGAATTGAAAATTACTTTTATCAATGCAAGTCCTAAGGCAAAAGGCAGCAATACGGCAAATTTTATCCAATGTTTTCTTCCGAGGCTTTCAGAACATAAAACAGAAGTTATCACTTCCAATAAAGAGGATTTAACCGAAACGGAATATGAAAAAATGACAGCCGCTGATGTGCTTGTATTTGCTTTTCCGCTTTATATAGACAGCCTGCCGTCCAATTTGCTTTGGCTGTTGTCAAAGCTTGAAAACATGGACTTTGATAAAAAGAACAAAACGGTTTACTGTATGATTAATAATGGTTTTTTTGAAGGCACGCAAAACAGAATTGCCTGTGAAATCATAAAAAACTGGTGCAGTGCGGCTGGCTTTCAATGGGGGCAGGGTATCGGAATCGGTGCAGGGGAAATGAGCCCCACAGCGATTGAGATTCCGCTTGATAAAGGGCCGTTGAAGCCGCTTGATTCTGCTTTTACACATTTTTCAGATAATATCCTGCATAAAAAATCCGCTGAAAACATATTTGTTTCACCCCGATTTCCTCGTATTTTATGGATAAAGGCAGCAGAATATACCTTCTGGCTGCCAAAGGCAAAAGTAAACGGACTGAAAAGAAAAGATATATACAGCATGATAAATAATTTAAAATAGCTGTATTTTTACCCGTAAATCTGTTATCATAGAAACGGTGATTGATTTGAAAAAGGCTGTTAAGGCTGCGTTCTGCGGGCTTTCTGCCGCACTTTCTGCGGCGCTTCTGTTTGCAGGCAGCATTCTTTATATTTTCTCCTATGCAGTGCCGATGCTTTTGGGGCTTGTTATTTTTATGATAAATAAAACTTTCGGCAGGGGATATGCTGCATATGTTTATATTGCCGTATCCCTTCTTTCTCTGCTCTTTGTGCCCGAAAAGGAAACGGTTATGATGTATGCACTGTTTTTCGGTTATTATCCGATTGTAAAGCCGTTTATTGAAAAAATCAGAATGAAATTTATTCGTGTTATTCTGAAATTCATATTGTTTAATGCTTCGGTTGCGACAATAGAACTGATATGTGTTTATGTGTTCGGCATACCTTTTTTTGAAAACGGCACTTTTTCCTCTGCAATGCTTATCTTCTTTTCTGTTGCCATGAATATTGCGTTTATTATGTATGAGCTTTTGCTTAAAAGCTTCACCGTGCTTTATGAAAAAAGAATAGAGGGCAGAATCAAAAATTTATTGAAATAAACGATGAAACGGCGTGCAGTGCACGCCGTTTTTTATCTGTATATTCGTTCTATTTTCGGATTAACAAGAAGCGGAGAAATATCTGCTTTTGCAATATCGCCTGTTTTTACATCAGAGCCTGTAATATCAACAGCAGTGTGCGAAAGTCCGATTTTACCTAAAACGCGGTAATTTATGCCGTTGATTTCAACATAGGTTCTTTTTTTCTGCAAATATTGTTTTAAAACAGAAAGCACATTTCTGAGTGCGAGCTCTTCCTTATCCTGTGTAAGCCCAAAGCCGTCATAATGCCCGAAGGGAACAATGGCAATTTTGGTTTCTCGTTTTGTTTTAAAGCTGCCCGAATAGCCTACGGAATAACCGGTGGGAACAGTTTTTGTTTCAATTACCTCTGCTTCAAGCCGGCCGATTCGGTGAAGCCCGGTTTTATTTCTTGTGATAACCCTTCCCGTAAAGGCAGAACCGATGCGCACACTGTCAAGGCAGACATTTTCTGTATTCAAAAGTGCAGGGGAATTTGCACAGTGCAGTGTTCCTGTATTGCAGCCTGCACTTTCAATCTGCCTTATTGTGTCCTTAAACAGCTCGGTTTGTGCTTTTGTAAGCGGAATATTATTGAATGCATCGGGAAAATGTGTGTAAGCACCGGTAAATTCAAGATTTTCAGCCTTGTAGCATTCAATGGCACTGTTCACCTCACTTGGCATAAAACCGTATCTGCCCATTCCGGTATCTATCTTAAGGTGACATTTTGTTTTGACACCCAGCCTTGCAGAAACACGGTTCATTACATCACATGCTTCTTTTGAGCCGATTGTGGCCGTGCAGCCGTTTTCAGCAATGATTTCAGCTTCTTCCTCTATACAGGTGGAGCGCATAACAAGAATATCCTCATCATTAAGAACTTCCTTAAGCATGGGAATATCCGTAACCTCGGTAACGGCAAAGGTTTTTATGCCGCTTTCCTTCAGTACGGCGGTCAGCTCCTTTATGCCGAAGCCGTAACCGTTTCCTTTAACCACGCCTATAACGGGAACTGATGCTTTTTTTTGAATCCATTCTATATTTTCTTTTAATTTATTTATATCAATAATATATCTGCTCATTTTTCTACTTCTTTATTTTCATTGCAAGGTTGTAAAGTGTGTATACAGGTTTGTTGATTACATAATCAAATTCGCCGATGAATTCTTTCATATATCCGCCGAAGCCGTGCTTGAAGCGCCATAAGCCGTAATGCGGATTTTCGGGGTTTTGGCAGTCGCCGCTGATTCCGCCGAAATCATAAACATCACAGCCGCATTCCATGCCCCATTTCATCATTTCCCACTGCAGTGCATAATTCGGATACACATTTCTGTGCGTATTTGAGGAAGCACCGTATTGATATTTCATAACATTTCTGCCCCATTTTATTGCGATGGTGCCTGCAATAGCCTGTCCGTTATAATAGGCCATATACAGCCTTGCATCTTCACCCATGCAGTTGAGTATCTGCTCAAAATAGGCTTTGGGTCTTGTGGAAAAGCCGTCTCTTTCTCCTGTTTCATGCATGATGCGAACAAAATCGTCAAGTGCCTCAGAGCCCATGATTTTAACCTCAACGCCTTTTTTGGGTGCTTTTCGGATTCTGTTTCTGTAATCCGCTTTAAAGGTAAGCAGAAGCTCTTCTTCGGATAAATTATTATAATCAAAGCAGTAAACAAAGCGGGGCTGCACATTTTCGAAATCCATACAGCCGGGATTAAGCTCTTTAAAGCCTTTGCTTAACAGATGCTTTTTGTATGCTTCGTTTTGAATTACAATTTCAGGGTCAATTTTAATGCAGTATGCCTTATATTCCTTTCCAAGCTCCAGCAGTGCGCTGAACAGCTTATCAAAAGTATTAAAATCATTTTCATCTGCCACAAAGCCCCTGCATACATAGAAAAGCGAATATTTGATAACGGGCACAAATCGAATCAGAACGGCAGCGGAACCAAGAATTTTTCCGCTTTCATCCTTAAGCATCAGTGCTTCCCATTTCCAGGCAGATTTCACCTTTGCCCATTTGGATGAATGCTGAAAGAGCCCCTTCGGGTGATTTTTTATAAATTGCTCATATTCGTCAATATTGCTTTCATTAACTCTAACTATCAAAATTAAACCTCCAAGCAAACAGATTGTTTATAATTACAGTATAGCAAATCAATATGCTTTTGTCCATATTCAAGTTTGTTGACCTTTAAACAATTATGTGTTAATATATAAATTAATAAACAAAAGGCAGGTAAATTTATGGATAAGCTTTACTGGGAAGATTCCTCAGTTTTTAAGATTAATAAAGAGGACGGGCACGCAATTGCAATGCCCTATGATGATCTTGAATCAGCGCTTTCGGGTGAGGAAAGCAGATACAAGCAGTCCTTAAACGGAATGTGGAAGTTTTATTGGCAGAGAGGTATTAAAAATCAGCCCGAAGGTTTTGAAAGCGTTCGGTTTGACGATTCAAAATGGGATGAAATCCATGTTCCGTCCGTCTGGCAGACAGAGGGATATTCTGTGCCGTATTATTATGCCAGCACTTTTCCGAGGGCAATCAGCAGAAGCAAACGCAGAATTCCGCATATTAACAAAAGAATGCAGGAAATCGGTATATACCGCCGCAAATTCAGCGTTGACCGCTCTTGGGCAGGCAGAGAGATATTTATTCATTTCGGTGCAGCCAAAGCTGCAATTGAAGTTTATATTAACGGTGCTTTTGTCGGTTACGGACAGGGTTCGATGACGCCGCATGAATTCAATGTAACAAAATTTCTTAAATATGATGAGGAAAATACCGTTACGGCAAGAGTATACAGATATTCAGACGGTACATATCTTGAAGATCAGGATATGTGGTGGCTCTGCGGCATTTACAGAGAGGTTTATCTTTATGCCGAAAGTTCTGTGTGCTTAAGAGATTTTTATTTCAGAACGAAATTTGATAATTTTTATCAGAATGCAACGGCGCTTTTGGATATAGACATCGTCAATTACTGGATGTATAAGGGTGATGTAACGGTTGAAGCGAAGCTGATTTCACCGAAGGGGGAAGAAATTGTTATCGGAGCAAACCGGATTTCCCTTGCATCTGATCGTTCATCCGTTAAATTTATTGCGGATATAAACAATCCCGAAAAATGGTCTGCCGAAACACCCAGCCTTTACAAGCTTGTTATGCGTTTAAGAACAGATGAAAGTGTTTTTGCGGTTAAAGTGTATGATGTTGGTTTTAAACAGGTTGAAATTAAGGATGAAAAAATCTATTTCAACGGAATGCCGCTTATGATAAGGGGTGTAAATCGCCACGATTTTGATGCAGATCACGGCTGGGCAGTTCCGCGGGAACGCTACACACAGGACCTTGATATTATGAAACAGAATAATATCAATGCTATCAGAACTTCTCATTATCCCGATGATCCCTATTTCTATGAAATGTGCAACAGATATGGTTTTTATGTTATGGACGAGTGCGAGGTGGAAACGCACGGCGTCAGGCGAAAGGGTGTGCCGGGAAGCAATCCGATGTGGACAGGCGCTGTTGTAGACCGTATGGAAAGAATGGTGCTCAGAGACAGAAATAATCCCTGCATCTTTATGTGGAGTCTTGGAAATGAAGCAGGGGACGGCGATAACTTTGCCAAAATGAAGGAAGCCGCACTTAGGCTTGATGACACAAGGCAGTTTCATTATGAGGGTGATTTTGATTTAACAAAAAGCGATGTTATTTCAAGAATGTATCCCGATGCCGCAACGATGGAAAAGCTCGGAAAAAAAGAGCCTATCACCATTTCACTTTATGACAATATTGCAAATCAGCTTGCTGCGGACAGTAAGCCGATAAAAGCTGAAATGTATGAGGGAAAGCCCGTTCTGCTTTGCGAATATGCACATTCCATGGAAAATTCTCTTGGAAATTTCCAGGAATATATGGATGATTTTGAAAAATATGATAATATGTGCGGCGGCTTTATCTGGGATTTTGTGGACCAGACAATTCACAGAGTGAATGAAAAAGGGCAGGATGAATGGCTTTACGGCGATGATTTTGCAAAGCAGGAGCCGAGAAACATAATCAATATTCCGAATACAACTGCAATGGCAGGCTCTAACACTTATTTCTGTGCAAACGGCATTATCGGGGCAGACAGACAGCCGCACCCGCAGATACACGAGGTTAAAAAGGTGTATGCGGAAATTAAAACAGAGCTTTTTGATATTCAGAAGGGTACATATAAGGTTAAAAATAAGTTCCTGTTTACGGATATTTCGGATTTTGTGTGCAAATGGGCGGTATCGGCAAACGGCGATGAAATCTCTTCAGGAGAGCTCGGAACTTTTGAATGTGCTCCGCTTTCCGAAACCTTCATTACCATTCCTTATAACTACACAACGCTTCCTTTTGATAAAGAGGTTGTGCTGACTGTTTCCTTCCATACAAAAGATTCAAAATTGGGCTTGCCTTATGATTATGAGATTGCGTGGGATCAGTTTGTATTGAATGCGCTGCCACAGCCGGAAGCCCCGGAATGTTCCGGGGAGCTGCATTATACAGTTAAACGCAATAATGTTGAAATAAACGGAAATGCTTTCTTTGTATGCGTTGAAAAAGGAAGAATTACAAATTATTCCATTAACGGCAGGGAAAAACTTAAAGCACCGCTTGAACCCTGCTATTTCAGAGCCTTAACGGATAATGATATAGATTTTCTGAACTTTACACCGTTTCTGATTCCTTTTCATCCGTTTTATAAATGGAAAAGGGCAGGAAAGCGTGCAAAGGCAATTAAAACAGTTGTAACCCAGGGTGCTGATAATTGTGTTGAAGTGCATATTGCATGGAAAACACCCGGGCTCAAAAATGCGGTTTCAACCTATAAGATTTATCCGGACAGAAGAATTTATGTTTATCACAGTGCAGTTCCGAAGGCAAATATGATTAAATTCGGTGCCAGAATGGTGCTGGACGGTAGCATGGAATATGTGAATTGGTACGGAAGAGGGCCTCATGCCACTTATTGCGACAGAAAAACAGGCGCAAAGATAGGCAAATACAGTGCAACCGTTACCGATTTGGAATACCGCTATATGCGTCCGCAGGAAAATGCCAACAGAGCAGATGTTCATTATTTCACAATAACGGATGAAAGCGGAAGCGGCTTTAAGGTGTCTTCTTATTATAATGATCCTATCAATTTCAGTGCATATCATTACACCACTGAAGCACTTGATAAAGCAAAGCATGTGCATGAAATTCCGTATGACCGTAAAATCACAACCGTCAATATTGACCATATGCTTTGCGGCGTTGGCGGCGATATGCCCGGGCAGGCCTTTGTGCGTGAGCCTTATCTTATGAAAAAGGGCGAAAAACAAAGCTATGCCTTTACAATTGAGCCTATCAGTACAGGAGATTAATAAATGAAAAGAGTTTTTGCACATATCGGTTTTTCCTTTGCAATTACTCTTGTTATACTCAATTTTTTTCAGATTAAAACGGCACTTGTAATTTCTGCGGTTACAGGTGCCGCTTTTGCTGTTTCTCTATTGATAAAAAGAACACGAAGAGGAGTGGCTGTTCCGCTCGCCATGCTTTCAGCAGTGCTTGCCTGTGTGATTTTTATATCAAATTATTATAGCTCCTTTCTTCCGCAGACAAGATTGGATAATGTAACGGCGAATGCTGAATTTTATATTGTTGATTTGGAAGAAAAAACAACAGCAGGCAGCTATACTTATACTGTAAAAACAAAATCTGTGCGTGCAGCAAATGCGCCGCAGAATATAAAAGTTAAATTAAAATCACCAGTTCAGATAGATGCGGATTATTATGAGATTCTTAAAGGAGAAATCAGATTCCGCCTTATTTCCGATAACGGCTTTCGTTCCTACGGCAGCTTTGGCAAAGGAATTTATCTTTCTGCCTATACTGATAATGCCGCTGTAACAGGGGAAGAGGTTTTCAGCCTGAATTCGTATATGCTTCATTTAAGAGAAAATATCATTCATTTGATTCAGCAAAATGTAAGCAGTGAAAGTGCAGGGCTTCTGATTGCTTTGACAACAGGAAATAAATCTTATCTGAGTGCTGAAACGGTTGACAATTTTAAAGCAAGCGGTGTTATGCATATTATGGCTGTTTCAGGGCTTCACCTTGCTGTGTTCAGCGGTTCGGTCTATTGGATTTTAAAAAAGCTCCGTGTTCCGAAGCTGCCGCATATATTGGTTTCGGTTTTGTCTGTTTTCTTTTATGCCTCGCTTGCAGGTTTTTCAAAATCCATTATGCGTGCAGGCATTATGATGGTTATTCTTATGGCAGGTCGGCTTTTTAAAGAGAAAAGCGATGCGATGAATTCTTTGGGTCTGGCGGTGTTTATTATTTGTCTGAATCCTTATGCAGTAACGGATGCCGGCGCACTGCTGACGGTAACGGCTGTGCTTGGTCTGCTTGTGATTCATCCGCATATCCGCAGAATTTTTACACCGAAGAATGCAGTTGTGAAATACTTTTATAATATCTTAGCAGCATCGGTCTCGGTTTTCATTTCAACGCTTCCCGTTATGTATTTTGTGTTCGGCTATATCACACCTTACGGGATTCTGCTTAATCTGATAATGATTCCGCTTGCCCAGCTTACTCTGATATCATCCTTTCTGATGCTGTTTTCTTTTGGTGCATCAGCTTTATCCTTTGTTTGCGGCGCTTTATCGTCATTTATGATTGATATTACGGCTTTTTGCGCCAGGCTGCCTTTTGCTGTTGTCGGAATCAATGATGTTGCTTTCGGACTGGCAATCGGGCTTGTTTTCATCCTTTTCGGCACAGCGTTTGCAATCAACAAAAAGCACATTTTCAGAACATGCACTGCAATCAGTGCTGCTGTGTTTGTAATTCTGCTTTCCGTTTCTGCGGTATTAAATTATAATGCAATATATATTAAGGAAATTGCCGGCTATCATTCAACAGCTGTAATTGTATACAACAGAAAAAATGCTGCGGTTTTCGGTGTTGAGGATACAAGGCAGCTGACGGCTGTAAGCAATATTCTGAAATCAAATCATCTTAAGCTGTATTTGATTGTTGATTGTGATAAGGGAAATGTTTCCGAAAGGCTGGCTGAAAAATTCCGTCCTGTCAATTATGTTTCAAAAGAAAAGAATATGAACGAAGCGGTAAACTGTAAACATATTTATACGCAGAATGAAATTAATGTTGATTTGTGGCAGGATTTTCATGTAGAATATAAATATATAAATAACCGTTGCCGTATGACTCTTACCGCTTATAACACAGAATTTGTATATACGGATTCAAAGGAAAAGCATTCGGCTGAATCTGCGATTTATATCGGTGCAGAAGAATATAACAGCGTTTATATGGTGAATAAAGACGGTTACACACAAAGGAGGCTTAATGAATGGCAAAAATAAGTGAGACAGAGCTTAAAAATCAGATAAAAACAGGCGAATTTTCAAATGTTTATCTTATATACGGAGAAGAAAGCTTTCTGAAAAGCCATTATGTTCATTTGCTGAAAAATAAGCTGGTTGAGCCTGCGTTTGAGGATTTCAATTTTCATTCTTATAACGGCAAGGACACAACGCTTGATGAAATTTTGAAGGATGCCGAAATGCTTCCGATGATGAGCAGCTTTAATTTTGTGCTTGTGTGTGATTATCCGTTTGATAAAAGCGAAAGCGATGTTAAGCTGCTTCAGGAATTTTTAAATGATGTTCCCGAAACCACAATACTGGTTTTCTGGTATGATTCGCTTGATTTTCCGCTAAAAAACAAGGACGGAAAGGTGCTTTCCAAATCAAATAAAATTGAAAACGCTTTTACAAAAGCAGGCTCTGCCGTTGAACTTAAGCCGAGAACGGAAGCAGAACTTGTTAAAATGCTTGTTTCGGGCTTTAAGAAAAGAGGGGCGTTGATTTCCCCAAATCATGCAAAATATCTTATTTCGCTTGCAGGCACGGATATTCAGACGCTTCAGAATGAAACGGAAAAAATTGCGCATTTTGTGAAAGGGGCAGAGGTTACACGGGAAGTGATTGACCGTCTTGCCACAAAATCACTTCAGGCAAGAGTAAATGACCTTTCAAAAGCAATTGTTGCCGGGGATTATGATAAGGCATATTCCGTTTTGAACACACTTTTTATTCTGGAAACCAAAGCGGAATATCTTCTTGGCACAATTTCAAAAAGCTATGTGGATATGTATCGGGTAAAATGTGCAAAGGCGGCAGGTAAGCCTGCAAATGATATTAAAAATTATTTTTCCTATCCGTTTGATTCCTATATCAATAATGCGGTAAGGGATTCGGCGGGGCTTTCCGTAAAGCAGCTCAGAAAATCGCTTGATGTTCTGATGGAGGCGGATAATGCGCTTAAAAGCACCTCGGCAGATAAAAAGCTTATATTTGAAGAGGCGATAGTGAAGCTTCTTCTGATTTCAAAAGAGGTTCGGTATGATTAAAATTAAGCAGGCTGTGGTTGTGGAAGGAAAGTATGATAAAATAAAGCTTTCAAATATTCTGGATGCTTTTATTATTGAAACAAACGGTTTTCAGATATATAAGGACAAAAAACGGCGTGATTTTATAAAAAAGCTTGCAGATGAACAGGGAATCATTATTCTTACGGATTCCGACCATTCGGGCTTTCAGATCAGACATTATATCGCTTCGGGAATTCCGAAGGAAAAGATTTGCCATCTTTATATTCCGGATATATACGGCAGGGAAAAAAGAAAGGCTGAACCTTCAAAGGAAGGCAAACTCGGCGTTGAGGGCATCAGCGATGATATTTTGATTTCTCTTTTTAAACAGGCCGGTATTGAATACAGCAAAGCGGAACATAGAGAACTGATTACAAATTATGATTTGTTTGCCTGCGGCTTATCCGGCGGTGTAAATTCGCGTGAAAAAAGAAAAAAACTCCTGAAAGCATTAAATCTTCCGGAGTTTCTTTCTACAAATTCTCTTTTAAGCTGTTTGAATTTTTTAATGACACGGGATGAATTTGAAAACTATATTATGACAATCTGAGATTGCTGCTCTGTTGCACAGGGCAGCGGCTTTTTATATCCAAGATTATAAAGGTCGGTAAACTTGCATTCCTGTTCAAAAAACGGCCGTGTGCTCTGGGTGCAGTCGCTCAGCTTGGTAATAATCGGTAAATCTGCATTCTTTTTGATTTTTGAAAGCAGTTCACGCCCCTTGCTGTTAAAGCCAAGCACACGAATATACGGTGGATTTTCGGGTGTGTCCGTAATTCCGAGATAAGCTCGCAGAACAATTCTTCTGATTCTGGAAAGGGTATACCGTTTTGATTTGACAAGGCTGTAAAGCGCATCAAGCGAGCAGGCCTTTTTAACTGCTTCGGCAATTCTGTTTTCAAGTCCCTCGCTTACATCTGCAATCTGTTTGAAATCCTCTGCCGTCATCATTCTGAGCCGTGAAAGAACAGCCGTTTCGCAGTGATATATGGAGCATATCTCATTTTTATTCATTCTTTGCCTTATGGCAGATGAGGAGTACAATTCGTCATCGCTGTCATGACCCATTCCGATTCTTTTAACGGCAAAGCAGGGCAGTGTGGCTGCCTTTAAATATTCAACGGCAAGAATGTTATTCGGATAATCCAGAAGCGCAGTGTTCAGAACTCTGCTTCGTGCGGCGGGAAAGGATATACCGCTTTTCATTTCAGCGGCAATCTGCTTCTGAACGGATTTATCCTTCAGTTTCTCCGCAATTTCAGCCAGTTTTTCAATTTCGGCATTTTCAGCACCGAAGGCAATTCTGTCTGCTGCTTTTGTGGCTTCAATTAGCCGAACACCTGCACGGCAGAATCCTTCGGCGGAAAGTGTTGAATAAACAGCAGGCAGTTCAATAATAAGATCAGCTCCGTTTTGAAGCGCCGTTTCTGTTCTTTTAAATTTATCTGCAACCGCAAATTCGCCGCGCTGAACAAAATTTCCGCTCATGCAGCAGATAACGGCATCCTTTTCATCCTGTTTAACTGATTTTATTAAATGTTTATGCCCGCCGTGCATCGGATTAAATTCGCAAACGATTCCTGTAACCATAAAAAACCCCGAAAAATATAAAACTGTTCTTGACTAATAATTATATATATATTATTATAATATATATACCACAAATTGCAATATACGGGGGAATAATATTTATGAAAATTCTTGTTATCAACTGCGGAAGCTCCTCTCTTAAATTTCAGTTGATTAATATGGAAGACGAAAAGGTTATTTGCAAGGGAACAATTGAAAGAATCGGCGCCCAGATTACAGGCGGTGAAAGAAATATTCTTTATACAAAAACAGGCGAAAGCCAGATTGTTTTTGATAAGGAAGTGCCCAATCATATTGAGGCGTTCAATACGGTTAAGGAACTTCTTACCACAGGCGATTATAAGGTTCTTGAATCCTTTGACGAAATTGATGCAGTCGGCCACCGCTTTGTGCAGGGTGGCGATAAGTATACAAGAAGCGTGCTGATTGACGAACAGGTTATAGCAGATGTAACAAAAATGATTCCGCTTGCGCCGCTACACAATCCGGCCAATCTTCAGGGTTATCAGGCATGCCTTTCCGTTGTTGGCCCGGATGTGCCGCAGATAGCCGTTTTTGACACGGCCTTTCACAGCACAATGCCGCCGATGGCATATATGTATGCTCTGCCGTATGAATATTATGAAAAATACGGAATCCGCCGTTACGGCTTCCATGGCACATCTCATAAATATGTCAGCCAGAGATGTGCTGAATTTATGGATGAAAGGCTTGAAAAGCTTAAGGTGATAACTTGTCATCTCGGAAACGGTTCTTCGATTGCCGCTGTAAAATTCGGAAAAGTATTTGACACTTCAATGGGCTTCACCCCTGTTGACGGCTTTATGATGGGCACTCGTTCCGGCGGTGTTGATCCGTCTGTTGTAACCTATCTTCAGGAAAAACTCAGCCTTTCCCCGAAAGAGGTTGAGGAAATTCTGAATAAACAGTCAGGTGTAAGTGCGATTTCCGGCGGTTATTCTGACGACCGTGATGTTTTTGCAAATCAGAATGCCGGTGATGAAAGAGCAATGCTTGCCCATGAAATGCAGGCTTATCAGATTGCAAAATACATCGGTTCTTATGTTGCTGCTATGAACGGCGTTGATGCAATTGTATTTACAGGTGGAATCGGTGAAAACGGTTTCTGGCTTCGTGCTAAAATCTGCTCCTATCTGGGTTATCTCGGTGTTGAAATTAACCAGTCAATTAACCAAAGAACGGTTAAGGGTGCTGAAGCAGAGCTTACCATGCCCACAGATAAAGTTCGTGTATTTATTCTTGCAACCAATGAAGAGCTTATGATTGCCAGAGATACAAAGGAAATTGTTGAGAAAAGAAAGAAAACAAGAAAATAAAATGTGAGTAACACAATTTTAATAAAATTTATGAAAAGGAGGAAGCGTAATGCCGGAAATCAAATATGAAATCACAGAGCATGTAGGTGTAATTTCCGAAACTGCCCGCGGATGGACAAGAGAAGTTAATATGATTTCATGGAATGGCCGCGAACCGAAAATTGATGTAAGAGACTGGTCGCCGGATCATTCAAAAATGAGCAAAGGTTTAACATTTACGAAAGAAGAAATGATTGAACTTAAAAAACTTGTTGAAAAACTTTAATGAAGCAGAATTTAAGGGCAGCTCCTTTCAGGTTGCCCTTGAAATTTTGTTTAAAGCATATTACAGTATTATTTCGCAGAGGTAACAAACAATGGAATGGACATCTTTAAATGATTTAAGAGAGAAATATCTGTCATTTTTTGAAAGCAAGGGGCATCTTCGCATGCCAAGTTATTCCCTGATTCCGAATAACGATAAAAGCCTGCTTCTTATTAATTCAGGTATGGCTCCTATGAAAAAATATTTTACAGGCGAGGTTACGCCGCCTTCAAAGCGTGTAACAACCTGTCAGAAATGCATACGCACGCCTGATATTGAGCGTGTAGGCAAAACGGCTCGCCACGGCACATATTTTGAAATGCTCGGCAATTTCAGTTTCGGCGATTATTTCAAGCAAGAGGCAACAAAATGGGCGTGGGAATTCTGCACAGAGGTGCTTGAAATGCCTGTTGAAAAGCTTTGGGTAACGATTTATGAAAATGATGATGAAACCTTTGACATCTGGACAAAAGAGGTCGGGGTGGATCCTTCACATATAGTAAGGCTCGGAAAAGAGGATAATTTCTGGGAACACGGCCAGGGTCCCTGCGGCCCCTGCAGTGAAATTTATTTTGACCGCGGAGAAAAATACGGCTGCGGCAGCCCGGATTGTGCACCGGGCTGTGAATGCGACAGATACACTGAAATCTGGAATAATGTATTCAGCCAGTTTAATAATGACGGAAACGGAAATTATACTGAGCTTTCACAGAAAAATATTGACACGGGCATGGGTCTTGAGCGCCTTGCCTGCATGATGCAGGGCGTGGACAATCTTTTTGAGGTAGACACGGTTCAGAATATTATGAAAAAGATTTCCGAAATTGCCGGTGTTAAGTACCATGAGGATGACAACAAGGATATTTCACTGCGTGTGATTACGGATCATATCCGATCTTCCGTATTTATGATTGGGGACGGTGTTATTCCGTCAAACAGCGGCAGGGGATATGTGCTCCGCCGCCTTATTAGACGTGCCTGCCGCCATGGCAGACTGCTTGGTGTTCACAAGCCGTTCCTTTACAGTGTTGTGGATACGGTTGTTAATGAAAATCTGACAGCTTATGATTATCTTGATGCCAAAAGAGAGCTTATTAAAAAGGTTATGCTTTCGGAAGAGGAATCCTTCGGCAAAACAATAGACAGCGGACTCGCTCTGCTTGAAGAATATATCAGCAAAATGGACGGAACTGTTTTCAGTGGTGAGGATGCTTTCAGACTGAATGATACTTACGGATTCCCGCTTGATTTAACAAGGGATATTCTTGAGGAAAAGGGCTTAACGGTTGATGAAGATAAATTCAATGCACTTCTTGAAAAGCAGAAAAGCACTGCACGTGCCGCAAGAAAAGACAGCGATACGGATGCATGGATAAGCGAAAATATAAAAATTGATGCCGGTGAAACCGAATTTACAGGATATTCCGATTATGAATGTGAAGCCAAAGTGCTTGCAGTTGTTTCTGATGGCGAGGTTAAAAATATGCTCGGTGCGGATGAGGAAGGAATTGTTGTGCTTGATAAAACACCTTTCTATGCCGAATCAGGCGGACAGGTTGGCGACTGCGGTGTTATTTCTTCTGAAAACGGTACATTTCTTGTTGGAAATACAACGAAAAATGCTGATAAAATTTTTCTTCATACCGGAACGGTTGACCGTGGCGTAATCTGCACAGGGGATACAGTTAAGGCTTCTATCAATGCTGAATGCAGAAATATGATCAAAAGAAATCACACAGCTGCCCATCTGCTTCAGGCTGCACTGCGCAGTGTTCTCGGCAATCATGTTGAACAGGCCGGTCAGCTTGTAAATGCCCGTGAAGTGCGCTTTGATTTCACGCATTTCAATGCTTTAACCGAAGAGGAAATTGCTAAGGTTGAATTCATTGTCAATGAATTTATTATGTGTGCAGTTCCTGTGGAAAGCATGGAAATGCCGATTGAAGAAGCAAAGAAAATGGGCGCAATGATGCTCTTTGGTGAAAAATACGGCAACATTGTAAGAGTTGTTAAAGCCGGTGATTTTTCAACGGAATTCTGCGGCGGAACACATGTTTCAAACAGCGGACAGATTGGTCTGTTTAAAATTATGAGCGAATCATCCGTTGCCGCAGGTGTAAGGCGCATTACGGCTGTTACGGGAACAAATCTGCTTCTGAATTACCGTGCTGATGAAAATATAATTAAATTTGCCGCAGCAGTGCTGAAAACAGGTATTCAGGATGTGAAAGCAAAAATTGATTCGGTTGTTTCGGAATCCAAGGCAAAAGACAAGGAAATTCAAAGCCTTAAGGCGGAGCTTACAAAGCTTAAGAGTGCCGATATGTTCAGTAAGCCTTTGGATATAAACGGTCTTTCGGTTTATATTGCAAAGCTTGAGGACACAGCACCGGATGCCCTGCGTTCTATCGGCGATGACCTGAAGCAGAAAGCAGATAATATTGTTGGCGTTATTGCTGGAATTAACGGTGAAAAGGCTTCAATTGCTGCAGTTTGCGGCAAAGAGGCCATTGCAATGGGTGTGAAAGCCGGCGATGTTGTAAGAGAGGTTGCAAGGCTTGCAGGCGGCGGAGGAGGCGGCAGGCCCGATTCTGCCATGGCAGGTGCAAAGGATCTTTCAAAGCTTGATTCTGCCTTAAATTCCGTTTGCGATATTATAAAAACAATTCTTAATAAGTAAGATATAAAATATGCCTTGCCGGCTGCACAAGGCAGTATTGCTATGATTTCTTGCAGCCGGAAAGGTATAGAAATAATTATGTGTTTATTTTGCGATATTATTGACGGAAGACTTCCGAGTGAAAAGATTTATGAAGATGAAATGATTTATGCTTTTACGGATAAATATCCGCTTACGCCTGTTCATTTTCTTATTGTTCCTAAGATGCATATTACTTCAGCAAGTGAAATTACCAGAAGAAACAGCAAGTATATTGCCCGCATTTTTGAAAAGCTGCCAAAGATTGCAAAATCTCAGGGCATCGATTCTTACAGAATTATAAGCAACTGCGGAGAGGATGCAGGGCAGACGGTTAAGCACCTTCATTTTCATATTTTAGGCGGAACAGATTTGGGAGAAAAAATGATATGAACAACAATACCTATAAGCTGAAAATTGCAGGCCTCGAAAGAGAACTTCAGAAATTTGCCGTAAGCGATAAAATGGATATTGCTGCATTTATTCTTTTCGGTGATGTTGAATTAACGGAAAAATGCGCTGCCGAGCTTATAAAAAAGTGCCCTGAATTTGATTATATTGTAACGCCGGAGGCAAAAAGTATTCCGCTTGCATATGAAATGAGCAGGCAGAGTGGCAAAAAATATATCGTTATCCGCAAAGGTGTTAAGGTTTATATGGATAATCCCGTGGCGGTTGCAGTAAACTCACTTACTACACAACGGGAACAGTATCTGTATCTTGGTCATGAGGACGGCGATTTGCTCAGCGGAAAGCGTGTTTTGATTGTTGATGATGTTATATCAACCGGTGAATCGCTTGCTTCTGCTGTTAAGGTGGTTCATGCCTTTAACGGAAATATTGTTGCCTGTGCCGCACCACTTGCCGAAGGTGATGCTGCCAAGCGTAAGGATATTGTTTTTCTTGAAAAACTTCCGCTTTTCTTCAAATAATCCTTAATAAAAGAATTTAACCCGAAAGTATGGCAATAATACTTTCGGGTGATTTTATGTTTAATGACAGAAAAAAGGTTGCAGTAATCGGTGTCGGAATGGTAGGAATGAGCTATGCCTATTCCATTCTGAATCAGAATATATGCGATGAACTGTGCCTTATTGATATAAAAAAAGAGCGTGTAAGGGGAGAAGCTGCGGATTTGTCGCACGGACTTCCGTTTGCACCAAGCAGTATGAAAATCTATTCGGGCGAATACAGCGACTGCTCAGATATGGACATTGTAGTGATCTGTGCAGGTGCCCCTCAGTTAAAAGGGGAAACAAGAAGAGATTTGCTTCAGAAAAATTATAAGGTTTTTAAGTCTATTGTTCAGCCTGTTATTGAAAGCGGCTTTAACGGCGTTTTTCTGGTGGCAAGCAATCCTGTTGATATTATGACGCAGGTGGTTTATGAGCTTTCGGGCTTTCCGAGCGGCAGAGTGTTCGGTTCGGGCACTACGCTGGATTCGGCACGGCTGCGTTATATGATGGGTGATTATTTTCATGTAAATCCAAGAAATGTGCATGCTTATGTTATCGGTGAACACGGCGATTCGGAATTTGTTGCATGGAGCAATGCAATGCTTTCGGTGCTTCCGATTTCCCGGCTTGAGGAAAACAATGAAAATATGATGGAGGATTTAAAAAAAATTGCAGTTGATGTAAGAGAATCGGCTTATGAAATTATCAATGCAAAAGGCGCAACTTATTACGGAATCGGAATGGTGCTTGCACGGCTTACAAGAGCTGTACTGAACGATGAAAATTCGGTTTTTACGGTTTCGGCATATCTGAAAGGCGAATATGGGCACAAAGGAATTTATATCGGTGTGCCTGCTGTTGTAAACCGAAACGGTGTACGGGAAATTCTTGAAATGGAGCTTATGGAGGACGAAAAGCAACAGTTTGAAAAATCATGCAGTATTTTGAATGAAATGATTGAAGAAATAGGTATATAATCATAACCATCAGTTGGTGGCTTGCACAGGCCCTATAAGCACCGACTGAAAGGTTTTTTGCTAAAAAACAATGAAAGGCTCAGATTTCAGCTAATGCTGTCCTGAGCCTTCAAAATTTTTGCTTTTAACTTTCATCAAGAAGATAAGTTCCGCCGGAAAGCACCGCGATGGAATGATTGCCGAAGCGGTGGTATTGCTTTATCGGTTCATCAAAGTTAAGATAATCCGAAACCGTGAAGTTCGAACCGTCTATTTTTCTTACCTTGTTTGTGCCGCAGCAAACAAATATATCTCCGCCGTCTGAAGAAATATGCATTGGATTAATAAAAGTGGCGGCATCCTTTCCGCCTATTCTTAAATCCACCTGCATGGTCTGGCTGTAATAGCGGATAACACAGTTTTCAGCAGGACAGATACTCCAGAAATATTTATTTTCCGGTGCAAGTCCGTAAA
This sequence comes from uncultured Eubacterium sp., assembly GCA_910584985.1. Lineage (GTDB taxonomy): Bacteria > Bacillota > Clostridia > Oscillospirales > Acutalibacteraceae > Eubacterium_R. The sequence continues at coordinate 4,588 of CAJUDJ010000007.1, read as the reverse complement.
CTGTCTGTTCGTGATAATTGAAATATCCGCTCCAGGAAAGCTCTCCTTCACGGTCAAATATGCCTGCTTCGCCATTCGGATAAATAACAAGCACGCGCCTGTCATAAAGAATTGCTGCATCACACTGCACAAAATTCGGAATGGTTTCGCTTATTGGTTTAAAAGCCGGACCGAATTTTTTCAGAAGATAAGCATTTTTTGTCAAAACATTCTTGGATTTATTTTCAAAATCAATTACGCTGTAAGCCGCTTTAAACTGTGTTGAATTCACAAGCGGTTTTTTTTCAACAAGAATGGCCTTTCCATCGCCGTAGGGAAGAATATCAATTATTTCCTTGGTGCTGATTCTTATCATTTTTATTCCTCCTTGCTGTCTGTATACGAAGCAGTAAGGTATCCCAGTGTCATTAAGCTGTCTGTTAAATGCACATTTTCAACAAGAACATCGGGATGTGCCATACCAATATCATAATTGCTGAAATTCCAGAAACTTCTGATGCCAAGACTGATAAGCAAGTCCGTAAGTTCCTGCATATCGTTGGACGGTATGCAGATAACAGCACAAACCGGCTTATTGTCAATACAGAAATTTTCAAGATATTCTATATTTCTTACAGGAATACCTTTTATCATATTGCCGCAGATTGCTTCATTTTTATCAAAAATACCAATCAGTCTGAAGCCGCTTTTCACACCGAAGATTTTGTTGCAGACTGCTTTTCCCAAATTTCCTGCGCCGATAAGCACGGTTTTTCTTTCAATGCCCACACCCAGAATCTCACCGATCTTGTTATGAAGCTCGGGCACATTATATCCGTAGCCCTGCTGGCCGAAACCACCGAAACAGTTGAAATCATGGCGTATCTGGGAAGCTGTAAGCCCCATTCGGTTTGCAAGCTCCTTGGAACTGATTCTGATAATGCCGTTTTCCTTAAGGCTTTGCAGAAATCTGTAATAACGGGGAAGTCTTTTTATAACAGATATTGAGATTTCCTCTTTTTTATCCATAATTTTTACCTCTTAATATGACAAAATAAGGATTTATTCAGTCATTTCAGTTATTGTTTCCATAACATAATCGCCGAACTGCTGGCAGGTGCAGCCTGTATCTCTGCCTGTTATAGTAAGCTTTTTTTCTTCAAACATGCATTTGTCAAGGGCGGCTTCAAGCGCATTTGCCTTATCCTGATAACCGATGTGGGAAAGCAGCATAACGGATGCACGAAGCATGCTGCATGGGTCTGCATACTGACCTCTGCCTTCAGCAATCATTCTTGGCGCTGAACCATGAATTGCCTCAAACATTGCATAGCGCTTGCCGATATTGGCGGAGCCTGCCGTGCCTACGCCGCCCTGAAATTCAGCAGCTTCATCCGTGATAATATCGCCGTAAAGATTCGGAAGCACAAATACTTTGAAATCTTTTCTTCTCATCGGGTCAATCAGCTTTGCCGTTGTAATGTCAATATACCAGTCATCCGTAACGATATCAGGGTATTCTTCACCGATTTTTTTTGCTGTATTTAGGAATTTGCCGTCTGTTGTTTTGATGATATTTGCTTTTGTGATAATGGAAACCTTACCCTTGTTGTTTTTCTTTGCATAGTCATAGGCAAGGCGGGCAATTCTGTCGCAGCCTTCCTGTGTTGCAACGGTAAAGTCAACGGCAAGATCGTTCGTGATATTCACACCGTAGGAGCCCACAGCATAACCGCCCTCTGTGTTTTCACGGAAGAAAGTCCAGTCAATACCTTCCTCTGCCACTCTTACAGGACGCATATTTGCGAACAAATCAAGCTCTTTTCTCATTGCCACATTGGCGGATTCAACATTTGGCCAGCCATCGCCCTGTCTTGGGGTGGTTGTAGGACCTTTCAGAATAACATGGCATTTTTTAAGCTCTGCAAGCACATCATCCGGAATGGCCTTCAGACAGGCTGCTCTGTTTTCAATGGTAAGGCCATCTATTTCCTTAAACTGCACCTTGCCGGCTGCAACCTCGTCCTTAAGCAGAAACGCAAGTACTCTTTCACTTTCTTTTGTAATTACAGGGCCGATACCATCGCCGCCGCAGATGCCGATAACAATTGTATCCAGTTTGTCAAAATCAAGAAAATCCTTATCCTCTTTAATTTTTTTTGCTCTTTCGAGCTGACCTTCCATAAGGGAACGGAATTTTTCAACCGCTTCATCAATTGCAAGCTTATCTTTTTCGTTAATCATAATGTATCTCCTTATTTGTTCATTTCTCTTGTGTAGTCAAGCAGACCGCCGCAAAGCAGCATCTCTCTCTGACGGGCAGATAAATGGCTTGAATCAAGCTCATATTCTTCACCATTGGTTATATTTTTAAGAACAACGGTTTTGTTGTTTTTGATGCAATCTCGGATGGACGGAAGCGAAAGTTCATCCATCTGCGAGATTTTATCGTAATCGGCTTCATTTTTAAAGGTAAACGGAAGAATGCCTGCATTCACAAGATTTGCAACATGAATGCGTGCGAAGCTTTTTGTAATAACAGCCTTAACGCCAAGATAAAGCGGAACAAGCGCAGCGTGTTCACGGCTTGAGCCCTGACCGTAGTTTGCTCCGCCCACGATAAATCCTTTGCCCTCTGCCTTGATTCTTTCAGGAAAAGCTTCATCGCAAACAGCAAAGCAATACTGTGAAAGATGCGGAATATTTGAACGGTAGGGAAGAATTTTTGCACCGGCAGGCATAATATGGTCGGTAGTGATATTGTCTTCAACCTTAAGCACAACCTTTGCCGTGATTTCTTCCGGCAGAGCCTCTGTTTTTGGAAAAGGTTTGATGTTCGGGCCGCGTACAACCTCAACCTCCTTTGCTTCTTCAGCAGTGGCAGGTGCTTCAATCATATTGTCGTTTACAATGAATTTTTCAGGCATGGAAACATTCGGTGCATCTCCAAGCTCTCTCGGATCGGTCAAATAGCCTGTAAGCGCGGATGCGGCTGCAACCTCAGGGGAAACAAGATAAATTCCGGCATCCTTTGTTCCGCTTCTTCCCTCAAAATTTCTGTTGAAGGTACGCAGGGAAACACCTTTTGAATTCGGGCTCTGGCCCATACCGATGCACGGGCCGCAGGCGGATTCAAGAATTCTTGCACCTGCATTAATCATATCCGAAAGAGCACCGTTGAGTGCAAGCATATTCAGCACCTGTTTTGAACCCGGAGCAATACAGAGTGAAACTGTGGGGGCAATAGTTTTGCCTTTCAGTATCTGAGCAACCTTCATCATATCCACAAAAGATGAATTTGTGCAGGAACCGATTGCAACCTGATCAACCTTGATTTGTCCGATTTCGTCTGTTGTTTTAACCTGATCCGGCATATGCGGGCAGGCTGCCATCGGAACAAGGGAACATAAATCAATATCAATGATTTCATCATATTCCGCATCTGCATCGGGAAGAATTTCCGTCCAGTCGTTTTCACGGCCCTGTGCCTTAAGAAAAGCAAGCGTGATTTCATCGGACGGGAAAACAGAGGTGGTTGCGCCAAGTTCCGCACCCATATTGGTAATGGTTGCTCTTTCAGGAACGGTTAAGGTTTTAACGCCGTCTCCGCCGTATTCAATAATTTTTCCAACGCCGCCTTTAACGCTCATAATTCTTAAAACCTCAAGAATGATATCCTTTGCGGACACCCATGGCTTAAGATAGCCGTGCAGGTTAATTCTTGTCATTTTCGGCATCGGAATATAATAAGTGCCGCCGCCCATGGCAACTGCAACATCAAGCCCGCCTGCGCCCATGGCAAGCATGCCGATTCCGCCGCCTGTGGGGGTGTGGCTGTCTGAGCCGATAAGGGTTTTTCCCGGAATGCCGAATCTTTCAAGATGCACCTGATGGCAGATGCCGTTGCCGGGCCTTGAAAAATAAATGCCGTGCTTTTTTGTAACCGTCTGAATATATCTGTGATCGTCTGCATTTTCAAAGCCGGTCTGCAATGTATTGTGATCTATGTAAGCAACACTTTTTTCTGTTTTTACTCTGTCAACACCCATGGCTTCAAATTCAAGATAAGCCATTGTGCCCGTAGCATCCTGTGTAAGTGTTTGATCGATGCGAAGTCCGATTTCTTCACCCGGAATCATATTTCCTTCAACAAGATGAGCCTTGATTAATTTCTGTGCAAGTGTAAGTCCCATACTTTTTCCTCCAAAGTTGTTATAAAATTTGTCAATCTATTTTATAATATTGTTTAACTTGTGTCAATGTTTTAACAGTAAATTTACAATTTTATTTTAAATATTAATATCTTATTGGTTATTGAATTAAAGAAATTACTATGCTATAATATTATAGCTAAATCGGGCATAATAAGCATAAAAGGATGTGTTATTATGTCTGAAGAAAATGAAAATCAAACCAAAACGGAAGAAGGTTCTTCCTCCGGCGATTTTGAAACAGGCTCTATTACAGTTGAAAAAGACGGCCATTTCATTCACTGCCTCACAATAATCGGGCAGATAGAAGGGCATTATATCCTGCCCAGCCAGAATAAAACCACAAAATATGAGCATGTTATACCGCAGCTTGTTGCAATTGAGGAAAGCAAGGAAAT
>CAJUDJ010000006.1:73355-75399 GCA_910584985.1 uncultured Eubacterium sp. | reverse complement strand
GCATTGCCAGATCGGATAACGGTGAGATAGACGGCAATTTCATACATCTGCCCCCGCTTATGGATGATGACGGCGGGCACGGAATGGTTTTTACAGGAAAAGAAGGTTTGATGCTGACTTTTCATAAGCCGAACACATCCGGTTTTGAACATCCGGTGTTTATGAAAATAAAGGACACGGGTGATTTGATCGTGTCTGAATAAAACAAAGGAGTAATGCATTGCATTACTCCTTTGTTTTTTACAGTTTTGCTTTTCTATATGCGGCAGGGGTGATTTTATACTTTCTTTTAAATGCAGTTGTAAAAGCTGAGGACGTTGTATATCCGCATCTGACTGCACATTCCTCCACACTGAGTTTTTCCTGTTCCAGAAGAGAAGCAGCCATTGCCATTTTTGCTTCATATCTCAGTTTTTTAAAGGAAGCGCCGTAATAATCCTTTATGATTCTTTCGGCGTGTCTTGGGCTTACTCCGATTTGCTGTGCAAAGTCATTCAAAGTAACATGGCTGCAGTCATCCAGCAGCAGCTGATCCAATATCCAGGATCGGCTTTCATTCAGATCCGTGTAATCCTCCTTTCTGATAGCCTGTGCTTCTTCGGGAAAATACAGCACAGAAAGCTCCGTAATCAGCCGAATGGCAAGTGAAGATAAAATATCGCTTTTCCAACAGCTGCTTTTTTTGTTTTCCTCTTCCATCTGTTTGAAAATGCGCTTGATTTCCGCATTGCCTTTTCCAATCCATAAGGACCTTGTGGAAAAAGCCTTTATCATATCATTGCTGAATTTATGACTGGTCAGTTTAAAATAAACGCACAGCTCGTGCATGGGATGCTCTTTATCCGGAATTTGCTTGTGAAGCACATTCGGACCTGTCATAAAAAGAGAATCTTTTTCAAGTTTAAAATTGCAGTCCTCTGTAATAAGGAGGCCTTTGCCGCTTTCAATATAATGCAGCTCATATCCGTTTTTCGGATGTGAATGCATTGGCACAATATCATTCAATGTGCCTGAAAATACCTTGAAAATCTGCACTTTATCCCCGTTGTAGTAAAATGTTACAGCCATGGATTCACCCTCTTTTTATCTGTAAATACTATCATAACAGCTTTTTTGTGCAGCTGCAAGCAAATATTTATATAAAGCGACATAAAAAAAGTTTTTTTGTCGTCTGCTTACCTTTAAATCAGACTGAAAAAACATTATACTGAAATAGAAATAAAAATTTTTTATAGGGGGCATTTTTATGGCAAAAAAGAAGATTTATACAGTTGCAACTGCGCATCTGGACACGATATGGAGCTGGGATTTTGAAAAAACGGTTTCCACCTATATTTATAACACTCTGGTGGATAATTTCAAAATGTTCCACAAGTATCCGACTTATAAATTCAATTTTGAGGGCAGTTACCGCTATGAGCTTATGGAAGAATATTATCCTGCCCTATTTGAAAAGGTAAAGGAATATGTTAAAGAGGGCAAATGGAATGTATGCGGTTCTGCTTTTGAAAACGGCGACACAAATATTCCTTCTCCCGAAGCGCTTTTCAGAAATATTCTGCTCGGAAATTCCTATTTTGATAAAACCTTCGGCAAAAGAAGCGTGGATATTTATCTGCCGGATTGCTTCGGCTTCGGCTGGGCACTTCCGTCCATTGCACATCACGCAAATCTTAAGGGCTTTACAACGCAGAAGCTTGCATGGGGCTCTGCTTACGGTGTGCCGTTTGATATCGGCAAATGGTACGGCGTGGACGGCAACTATATCTATGCATCGGTAAATCCGCACGATTATTATTTTACGCTTACAAAGCTGCGCACATGGGATCTGGTGCTTGATAAATTAAAAGAAAATGAGAAATATGATTTAGACTGGACCTATATGTTCCACGGCATCGGCGACCGCGGCGGCGCGCCGAAAGAAAAATCTATTGCCTATGTGGAGGGCGAGGTTAAGAAAAACGCTTCGGAAGATATTGAAGTGTATGTTGCCACAGCAGATGAAATATATCATGATATAGAAAATAAGCTGACAGATGAACAG
>CAJUDJ010000006.1:0-73345 GCA_910584985.1 uncultured Eubacterium sp. | reverse complement strand
CGTGCAAAGCTTCCCGAATGGAAAACAGAGCTTGTTATGCAGAATCATGGGGTGGGCGGTTATACATCAAGAGCAGTGGGCAAGCGCTGGAACAGACGCTGCGAAGAACTGGCAGATGCTGCTGAAAGAAATTCCGTTGTGGCTTCCTATTTCGGCGCTGCCGATTATAACAGGGATGTGATTACCCGTTCATGGAAGCGTTTTATTGCCCATCAGTTTCACGATGATATGCCCGGCACATCGGTTCAGCGTGCTTACCGCAGAAGCTGGAATGATTATGCCATGTCTGCAAATCAGTTTAGCGGAGAGCTGGAAACCTCTTTATCAGCAGTTGCATCCGTGATGAAAACAGATTTCTGCACAGGAACACCGGTTGTTGTTTCAAACCCGATTGAAAGCGATGTCTGCGGTCCGGTTACAATCAGAATAAAAAATATTAAACAGCCGTATGCAAGAGTTTTTGATAATAAAGGAAAAGAAGTAAGAAGCCAGGTGAATTTCGTTAAAAACGGAATAATGGAAATTATGTTTATTGCAGAGGTAAGCAGTCTGGGCTTTCGTGTATATGATGTTCGCCCCGGTGCAGAGCCCTGCAAACTGGAAAGCAGAATTTCCGTGCAGGATAACAGGCTTGAAAATCAGAAATACATAGTTATGCTTAATAAGCAGGGGAATATCACTTCCATTATTGATAAAACACAGAACGATACAGAGCTTCTGAAAGAGCCGGTTACACTTGGTTTATATCAGTACACAGGCTCTAAGGACTGGCCTGCATGGGAAATGAATTATAAAGAGGCCAATAAAGAGGCGGATCGTATTCCGCAGCCTGTTTCGGTAAGCATTGAGGAAAAAGGCCCTGCAAGAGCAGCAATCAAGGTTGTTCAGCAGGATAAAAACCGTTCCCGCTTTACAAATATAATTGCCCTGACAGATGGCGGCGAAACGGTTGAGGTTTATTCCGAAATTGAATGGCAGAATCTGTGCACGCTTGCAAAAAATAAATTTGCATTTACCTGTTCCAATGACAAAGCCACCTTTGATCTGGGTCTTGGTGCGATAGAGCGTGTGAATATGAATGAAACACTTTTTGAGGTTCCTGCGCAGAAATGGGCGGATATTACGGATAAAAACGAGGAATTTGGCGTTTCCGTTATCAGTGAATGCAAATACGGCTGGGACAAATTCAGCGATAATACACTCAGAATGACGGTGCTGCATACTCCGCTCAAGAATTACAGAATAGATTCTATGCAGTCTATGATGGATATCGGGCTGAACAGATACGCCTATGCTATTTTCAGCCACAGCGGCAGGGCAGGCAGTGCAACACAGCTTGAAGCCAGAAAATTTATTCAGCCGATGACGGCTGTTGCCGCAGAAAAACACAGCGGTTTTCTCCCTGCGGATTACAGCTTCGGCAGCATTTCGGCAGATCACATTATTATCCGTGCAATGAAGCTGGCGGAGGACAGTGATGAGATTATTATCCGCCTGAATGAGGGGGCAAACAAAGCAGCCGAAAGCGTTGAAATAGAGCTTGGAAACGGAATTGTATCTGCAAAAGAGGTTTATGCAAGCGAGGAATTCAAGGCAGATGCCGTTATTGAAAACGGCAGGCTTATCACAAGCTTTAAGCCTTATGAAATCAAAACCTTTGCTCTTACGCTGGAGGAAAGCAAGGATAAGGGAACAAAATCAAAATCTGTTCCTGCAAAGGTTAAGTTTGATAAGAATATCATAACTGCGCAAGGTGAGGAAAAATCAGATTTTGAATATAATATTCCGCGTGAAATCATCGCCGGCAGCATAAAGGTAAACGGAATTGAATTTGCTGTTTCGCAGACAAAGGAAAATGCATTTGTTATGAACGGCCAGAAAATTGAAATTTCCGATAAAACCGATAAATTGTGCCTGCTCTGCGCTTCTACAGACGGGGACAAAAATGTTCAGTTTTATGTTGACGGAGAAAAAATTGAAAAGAAAATTTTAAGTATGACAGAGACATTTGCCGCATGGGATCTTCCCGATTTGGGCGATGAAGCTTATGTTAAGCAGGGCAGACTTGGTTATGAAGCCACCCATTGTCATTTTAGAGGAAACGATGCAATTGCCAAGGGTCTGTATTTCTATATTGTGGAAATGGACGTAAAAGGCAGAAAAGCAGTTACACTTCCGTTTGCAAACGAGGTAGTCGTTCTTTCGGCTTCTGAAGTAACGGGAAGCAGGGCTGAGCTGATTACGCCTGTTTTTGACGAGGTGGATGAAAACAGAAAGCAGACCTTCGCAATGAATGCAAAAGAGCGTATAAGATATGAAAAATACAAATGTGTCTGGAATCTGAATGACAGAGATAATTTTATAACCCATAGGAATAAGGGCAGAAAATGATGGCTGATAAATTTGATAAAAACTGGACGAATTATAATAACGGCTATCCATTGAATAATGAAGAGGTGCAGCGGTATATTTCCGTTGTGCCTACTGAAAATCAATACAGACTTTCTCAGAATCCGTTTTACTGCTTTATGCACTTTGGAATGAACACTGCAACGGCAAGGGAATGGGGAACAGGTGCGGAAAAAGCATCTGATTTCACAATCAGAAAGATAAATGCGCAGCAATGGGTGAAAAGCGTTAAGGCTGCAGGGGCATCAGGTGTGATTTTAACCTGCAAACACCACGATGGTTTCTGCCTGTGGCCGTCTGCATACACTGAATTTTCTGTAAAACATTCAGGTTTTGCCGGTGATATTGTAAAAATGGTGTCTGATGCCTGTAAAGAAGAAAACCTTTACTTTGGTGTTTATCTTTCACCGTGGGATATGCATGATGAAAGATACGGCACTGAAGCATATAACGATTATTTTTGCAATCAGCTTACAGAACTTCTTACAAATTACGGTGAAATCAATGAAGTTTGGTTTGACGGGGCAAAGGGTGCAAATGCCCGTGCCTTTGAATATGACTGGGAACGGTATTATGCGCTTATCAGACAGCTTCAGCCAAAAGCAAATATTGCAATATGCGGCCCTGATATACGCTGGGTAGGCAATGAGGGCGGAAAAACAAGAAAATCGGAATTTGCAGTTGTTCCGGATACTTTGTGCAGAGCAGAAACCGTAAGTGAAAACAGTCAGCATACGGAAAACGAAAGTGTAAAGCTGAAAAGCTTGACATCAACAGATGAGGATTTGGGCAGCAGAAAGGTGCTTGAAAAGAGCAGCGGGCTTTGCTGGTATCCTGCCGAGGTGGATGTTTCCATAAGAAAGGGCTGGTTTTACAGCAGAAATGAAAATATAACGGTGAAAAGCGGCAGAAAACTGTTTCAGCTTTATCTTGCTTCGGTCGGAAACAACTGTACTCTTCTTCTGAATGTGCCGCCAACAGATAAAGGTGTTATCCACCATAAGGATGTGAAAGCGCTTAAAAGCCTCGGAAGAAAAATCAAAGAAATGACAGCAAATCCTATTCTGATTCAAAGCCCCGGTGCATTTACGGAGCAGGATGGTTTTATTGATTTTCCTTTTGACCGTGAGCGGAAATTAAAATATGTTATCCTTAAGGAGGATATAAGAAAATCACAAAGGGTGGAAGCCTTTGATCTGTATGTTAAAAAGAAAAACGGCAAATTCAAAAAGGTTGCTTCAAAAACAATTATTGGTTCATGCAAAATAATCAAGCTTAAAGGTATGAAATGTGTGGGCGTAAGGCTTGTGGTGCGCCAAAGCAGAAGTAATCCTCTTATTTCTGAAATAGGTTTTTATGAATAGTAAAAAAACGGCCTGATAAACAATCAGGCTGTTTTTGTCAATTCAGCAAAAATTTAACCGGAAAATACTCTCGCTATGGTATGGAAGTTGTTTTATTTCCGTAAAAAATTATATTTCATTAAGTTTTTTGTTAATTCTGTTTAATACCTTCTTTTTGTCTGCGCTCCAGAGCGGGGCGATAAGGTCCTTTTTTGCACCGTCTCCCGTAAGGCGGTGTATTACCACATGTTTCGGTATAATTGCAACACAGGCTTTAATGATTTCCGTATATTCTTCAAGCGAAAGCGTTTCAAATTTTCCCTGCAGATAATCTGCTGCAAGGTCCGTGCCTTTCAAAACATGAAGCAGCTGAAGCTTTATGCCGTTTGTGCCTGCTTTGCAAACATAATCAACAGATTGTAGCATATCGCTTTTTGTTTCACCGGGCAGACCGAGAATAATATGTGTAACAACATTTATGCCGGCTGCTTTTAGTTTTTTTAGTGCATTGTCATATACATCAAGCGTATAGCCGCGCCTGATATATTCGGCTGATTCTTCGTGAATGGTCTGCAGGCCGAGTTCAACAAAAACAGGCTTTGTGTTATTCAAATTTTTGAGCAGCTCAATAACCTGATCAGGCAGGCAGTCGGGTCGTGTGGCAACAGACATGCCGACAATATCTGGATGTGTTATTGCTTCGGAAAATTTTTCCTTTAGCACATCAACAGGAGCATAAGTGTTTGTAAATGCCTGAAAATACGCAATGTATTTTCCGCTTTTGATTTTTTGTTCAACACGCTTTTTTCCGTTTTCAATCTGTTCTGTTACGGAAAGCAGGGCGTTTTCGGCAAAATCGCCGCTGCCGCCTGCCGAGCAGAAAATGCAGCCGCCTGTGCCGAGCGTGCCGTCTCGGTTCGGACAGGTAAAGCCTGCATTTATGCTTGTTTTATAAATTTTGCAGCCGAAGGTGTCCTTTAAATATTGATTAAAGCTGTAATATGTCATCGGCAATTTCAAAAAATTCTTCTGTGTTTATTCCGTTTGAACACATATAGGAGCTGATTTTTCCACAGTCTATTTCTTCTTTTTCAAGTGTTTTGCAAATGCCGCCTGCTTCCTTAAGAATAACGGTTGCGCCTGCAAAATCCCACGGGCGGAGAATCAGCTCATAGTATAAATCCGCCTTGCCTGCTGCAACATAGCATATATCCAGTGCCGCACTGCCGCCGCGCCGTATTTCGATTGCCTTGTAAAACACCTGTTTGGTAAGTGCAAAGGTTTTTTCGGCAAGCTCATGATCATAGGGGCAGGTGCCGAACAGCACAAGGCTGTTTTGCATATTACAGTCTGAAACATGAATTCTTTTGCCGTTCAGATAGGCGCCTTTTCCTTTTTCAGCATAATATAAATTATTTAAATCCGGGTCAAGCACAACACCGAGGATAAGCTCTTTGTCTTTGGCAAGACCAACAGAGATGGCACTGTGCTGAAAGCCTTTTATAAAGTTTGTTGTTCCGTCTATCGGGTCAATAATAAAGCAGTATCCGTCAGAAAGCGCTTTATTACCCTCGCCCTCTTCCCCAAGGAATGAGCAGCCGGGAAGGATTTCTGAAAGCTCGGAAAACAGAAAATCCTGTATTTTTTTATCGTATTGTGTTACAAGATTAACGGCAGATCCTTTGCTTTCAATTCCTAAATTTCCTGCGGCACTTTTATAGATTTCGCCGGCTTTTTTAACAGCTTCCATTATTTTATCAAGCATTTTAATCACCAAGGCTATTTTATCATAAATTTTTTTATAATCAATATAATTTAATATGATTATTGCTATGATGATTGCCAAAACGGCTGAAAAACTGTTGAAAATTTTAAAAAGAGGGGCAACCACACTGCCCGGAAGAATTGCACTTTGCCTGAAAAAGAATATTTTAGCAAAGCTTTCACGAGGGGTAAAAGTTATTATGGTAACAGGCACAAACGGAAAAACCACCTCTGCCAGAATGATAGAGGAGGGGCTTCGGGAAAGCGGAAAAAGTTATTTTATGAATCGCTCCGGCGCAAATCTGATAACAGGGATTACAACGGCGTTTATTGTAAATTCCTCTGTTTTCGGAAAATGCAGAAAAGAATATGCGCTGCTTGAATGCGATGAAAATGCGCTGAAAAAGGTGAGCCTTTATATAGATGCGGAAATCCTGCTTGTTACAAATATTTTCCGTGATCAGCTGGACAGATACGGAGAGGTTTCCGCAACGCTTTCGGCAATTCGCACAGGGGCTGAGCAAATGCCGGATTGTACACTTGTGCTGAATGCCGATGACCCGCTTACCTTCAGCCTTTCCGCACTGGGTAACCGATATGTTTCCTACGGCGTGAACATTCCTTTTCAGATGGGCGGAAGAAGTGATACGGACTACTGCATTTTCTGCAGATCGCCTTATAAATACCGAAGCCGAACCTACAGTCAGCTTGGCGATTTTTACTGCGAGGGCTGCGGCTATCACAGGGAAAAGCCTGCTTTTTCGGCAGATGCACTTATCGAAGCACAGGCGGATTATTCCTCTGTGTTTGTTAATTTAAACGGAAAAAGCTCTGTTTTCAGAATCAATCTCGGCGGTGCATACAATATCTATAACTCAATCGGTGCGGCAGCGGTGCTTTCTGTTCTCGGCATAGATATGAAAACGCTTGAAAGCTCGCTTGCAAATTTCGGCGGTGCTTTCGGCAGAATGGAAAATTTCGGCACAACAAAAATGCTGCTGGTGAAAAATCCCGCCGGCTTCACACAGACGATGCATTATATCCGAACGCTTGAAATTCAAAATCTTATTTTTGTGCTCAATGATAATCCTGCCGATGGCTGTGATGTTTCATGGATATGGGATGCAGATATTGAAATCGGTGAAAATGTGGAGAATATTTATGCATTCGGAATCCGTTCGGGTGATATGGCGCTGCGCCTGAAATATGAGGGATATTCGCCGAAAATTATTTCGGATTATAATGAATTTTACGCACTTGCGGATGAGGAAAACACAGTAATCATTCCCACATACACGGCAATGATGGCGCTTCGACCCTATCTTGCACAAAAACACAAAAAGGATGAATTCTGGAAATGAAACTTAAAATTGCACATCTTTATCCTGAACTGCTTAATCTTTACGGCGACAGCGGAAATATTCTTTGCCTCGAAAAAAGAATGAAATGGCGGGGAATCGGATGTAATATTTATCATCTTGATTCAGCAAAACTGCTTGGTGAAAATGATTATGATATTATTTTTATCGGCGGCGGGCAGGATTTTGAGCAGTCTTTAATTCTTAAAGATTTGGGCGGCGGTGCCGATGATTTGATAAAAAACGAAATTGAAAAAGGCACGGTGCTGCTGGCAATATGCGGCGGCTTTCAGTTGCTTGGGCAATATTATGAAACGCACAGCGGCGAACGGATGAAATTTATCGGTGCGCTTGATTTTTACACGGTTGGTGGTGAAAAACGCCTTATCGGAAACTATGCTTTTAAAACGGCCGATAAAATGAAGATTATCGGCTTTGAAAATCATTCCGGCAGAACCTATCTCTGCGGAAATCTAAAACCGCTTGGAAAAATTATTAAAGGCTTCGGAAATAACGGAAAGGATAAAACAGAGGGTGTAAGATATAAAAACACCTTCGGCACTTACTGCCACGGGCCGATTTTGCCGAAAAATCCCGGTTTTGCCGATATGCTTATTGAAAAGGCATTGCTTAATAAATACGGGCAGGCAGAGCTTTCGCCGCTTGATAACAGCCTTGAAATTCTTGCCCGGCAGCAGGTGAAAAGCCTTTATATATAAATTTTAAATAAAAAGCCAAATTTTTCTTGATTTCTGATAACGGCTGTGCTAAAATAATTCAGCATTCGCAAGAATACGCACATTCTGTTTTCAATCCCAAGGTGAATTTGTTCGGGGTTATGCCATGAAACAGAATGGAGGAAAAACCTTAAAGGAGGAAATAAAAATGGCAAATGTAGTTTCTATGAAACAGCTTTTAGAAGCAGGTGTTCATTTCGGACACCAGACAAGAAGATGGAACCCTAAAATGGCTGATTACATCTTCACAGAGCGTAACGGCATTTATATCATCGATCTTCAGAAAACAGTTAAGAAGCTTGACGAGGCTTATATGTTCGTTCGCAATCTTGCAGCAGAGGGCGGCTCAATAATTTTCGTTGGCACAAAGAAACAGGCTCAGGAATCTGTTAAGGAAGAAGCAGAGCGCTGTGATATGCCTTTCGTAAATGCACGCTGGCTCGGCGGTATGCTCACAAACTTCAAAACCATCCGCGGCCGTGTTGCTCGTCTTGCTCAGCTTAAGAAAATGCAGGAGGACGGCACCTTTGATCTTCTTCCGAAAAAGGAAGTTGCAGGCCTTGAACTTGAAATCGAAAAGCTTGAAAAGTATCTTGGCGGTATTACAGAAATGAAGAAAGTTCCGGATGCAATGTTCATTGTTGATCCGCGCAAGGAAAGAATTGCCGTATCTGAAGCAATTAAACTCGGTCTTCCGATTGTTGCTATTGTTGATACAAACTGCGATCCTGATGAAATTGATTATGTAATTCCGGGCAATGACGATGCAATCCGTGCAGTGAAGCTGATTGCGGGTGCAATTGCAAACGCTGTTATTGAGGGCCGTGATGGTCAGGATACTGCTGATACAGCAGAAGAACCGGCTGAAGAAGCAGCAGAGGAAGCAGCTGAATAATTAAAAATCTTATAATTTATATTGGAATATGGAGGAATAAATATGGCATTTACAGCTCAGGATGTTAAAGCGCTTCGTGAAAAAACAGGCGTTGGTATGATGGAATGTAAAAAAGCTCTTACAGAAGCAAACGGCGATATGGACAAGGCTATCGACTTCCTTCGTGAAAGAGGTCTTGCCGCAGCACAGAAAAAGGCTGCCAGAATTGCAGCAGAGGGTGTTGTTCTCTCTTATGCAGATGCAGCTGCAAAAAAGGGTGTTGTAATTGAGGTAAACTCAGAAACAGATTTCGTTGCGAAAAATGAAAAGTTTGTAAACTTTGTAACAGATTGTGCAAAAACAGTTATCGCAACCGGCGTAAGCACAGTTGAGGAGCTTGCAGAGGCTGAATATATGGGCACAGGCAGAACTGTAACCGAAACGCTGAATGATTTAATTCTTGCTATCGGCGAGAATATGAAAATCCGCCGTTTTGAGGTTATGAACGGTGTGGTTTCCACTTATGTTCACGGCGGCGGTTCCGTTGGTGTTATGGTTGGTTTTGATGTTGCCGATGAAGCTAAGGCTGCGGATCCGGCATTCGATGAGATGGGCAAAAACATTGCTATGCAGATTGCAGCAATGAATCCGGCTTACCTTGACGAAGCATCTGTTCCGGCTGAGGTTATTGAACATGAACAGGGAATTCTTGCAGCACAGATGAAGGAAGATCCGAAAATGGCTTCCAAGCCCGAAGCAGTTCTTACAAAGATTGCAGCAGGCAAAATGGGCAAGTATTATAAAGAAAACTGCCTTGTTGAACAGGAATTTGTTCGTTCAGACCTTTTCCAGGGTTCCGTAAACGGCTACATTGCAGACACTGCTAAGAAGCTTGGCACAGAGATTAAGGCAACAGCCTTTATCCGTATGACAAGAGGCGAAGGCCTTGAAAAGCGCCAGGAAAACTTTGCAGAAGAAATCGCAAAGCAGATTAATGGTTGATAATTAACGGCTGTCGAAAGACAGCCGTTTTTTGTATATGTAAATATGTAAGCTTGGAGGAAGTATTATGAAAACGCTTTATGTATCGGATTTGGACGGAACGCTGTTAAACAGCAGTCAGACAACATCGGAATATACAAACAATGTAATCAATGCTCTTGCAGAGAAAGGTGTTCTGTTTTCTTATGCTACTGCTCGAAGCTATTCAACTGCACGCAGGGCAGCGAGTGGTATATCAGCTCAAATACCGCTTGTTGTTTATAACGGAACATTTGTTATAGACAATTTAACAGGCGAAAGATTGGTTTCCAATTTCTTTCAAAGTGATATAAAGAATGTAATTCAAGAGTTAATAGATGGCTCTGTAAATCCGATTATTTATAGCATTATAGATGACAAAGAAAAATTTTCTTATATAGAAGATAAGTGCAACGCAGGGCAAAGGCTTTTTATTGATTCACGCAAAGGTGACAGCCGTGATAATCCTGTTGAAAATGAAATAAATTTACTAAAGGGCAATATCTTTTATATTTCTTGTATTTATGACGAAAAACATCTTCTGTCTTTTTATGATAAATATAAAAATCAATTTAATTGTCTTTATCAAAAGGATATTTATGACGATATGCAATGGTTGGAAATTATGCCGCTTAAAGCTACAAAGGCCAATGGTATTCAGACCTTGAAAGAATTACTTTCCTGTGATAGAATCGTGGCTTTTGGCGACGGATTGAATGATATGGATATGTTTAAAATTGCAGATGAATGCTATGCAGTTTCCAATGCAGTTGACGAGCTTAAGGCAATTGCTACAGGAATTATTGATAGTAATAATAACGACGGCGTTGCAAAATGGCTTGTTGAAAATGCGGAGGCATTTGTATGAAAGTGGTTTTAATAAACGGCAGTGCACGTAATAACGGAAGTTGCTCTTATTTACTTGATAAGATGAAGGATGCATTTGAAGAAAACCAATTTAATGTTAAAAAATATGATATTTCCGATATGAATATCGGCTACTGTAAGGGTTGTAAAAAATGCTATATTGACGGAAGATGTGTACAAAATGATGATATTGAAATGATTGTTAAAGATATTTTATCATCCGATTATGTTGTGATTGCCACACCGTCTTATTGGGCAGATGTTCCGGGACAGCTTAAAACATTTTTTGACAGAAATACCCCATTCGGTGATACAAATGAAAACAGAATTTTAATCACTGATAAAGAGATTAAAGGAATAGGTATAGCTGTTCGTGCAGGTAAAAGTAAAAGGGAAAATGAAGTTATTCTTGATTTTATAGACCATTATTACGGCCATCTCGGAATCAATCCGATTAAAAGATTTT
Source organism: uncultured Eubacterium sp. (assembly GCA_910584985.1). GTDB lineage: Bacteria > Bacillota > Clostridia > Oscillospirales > Acutalibacteraceae > Eubacterium_R. The sequence continues at coordinate 62,507 of CAJUDJ010000006.1, read as the reverse complement.
CTGTGCGGAATGTAGATAAGCTTAAAGATATAATAAAGCAAAATGAAGTCATAAATGAAATTTATGACTTTGCATTGCAGATTAATGGTTAATGATTGGAGCATCTCGAAAGAGATGCTCTTTTTTGTTGCAACAGGGTTTCTACTGTGTTAGAATGAAATCGGGTGATATAATATGAAAAAAACAAGAAAAGCGGCAAAGATTTTTATAATTATACTTACAGTGCTTATTGTTTTGAGTGTTTCAGCATTTTTGGCGCTCTATAACTTTGGTTTTTCAGGGCTTCGCAGAAATCCCGTTCCTTCACAGGGACAAATAAAAATTGCCTGTGTGGGGGACAGTATCACATACGGCCACGGAATTATAAATTGGAGTAAAAACAATTATCCTGTTCAGTTAGGGGAAATACTCGGCAGCTCTTATTGTGCCGCAAATTTCGGCGTAAACGGAAGCACGGTTCAGCAGGATGCAAATAAGCCGTATACGGCGCAGAAAATATATAATAAAAGTCTGCATTTCAATGCGGATGTGCTTGTGCTTATGCTTGGAAGCAATGATTCAAAAGCGGAAAACTGGAACGGTGCCGAGGCTTTTAAGGAACAGTATGTTTCTTTGGTGAAAAGCTATAAAAATCAAAATGAAAACACGAAAATCGTTCTTTGCACGCCGGCACAGCCGTTTTATATGAACGGCGAAACAGACGGTGCGGCGAAATTCGGAATCAATCCGGAAGTTGTTTCCGAAATATGCCGTGTGGTTGCAGAAACGGCAAAGGAAAATGATTGTGTCTGTATTGATATAAATGCACTCACAAAGGAAAATAAGCAGTGGTTTTCATTGGATGGTGTTCATCCGGATAAGAACGGCGCTAAAGCGATTGCCGAAGAAATTGCAAAGCAGATAAAAGGTCTGCGGTAAAATTGTTCTGCTTAATAAGCAACTACTGAAAGCAACAGATTTTGCGAGGAAAAATAATGTGTGATATTTGCAATACAATTAACAAGTCGCTGAACGGTGAAAATCCGTATTTTGTTAAAGCAACAAAAACAGGTATTGTTGTGCTTGGTTGGAATCAGCATTTTTACGGTTATACAATCTTTATGAGCCGGCAGCACGCGGCAGAATTGTATGAGCTTGCGCCTGATTTTCAGGCAGATTATTTAAAAGAAATGGTGCTTGTTTCCAAAGCTGCTGCAAAAGCCTTTCATGCCGAAAAAATGAATTATGAATGCCTTGGAAACGGAGATACGCATCTGCATTTTCATCTGTTCCCCAGAAAGCACGGTGATTTGGGCGAATACGGCAATAACGGGAAAGGACCTGTCTGGTGGCTGCCGCAGGATATTATGTGGAATGATGATAACAAACCGGATGATGCCGAACTTGAAAAAATGAAAAATCTGCTTTATGAAGCACTTTCTGAAGTCGGTTTATAAGAAAGGAAAATAATATGGCTGTAATCTTTTGGGATTTTGACGGCACTTTAATGCACAGCAATTCCTTGTGGAGCAATACGGTATATAACGCATTGAAATCTGTCGATAATGATACAGCGGTTTCATTTACGGCCGTAAGGAAGTGTATGGCAAAGGGCTTTACATGGCATACACCCGATAACGATTACAGCAAAATGACAGGCAGCAAATGGTGGGATTTTATGATAAATAAAATTTCAAAGGATTACATCAGTCTTGGTGTTCCTGCCGAAACGGCAGAAACAGCCGCAAAAAAAGTGCCTGTAATGATTAAAAATTCCGAAAACTATATTGTGTATGACGATACAGTGCAAACGCTGACAAAATCAATAGCCTGCGGCAATAAAAATGTTGTTTTGTCAAACAATTTTCCCGATTTGGCGGATGTAATAAAGGCGTTGGGATTCGCAGAATATTTTGATGATATAATTGTTTCTGCCTGCATTGGTTATGACAAGCCGAGAAAAGAAATTTTTGCCTATGTAAAATCACGCTATCCGAATGAACAATATATAATGGTGGGTGATAGTGTAACGGCAGATATTGCAGGCGGCAATCAGGCAGGAATGAAAACCATTCTTGTTCATAACGGATTTGCGTCACATGCCGATTTATGTGTTGATAGTCTTTCGGATATTGATTTTCACTTAATGCAGGAGCGGTTATGAAAATTACTTTGATAAACGGCAGTGCAAGAAGCAACGGCATCACGAATATAAAGTTTATCCGCCGGTTTTCTTCTGAATTTTATGAGGAAAGGGTTTATGCTTTACAGGCGGCAAAAGCTTCGCCGATAAAACACAGCAGGTTGATTGTGTTCGCTCAACGAATGCTGATAGCTAAAGAGATTAAAAAAGATTGAATTGAATAAGGAGAAATAGCGTTGACAAGTATTAAATATTTGCAAGAATATATCAAGTCAAAAGATTATAAGTCTGAGATGGTAAAAGATTATTTTCTGAAGCTCAGTGAAGAAGTGGGAGAGCTTTCAAGGGCAATGCGTAAAAGCTCCTTTTATGCAGACGGTGAAAGTATAAAAGGAACTGTTGATGAAGAACTATGGGATGTAATTTATTATGCACTTGCTATTGCAAACTGCTATGATATTGATGTGGAAAAGGTTATAAAAATCAAGGAAGCTATCAATAATAAAAAATACAATTCGCCTGTTGAATTTGAGGAAAACAAATGATTATACGAGAAATTAATGAAAATGATTTTGCAGGCTTAAGTGAACTTTATACGCATTTGCATAATAATAAGCCGATGGAGTATAATGAGAAAAATGTTGCCTTGTTTAATGAAATATTAAACGATAAAAATCATCATATAATCGTTGCCGAGGATAATGAAAAAATTGTATCCTCCTGTGTTTGTGTTATTGTGCCGAATTTAACACATTTTCAGCAGCCTTATACATTAATAGAAAATGTTATTACGGACAAGAAATACAGAAAGCAGGGCTTGGCATCTGCCTGTCTTGCCTATGCAAAGCAGCTTAGTGTTGAAAATAATTGTTACAAAATAATGCTGTTAACTGGCTCTAAAAAACGCAGTACACATAAGTTTTATCAGAAAAACGGCTATAACCGTTTTGAAAAAACAGGTTATATTCAAAGGCTGTAAGTAATTTCAGGGGGTTTTTATATGTATCCTATGCTGCTTTCGGGGCTTACCTTTTTAGCCTTTGGGCTGTATGCAGTTTATACCTATTTCAGGGATGAGAGGAAAAACTACACAATCGTACCCGGTAAAATTGTTGCTTTTGAGCAGCATACGGACAGAAAAGGATATAAGGGCTTTACAACCTTTTTTGAATATTTTTATAACGGCACGGTTTATCGGTGCAGCCATAATATTAACCTTGCGAAATATTGTAAAAACAGCAAAATTGATGAAACGATGCCGAGAATTTATTATACAAAAAATATTAGCATTGTTCCGAATACCAAATATAAAATCGGCGACAGTGTGGAGGTTCGTGTATATGAGGATGAGCCTGAAAATGCACTGATTCATTCGGCATCGTCTTTTCGTATGCCATTCATTGTTGGAACCGTTTCGGCTTTAATTGGTATTGCTGTTTTAACGGTCTATTTCGTTTTTGTGCGATGAATCAGACAATTAAGAGGAGAATATATGGAAAAAGTAACACTCACAAATATGTGTATGATTTATGATGATAACGGCAATATTTTAGTGCAGGACAAAATCGGTACTGATTGGGGTGGTGTAACCTTTCCGGGCGGACATATTGAACCTGATGAAAGCTTTAACGATTCTGTTGTCAGAGAAATTAAGGAAGAAACCGGACTGGATATTAAACATCCGAGGCTGTGCGGAATCAAGCACTGGAAGTGGAAAAAACGGTGCAGATATATCGTTTTGTTTTACAAAACAAACGAATTTAGCGGAAAACTTCGCTCCTCAGACGAGGGAAAGGTTTTCTGGATAAAGAAAGAAGAACTGAATCAATATAAGCTGGCAGACGGATTTGACGATATGTTCAGAATTTTTGATGACGACAGCTTAAACGAATTTATGAGCATAAAAGAAAACGGCGAGTGGAACAGATATATTTATTGATTTAATGTGAGGAAAATATGATTACAAAACAGGAAATGCTTGATACGGTTAAAAAACAGCTTGCAGTTGATTACAACTGTAATACGGATGATTTTAACAGGGATGGTATTGCTTTTACAAAAGCCGTTAAATTAGAAGGCAGAAGAAAGGTTCCGTTTCTTACCCCAAGATGTGAAGTTATCACGATGGGCAGCGGTATTATTGTGAATGCCTCTGCGGATGTTTTGAATTTTGCAAAAAAAAGATTGAATGGCAAAACACGCAGCGAGGTGCTGAATGCACCGTTTTTATCGGGTTCTTATCCTTATTTTCTTCCCGATTTGGATAACCTTAAGCAAATTGGAGGTCATAACGAATTTGAATACAGGCTGATTGAAAAGGCAGAGATACACAGTTTTTATAAATATAAAGGCTTAACAAATGCTTTGCAGTATAATGAAGAAAGCAAAACGCCTGAAATACTGGCTGCTGCAGCGTATGATAATAAGACGCTTGCCGGAATTGTCTGTGCCACGAAGGACAGTGAAAAAATGTGCCAGATCGGCGTGGATGTTCTGCCGGAATACAGGCACAGGGGTATTGCTGCCGTTATCGTAAATAAACTGACATTTGAAGTGCTGAACAGGGATTTAATACCGTATTATTTTACGGATAACAGCAATTTAGCATCCCAGAAAACCGCATTGCGTGCGGGCTATTTTCCTGCGTGGGTGCATACCTGGAAAAACAGCCTGTTTAAACCGCCGTTTTCGTTTTTAAATTATATAAAATATTAAAAGGCAGTAAATTTACTGCCTTTTTTTATGAATACTATTTACTTTATTTATAAAATATATTAATATATGGATATATAGGAAAGTATGTGTAATGGATTCCATTCACACGGAGGTAAAAAATATGAGTATTGCATATAAACGAATTCTGCTTAAGCTTTCGGGCGAGGTTCTGGCAGGCGAAAAGGGAACAGGTATTGATAATGATACGGTTGTTACCATTTGCAGATCCGTTAAAAAGGTTGCCGATATGGGTGTTGAGGTCGGCATTGTTGTGGGCGGCGGTAATTTCTGGCGCGGCAGAACAAGCGAGGGAATGGACAGAACAAGGGCAGATCATATCGGAATGCTTGCTACGGCCATGAACTCTCTGGCACTTTGCGATGCGCTTGAACAGCTCGGCGCCGATGTCAGAGTGCAGACGGCGATTGAAATGCGCCAGATTGCAGAGCCTTATATCCGAAACAAGGCAATCCGACACTTTGAAAAGGGAAGAATTGTTATTTTCGGCTGCGGCACGGGATCACCCTTCTTTTCAACGGATACGGCTGCGGCGCTGCGCAGTGTGGAAATCAATGCTGATGTTCTTTTCAAGGCAACCAATGTGAACGGTGTTTACGATAAAGATCCGAATAAATTTGATGATGCCGTTAAGTATGACACCGTATCGTTTAAAGAGGTTATCAACCGTGATTTAAAGGTTATGGATTCCACGGCATTTTCACTCTGCAAGGACAATGATATGTCTATCCTTGTGTTTAATCTGGATAATCCTGACAATATATGCAAAGCCGTTTGCGGCGAAACAATAGGCACTTTGGTGCAGAACAGTTAAGAGAGGTAATTACAATGGAAGCTTTATTTGCAAAAACAAAAGAGAAAATGGAAAAATGCCTTGATGCACTGAATAGGGATTACAAGGCAGTTCGTGCCGGAAGAGCAAATCCTGCCATTCTGGATAAGGTAATGGTGGATTATTACGGCTGTGCAACACCTGTAAATCAAATGGCGGCAATCAGTGTGCCCGAACCGAGAACGCTTATGATACAGCCGTGGGATGCAAGTACATTAAAGGAAATCGAAAAGGCAATCAACACTTCGGATATCGGAATCAATCCGAATAATGACGGCAAGGTGATCCGTCTTTCCTTCCCGCCGCTTACCGAGGAACGCCGCAGGGAGCTTGTTAAGGATATTTCAAAGCGCGGCGAAGAAGCCAAGGTTGCAATCAGAAATGTTCGCCGTGATGCTATGGATGATTTAAAAAAGCTTAAAAAAGGCAACGAAATCACTGAAGATGATCAGAAGGACGGAGAAAAGAAACTTCAGGATATTACAGACAGCTATATTAAGCAGACTGAGGATATGGAAAAGAACAAGGAACAGGAAATTCTTTCTATTTAATCCGAATATTAATTGGCGGGGGAAATTACCTCCGCCGTTCTCTCGTTATTAAGGAGTAACACTATGGCTTTATTTAAGAAAAGAGGAATGGCAGAGGAAGGCTTTAAAATTCTGCCTGAGCATATCGGAATTATAATGGACGGCAACGGCAGATGGGCTAAAAAAAGAGGTCTGCCCCGGACAGCCGGCCACAAAGCAGGCGCAGATGTTTTTGAAAAAATCTGCAAGGAATGCGGCAGGCTCGGAATAAAAGAAGTAACCTTTTATGCATTTTCAACGGAAAACTGGAAACGCCCCAAGGAAGAAGTAAATACTTTAATGCGCCTTTTCTATGATTTTCTGATTGATGCAAAGGAAAGGCTTACGGACAGCGGCGATCTGCGCATCCGATTTGCAGGAGAGCGAGAGGGGATTCATCCGGAGCTTCTGAAGCTTATGGATGAAGCGGAATTTGAAACTGCACAGCGAAAAGGAACGCTTGTTAATCTTGCCATAAATTACGGTGGCAGACAGGAAATTGTTTCTGCTGTTAATAAGCTGATTGCAAAAGGAAAAACAGAGATAACCGAACAGGATATAAGCAGTCATTTATATACAATGCCGGATTGTGATCTTATTATAAGACCGAGCGGAGAGGAACGGCTTTCCAATTTCCTTTTATGGCAGGCGGCTTACAGTGAATTCTGGTACAGCGATGTGCTCTGGCCTGATTTTGATATAAAGGATCTGCATGAAGCACTGCACGAATTTGAAAACAGAAACCGCCGTTTCGGCGGATAATCAATCGGAGGATAACGTTATGAAAAAAAGAATTATTACAGCTGTTGTTCTGCTGGCAGTGCTTGCCCTTGTTGTGTGGCAGATTAACACGCCGCTTTTTGTGGCTGTGATTGCATTTTTATCGGCAGTGGCGGCAAATGAAATCATGAAATGTGCAAATGTTAAAAATAAATTTATCGTTATAACAGGCACGGCTTTTGCGGCAGCTGTTCCATTCTTTGCGAGTGCAAAGGTTTTGCTTCCGTTTGTGGATACCGAGCCGTGGAGCAATGTGATAAACAGCGTTCCGCAAGTGGTTTATATTATTGTGCTTGTGCTTGCATTTCTGCTTGCCATGCTCAAAGGGTATTCCCACACGAAATTTGAGGATGTTGCAATCGCTGTTTTTGCAAGTGTGCTTGTGCCGTACGGCTTCTCTGTTTTCGTAAGACTTCGTGATATGTTTGTTAACGAGCAGTTTGGTATTTATCTGATTTTCTTCGGATTAATTTGTGCTCTTGGAACGGACAGCGGTGCCCAGCTTGGCGGCATGGCATTCGGCAAGCATAAAATGAGCCCGAATATCAGCCCGAAAAAAACAATAGAGGGTGCTGTGTGCGGCATTCTGTTTTCCATGATTCTGAACGGGGCGGCAATCGCACTTTATAATGCTTTTGCAGATACAAAGCTGGAATTAAGCACAATGGTTATTCTTCTTGTCTGCTGTGTGCCGATTTCTTTTATGGGCATGATGGGCGATTTAAGCGCATCTGTTCTGAAAAGAAACTTCGGCGTCAAGGATTTCGGAAAGATATTCCCCGGCCACGGCGGTGTTATGGACAGATTTGATTCTTCCCTTTTTACAATTCCGCTTACCTATGCCGTGGCATTGGTTGCTTTTGCATAAGAGGTGGTTTAAATGAAAAATATTTCTGTTTTGGGTTCAACAGGCTCAATCGGCACACAAACACTGGATGTATGTCGTATGCATGGCTATAAGGTGCAGTGCCTTACTGCAAATTCAAATGTTGCATTAATGGAAAAGCAGGTTCGTGAATTCAAGCCTGCACTTGTTTGTATGATGAATGAAAAAGCTGCTGCGGATCTGAAAACCAGAATTTCGGATATAAATGCAAGAGTTGTTTCCGGGATGGACGGATTGATGGAATGCGCAGTTTATGAAGACGCCGACACCGTGCTCAATTCCGTTGTGGGTATGATTGGGCTTCAGCCCACGCTTGAAGCGATTAAAGCGAAAAAAACCATTGCGTTAGCCAATAAGGAAACGCTTGTGGCAGGCGGCCATCTGGTTATGAATCTTGCAAAGGAATACGGCGTTTCCATTCTGCCGGTGGACAGTGAGCATTCCGCTATTTTTCAGGCAATGCAGGGTGCACCGTCAAAAGAAGCTGTAAAGAAGATTATTCTTACAGCATCGGGCGGCCCGTTTTTCGGCAAAACACTTGATGAACTGGAAACGGTTACTGCGAAGGATGCCCTTAAGCATCCCAACTGGGATATGGGGCAGAAAATTACGATAGATTCGGCTACTATGATGAATAAGGGCCTTGAATTTATAGAGGCAAAGTGGCTGTTTGATATGCCGAATGAGGACATTGAAATTGTTGTGCACAGGGAATCGGTTGTGCATTCGGCTATTGTTTATCAGGATAATTCTATGATTGCGCAGCTTGGTGTGCCGGATATGCGCATTCCGATTCAGTATGCGCTTACCTATCCCGAAAGGCATGAAAGCCCCGTTGCACCGCTTTCTCTTTCTGATTACGGAAAGCTTACATTTTTTGAACCGGATTATAATACATTTAAATGTATTGATGTTTGCAGAAATGCTATTGAACTGGGCGGGCTTCATCCTGCTGCTGCAAATGGTGCAAATGAAGAAAGCGTTAAACTTTTTCTTGAAGGTAAAATTAAATTTACAGATATTGCATATCTTAATGATAAAGCAATGCGAAATGCACCTGATAAAAAGGATTTTACTCTTGCAGATGTTCTGGAAACAGACAGGGAAGCAAGGGTATATGTTACTGAAGCTGTAAATCAGCTTTAAAAATTTTATGTAGTTAAGAGGCGGTTAAGTGAATTTATCATCAGTCTGGAATGCGGTTTATCCGATATTGATTGCAATTTTGTTTTTTGAATTTATTATAATTATTCACGAGGGCGGGCATTTTATTGCCGCAAAGCTAATGAAAGTTAAGGTGAATGAATTTGCAATCGGAATGGGGCCTAAGATTTTATCCTTCGGAAAGGGCGAAACTAAATATTCAATACGGCTTTTTCCGATAGGCGGCTTCTGTGCCATGGAGGGCGAGGATGAGGAATCCAAAGCAAAAGGTGCTTTCTCTTCAAAAAAGGTCGGTGCAAGAATTTTTGTTGTTGTTGCCGGTGCATTGATGAATCTGATTCTCGGTTTTATTATTGTGCTCTGCATTGTATGCAGCCAGAACCTTGTGGGCACAACAACCGTTGCAAGATTTGCGGATGATGCCGTAAGTGTGAAAAGCGGGCTTCAGGCAGGCGATGAAATCAGGAATATAGATGGCATGCGTATTTTTACTTCCACAGATGTGCAGACAGGATTTTCACGCTCTTCTGACGGAAATGTTGAAATGATTGTAAAGCGCGGCGGTGAAAATGTAAAACTGAATGTTTCGTTTGATATGGAGGAATATGAAGGCCATAATTTTATCAAAATGGATTTCTGGCTGCTTGGAAAGGAAAAAACCTTTACAAATGTTCTTTCCGCCACAGCGGGAAACTTTATATCGTTTGCTAGAATGGTTTTCATTTCCGTGCATGACTTAATTGTGGGAAAATATGGCCTGTCTGATTTAAGCGGACCTATTGGCGCTGTTTCGGCTGTTTCAACTGCTGTTAAGGTCAATATGATTTCCATGTTCAGAATTATGGCACTGTTTACGATTAATGTGGGGCTTTTTAATCTTTTTCCCATTCCTGCACTTGACGGCTGGCGTATGTTTTTGTTGATTGGGGAGGGGATTACAAGAAAAAAACTTCCCACAAAATGGGAATATATTATCAATGCGGTTGGCCTTGTTCTGCTGATTGCGCTTATGTTTTTTGTTACCTTTTCCGATATTACAAAATTATTTTAAACAGGAGTTACGGATATGGATATGATTAAAAGAAGAGAAACAAAGAAAATAAAGCTTGGCAGCACCTTTATCGGCGGAGATTCGCCGATACTTGTTCAGTCCATGCTCAATATTCCTGCGGCAGATATAAACCGTTCTGTTGATCAGGCAAAGGAGCTTGCGGCAGCAGGCTGCCAGGTTATCCGCTTTGCAATTCCGAATGAGGATGCCCTGAATCTGATTGAACCTATAAAAAATGCTGTGGATGTTCCGCTTGTTGCAGACATTCATTTTGACTATAAGCTGGCAATCGGTGCAGCCGAAAGGGGAATTGATAAAATACGAATCAATCCCGGAAATATCGGTGATGAGGCAAGGGTTAAGGCAGTTGCGGATATATGCAGAAGCAAGGGGCTTCCAATCAGAATCGGTGTGAACAGCGGAAGCCTTGAAAAAGAAATTCTTGCAAAGCACGGCGCACCCACACCGCAGGCAATGGTGGAATCTGCCCTCTATCATGCATCTCTTCTTGAAAAATTTGATTTTGATGATATTGTGATTTCCATTAAATCATCAGATGTAAATACAATGATTGCCGCATATGAGCTTGCTGCTGAAAAATGCAGTTATCCGCTTCATCTGGGCGTAACCGAAGCCGGCACGGAAAGAATGGGCATTATTAAATCTTCCATCGGCATCGGATCGCTTCTGACAAGGGGAATCGGCGATACAATCCGTGTAAGCCTTTCGGATGCCCCTGTGAAAGAAGTGTTTGCAGCTTTTGATATCCTAAAATCCATCGGGCTGAAAAAGGATTGCCCTTATCTGATTTCCTGCCCCACCTGCGGAAGAACAAAAATTGATTTGATCGGACTTGCAAAGCAGGTTGAGGAACGCCTTAAGGACTGCCGCAAGCCGATTAAAGTGGCTGTTATGGGCTGCATTGTTAACGGACCGGGTGAAGCACGTGAAGCTGATATCGGCGTTGCAGGCGGAGACGGAAACGGACTTATATTTAAAAAAGGAGAAATACTTCGTAAGGTTCCTGAAAGTGAACTGCTGGATGAGCTTATGAAGGAAATTGAAAAATTATAATGGGTTTATTCAAGGAATATTTCAGTGCTTATGTGGATTCCTATCAGCTTTCCTGTTTCGGCGAAGGTGTAATCGCAAGGATGACGGTGAGAAAAGAAGCAAGAGAGCTTGTTCTTGTTTTGCAGCTGCCGGAACTTGTGCCGTTTTCTGAATTTGAAAAGGCTGAAAACAGCATCAAGGAAAGAATGGGGCTGAAAAAAGCATCTGTTCTGCCCCGCTATATGAGCGATTTGTTTGAGGTTACATATTTTCCCTCTGTTATAGAATTTGTGCGCAGGAAAAATCCTGCGGCAAACGGCTTTTTTGAGAATGCGGAATTTGCCGTGAACGGTGATATATGCAGTGTTTCGCTTAAGAAAGGCGGTTTGGAGCTTCTTAAAAATCAGGGCGTTGATAAGAGTATTGAAAATGCAGTTTTTGAAATGTTCGGCATTTCACTTCATATTGAAATGCAGGAAACCGAAAACTTTGATATTGAAAAGGAAGTCAAAAAAGCAGTTGCAGAGAAAAAGGCTGCCGCAGAAACAAAAAAGGAAGAAATTAAAAATGTAAGGCATGAACTTCTTGGCGATCTTCCGATTTACATAGATACGGCAAAAACCATACACGGCAAGGCCATACGCGAAAAGCCCCAGCCGATTTCAGAACTTCGATTTGATTCAGGCTATGTTACCGTGTGGGGAGATATTATTAAATTTGAAGTGAAGGATACCAAAAGGGGCTTTTATAAAATCCTTACCTTTGATATTACGGATTACACTTCGTCCGCTTCCGTTAAGGTGTTTGACAATAAGGATATTGTGGATGCAATCGTTAAAAAGATTGAAGGCGCAAAAACGCTGATTGTCAAGGGCGGTTATAAGGAAGATAAGTTTTCGGGTGAATATATGATAACGCCCGACTGTATTCAGACGGTTCTTAAGGCGGAAAAGGAAGATCATGCACCGGAAAAAAGAGTGGAACTGCATTTGCATACCTCTCTTTCGGAAATGGATGGTATTACTGCACCCAAAGCACTGATAAACAGGGCTATTCAGTGGGGGCACAGGGCAATCGCCGTTACGGATCACGGTGTGGTGCAGGCTTTGCCGGAGGCTTATAATGCAGCAAAAGGCAAAATCAAGCTGATTTTGGGTATGGAGGGATATTTGGTTGACGATGAAAAATATCCTGATTTTATGACTATGAAAACCAACCAGTATAAGCGCAACCATATTATTCTTCTTGTCAAGGAGGATACCTCGCTTGATGAAAGCATACCGAAGGAGGAACGCAAATACGGCCGAAAAAATCTTTATGAGCTGATTTCGCATTCCAATATAAAAACTTATAAAACAAGGCCGCTGATTCCGAAAAGCCTGCTTGCACAGAAAAGGGACGGGCTGATTATTGGCTCTGCCTGTGAGCAGGGCGAGCTTTATCAGGCTATACTTGAAGAAGAAACAGAAGAGGAGCTTGAAAAAATAGCTTCTTTCTATGATTATCTTGAAATACAGCCGAACGGCAACAACGCTTTTATGCTGCGTACAAGCAATGAGGAATATGTAAGAAATAAAAAAGGCGAAGAAAAGAAAAATCTGCACTGGAAGGTCAATACCGAGGAAGATTTAATCAATATAAACAAGAAAATTATTGCCCTTGGGGACAAGCTGGGCAAATTAACGGTTGCCACGGGCGATGTGCATTTTCTGGATGAAAAGGACGCAAAGTTCCGTGCAATCATTATGGCATCAAAGGGCTTTGACGATGCCGATTCGCAGGCACCGCTTTATTTTAAAACGACAGACGAAATGCTTTCTGATTTTGCATGGGCGGGCGACAGAGCAAAGGAATTTGTGATTGATAATCCAAATAAGATTGCGGATATGGTTATGGATAATATTCCGCCTATCCCTCCGGGCACCTTCCAGCCGCATATTGACGGTGCAAATGAAGAGCTTACCGAAAAGTGCTGGAATATGGCTAAGGATTTATACGGTGATCCTGTTCCCGAATATGTTGCCGGCAGGCTTCAGCGTGAGCTGGATTCCATTATCGGCCACGGTTTCGGGGTGCTTTATGTTATTGCAAAGCGTCTTGTTGAGGAAAGTGAACGAAACGGCTATCTTGTGGGTTCAAGAGGTTCGGTTGGTTCTTCTCTTGCGGCGCATTTCGGCGGAATATCAGAGGTTAATCCGCTTGCACCGCATTATTACTGCAAAAAGTGCAGGCACAGCGAATTTTTCCTGCACGGCGAATACGGTTCAGGTTTTGACCTGCCGCCAAAGAACTGCCCCGAATGCGGCACGCCTATGAAGCGGGACGGCCATGAAATTCCGTTTGAAACCTTCCTAGGCTTTGACGGCGATAAGGAACCGGATATAGACCTGAATTTCAGCGGCGAATATCAGTCGCGTTCGCACAGGTTTACCGAAGAACTGTTCGGTAAGGATTATGTGTTCAAGGCAGGAACCATGGCTACGGTTGCGGATAAAACAGCCTACGGCTATGTTATGAAATATCTTGACGAACGGGGTATTCTTGCCGGAACGCCGAAAGCAGAGATTGAAAGGCTTACGGTTGGATGCACGGGAATCAAGCGCACAACAGGTCAGCATCCGGGCGGCATGGTTGTTGTGCCCGATCAATATACGGTTGAGGATTTTACACCGATTCAGTATCCGTCTAACGACGCTTCCAAGGGTACATATACCACGCATTTTGACTTTAAAAATTCACTTCATGATACGCTTCTGAAGCTGGACGAGCTCGGGCACGATAATCCGACACTGTATAAATATCTTGAGGATTCAACGGGTATTCCTGTAATGGACACGGATTTGTCCGATCCGAAACTTTATCAGCTGATCACATCAACAGAGCCGATCGGCGTTTCCCCTGAGGATATAGACTGCAATACCGGCACACTTGCCATTCCCGAAATGGGCACACCGTTCGTTATCGGCATGCTGGAGGAGGCAAAGCCGAAAACCTTTGCCGATCTGCTTCAGATTTCAGGGCTTTCACACGGCACGGATGTTTGGCTCGGCAATGCGCAGGAGCTTATCAAAAACGGCACCTGCACCATTTCGGATGTTATCGGCTGCCGTGATGATATTATGACCCATCTGATTCATGTGGCAGATGCTTACGAGGAACGAACAGGTGAAAAATCACCGCTCAGCAAAAAGGATTGTTTCAAAATTATGGAATATACCCGAAAGGGAAAAGCCCCGAAGGAGCTTCCGCCCTATGAGGAAGCTATGAAAACCATCGGTGTTGAGCAGTGGTATATAGATTCCTGCTATAAAATCAAATATATGTTCCCCAAGGCGCATGCAGCCGCTTATGTTATTGCAGCGCTTCGCCTTGCATGGTATAAAATTTATCATCCGATTCATTTTTATGCGGCATATTTCACGGTGCGCGGCGGCGATATAGATTCCGTTGCTGCTGTGGCAGGAAAGACTGCCGTTAAAAAGAAAATGGAGGAAATCAAGGCAAAGGGAAACGACAAAACAGCGAAGGAAGAGGGTACTTATGTTGTGCTTCAGATTGTTATAGAAATGCTTGCAAGGGGAATTGAATTCCTTCCTGTTGATTTGTATAAATCAGACTGGCGTGTTTATAAAATTGAGGACGGCAAAATCAGGCTTCCGTTTTCAGCAATTTCAGGTGTTGGCGATACGGCTGCAAAAGCCATTTTTGATGCTGTGAATGACGGAAACGGAGATTTCATTTCCTGTGATGATCTGATGGCAAGGGCACATATCGGATCAAGTGTTGTGGATTCGCTTCGTGAATGTGGTGCGCTTGGCGATTTGCCGGCAAGCAATCAGATTTCCTTATTTAATTTTTAATAGATCAGTGTTGACATTTTTGGTTTAATGTGATAGCATATTACCGCATTAATACGCTAAAGCGTATATAAGGAGATATATGATAATGAAAAGGTATTCAAATATAACGCCTGAGGGAAGCAGAGATTTTTTGTTTGAGGAATGCGATGGAAGAAAAGCGGTTGAATCCACCCTTTCCGCACTTTATAAGGAAAATTCCTATCGCAAGGTTATTACGCCGGCTATTGAATTTTTTGATGTTTTCAGCAGCGGCAATGCAGGCATAGAAGCAGATTATATGTATAAGCTTACAGACAATTACGGCAGAACCACTGTGCTTCGCCCGGATAACACAATGCCGATTGCACGCCTTGTTGCAACAAGGCTCAGGGGTGCGGATTTTCCTGTAAGGCTTTATTATAATCAGAATGTTTTTGTTAAAAATAAGGTGCTTGCAGGCAGAACGGATGAAATTCCGCAGAGCGGAATTGAATTTATAGGCGATGGCTCAATGGATGCGGATATTGAAGTGATTTCAATGGCGGTTGAGGCTTTGAAAAGATCAGATCTTTCTTCCTTTAAAATTGAAATCGGGCATGCAGGATTTTTCAATGCCGTGCTTGATAAAATGCATTTAACCCAAACCGAAAAGGCAGATATCTGTAATTTTATTGAGGGCAAAAATTACGCTGCACTCGGCGATTTGCTTGATAAATATGAAAACAGCGCAGAAACACAGCTGCTTCACAGGCTGCCCCGTATGTTCGGCGGCACAGAGGTGCTTGAAGAAGCAAAGCATCTTTATAAAAGCAGGGAATCGGATGAAGCGCTGGATTATCTGAAAACGCTGTTTGAAAAGCTTTCGGATATGGGCATTGCAGACAGTGTTATGATAGACCTTGGCCTTGTAAACCGCTCCAATTATTACACAGGTGTTCTTTTCCGCGGCTATGCCGAGGGTTCGGGCGTTACGATTTTAACAGGCGGAAGATATGATAATCTGATTGCAGAATTCGGGCTTGATATTCCGGCAATCGGTTTTGCCGTTGATGTGAATGCGCTCTGCGATGTTAAAAATGAAATTATCAATGTGGAAAGGCCCATCAGAATTGCGCTTACAAAAGGCAGGCTTGAAAAAAGCTCTGTAAAGCTGTTTAAAGCTATGGGACTTGATACTTCTGAGCTTGAAAATAAGGGCAGAAGATTAATTCTGCCTGTTGACAAATATGAAGCCGTGCTTTCCAAAGCGCCGGATGTTATTACTTATGTGGAGCATGGTGTATGCGATATCGGCATTGTGGGCAAGGATACGATTGTTGAACACGGAAACTCCTTTTATGAGGTAATGGATTTGAATATCGGAAAATGCCGTTTTGCACTTGCCTGTCCGAAAGGGGCAGATTTCTTTGACGGCTACACAAGAAAAACCGTTGCGTCCAAATATCCCAAAGTTGCCGGTGAGTTTTTTAAATCAAAGGGAATGGATGTAGACATAATAAAGATTGAAGGCAGTGTGGAACTTGCTCCGCTGCTTGGACTGGCAGACGGCATAGTTGATATTGTGGAAACAGGCTCAACCTTAAAAGAAAACGGGCTTGAAATTGTGGAAGAACTTCTGCCCGTTTCTGCAAGGGTGATTGTAAATATGGCATCCATGAAACTTAGAAAAGATGAAATTGAAGCATTTCTTTCAGATATGGAAGCAGCAAGTAAGGCGTGAGGTAGAATATGAAAATTACGAAAGCAAATGGAAAAGCAGAATATGCGCTTATAGAAAATCTTAAAAAAAGAAGCGGTGAAACCGATCACAAAATTGTTGATATTGTTTCCTCCATTATACAGGGTGTTAAGGATGGCGGTGATGAAGCCGTGCGTGAATATACGGTTCGTTTTGACGGTGCACTGCCTAAAAAAACAGTTATTGAAAAAGACGAACTTTCGGAATATCTGGAGCTTGTTGATGCGGATTTTAAAAAGGCAATTGTGGATGCCAAAAACAATATTTATGATTTTCATAAGCGTCAGGCGCAGCAAAGCTGGTTTACAACGCAGGACAACGGTGTAATTATGGGGCAGAGAGTAAGGGGGCTTAACCGTGTGGGAATTTATGTTCCGGGCGGCACGGCGGCTTATCCAAGCTCTGTTTTAATGAATGCAGTGCCTGCAAAAATCGCAGGGGTTCGTGAAATCATTATGGTTACCCCTCCGGGTAAGGACGGCAGCCCAAACCCGAATATAATGGCTGCCGCAGCTGTTGCCGGTGTAGACAGGGTATTCCTCTGCGGCGGTGCACAGGCGGTTGCTGCACTTGCTTACGGAACAGAGAAGATTCCGAAGGTGGATAAAATTGTAGGTCCGGGCAATATTTTTGTTGCAACGGCAAAGAAGCTTTTGTATGGTGTTGTGGATATTGATATGGTGGCCGGTCCGTCCGAAATTCTGATTGTTGCAGATAAAAGTGCCGTTCCGTCTTTTCTTGCTGCAGATTTAATGAGCCAGGCAGAGCATGATGTTATGGCATCTTCCATTCTGCTTACAACCTCGGAAAATATTGCAAGGGCAACGGTTAAGGAAATTGATAAACAGATAAAATTCCTTGAAAGACAGGAAATTATCGGAAAATCACTTGAGGATTACGGCGAAATTATTGTTTGTGAAAATCTGGAACAGGCAGTTAAATTTGCAAATGAGCTTGCGCCTGAGCATCTTGAAATGTGCGTGGAAGAACCGCTAAAATATATCGGTATGATTGATAATGCCGGTTCGGTATTTCTCGGAAACTGGTCGCCCGAGCCGCTCGGCGATTATTTTGCAGGGCCGAACCATGTGCTTCCCACAAGCGGCACTGCACGGTTTTTCAGCCCGCTTTCGGTAGACAGCTTTGTTAAAAAATCATCGTTTATTTACTATACCGAAGAGGAACTTGAAAAAGCAAAGGATGAAATCATAACACTTGCCGATTCGGAAGGCTTAACGGCACATGCAAATTCCATTAAGGTTCGGTTTGAAAAATGAAAAATAAAAAGCTGACTGTTTCTGTTGTTGCACTGATTATTACAGCTCTGCTTACGGTATTCGGTTATTATGGCAGCGAAGAAATCAAAGATAAAACCTCAAATCTGCAGCAAAACGGAACAATCGTTGTGCATTTTTTGGATGTGGGGCAGGGCGACAGTGAATTTATTCAGCTTCCGGAAGGAAAGTGCATGCTGATAGATGCCGCAACGGCAGAATATGGAAATAAAATTATTGAGCAGATAAAAGCGCTTGGCTACACGAAAATTGATTATCTTGTTGCAACACATCCCCATTCTGATCATATCGGCGGAATGAAAGCGGTGGTTGAAAGCTTTGATATCGGTGAAATCTATATGCCGAGAGCAGAAAACAACACAAAAACCTATGAAAATCTGCTGCTTGCCGTTTCCGATAAGGGATTAAGCATAAATACGGCAAGGGCAGGAAAAGAGATTTTCAGAGAAAATGCAATTACTGCGGAATTTCTTGCTCCTGTAAAAGACAGATATGAGGATTTAAACAATTATTCTGCTGTTGTCAGGCTTGTTTACGGAAACCATTCCTTTGTTTTTATGGGTGATGCAGAGGTGATTTCCGAAAATGAAATACAGAATACATATTCTGCTGAAATACTGAAAGCAGATGTATTAAAAGTGGGTCATCACGGAAGCAATACGGCTTCCTCGGCAGCATTTATAAATACGGTTTCACCGAAATACGCAGTTATAGAGGTTGGAAAGGATAATTCCTATCATCATCCTCATTATGAAGCAGTGAACCACTTAAACGAAGCAGGAGCTTCAATATTCAGAACAGATATAAACGGAACTGTTTCTTTTGTTTCCGATAAAGAAAACTTAACCATTATATGTGAAAAGGAATGATTTTCAGATGAAAACCCTGATTATAGACAGATTTGAAGGCAAATATGCAGTTTGTGAAACAGAGCAGGGCACTTTTGCCGATATTTCTGTGCTTGCTCTTCCCGAAGAGGCAGATGAGGGCGATGTAATCCATATTTCCGTTGATAAATCACAGTCAGAAAAACGAAGACAACATATAAACCGCCTTGCCGACAGGCTGTTTAAAGATTGATATACAGAGGTAAAAACAATGAGAATTGCTGAAATTGAAAGAAATACAAAGGAAACGCAGATTAAAATAGCACTTGATCTTGACGGCGGCGGAGCTGAAATCTCAACAGGTATCGGCTTTTTTGACCATATGCTGACTGCATTTGCAGTTCATGGCGGTTACGGATTAAAAATCAAGGTTACGGGAGATCTGGAGGTTGACACGCATCATACTGTTGAGGATACAGGCATTGCATTGGGTATGGCATTCAGAAAAGCACTTGGTGATATGAGCGGCATAAACCGTTACGGTTCTTTTTATATTCCTATGGACGAAAGCCTTGCGCTTTGTGCACTTGATATTTCAAACAGACCGTTTCTTGTTTTTAAAGCAAATTTCAATGAGGAAAGATGCGGCGATTATGAAACCTGCTGCACAGAAGAGTTTTTCCGTGCTTTTGCTGTGAATGCCGGAATTACGCTTCATATCAATGTGTTATACGGTTCAAATTCCCATCACCAGATTGAAGCGGCGTTTAAGGCTTTTGCACATGCGTTAAAAACAGCCACTGCTAAAAACAGTGGCGGAATACTTTCGACAAAAGGAGTTCTCTGATGATTATTTTTCCTGCAATAGATATAATCGGCGGTAAGCCTGTCCGCCTTTACAAAGGTGATTTTGCAACTGCGCAGCAGGTGGCGGAGGATGCGCTTGAAACTGCCCTTGAATTTGAAAGAGCAGGCGCAGAGTGGATTCATATGGTTGACCTTGACGGTTCACTTCAGAAAAAGCCTGTAAATGTAAAAACCTTTACAGATGTTGCCGTAAAAACAAAACTTAAGGTTGAAATCGGCGGTGGAATACGCACCATGCAGGATATGGATTTTTATGTGAATAAAGGCATAAACCGCATCATTCTCGGCTCTGTTGCTTTAAAGAATCCCGGGCTTGTTAAAGATGCTGTTCGGGAATTCGGAGATAGGATTGCCGTTGGTATAGATGCTAAAAACGGATTTGCCGCCGCAGAAGGATGGACGGAAAGCTCTGATATTTATTTTACGGAGCTTGCAAAGCAGATGGAGGCCATCGGCATTAAAACCATTATTTATACGGATATTTCCAAGGACGGCACTTTAAGCGGCCCGAACATAGAACAGCTTGCTGAAATAAACAAGGCGGTTTCCTGTAATATAACCGCATCGGGCGGTGTAACGAACCTGAATGATATTGCAGCATTGAAAAAAGAAAAGCTTTACGGTGCAATCTGCGGAAAAAGCATTTACAACGGAACACTTGATTTGAAAAAGGCAATAGAGGTATGCAGATGATAGATATTGAAAAGTATTTTAAAAAGGCAGATTTGATTCCTGCAATTATTCAGGAAAACGGCACGGGCGAAGTGCTTATGCTTGCCTATATGAACAGGGAATCATTAAGAAAAACACTTGAAACGGGCTACACATGGTTCTGGTCCAGAAGCAGGCAGGAATTATGGAATAAGGGCGCCACAAGCGGCCATCTTCAAAAAGTGGTATCTGTATTCGGTGATTGCGATGATGATACACTTCTTATTAAGGTTGTGCAGACAGGCGCTGCCTGCCATACGGGAAATCACAGCTGTTTTTTCAGCGAAATTAAAGGAGAATTCTGATGGATCTGATTAAAGAAGAATATAATGTTATACTTGAAAGAAAAAATGAAAAGGCTGAAGGGTCTTATACAGCCTATCTTTTTGAACAGGGGATTGATAAAATTCTGAAAAAGGTGGGCGAGGAATGCACGGAAATGGTGATTGCCGCTAAAAACAAGGATAAAGAAGAAACCGTTTATGAAATCACAGATCTGATTTATCATACACTTGTTATGATGGCGAATCAGGGAATATCTCCGTCTGATATTGAAGAAGAACTCAAAAAGAGAGCTGCAAAGCGCGGAAATCTCAAAAAATTTCATCAGGTGGATAAAAACTCATAATGGCTTATAAAAAGTGGATAATTGCAGATGCCGATAAAGAACGGGCATCTGAATTGAGCGAGAAACTGAATATTGATCCATTTGTAGCATTGATGCTTGTTTCAAGGGGGATAGAGAGCGAAGCTGACGCAGCGGGCTTTTTAGCCTCCTCTTATGACTTTTCAGACCCTTTTCTGTTTGCGGATATGGACAGGGCTGTTGCCAGAATAGAGCAGGCAGTTGACTTCGGTGAAAAAATTACGGTTTACGGCGATTATGACTGTGATGGCGTTACATCAACTGTGCTTTTGTATTCCTTTCTGAAAAATATGGGTGCTGATGTGGATTATTATATTCCATCGCGCCTTGAAGAGGGATACGGAATAAATAAAGCTGCCGTAGATAAAATACATAAAAACGGAACAAATCTGATTATAACGGTTGATAACGGCATTTCTGCAGTTGAAGAGGCAGAATATATATATTCTCTCGGTATGCAGCTTATTGTTACGGACCATCATCAGATAGGGGAAATGCTTCCTCGGGCTGAAGCGGTTGTGAATCCGCACAGGCACGAAAATCAGATTGATTTTTGTGATTTTGCAGGTGTGGGTGTTGCATTCAAACTGGTTTGTGCAATTTACGGTGATCATGAGGATGTGCTTTATCAGTATGCCGATGTTGTGCCGCTTGTAAAGGAGAACCGTGCCATTGTGAAAGCAGGAATTGAAATGATGAATGCCGGTGTAAGAACTGGAATAAATGCGCTGAAAAAAGTCGCAGGAGTTTCGGATAAAGCGCTTACCTCAACAGATATTGCTTTTACAGTCTGCCCAAGAATAAATGCTACGGGCAGAGTAGACCATGCAGCACGCGCTGCCGAGCTTTTGCTTTGTGAGGATGAGGAAGAAGCAGCCTTTAAGGCAGAACAGATAAATATTGACAATGCACACAGGCAGGAACTGGAACATAATATCTTTGAAGATGTTATGCAGCAAATAGCGGAAAGCCCGGATATGGCGAAAGACAGGATTCTTGTGGTAAGCGGCAGGAATTATCATATGGGTGTTGTGGGAATTGTTGCAGCAAAGGTGCTTGAGGAATACGGAAAGCCTGCAATTATATTCAGTGAAACTGATGACGGAATGGCAAACGGATCGGCAAGAAGCTTGGATGGTTTTAATATTTATGAAGCTATTTCTTCCTGTGCAGATTTGCTGCATCATTTCGGCGGCCATCCCAAAGCCGCAGGCGCCGGGCTGAATTCATCAGACATTAATGTATTCAGGAAACGCGTCAATGAATATGCATTCCGGCATTACCCGGTTATGCCGGTTCAGACCGTTCAACTTGACTTTAAGCTTTCGCCAAAGGTTCTGAATGTTGAGCTTGCAGATGCCTTATCGCAGCTGGAACCGTTCGGTGAATATAATCCCCCTGCCTTATTTGCATTAATGAATATAACAATCTGTTGCGTTGTGCCTATCGGAAACGGCAGGCATATCCGTCTGGAATGTGAGAAAAAAGGAATAAAGTTTAAATTTGTAAAATTCGGCTGCACTGAAGAGGATTTTCCTTTTAAAGCAGGCGATACGGTGGATGCTGCTGTTAAGATTTCAAAAAATCTTTATAACGGCAGGGAATATCTTTCCCTTCAGGCAGCAGATATAAAGCGGCATGGAAATAATGACGAAAAGTATTTCTCGGAGAAGAATGATTACAGCCTTTTTATGCTGGGAAGGAACAACAGTAGCTCTGTTTTTCCGAAAAGAGAGGATTGCTCGGCTGTTTACAGATTTTTAAGGGCAGCAGGCAAATGGCATTACGGCTTTGATGAACTGTATTTTGCGCTGAAAGATATTACATACGGCCGGCTGAAATTTGCACTGAAAGCTTTTGAAGAAAGCGGGCTGATTAAGTATAATCATTCTGATATTATTGTTTGCAGCGTAGGTGAAAAGGTGGATTTGATGAATACACCCGTTATGAAAGAATTGAAAGGAAGACTGAACCTTGCGTGAATTTGATGACGGCTTTGCTGTTTTTCTTGAAGATTTGAAACAGCATCCCCAGTATAATTCTGAAAAAATCAAAAAAGCATATGAACTTGCGGAAGAGGCGCATGCGGGGCAGAAACGGCGCTCGGGAGAGCCGTATATTATGCATCCTGTTGCCGTGGCCCGGATTCTTTTCGGGCTCGGAATGGATAACGAGTGCATTATAGGTGCACTGCTTCATGATGTCGTTGAGGATACGGATTATGATTTGGCTTATATTGAAAATCATTTCGGCCCGGATGTTGCACTGCTTGTTGACGGTGTAACAAAGCTTGGTCAAATTCCGCTTTCCACAAGGGAAGAGGTGCAGGCTGAAAACATCAGAAAAATGTTTATTGCAATGAACAAAGATGTAAGGGTAATCATCATTAAGCTTGCAGACAGGCTTCATAATATGCGCACACTGCAGCATATGCCCGAATACAAGCAGCGTGAAAAAAGCCTTGAAACCCTTGAAATTTATGCCCCGATTGCACACAGGCTGGGTATCCGAGCAATTAAAGAGGAGCTTGAGGATGCTGCCGTAAAATATCTTGACCCGATTGCCTATAAGGAAATTGAAAATTCCCTTTCCATGAAGCAGGAGGAGGGCGAAAAATTCCTGAATGAAATAAAGGAAAAAATCGGTGCAAGAATAACACCTGCAATGGAAAATGTAAATATAACCTCGCGTGTTAAATCCGTTCACGGCATATTCCGAAAGGTTTATATAAAGGGAAAATCCTTTGAAGAAATTTATGATATTTATGCCGTAAGAATTATTGTAAACACAATGATAGACTGCTATAATGCGCTGGGCATTGTGCATGATATGTTTAAGCCGCTTCCGGGCAGATTCAAGGATTATATTTCCACACCGAAGCCGAATATGTATCAGTCTCTGCACACAACGGTGCTTTCTGAAAACGGCGTTCCGTTTGAAATACAGATCAGAACATGGGATATGCACAGAACGGCAGAGCTTGGTATTGCCGCACACTGGAAATATAAACTCGGCAAGGGCGGAAAAGACAGTTTGGATGCAGGGCTTTCCTGGATTCACCGAATGCTTGAAACCGGCGAGGAATCGGATACGCCTGAAGATCTTGTTGCCAATATTAAGGTGGATCTTTCTGTTGAAGAGGTGTATGTTTTTACGCCGAAGGGCGATGTTAAAAGTCTGCCCACAGGTTCAACCGTTATAGACTTTGCCTATGCTATCCATTCTGCAGTTGGCAATAAAATGGTTGGCGCCAAGGTGGACGGCAGAATTGTAACCCTTGATTATCAGGTGAAGACAGGTGAAAGAATTGAAATCTTAACCTCTAATCAGCAGAATAAGGGCCCGAGCAAGGATTGGCTTTCCATTGTTAAAACGGGGGAAGCAAGAAATAAAATCCGCACATGGTTTAAAAAGGAAAGGCGCGAGGAAAATATTGAGGAGGGCAAGGCGATTGTGGAAAAAGAGCTTCGCCGAAACTTTATTCGCCTTTCAAGTGAAAAATATAATGAATTTATTGCCAAAATAGCCGAACGCCAGCATTGCAATGATACGGATGAATTCTATGCAGCTGTGGGCTACGGCGGTGTTCAGATCAATAGGCTAATGCCCGGAATAAAAGATGAATACAACAGAAACTGGAAGGAGGAAAAGGACGCTGAAAAGCCCCTGCCTTCCAATGTTGTGGATAAGCCGAGAAAGGCATCCTCCTCAAACGGAATTATTGTGGAGGGAATTGATAATTGCCTGATCAAAATGGCAAAATGCTGTTCTCCGCTTCCCGGCGAGGAAATAGTGGGCTTTATTACCAGAGGATATGGGCTTTCCATTCATAAAAGAAACTGTGTCAATGTGCCGCAGGATTTGGAAAATTGCCCTGAACCGGAACGGTGGATAAAGGCACACTGGGATGAAAGTATTAAAATAGAAACAAAATCAACACTTGATGTTTATGCGATAGACCGTGATGGCGTTGTGCTGGATATAACCAGCAAGCTGATGAATATGCATGTTAAAATTCATTCCATCAATGCTCGTCCGATTAATGACGGCAACTGCCTTACAACACTTACGCTTGCAGTAAACAGCAAGGAGCATCTTGAAAACATTTCAAAAATCATAAGAAAAATAGACGGTGTTTACCATATTGAAAGAAGCGGTGTATAAATGAAAGCAGTAATTCAGCGTGTTATCAGCTCTGCTGTTAAAGTAAACGGAAAAACAGTGGGGGAAATCGGCAGGGGATTTATGATTCTGCTTGGTGTTGTGCAGGGCGATATCAAGGCAGATGCAGATAAGCTAATTAAAAAAATCCCCCATCTTCGTATTTTTGAGGATGAAAACGGCAAAATGAATTTGTCCTGCCTTGACACAGGCGGGGAAGTGCTTGTTATTTCTCAGTTCACGCTTTGTGCCGATTGCTCTCATGGCAGACGGCCGAGCTTTATTCAGTCTGCTCCGCCCGAAGAGGCAAACGCCTTGTATGAATATTTTGTTGAAGAGCTGAAAAGGGGTGGTGTTTCAAAGGTTGAAACAGGCAAATTCGGCGCAGATATGAAGGTTTCCCTAATTAATGACGGCCCTGTAACCATTCTTCTGGACAGTGCCGAATTAAAGTAATGCATTATAATGATACAGAATGTTGAAAAATTTGATTTATACGATTTCCTGTTTGAATGCAATCAGGAATAATTTTAACAGGAAAGGCTGTGTGAATAAAAATGATTAATATAAAATCTGCCTGTTTGGGAGAGTTTGGAAATAACTGTTATCTTTTAACCGATGCAGAAAGCGGAAAATCCGCGCTGATAGATTGCACGGATGCTTCTGAGGAAATGTTGGCTTTAATCGGTGATGCCAATCTGGAATATATTCTGCTCACGCATGGGCATTTTGATCACATCGGCGGCGTTAAAGAGATAAGCGATAACTTTGGCGCAAAAATTGTTATCGGAAAGCAGGATGCGGATATGCTTACATCGGGAAAGCTCAGTCTTGCTGCTTTCTGCGGCGAGCATCATGATACCTGCCATGCACATATAACAGTAAGCGAGGGCGATGTGATTTCTCTTGGAAGCACAGAAATAAAGGTTATGGAAACACCGGGCCATACAAAAGGCGGCGTATGCTATATTGCCGATCAGGTTATTTTCACAGGAGATACGCTCTTTTTCTGTTCCTGCGGAAGAACGGATTTTCCGGGCGGCTCTTTTTCAGAAATCAAAAACAGCCTTCAGCGTCTTGCCGCACTGAACGGTGATTACAGAGTTTATCCGGGGCATGACAGGGCAACAACACTTGCATTTGAACGGCAGAATAATCCGTATATGAGTTAAAGCTATGATTATTATTGTAAGCAATCATCCTTATCGCTATGATATGGAAAATATAAGCACTATCTTTTTTCCGTATGAAAAAATAAAAATATTTGAAAACAGCTGTGCAGAATCGGATGCTGTTACGGTTTCAACGGAGATAAACGGCAATATTTTAACCGTTGATGCCGTTGTGTATGATAAGCATAAAAAGAAAAGTTTAAATGCGGATAAGACCACGGATAAAAAAAGTGCACTTTCCATTCTGCTTTATGATGTTCTTTCCGAAATACTTGAAATCACATATCCGTGGGGGCTGCTTTACGGTGTACGCCCCGCAAGACGTATGCATGCATTAACGGACAGTCTGTCTGAACAGGAAGCCAAACGCATCTTTAAGGAAAAATATCTTGTGAATGATGCAAAAACAGAGCTTACAGCCGCTGTTATGCACAGGGAAAACAGAATTATTGCCTTGTCAGAATGTAAAAGTTTTTCCCTTTACATATCAATTCCGTTCTGCCCGACAAGGTGTTCTTACTGTTCTTTCGTTTCCCACAGTATTGAAAACACGGTTAAGCTGGTAGAACCCTATGTTGAACTTCTTATAAAAGAAATTGAGGAAACGGGAAAATATGCAAAGGCACTGGGATTAAGACTTGAAACAGTTTATTTCGGCGGCGGAACGCCCACAACGCTTTCGGCACATCAGCTTTCAAGCATTTTCGACGCTGTGGAAAAGCATTTTGATTTAAGCACAGTAAGGGAATATACGGTTGAAGCAGGCAGACCGGATACGGTTACAAAAGAGAGGTTGCTTGCACTGAAAGCAGCAGGCGTTACCAGAATCAGCATTAATCCGCAGACTTTTAATGATGCCGTTCTGAAAAGAATCGGCAGGCAGCACAGTGCCGAAGAAACCATTGCTGCATTTAATCTTGCAAGAAGCTGCGGTTTCAATCATATAAATATGGATTTTATTGCCGGACTTCCGGATGATTCCGTTGCTTCATTCAAGAAAAGTATCTGTAAAGGTATAGAACTTAATGCAGAATCCATAACCGTTCATACACTTTCACTGAAAAGCGGCGCCTATATGGCAACAAAGGAGTCTGCATTTGACAGCTCGCCGAAGAAGATTGTTGCATCCATGGTTGATTTCAGTAATTCTGTGCTCAGCGAAAACGGATATTATCCGTACTATATGTATAGACAGGGAAAATCGCTTGGCAATCTTGAAAATGTCGGCTGGTGCAAAAACGGTTTTGACGGTCTATATAATGTTTTTATGATGGATGAAACACATACCGTGCTTTCCGTTGGCGCAGGTGCGGTAATCAAGCTTAAAAATCAGAATACAGGAAAGATTGAACGCATATATAATTATAAATATCCGTATGAATATATAGATCGCTTTGATGAAATTCTGAAAAGAAAAAACAG
Organism: uncultured Eubacterium sp.; assembly: GCA_910584985.1. Taxonomy (GTDB): domain Bacteria; phylum Bacillota; class Clostridia; order Oscillospirales; family Acutalibacteraceae; genus Eubacterium_R. The sequence goes on along the minus strand of CAJUDJ010000006.1, from coordinate 34,639 downwards.
TATAAACAGATTTTACGGTGAATATAATTAATAGCGGCAAAGTATATTATTAAGTATAAAAATATGATTAAATCAATACTTATAGTATTGAAAACCAATTGATTTTCAGTTATAATGAAATTAAATTGATGATAAAATATACTTTTAGTGTATTATTTGAAAGGGTTTTAAATTATGGGAAAGTTTGATGATATGTTTTCAGGCGCTAAAATATCCAATCTGGATGAATTGTTTTCCAAAACGAAAACCGTTGCAGAAAGCCTGAACAAAAAAAGTGCGCAGGCATTTGATTTGTCGCGCAAAAAATTTGAATATCTGGATACAAAGGCAAAGCTTTCCAAGTTTTATGAAAAATACGGCAGACTTCAGTTTGATGCTTACAGTGAGAAAGAGATTGACGAGGGCGAACTGGATATGCTTGTTGCTCAGATAACCGCTTACAGAGATAAACTGGAAGCGCTTAAAGCTGAGCTGGACAGCGGCAGCGATAATACGGAATTAAAGCGTGAAGCGGAAGATTTGAAAAAAGAGGTTATCATAGCTTCTCAGGAAGCAAAGGTGGTTCTTAAAAAGCAGATGGATGAAATGTATAAAAATGCAAAAAGTGCTTTTAACAAAACATCTCACACCGCAGCCAAAAAAGAAGCAGACGCTTTTAATGCAAAAGAGGCTGAAGATACATATGAAACCGAATAATGGTTTCAGGGAATTGTAAAACAGGAATTTCAGGCAGTGCAAATTTTTTTGCACTGCCTTTTTTGTGGTGATTTTTTGAATAATACGAAACAGAAATATATAAGCTCTGCTGTTTTGCTGCTGCTTTCATCTGTTCTTGTAAAGGCGATAAGCGCTGTATATAAAATTCCGCTTACAGCTTATATAGGAGCAATCGGCAGGGGTTATTTCAATATTGCATATAATCTTCATATGCCGATTCATGCGCTTATCATGGGCGCTTTTCCGATTGCGCTTTCTCATCTGGTAAGCAAATATAATGAAAAGGGTGATGCCGCAAAGATTTATTCCCTGAAAAAAGCATCGCGTATTCTGTTTTTTACGGTCGGCGTTCTGGGTCTTGCATTTATGATCGTTTTTGCAAAGCCCTATGCCGAATGGATTTGTTCATCGCCGAAAAGCATTTATACTATTTATGCCTTTGCGCCTACCATCCTTTTTTCCGCCATGGCAGCCTGCGGACGGTCTTTATCCGAGGGTTATATGAATATGGTGCCCACCTCGGTAAGCCAGGTTATTGAAGCGGTGTTTAAGCTTGTTTTCGGCCTGCTTTTTGCAAGATATTCTATGAGCTTTCTTTATGAAATGTATCTGAACAGCGGTGCTGTTTTCGGAATTGTTTGTGAAACGGAAGAAATCGCACTTTCCGTTATTTATCCGTTTACATCTGCCGCAGCTATCGGGGGAGTAACTGTTGGGTCTTTTTTCAGCATGATTTATGTTTCTGTGTATACATCTGTAAAATACAGCTCACATATTCCGAACAGGCGTTACAGCACCCCTGGCAGCTTCAGGGAAATCGTATCGTTCTCCGCTCCTATCATTGTTTCAACCATTATACAGAGCATTTCCATGTTTCTGGATAATTCTTCGGTGCAGTATTGCCTTGCACAGTGTAGCCTTGACGGTCTTAAATCTGCATACAGTCAGTGCCTTCAGATAACATCAACGCCGGATGAAGATGTTGTTACTTATATATATGGTTTGTTTTCATCGGCACAGGATTTTAAAAATCTTCTGCCGGGTTTAACAATGGCACTTGGTGTGGCGGCAGTTCCTGCATTGTCTGCAGCCTTTGAAGCACATAAAAGGGAAAGGCTTTCCTCGCTTTCAAACAGTATTTTTAAATACACATCCGTTATTGCTTTCGGCGGCGGATTTTATCTTTCGCTTACAGCACCGTTTATTCTTGAAATTTTATACGGCTCTTCAAACGCAGATATTGTTGCAGGCAGCAGCAGGCTTATTTATTATTTTGGGTTTACAATGATATTCTACTGCCTTGCAAGCGTTTCAGTTTATGCCGTGCAGGCAATAGGCTTTGCGAAAAAAAGTATTCCGTCATTTATTATATCTGCGGCGGTAAGAATCGGCATTAATTATCTTCTTGTATCGGATTACAGATATAATCTGTACGGAACGGTAATTTCAGGTGCCGTGGGTTATCTTGTAATCACCGTATCCAATTTATATATTTTCAAAAAATATGCAGATATAAAATACAAATATTCTGATTTGCTGTTCAAACCGCTTCTATGCTCGGCGGCGGCATTTTTCGGTGCAAATGCAGTTGCAGGCAGCGTTTTCGGCAATTACGGCACTGTGCTGAATTTTGTCATATTAAGTATAACCTTCATAATTCTGTTTACATTCATGTGTATTATGTCAAAATTAATCACTTTTTCTGAAATCAAATTTATGCAAATAAGTAAAAAATTGGCTTAAATACTTGAAAAATAATCCCATATATAGTATTATTGTAAAGAAAAGTTAATCTATATGGGGTGTTCGCTGTGGCTTGTGCATTTGAATTTAAAGATTCCTATGATATAAATGATTTAATTAAGCTTGTTTCAGTGTTAAGAGCGCCCGGTGGCTGCCCGTGGGACAGGAAGCAGACGCATGAATCCATCAGAAAAAATTTTATTGAGGAAACCTATGAGGTTGTTGAAGCCATCAATAAAAAAGATTCTGCAGCATTAAAAGAGGAGCTTGGCGATGTGCTGCTTCAGGTTGCACTTCATTCGGAAATGGAAAGGGAAGCGGGCACATTTGATTTTAATGATGTGGCAAATGATATTTGTCAAAAGTTGATTATCCGCCATCCGCATGTTTTCGGTGATGTTTCTGCAGAGGATGAAAAAGAAGCGCTTGACAGATGGGATGCCGTTAAGCTTAAAACCAAGGGCATGAAAATGCAGAGCGAAGCAATGCTTAAGGTGCCGCGTGAATTTCCGGCGTTAATGAGAGCTCAGAAAATTCAGCAGAAAGCGGCTAAAGCAGGCTTTGATTGGCAGGATATGGACGGTGCAGTTGAAAAACTGCTTGAAGAGATTAACGAATTAAAATCAGCAGTTGCTGAAAAGAATAAAGCATCCGTTCAGGAAGAAATGGGAGATGTTCTTTTTTCCTGTGTTAATATTTCAAGATTTGCCGATGCAGACAGTGAGGAGGTCCTTACTGCTGCTACGGATAAGTTTGTTGAAAGATATCTGATTGTTGAAAAGCTTGCACAGGAAAGCAAAACGGATATGAAAACGGCTACAATAGAACAACTTGATGTTCTTTGGAATAAAGCAAAAATAATAATTGCCGATAAGGCTAAAACGGAGGAAATTTAAATGAATAAAACTGAACTCGTAGCAGCAGTTGCTACCAAAGCAGAACTCTCAAAGAAAGATGCAGATGCAGCTGTTAAGGCTGTTATCGATGCAGTAACAGAAGCTCTTAAGGACGGCGAAAAGGTTGCTCTTGTTGGTTTCGGTACATTTGAGGTAAAGACCCGTGCAGCACGCACAGGCAAAAATCCGCGCACAGGCGAAATCATCAACATTCCTGAATCAAAGGTTCCGTCATTCAAGGCTGGTTCAGCTCTTAAAGACGCTGTAAAATAAGAATAAAATAAACGAAGCCGCTGTATAAGGTTTGTCCTTTTTCAGCGGCTGTTTTTTCGGTGAAGGTATGAGACTTGATAAATATTTAAAGGTATCGCGCATTATAAAGCGCAGAACCATTGCAAATGAGGCCTGCGATGCAGGAAAAATCGAAGTAAACGGAAAAATCCAGCGAGCATCCTATGATGTTAAGATTGGCGACAGAATTACGGTTCATATGGGCCAGAATGAAAGAACCTATGAGGTTGTTGCCGTAAGTGAGCATGCACTGAAAGAGGATGCTGCAAAAATGTATAAAATATTATAAACATCAAATGAACATCTGCTTCATATATTTTAAGTAAGAATATTTACTTAATCTATTTTTAGCAGGTGATTTTTTATGGAAACAAAACTAAAAAAGGCGCATAATCTTTATCTTGAAAACAGAAGCGGTTTAAAATTAACAGGCGTAACAGATGTTGATTCCTTTGATGAGGACACGGTAACGGCGTATACGGATTATGGCTGTTTAACTGTGAACGGAAGCCAGCTTCATGTGGAAGAGCTTAATCTGGATTCAGGACTTCTTGAAATAACGGGAGAAGTTGTTGCACTGGTTTACAGCAGCAAAACAGAAAAAAGCAAAGGGATCTTCAAAAGGCTGTTTCAGTGAACGATACGGTTGTTGTTTTTCTTTTTCTGGGACTTTTCATAGGTGCAGTTTACGACTTTTTTCGCTTTTTTCGCCTTGTTTTCAAAAATAAAGCAGCAGTTTTTCTGCTGGATTTTCTTTTTTTCTTTATTATATCACCAATTCTTTTCATTTTTCTTCTGAGCTATAATAACGGACAGGTAAGGGTATATTACTTTACAGCTTCGCTCTTTGGATTTCTTGTTTACATACTCACAGTTTACCGCATTACCGGATATATTTTCCGCCCTGTTGCCGCACTTTTCAGAAATATAGTTAAAAAGATTTTAAAAAGTTTTAAAAAGGGGTTGCAATGCATTAAGAAAGTGTATTATAATATGTTAAGGCATAGCACTTTACGATTGAAACAAAGTAAAAAGTCGGGCAGAAAGAAAAAATCAGGTGATATAAATGAAGAAGACTTTTCAGAATTTAATACATAATAAAAAAACCAAGATTTTTTTAATCGGCGGTGTGCTTCTTGGCATCTTTTTTTATTGCGGCAGTGTTATTATAGGGCAGGTTACCGATATAAGCAGGCTGAATGCGCAAAAAGCTTCTTATGCTCAGCAGATTGAAGAGCAGAAGCGTGAAAATGAAGAGTTGGACGCAATTCTTCAGTCGGAAAACAAAGATGAATATATGGAGCAGAAGGCCCGTGAAAAGGGATATGTAAAATCAAATGAAATCGTATTTTATGATATTTCGGGAAGTAATTGATTATAACCGGGAGCAGGGTGCATTCCTTACTCCCGGCTGATTTTTTATATACAGAAATAAAAGGAGTTATAAATGAGAGAAGTAGATGCGGCGTTAATTACAACAACGGTTAAAGAACTTGTTATAAAAGCCAACAAAATTCTGCCTGATGATCTTGTGGACTGTATATCCTGTTCAGACAGGGCAGAGCATAATGAAACCGCGAAAGCAATTCTTTATGATTTGAAAGCGAATATTGCTGCGGCAAAGGAACTGGATATTCCGGTTTGCCAGGATACGGGAATGGCTGTTATTTTTGCTGAAATCGGGCAGGAAGTGCATATTACGGGCGGCGATTTTGAAGCGGCTGTAAACAAAGGTGTAAGCCTTGGTTATACAGACGGACTTCTTCGCAAATCCGTTGTGCGTGATCCTTTTTATGACAGGGTGAATACGAACGACAATACCCCAGCAATTATCCATACAAGAATTGTTGCAGGTGATAAAATAAAAATCACGGCTGCGCCCAAGGGCTTCGGCAGTGAAAATATGAGCAGGCTTCATATGTTTACACCAAGTGCAAAACGGGAGGATATTATTTCTTTTATTATTGATACGGTAAAAACGGCAGGCTCCAATCCCTGCCCGCCCGTTGTTATCGGTGTTGGAATCGGCGGTGATTTTGAATACAGCGCCGTTCTTGCCAAAAAAGCACTTTGCCGCTCTGTTTCGGAAAGAAACAGTATTGATTTTTACAGCGATATGGAGACTGAGTTGCTTGAAAAAATCAATGCGCTTGATATAGGCCCGCAAGGCTTCGGCGGCAGAACTACGGCGCTGGCTGTGAATATTGAAACCTATCCCACGCATATTGCCGGTTTGCCTGTTGCCGTTAATGTGGGCTGCCATGTAACACGCCACGCTTCAAAGGAGATATAACAATGTATTTATATATGGTTGCACCCTGCCTGTTCGGCGTGGAAAGCCTTGTGGCAGATGAATTAAAGTTTATGGGTGCTGAACATGTTGTGTCTGAAAACGGCAGAGTATTTTTTGAGGGTGATGAAAGCATTCTTGCCCGTGCAAACATTAACTGCCGCTTTGCAGAACGCATTTTAATTGTGCTTGACAGGTTCAGGGCAGTTACCTTTACTGAACTTTTTGACGCGGTTAAACTGATTAACTGGAGTGATTTTATAGGCTCTAAAGATACTTTCCCCGTTAAGGGCTACAGCCTGAATTCAGAACTTCACTCTGTGCCGGACTGCCAGAAAATCATAAAAAAAGCGGTTGTGGAAAGTCTAAAGGAAGATTATGATATCTCATGGTTTGAGGAAACAGGGCCGGTTCATCAGATTCAGTTTTCCATTATAAAAGATGATGTTACTATTATGCTGGATACTTCGGGCACAGGTTTGCATAAAAGGGGTTACCGCCCTGAAGCAAATGAAGCACCGATAAGGGAAACACTTGCTGCGGCAATGTGTTCGCTTTCAAAGCTTCGTCATTATCACACAATGTATGACCCATTCTGCGGCAGCGGAACGATACTGATAGAGGGCACGATGCTTGCCCATAATATTGCCCCGGGTATTAACCGTAATTTTGAGGTGGACAGATGGGGCTTTGTTCCCGAAACAGTGTGGAAGCAGGAGCGTCAGCGCTGCCGGGATATAATAAAAACGGAAACGGATTTTGTTGCTTTCGGCACGGATGCGGATTACCGTGCAATCGAGCTTACGCTTGCAAATGCAAAGCGGATTAAGGTGGATAAATTTTTAAGGCTGGATATGGCGGATATAAAGAATTTCTGCCCTACAAGCGAAAAAGGCACGCTGATTACCAATCCGCCCTACGGTGAGCGTATGCTGGATATAAGGGAAGCCGAAAGACTTTATCATATTATGGGAGAGAAGTTTGTTTCAAAGTACGGCTGGAGCTATGGTGTCATTTCGCCTGATGAAGAATTTGAAAAATGCTTCGGCAGAAAGGCGGATAAACGCCGCAAGCTTTATAACGGAATGATAAAGTGCCAGTATTATATGTATTTTAAATAAGGCGGTTTGTTTATGAACAGGAAAGACAGGGAAGTAACTGATTTTGATGAAATCCTTTCACTGATAAATTCGTGTGATACAATCAGGCTCGGTATATATAACGGTGAATTTCCTTATGTGGTGCCGCTTTCTTTCGGGTTTGAAGCAGAGGACAATAAAATTGTTTTTTATGCCCACTGTGCAATAAAAGGGCTTAAGCTTGATTTAATAAGAGAAAATCCCAAAGTCTGTGTTGAAACAGATGCGATGAACGGTTATGCAGAAACCGAAAGGGGCGTAACAACGGATTACAGAAGCTTTATCGGTTTCGGCACAGCTGAAATTGCAGATGATGCAGATACGGTGAAAGGGCTTGATTTGCTTATGCAGCACTGCGGTATTGTGGGATATTCGGCAGAGGAATGTGCGAAGCTCGGCATAACGGCAGTGATAAAAATTACGGTTGAAGAATACACGGCAAAACGGTATAAAGGATAAGTCCGAGGCGGTTATAAACCGCCTCGTTGTTTTTTCAGTTCTTCAAGCATTGTATTGCGTTCCTCATTTACTATGCTGTAAAAAAGCACAGGAACGATGCTTAAAATTCTTATTATGACAGGGATAAGCGAAAATACAATCCATATTTTCTGCTGAACGGAATCGGTCTGTATAACAGTATGCCCTGATACTGCCGAAGTATATCCGATTATGCTGAGCAGAAAGGCAGCTATGCCCTGTGCCGTTGTGCCGTAAACCTTAACGGCACTTATTTTTAGTGAAAATGCAATGCCCTCCATGCGCAGCCCTGTTTTCCATTCAGCATAATCCGTTGCTTCTGTCAGCATCTCTGTGGGAATCGTGTTCAGAACACTTGCAAACAGAGCAATCAGGCAGTTGCATACGATGATGGACGGCAGCATGATTTTTAAATCCGAATAGTTTTTCAGACCGATTAAAAATAAAACAAGCTGAACAGCTGCCACCGATAGATTGCTGATGATAAACAGCTGTTTATTGTTGAACATTTTTTTGAAAAATCCGATAAAGGAATAGGAGAACAGGGAAAGAATAAATGCAGGTGCAGCAGCGATGACGGACAGGCTTGCATATCCCAGAACATCAAGATAATAATAGGTTGAAAAGGCCTCGCCGATGCCTGTAAAGCTTGTGATAAAATTGGAAATAAGCAGCAGGATAAGCGGTTTGTTGTGCAGAATGCCGTAGAACAGCTCTTTTGAAGATTGTTTTGGCTTTGTCTGATAAATTCTTTCCTTAACAAAATAGCCGGAAAGCGAAAACAGTCCCACGCCGATTGTTGCGGCAAGAAAGCCCATAATCATAAAAACCGTGCCGATTGAAATATTGCTTTTTCCGATTTTTGATAAATCCAGCATAAAAGGAACGGTTACAACCACAAGCGATGCGGCAAGCTGGCAGCATATATTGGAAACTGAAATTGCCTTTTGCCGCTCTTTTGGGTTTGGGGAGAGAATTGCAATCAGTCCGCCGAAGGAAACATCGGTAACTGAATAGAAAAACTCCCACAAGAAATAGGTTATCAGCAGATAAATGATTTTTTCAGGCGATTTGTCCGATCTGTCTCTAATGAAAAGAGGTCCCATAAAAATCATAAGGGTTACGATGCACTGAAACGGCGTAAACCGTTTTATTATGGAGGTCAGTTTGGATTCTGTATTGTTTTTCCTGTCAATAACCGTGCCAATCAGGGGATTGTTTATTACATCCCATATGCCGCCGATTAAAAACACGGCGGATATGATTTTCGCATCTATCGAAAACACATTCAGATAAAAATACATCAGATAGGAGGTTACAAGCGAATAGCCGAAAACCTGCCCTCCGTTTGCAATTCCGTAAATAAGCGTTTCTTTTTTTGACAGATATTTTTCATTTTCATAGCTGTTGTTCATACTTTTCTCCTTGTTTGTTTACATACTTTTGGTATGTATATTTTTTAAATAAAAACCGTTTTCACGGCTTTTATTTAAAAGTTTACATATTTGTATAGTTGCAGAAAGCAGGGTATACCTCTTCAAACAATCCGCTGATTCCAAGCTTTTCTGCCAGATTGCACAGAAACATAAATTTCTTTTTCAGTTTTTCAGTTTCACACGGAAAAACAATGGGATTCAGCCATATGTTTGCAAGAACCAGCATAACCTCTGCAAGTTCTTCGGGGTATTCTGTTTTTATGGAGCCGTCCTTGATTCCCTCATAAATTGCCGGCAGAAAAAAGTCAGGCGCAAGCTGTGCAACGCTTCTGTTTAAATAATCGCTTAAAAGCTCAGGCGTTTTTTTGTAATCCACCTTCATAGATGCAAATTTTATTTCATCCGCGTCTGAAAGGCTCAAAACAAACATTTTTCTGATTTTTTCCATTCCGTTTAAATCCGTTCTTTTTAAAACCTGTTTCCAGTTCGCAAGCAAATGATTTTCGGCATACATATTGGTTATAACAGCAAGCAGAATTTCATTTTTGGAGGAAAAATGGTGATAAACGGCACCCTTTGTAAGCCCGCCTAAATGATTGATAATATCCTGAATGGTTGTGTTTTCATAGCCGTTTTTTAAAAACAGCTCGGTTGATTTTTCTATAATCAGCTTCCGTGTTTCTTCCGGATATTTGTTTCTGGACATATTTTTGTTCCTTTGTTTACATACTTTTAGTATGTATAGTGTAACACATATAATTCTTTCTGTCAATAAGCGGTTTATTGCCCTGTAGGATAGATTATTCCCTTTTAAGAGAAACTTTTTAGGATAAAACAATAGATGTATCAAGAGAGACAATCAATAAAGAGAGTTTCCCGTTTTTATATTTAGAAAACATTGAAAAAGGCACCCTTGTGTAAAGAGAGGCATATTCTTTACCAAACATTATTTCATATATCTGTAAATATTAAAGGCGAACTCCTCTGTATGAAGAGTTCGCCTTTTCTTTATGAAAATATATTATTTAATTCCTTTCTGCTTCATTCCCGAAAATTTCTGCCCCCAGGCATTCGCCCATTTTTCGCAGTAAAGTTTATAATAGGAAATGTTATGCTTTTTGCGCCAGCCCTCAAAGCAGTTGCACCATATTGCGGACGGCAGAGCGATAACAAGCCAGTAAAGCGGGCCTAAAAGCAGGCACTGCCAGGTGTGGCCATATTCGTGTATTCTTGTGTTATAGGTCCATTTTTTGCTTTTGTGGTTTGCTTTCATAAAGATAAAAAGCCCAAGCGAAAGCCCGCCCGAATTCCACGGCAGATAAACAATTTTTGCATAGCCGAAGCGCTGCCAGCTTCTGTGCTTTATTTTTGTGCAGAACCAGAATACCACGGCGCCGATTAAGTTTACGGTGAGCCCCCATGTCCACTGCACGGTGTAAAACAAGATTTTTTTCAGGCTGTTTTGAAAGGACTTTTCAGGTGCGGCAGGTTCCCTCTGAGTGATATCTATATTTGTATTTTCCATAGCTGTCTCCTTATTTCGCATTTGCTTTTTCAAGCTCTTTTTTCTCTTCTTTGGCTTCAAGCAGAATCAGATATTCGCCGTTTTCATTTTTTTCAAGCGTGTGCACTTTTTCACTGCTGTTTCCTGTGCCAAGCCATGTTTTTTCAAGCTTCTGGCCGGAAATCAGCTCACATCGTTTTCTTTCCTCTTCCGTAAGCGTAACGCTGCCGTATTTATGTTTTGTGGCAACAGCGGCCCGTATCATTGTGTGATCTTCTTTTGTCATTTTGAATTTTTTTAAAAGATAAAGGGAAATCAAAGCGGTGATAATCGGTATAACCGCAACGCATATGCGCACACCTAAAACGGCACTGCCGGATTGAGCAAACAGCTCGCCCGTTGCTTTTTCGTATTCTGAAACTGTATCGCCTGTAACAAGCCCGAAACCCTGAAGCGTAAAGCCAACCATTGCCGCCATAATGCCGGCAAAGCTTTTTTTGATAAGTGTGCTGAAGGTTGCAATAACACCCTCTCTGCGCCTGCCGGTTATCAGTTCATCAACATCCGTCAAATCGGGAAAAATATTGGTGGAAACAAAGCCCAGTCCCGACATGCCGAACGGATATAAAATCATGCTTAACAGCATAAGCAGAGAGAAAATGACGGACCATTTGCCGCCATTATCCGTCTGCATAACAAGACCGATTGCAAGGCCTGCAATCATAAGCGGTGTAACAATATTGCCGCATTTCTGTTTTCCGTACTTCATGGTAAGCGCATAATTCAGCGGAAATGCGCCTGCCTCAGCAACGCCTGCAACGGCGTTGAAAAGTGCATATTTGCTGTATTGATTTGCAAGATATTTAATATAATACACCTTGGAATTGGCATAAAATCCTGTTGAAAACTGATAAGCAACGCTCATAAAGAAATACTGGCGGAAAGATTTGTTTTTGAATACAAGCACATATTCACGAAGAATATACTTCAAATCAAGCGGTTCGTTATGAAGTGCCAAAGAAGAAGGTTCTTTTGTTGTTTTAAAGGTCAGAAATACAGCAACGGAAAAGAACAGGGAAAGAACGATTCCGATAACAAGAAACGGTGCTTTTGATGCAGAAGTAAGATTGCTGCCCGAACCGAAAATGCCCAGAAGCAGCACCACAATTCCGAAGGCGGGCACCATGCCTGCCGAATTGAATAAATAACCGACAGAATTGTACTGCGTTCTTAAATTGTATTCGGGTGCAAGCTCCGGCAGCATTGCCGTGTGCGGAACGCTGATGATGGTAAATGCCGTTTTGTAAAGCATATAAATCAGTATGAAATAAATCATTGCACCCTTCGGATTTTCCTTTCCGTTAATGCCGAAGGTATTCCATAACAGTGTGTAGGATATAAGCAAAACGGGGATGCCCCACAGAAGATAGCGGCGGTGTCTGCCGTATTTTGAACGGGTACGGTCCGTTATAATGCCCATAACCGGGTCGGTAACCGCATCCCATACCGTTGCAATCATTACCACAATGCCGGCCTGTTTCAGCGAAATGTTTACAACATCTGTAAGAAAAATTGTGAAATACATGCTGATTATGTAGCCTGCGCCGCCGATAAACATATTGGCATAGCTGTAATTCATCATTGGCACAACGGCAGTTTTGAAATCGCCTTTTACACCGATTGCCCGTTTGATTTTTTCCCCCATAAGCCTTCCTCTTTTCATAAACTAAAAAAGACAGCTGCAGGGATTGGCATAGGCAATAAGTAAAAATCCGAACCGCACCGAACATCTGTCGTTTACTATGTATAATATTATAAAATGTTTTTAAAATATAGTCAAGGAAATAAAATTTATCTGTTGACATCGGTGCGCTTTTGCGCTATAATAAAACAAATGTTCGACAGAGGGTGAGAATGATAGAAAAAACAATTCTGCATATTGACTGCAATAAGTTTTATGCTTCCGTGGAATGCCTGCACCGCCCTGAAATCAGAAATAAGCCTGTTGTTGTGGGCGGAAGTGAGGAAACACGCCACGGCATTGTATTAACCAAAAATGAAATCGCTTCGGGATACGGAATCAAAACAGCTGAGCCGCTCTGGAAGGCAAGATGCAAATGCCCGGATTTAGTGGTTGTTCCGCCGAATTTTCCGCTTTATGTGCGCTTTTCAAATATGGCAAAAAATATATGCAGGGATTATTCCGATTATATTGAGCCTTTCGGGCTTGATGAAAACTGGGTGGATGTTACAGGTGATCAGAGAACAGGACAGGCTATTGCCGAGGAAATAAAGGAGCGTGTTAAGGCAGAGCTTGGAATTACCGTAAGCATAGGCGTTTCGTGGAATAAGATTTTTGCAAAATTCGGCTCTGATTACAAAAAGCCGGATGCCGTAACGGTTATAAATAAAGAAAATTATAAGAATATTGTGTGGAAAAGCCCTTGCAGCGATTTGCTGTTTGTCGGTCCTGCCACAACAAAAAAACTTCATTCCTACGGTATTTATACAATCGGCGAGCTTGCACAGACGGATGTTCGTTTTCTGGTTTCCGTATTCGGCAAGAACGGTGAAATCCTTCACAGCTTTTCAAACGGCTTTGATAACAATCCTGTTCGCCATGCGGATGATGAACAGGCACTTAAAAGTATCGGAAATTCAACCACAACACCACGGGATATGGTGAATAACAGTGATGTGAAAATGGTTTTTACCGTGCTTGGTGAAAGTGTTGCACGCAGAATGCGGGAACAGGGTGTAAAGGGAAAAACCGTTACAATCACTGTGCGTGATAAAAATCTTCATCATTTTACAAGGCAGGGGCAGATGAAGGCCCGTTCGGATGTGTCATCTGAAATTATTGATACGGCAATGCAGATTTTCATGGGAAATTATAACTGGCAGAATCCGCTGCGCAGCATAGGAATAGCCGTTTCCGATTTTGATGTGGATGAAGCGGTGCAGCTTGATTTGTCGGGCTCTGTCGAAAAAAGGGAAAAGCTGGAGAAGCTTGAAAAAGCCGTGGATGATATAAGACGCCGCTTCGGCAATTATTCCGTTCAGCGTGCTTCGCTGCTTGCAGACACAAGACTGAGCCGTTTTAATCCCCACGATGATCACACAATTCACCCGATAGGGTATTTTAAAGAATATAAGGAGATGTAACTGAAAAAATATGAAAAATTATGTTGAGGTAACTGCCGTTTTTGATTTGGAGGGCAGAATTATTCCCAGGGAAATAAAGTTTGGCGATGAACGGTTTGCGGTGGACAGGGTTATGGATATACGCCCTGCCGCCTCGCTGAAATCGGGTGGGGCAGGCATAAGATATAAGTGCAGCATAATGGGTAGGTTATCCTATCTTTTTCTTGAGGATACAAAATGGTTTTTGGAGCTTGCAGAATAGAACTTTTCTGTAAAAAGGGATTATTTCGGGCGCACTTATGAATTATTTTTACAATTATTATTATCAAATGCACTTGTTTATTGGTTTAATTGATTCTTGAAAGTTAAATGCAAAAGTGGTAAAATACTTCCATTAAATTTTAACGGAGGGCAAATATATGGCTAAAATTTATACACAAATGACAGTGCAGGAATTGAAAGCAGAGCAGAAAATTCTTGAAGAACGCTATAATGCTTTTAAGGCAAAAAACTTAAAGCTTGATATGAGCAGGGGAAAACCGGGAAAGGATCAGCTGGATTTATCCGATGCAATGAATGATGTGAAGGATTATATATCAGACGGATTTGATGTAAGAAACTATGGACTGATGGACGGTATCCCAAGCTGTAAAAAGCTGTTTGCAGATTTAATGGGTGTAAAGCCTGAAAATGTTATAGTAGGCCCTAATGCAAGCCTTACCCTTATGTTTGATTATATAAGCCAGTGCTATACGCACGGCGCAGGAGACACACCGTGGTGCAGGCTTGATGAGGTGAAATTTCTTTGCCCTGTTCCGGGATATGACCGCCATTTTACAATTCTTGAGCATTTCGGCATTAAAATGATTAATATTGCCATGCAGGCCGACGGACCTGATATGGATGCAATAGAGGAGTATATTAAAGACGAAAGCGTTAAGGGAATGATTTGTGTTCCCAAATATTCCAATCCGCAGGGAATCACTTTCAGCGATGCGGTTGTAAAACGCATTGCAGCCATAAAGCCTGCGGCAAAGGATTTCAGAATTATCTGGGATAATGCTTACTGTATTCATGATCTTGACGATAACGGAGATGAACTTCTGAATATATTTGATGTTCTTCCCGAATACAACAATGAAGATATGGTTGTTGAGGTTTGCTCCACCTCTAAAATCACCTTCCCGGGTGCAGGCGTTTCAGCACTGATTGCAAGCGATAATAATATTGCGGCAATCAAAAAGCGCCTGAATGCACAGACGATAAGCTATGATAAAATGAACCAGCATCGCCATGTTGCATTTTTCGGCAGTGCAGACGGTGTTCGCAGCCATATGAAAAAGCATGCGGCTATTCTTAAGCCTAAGTTTGATATGGTGCTGGCACATCTTGAAAAAGAGCTTGCAGGAAAGGGCATTGCAGAATGGTTTAATCCGAAGGGCGGATATTTTATCAGCCTGGATGTTATGAACGGTTGTGCAAAGCGTGTGGGTGAACTCTGTAAGGAAGCGGGTGTTGTTTTAACGTCTGTCGGTGCAACTTATCCTTACGGCAGGGATGAAAATGACAGCAACATCCGTATTGCGCCGAGCTTTCCTCCCGTTGCAGAACTGGATATGGCGGCAGAGCTGCTTTGCATCTGTGTTCAGCTTGCCTGCATTGAAAAGCTGCTTGGTTAATCTATGAAACAGTCAGTCAGCAATAAAACAAAGGGTGTGATTTTCATACTGCTTTCGGCAGTCTGTTTTACAGGTATGAACACCTTTGTTCGGCTTGCAGGGGATGTTCCCACATTCCAGAAGGTATTTTTCAGAAACTTTGTTGCCATGTTTTTTGCGTTGCTTGCACTTTTGAAAGCACATGAAAGCCTGAAACCGAAAAAGGGCAGCATAAAGTTTCTGCTTATCCGTTCTGTTGCAGGCATTGTGGGCGTTTTCGGCAATTTCTATGCCATTGATAAAATTGATTTATCCGATGCCTCCATGCTGAATAAAATGAGCCCGTTTTTTGCGCTTATCTTTTCTGCGGTTTTTATTAAAGAAAAGGTTAAACCGAAGCAGGCAATCGCCATTGCCGGGGCATTTATAGGGGCTTTGTTTATTATAAAGCCAACCTTCGGCAATGAAAACCTGATTGCGTCCATGGCGGGTTTTATCGGCGGAATGTGTGCCGGCGGGGCGTATACCTGTGTTCGCTGGCTTGGTATAAAGGGTGAAAACGGAAAGCGGATTGTGTTTTTCTTTTCGGCTTTTTCAAGCTTTGTAACCTTGCCTTATCTGATTTTTAATTATCATCCGATGTCGTTTTTTCAGTGGGCGGCTCTTCTTATGGCAGGTTTATGTGCAGCAGGTGGTCAGTTTTCAATAACGGCTGCTTACACACATGCACCAAGCAGGGAAATTTCCGTTTATGATTATTCGCAGGTGGTTTTTGCCGCAATTGTAGGCTTTTTTGCTTTCGGTGATATTCCGGATTTATGGTCATTTGTGGGCTATTTTATCATCTGTGCAATGGCTGTATGGATGTTTATATACAATAACAGGAGCATACAGCATAAAAGCATATAATTTTTCAATATCTTGTGTAAAGTGAAAATACTTGCATTTCTCTATATGTTGTGCTATAATGTGAAACAGATAAATCTTTAAGGGGGATTTTAATTATGAGATGTCCGTTTTGCGGTTATGAGGAAAGCAAGGTTATTGATTCACGCCCTACTGACGAAAATGAGCGTATCCGCCGCCGCCGTGAGTGTATACAGTGCGGAAAACGTTTTACAACTTATGAAACGATAGAGGATGTTCCGATTATCGTTATAAAAAAGGACAAAAGCAGAGAGGTTTTTGACCGCAACAAGGTTTTAAAGGGAATGCTTCGTGCCTGTGAAAAAAGGCCTGTGAATTCAGCAGATCTTGAAACGGCAATCAATGATATAGAAACTACGCTTCAGAGTGCAACAGACCGGGAGGTTACCAGTGTTCGCATCGGTGAGCTGATTATGGAAAAGCTTCGTGAGATTGACGAAGTTGCCTATGTCCGCTTTGCATCCGTTTATAAGGCATTTGATTCGGCATCTTCCTTTATTGAAGAAATCTCAAAATTATAACAGAATAAAAAAGCGCTGATTAAAAATCAGCGCTTTTTTTATCAGTATTTGTATTCATCATTCTGTTTGTTGTCAGAATAGAAATTGTTTATAACGATTTTATACCGTTCATATGCTTTTTCAACTGCTTCGGCCCAGCTTATGTAAATTTTTTCCTGTGCATTTTTGCCTGTGGCTTTCATAAGTTCTTTGTTATGCATAACCGAAAGCAGTGTTTCTGCAATGCTTTCGGAGGTTTCTCTGCATAAAAATCCCGTTACATTGTTTTCAATGCCTTCTGCTGCACAGGAATTTTCAATCAGCAGCGCAGGCGTTGCGCAGGAAGCGGCTTCCCTTACAACCAATCCGTTTGTATCAAAGGTAGACGGGAAAAGAAGCAAATCCGAAGCTGCGTAATACTGCTGCAGCAGTTCTCTGTCCAGAACTTTTCCTGCCCATACGATTTTATCTGAAATTCCAAGGCGCTTGTAGCGGAATTTTATTGCCGTTTCATCTGCGCCGAAGCCAAGCATAATCAGGCGGAAATCCTTGCCCTTCTGCTTTAAAATTCTGCATGCTTCCAAAACATACTGTATATTTTTATACCAGATCATCCGCCCTGCATAAATAAATACGGGCACAGTATCCGGTATATTGTGCTTTTGCTTAATCTGTTTAATGCATTCCGGGTCAACATCTTTTCTTGGCATATCACAGCCATTCGGCATCAGAACATAATCCCCGGTATAACCGAGTTTTCTGAGGCTTTCTGCCGAACCGTTGCTTGTTACCCATACCTCATCTGCCGAATTGATATTGTTGAGTATGAAGCGGCGTGCAAAATCCTTTGCCCATTTTGTTGGAACTCTTTTTTCAATGTCATATTCATATTTTGTGTGGTATGTAAGCACGGTGGGAATGCGCTTTTTTCTGTTTACAAGCCTGAAATAATAGCTTGTGGCAAGCGGTGCATGGCTGTGAAGCAAATCAAAATTTTTGTTGATGATTTCATAGCTTAACGCTTCCTTGAAAGGCCAGCCAATGCTGTAACCTTCTCTGGAAGGAATCCACCAGCTTTTATATCTGAAAATTTCATACGGATATTTTTTATCCTGCTGATTCGGGTTTTTCGGTGTAATAATCACCGCATCGCAGAAATGCTTGTTCAATATATCTGCATAGCTTTGTGCAACATTGCTTATTCCGTCCGTGGTGGGCGGAAATGCGTCTGTTCCAACGGCTATTTTGTATTTTTTATCCATAAATTCTCCTAAAAATACAGAAAATAATTTTAAAGCATAAAATTTCACTATAATTTATACCACAATTCAGGCTGAATGTAAATCTTTTGTGCAGAATATTAATAATTAATTAACGAAAAAGTGTTTTTAAATATTGCTTTTTTGCTGCCGAATATTATATAATAAAAAATATATAATTATTAGGAGGGAAGAAATGGCTGCAAGTTATTCGGTTTCTCTGGAGAAGATTATTGATACCCACTCTTTAGAGGTGATTTATCTTCCTAAGGCAGCAAACGATATTTTAATTACAACCAATGAAATAAACCGCCCGGGCGTTGTGCTTATGGGGTATACGGATTATTTTGATCCGCTTCGCATCCAGATTCTGGGGTGGACGGAATTCAGCTTTCTTCAGAACATGGAAAAAGCAGAGCAGGAAAAAGCGCTCAGCTCCTGGCTGGGGCTTCATCCGGCAGCGGCTGTAATCACACGGGGAATTGAAATACCGGAATATTTTATTGAAGCAAGTGAAAAATATAAAGTTCCGCTTCTCCGCACGAACGAGGAAACATCGCCGTTCCTTGCCACGCTTATACAGTATCTGAATGCAAGTCTTGCTCCCAGAATAACCCGCCACGGTGTATTCTGTGAGGTTTACGGCGAAGGCGTTCTTATCATAGGTGAAAGCGGTGCGGGAAAATCGGAAACCGCAGTTGAGCTTATTAAGAGGGGGCATCGCTTTATTGCCGATGATGCGGTTGAAATCCGTAAGGTTGATGATCATACGCTTATCGGCTCTTCGCCGAATAATATCCGCCATTTTATTGAGCTGAGGGGTATCGGCATGATTAATGCCCGCCGCCTTTTCGGTATGGGTGCAGTTAAGGTTTCGGAAAAGATTGATATGGTTATTCAGCTTGAACCTTGGGATTCCACAAAGGCTTATGATCGGCTCGGGCTTGATAATGAATATACGAAAATATTGGAGGTTAAGGTTCCTGTTATAACGATTCCCGTTAATCCCGGCAGAAATCTTGCAATTATCATTGAAACCGCCGCAATGAACAACCGCCAGAAAAAAATGGGCTATAATGCGGCAAGAGAGCTTATGGTAGGGCTTGGTATGGAAGATATTGAGCCCGGCGAAAAAGAGCTTGAAATATGGCATAATTCATAAATAAAAGGAGGAATAAGATTATGTTGAATTTAGGAATTGATTTGGGAGGCACAAATATTGTTGCTTCAGTAGTGAACGAGGAATACAAAATCATCAGCACAGGAAAAACACCGACAAACACACCGCGCACTGCAGAAGAAATTTTTGATGACATTGCAAAGATTTGCCGTGAAGCAATGGAAAAGGCAGGGGTAACCATAAAGGATATCGCTTCTATCGGAATGGGCACTCCGGGTACCGTAAATGATAGCGGTGTTATTGAATATGCAAATAATCTTGGCTTCAATAATGTTCCTGCAAGGGAAATGTTAAAGGAACGCCTTGGCGATATACCTGTTTTTGTTGCGAATGATGCCAACTGTGCTGCACTCGGCGAGGCATATGCAGGCTGCGGCCACGGTTCAAAGAACTTTGTTGCGGTAACACTCGGCACGGGTGTAGGTTCAGGTGTTATTGTTGACGGCAAGCTTGTTACAGGTGTCAACGCAGCGGGCGGCGAATGCGGCCATACCGTTATTGTGGTGGACGGTGCGGAATGCACCTGCGGCAGAAAAGGCTGCTGGGAGGCTTATGCTTCGGCAACAGCGCTGATCCGCCAGACAAAGGACGCCATGAAAGAATATCCGGATTCCGTTATGCATGAAATTGCCGAACAGGAAGGCAAGGTAAGCGGAAGAACTGCTTTTGATGCAATGAGAAAGGGCGATATTGCAGGTATAAAGGTGGTAAACAATTATATCAAGTATGTTGCATGCGGCCTGATTAATATTGTAAATGCACTTCAGCCGGAAATTATATGCATCGGCGGCGGTATCTGCAATGAGGGGGATACACTTATGAAACCTCTTAACAGATATGTTCATGCAGAGAGATATTCAATTCACAGTAAAATACAGACGAAAATTTTAAGAGCGGAGCTCGGAAACGATGCCGGCATTATCGGCGCGGCAATTCTCGGATCCGTTGGTTAATGGTGATATTTTGACACGGCTGATAGAATTTTTAGAAGAAAGCAATATAAAATATGCTGAAAATGAACCTATGAAAAATCATACCACTTTTAAGGTGGGTGGAAATGCGGCTGTTATGGTTTTTCCCGGCAGTGAGGAATGTGCTGCCGAAATCGTGAAATGTTGCAGCAGGCTTGGTATAAGGTTGATTGTAATCGGAAACGGTTCCAATCTTCTTGTTTCCGACAACGGTATAGATGCCTGCGTGATGTGCTTTTCAAATGATTTTTCCGATATAAGTCTGCAGGATGATGAAACTGTTTTTGCACAAAGCGGGGCATCACTGATGAAGCTTTGCAGATTTGCACTGGAACACAGCCTTTCCGGGCTTGAATTTGCTTATGGTATTCCGGGTTCCTGCGGCGGTGCGGCATTTATGAATGCAGGTGCTTACGGCGGAGAAATGAAGGATGTGCTTTATAAGTGCAGGCATATTGATAAAAACGGAAACATCGGCTTTTTGCAGGGTGATGCTATGCAGCTTTCTTACCGCCATTCGGCATATTATGATAACGGTTCTGTTGTTACAGGACTTTATCTTAAATTAAAAAAAGGAAATAAGGAAGAGATAAAAGCTGCAATGGATGATTTCCTTCAGCGAAGGAAAGAGAAGCAGCCGCTTGAATATCCAAGCGCAGGTTCAACCTTTAAAAGACCGCAGGGCTTTTTCGCAGGTGCACTGATTGAGGAATGCGGACTGAAAGGAAAAACAGTTGGCGGCGCACAGATAAGCGAAAAGCATGCAGGCTTTGTAATCAATAAAGGGAATGCAACCTGCAGTGATATATTAAAGCTTTGCAGCATATGCAGTGAAACAGTTTTAAAACAAAAAGGCGTTAAGCTGGAAATGGAAATAAGGGTAACGGAATGATGAACGGGAAAAAAGAATTAGTTATAGTTACGGGTGTATCGGGCGCAGGAAAATCAACTGCTGTCGGTTTTATGGAGGATATAGGATATTATTGTGTTGATAATATGCCTCCGTTGCTTCTTGATACTTTTCTTGAATTGATTGAAAGCAAAAGCGAAAGAAGCAAAATTGCCATTGTTATGGATATAAGATCCACGGAAAATTTTGATTCGCTTGTGGAAGTGCTTCATCAGAAAGAACGATTTAATTATGATATAAAAGTGCTTTATCTGGATATTAAAACGCATATTGCATTGAAGCGTTATAAGCTTACAAGAAGAAAGCATCCGTTTTCAGACCGCTTTAACGGCGATATTTCTCATGCGCTTGCCTATGAAAGAGAGCTTCTGTCCTCGGTGCGCATGCTTTCGGATTATATTATCGACACTTCGGATATGTCCGGCAATCAGTTAAGGGACAGGCTTACACAGCTTCTTCTCGGAACAGACAGGGAAATTATGAACATCCATGTGGTCTCCTTTGGGTTTAAACACGGTATTCCGGCAGAAGCAGATTTTGTTATTGATGTAAGATGTCTGCCGAATCCTTACTGGGTGGAAAATCTAAGAACAAAAACAGGGCTGGATAAGGATGTAAGCAATTATGTTTTTTCATTTAAGGAATCAAATGAGTTGCTTGAAAAGCTGATAGATATGCTGGATTTTCTGAATCCGCTTTACATAAAAGAAGGAAAAAGCCAGATTGTTATTGCCATTGGCTGCACCGGCGGAAATCACCGTTCTGTTGCAATTGCCGAAGAACTTAAAAATCATTTTTGCAGCCGATGGGATAATGTTTCTGTAAACCACAGGGATATAAGCAGAAGATAGGTGTGGAAATGTCATTTTCAATGCAGGTTAAAAATGAACTTGTAAAAACTGAATATGAGGCTTCCTGCTGTAAAAAATCCATGCTTTACGGCATGTGTATTTTCGGCAAAATCTTTTCAGAGAAAAGTGCTTCGCTGCAAACGGAAAATGAAAATATAGCGCTTCTTTACAGCGAACTTTTAAAAGAACTTTTCAACATTAAAAGCACAGTGAAAAAATCTCCTCACGGCAGAAGTATTACGGTTTCTGTGGCTGAAGGAAATGATGCGGCAAAGCTGTTTAAATCCTTTGGGCACAGCGGCTTTGCAAGCCTTAAAATCAATCATTCCAATTTTGACTGTGAAAACTGTGCGCATGCTTTTATGGCAGGTGCTTTTTTGTCCTGCGGCACAGTTTCGGCACCTGAAAAGGATTATCATCTGGAATTCACGGTGCCTTATCTTAATCTTTCCAAAAGTCTTTTTACACTTATTGAAGAAATGGAACTGAAACCGAAATACACATACCGCCACGGCTATAATGTTGTTTATTTCAAGGAAAGCGAATCCATAGAGGACTGCCTTTATCTTATGGGTGCATCATCCGCCATGTTTGAAATGATGAATATTAAAATCGTTAAGGATTTCAGAAACAGGGCAAACAGAAAGGCAAACTGTGAAACGGCGAATATAAATAAAATGGTGAATGCAGCCGCCGTGCAAATAAAGGCAATCGAAAAAATTTGGAACACAAAAGGCAGGGAATATCTGCCCGAAAATCTGGAAACGCTTGCTGAAATCAGATATGAGAATTCCGATTTAAGCCTTTCAGAGCTTGCGGAAATGTGCAGTCCTCCGCTCAGCAGAAGCGGTGTAAACCACAGATTAAAAAGAATAGTTGATATTGCAAACGAACTTTAAATTAAGAAAGACGGGAGGTGCCGTTTATGTTTACTCATCTTCATGTTCATACTGAATTTTCCCTGCTTGACGGTGCCTGCCGCATAGAGCAGCTTGTTCTGAAAGCAAAAGAGCTCGGCATGCAGTCCCTTGCTGTTACTGACCATGGTAATATGTATGGGGCTGTTGATTTTTACAAGGCCTGCAAAAGAAACGGAATAAAGCCGATTATCGGCTGCGAGGTCTATGTGGCGCCGAGAACACGCTTTGATAAGGAAAAGGTGCTTGATAAGGATTATAACCATCTTATTCTTCTTTGCCGGAATGAAACGGGATATAGAAATCTGATAAAGCTTGTTTCAATGTCTTTTACAGAAGGATATTATTATAAGCCAAGGGTGGATCATGATATTCTTGAAAAATATCATGATGGGCTTCTGTGCCTTTCTGCCTGCCTTGCCGGTGAAATTCCGCAGGCACTGTTAAGAAAGGATTATGAGGAGGCAAAGCGGACTGCCCTTTGGTACAGGGATGTTTTCGGGGCTGATAATTATTATCTTGAAATACAGGATCACGGGCTTGAGGAACAGAGAACTGTTAAAGAAGGCTTAAAACGCCTTTCTGCAGAAACAGATATTCCCCTGACTGCAACAAATGATGTGCATTATATTGAACAGCAGGACAGTAAAATTCAGCAGGTGCTGATCTGTATTGCAACTAACCATATTCTGGGAGAGGATACCGGGCTTGAATTTCATTCCGAGGAGTTTTATCTGAAATCGGAAGAAGAAATGAGAGCACTTTTTTCCGATGTTCCCGAGGCGGTTGACAACACGGCCACTATTGCAGAAAAATGCTGCTTTGATTTTGAATTCGGAAATACAAAGCTTCCTTTTTTTGCAACACCGAACGGGGAAGATCATTTTGAATATTTCAGAAAATGCTGTTATGACGGATTTTATAAGCGTTATAAAAATCCGCCTGCCGAATATGCGGAAAGGCTGGAATACGAGCTTAACACCGTTAATAAAATGGGATATACGGATTATTATCTTATCGTTGCGGATTTTGTTTCCTATGCAAAGGGAAGGGGCATACCTGTCGGCCCGGGCAGAGGATCAGGTGCAGGCTCAATAGCCGCTTACTGTATAGGCATAACGGATATTGACCCGATGCATTATAATCTTCTTTTTGAACGCTTTCTGAATCCCGAAAGGGTTTCCATGCCTGATTTTGATATAGATTTCTGCTATGAACGCAGGCAGGAAGTGATTGATTATGTAACGCAGAAATACGGTGCAGACCATGTGGCACAGATTGTAACCTTCGGAACGCTTCAGACAAGAGCTGCTATACGGGATGTGGGCAGGGTAATGGGAATGCCGTATGCATCTGTTGATACGGTTGCAAAGCTTGTGCCGAACGAATTTAAAATTACAATAGACGATGCTGTGAAAAAATCAAAAGAGCTCAGAACGCTTATGCAGGAAAACAGCAAAATCAATGAACTGATTGAAACGGCACGCAAGATAGAGGGAATGCCGAGAAACACATCCACCCATGCAGCAGGCGTTGTGATTACACATGATCCTGTTTTCACTTATGTTCCGCTTGCCACGAATGACGGACTGGTTGTAACCCAGTATATTATGACAACGCTTGAGGAACTGGGCCTTTTAAAAATGGACTTTCTCGGGCTGCGCACATTAACCGTGCTTGCTGATTCGGCAAAATGTGCAGGCATAGCAGTTGATGATATTCCGATTGACGACCCTGAGGTTTACAAGCTGTTTGCCCGCGGGCAGACAGAGGGTGTTTTCCAGTTTGAATCCAGCGGAATGAAGCAGATGCTTATGAATCTGAAGCCGACAAGGCTGGAGCATCTTATTGCGGCAAATTCACTTTACCGTCCGGGCCCTGCAAAACAGATAGACACATTTATTGAAAATTCGCATAAACCTGAAAAGGTGAGCTACAGCACACCGCTTCTGAAGCCGATACTGAAGGACACCTTCGGCTGTATGGTGTATCAGGAACAGGTTATGCAGATTTTTCGTTCACTTGCCGGATATTCATACGGAAGAGCCGATGTGGTTCGCCGAGCAATGAGCAAAAAGAAAAAGGATGTTATGGAAGCTGAACGGGTAACCTTTCTGGAAGGCTGCTCAAAAAGCGGGGTGGATGAAAAGGCAGCAAATGAGATATTTGATCAGATGTCCGAATTTGCCAAATATGCATTTAATAAATCTCATGCCGCCTGCTATGCGCTTGTGGCATACAGAACGGCATATATGAAACGGTATTATCCCGCTCAGTTTATGGCTGCGCTTCTTACCTCTGTGTTGGATTCATCCAATAAGGTGGCAAGATATATAGCAGAGTGCAAAAGGCTTGGGCTAAAGCTTTCTGTGCCGGATGTCAATAAATCCGTTAAAGGCTTTTTTGCAAACGGAAATGTTATAAATTACGGACTTCTTGGAATAAAAAATCTTGGCTCCGAATTTATAAATGATATAATCAAAGAACGCCAAAACGGGGAATATAAGGATTTGTTTGATTTCTGCTCAAGGCTTCAGACAAATCATTTCAACAGAAGGGCGGTGGAAAGCCTTATCAGATGCGGTGCGCTTGATTCTCTCGGTGCAAACCGCAGAGCGATGCTTCAGGCTCTGCCGGCTCTTGTGAGCAATCTTGAGGATTACCGAAGAAAAACCATGTATGGGCAGATGGGATTTTTTGATCTGGCAGCTGATGATCATTCCTTTGGCTTTGAATTTGAAATGCCGCAGGTGGATGAATTTCCAAAAACAGAACTTCTGAAGATGGAAAAGGAAATGACAGGACTTTATCTTTCAGGCCATCCGCTTGACAAATACGATGATATAATTACTGTGCTGGGCTATGCAAGAACAGTGGATTTGCTTGAGGACAGCGGAAATATAAACTCCGGATATAAAGATGCAGATAAGGTTACCGTTGCCGGAATTATAAGCAAAATCACTTTAAAACAAACCAGAAACGGTGCAAATATGGCATTTGTAACACTAGAGGATTTGTTCGGCGCTGTTGAAATTATTGTTTTTCCGAATACGCTTGAAAAGTTTAATCAGTTTCTGATTCAGGGAAGTGTTATAACTGTTTCCGGCACGCTTTCGCTTGAAGAGGAAAAGGATGCAAAGGTGCTTGCAAATACAATTGGCGGCGCACCGAGCTTAAATAAGAAACAGGAATTTGAAAATGATGCCGAAGCCAAGGCGAAAAATGAACATAAAAAACGCGGCCTGTTTCTGCGCTTTCAGTCAAGAACAGATTATAATATAGAAAAGGCGGAAATCATAACTTCTATTTTTGACGGTATGTATCCTGTGTACTATTATTATCTTGACGAAAAGAAATATGAATTCCGCGGCCGGCAGAACACCGTTGATGTAAATAAAACTATGCTTGCGGAATTGTCAAGGATTCTGGGCAGTGAAAATGTTGTTTTTGTGGAATAAATAAAAAACATTTCTTATTTAAGTACTTGACTTTTTTTTATGAATTAAGTAAAATTAATTTAATTTTGTAATTGATTTATGGATTGAAAGATTGGAGGAAATCTTATGAGAACCATTGCAGTGTTGACAAGCGGCGGAGATGCGCCGGGAATGAATGCGGCTGTCCGTGCTGTTGTCAGAACAGCATGTGTAAATGATATAAGAGTTCTTGGTGTTATACGCGGTTTTAACGGACTTATAAACGGAGATTTTGTTGAGCTTGACTTGCGCTCTGTTTCGGATATTATTCACAGAGGCGGCACAAAGCTTTTCAGCGCCCGTTCGGCAGAGTTTGCCACGGAAGAGGGAATGCGGAAGGCAATCCGCACCTGTAAGGAATACGGGATAGAAGGTGTTGTTGTAATCGGCGGAGACGGCTCGTTCAGAGGTGCCCGTGATTTATCCGAACGCGGCATTCCCTGCGTTGGTATTCCGGGAACCATTGATAACGATATTGCATGCAGTGATTACACAATCGGTTATGATACCTGCCTGAATACGATTATGGAATGTGTTGACCGTGTGCGTGATACAACAGAATCTCATGACAGATGCACGGTTGTTGAGGTGATGGGCCGCCGTGCAGGCTATCTTGCGCTGAATGCAGGTATAGCAGTCGGCGCAACATCCATTTTAATTCCCGAAATTGAATTTGATATTCAGAAGGATGTTATCGAAAGAATGCAGCGCACCCAGAGAACAGATAAGAAGCACTTCCTTATTCTTGTTGCAGAGGGTGTCGGTGTGGATGTAACAGAGCTTGCAAAAAATATTCAGGAAAAAACAGGTGTTGAATCCCGTGCATGCATACTTGGTCATATTCAGCGAGGCGGCAGCCCCACTGCGCAGGACAGAGTAATGGCAACGCGTATGGGCAACTATGCCGTGAAAGAACTTCTTATGAAAAATATAGGCAACAGAGTTGTGGCTGCTAAAAGCGGCGTTGTTGTTGATTATGATATTTTTGAAGCACTCAATATGAAAAAGCATATTGACGAAAAGTTGTTTAATGTGGCAATGGAAGTTTCCATTTAATTTAAAAATTATGCATTTAAAAAAGCGTTTTGACGGGTGTTCCGGCAAAACGCTTTTTTTGTAAAAATTTCATTCTTTAAATCGGTATTCTCAGGCAACAATAATGTATGGTGATTTTATGAAAAAAGGAATTCGTGTTGCAGATGGAATTTTTGCACTGCTTTTAACATTTATATATACTTTTATTATATCGGGAAGCATAAATATGCCTGATAAAATGGTGGTAAGAAATCAGCAGGACAGAATCATCGGAAAATATTATTCCGTATCCCCGGTGAATGATAAAAGCGTTGATTTTCAAAGTGCCCGTTCAGTTGGTGCAAATGCGGCAAAATTAAAACTGTTCGGTATGATTCCGGTTAAGGATCAGGAAATTGTTGAAACAGAAACAAAAAGCGTGCTTGTTTCCGGAATGCCGTTCGGCATAAAGCTTTATACGAACGGTGTTATTGTTGTCGGCACCAAGGATATTTATGTGAATGGTAAAACCGTGAATCCTGCCAAAGAAGCAGGCATTCAGGTGGGGGATGTAATTGTATCCATAAACAGTCAGAAGGTTTATTCTTCCGATGAGGTGGAAAACATTCTGAATGATAATAACGGAGAGGACTATATTATTTCGGTTAAAAGAGGAGAAAATTATAAAACATTCAGGCTTACACCTGTTTATCTTGAAAAGGAAGGCTGCTTTAAAGCCGGAATGTGGGTTCGTGATTCCACAGCAGGCATTGGCACAGTTACCTTTTTTAACAGGGAAGCAGGAACAGTGGCGGCACTCGGCCATCCGATTACGGATGTGGATACAGGCGAAATTATGCCTATTTTAAACGGAGAAGCCGTTGAAACAGAGGTTACCTCTGTTATTAAATCCAGCACAAGCGAAACGGGTTCGCTCTGCTGTGATTTTCTGAATAAATCCATCGGCAACCTTGAAAAAAATACGGATATGGGGATTTACGGAACTTATAATAAGAATTATGATTTGACAAACTGCTCGGAATATGAAATTGCCTCGCCGCAGGAAACAGAGAAAGGTTTTGCACAGATTATCTGCACGGTTGACAGCAACGGGCCGCAGGTTTATTCGGCGGAAATCACAAAGATTTCATATAATGAAAATGTAAAAAATATGATTATAAGAATTACAGATGAAAGGCTTATTGAAAAAACAGGCGGGATTATTCAGGGGATGAGCGGCTCTCCTATTATTCAGAACGGTAAGCTGATCGGTGCAATTACTCATGTAATCGTCAACAATCCGCTTAAAGGCTATGCCATTTTTGCACAAACAATGATTGAACAGTCAGAAAGCTGAGGGTCTGTTTTAAAATACCGCATTCAGGGAAATCCCTGCTGCGGTGTTTTTTGTTTTGCTTGAAAATGATGTGCATATATGGTAAAATTTATCTATACTTTAAGTTACGGAGTTTTATGATGACTGTATTGGAAAAAAAGAATGATAAAAAAATATGGACTGTAACGTTTTTAATGGCGTTTTGCATTCCTCTGGCAATTACCTGTATTGCATATGCATTAAACGGAATCGTTCCGTTCGGGGATAATACAGTGTTGATATGGGATGCCAAGCTTCAGTATAAGGATTATTTCGGTTATTTATGGGATGTGCTGCACGGTGATGCCAGTATGCATTATTCGGCTGCTAAATCCCTTGGCGGCCAGATGATAGGGCTTATTGCCTACTATTTAACATGCCCACTCAATCTTCTTATATATTTCTTTAAAAAATCTCAGATCGGTTTGTTCTTTTCTTTGCTTACCCTTCTGAAAATCTCTTTTTCCGGCGTTACGGCAAATTATTTTATAAAGAAGCGCTACAATCTAAGCCCGTTTTTTACACTGCTGCTTTCAACCTCTTATGCCTTGATGGAATATAATGTTTATTATTGCAGAAATATAATGTGGCTTGACGGGGCCGTTATGCTTCCTCTTGTATGTCTTGGTGTCTATGAAATGCTTTACAACAGAAAAAAAGGTTTGCTTTTCGGTTCTGTTGCAGTTGCAATTCTCTCAAACTGGTATACAGGCTTTATGGTTTGCCTGATGGCGGGCTTCTATTTCCTGTTTGAGCTTATTCTTAAATATGACTGGCGGAAATTCAAAGAAATTTTTACAAAGGCGTTTTCCGATTGTATTGCCGTTGCAGCCGATATGATACTCGGCGTATGTACAAGTGCTGTTATTCTTCTTCCTGCCTGCATGACACTGATTGGCGGCAAAGCGTCCTTCAAACTGGCTTTAACGGGAATGAATTTTGATTGGTTCTATACGCTTTCCGGTTTTGATATAAATGCATCTGTGAATACAAAAACATCACCGATTCTTTACTGCGGCGGCCTTGCGGTTGTTTTATTTGCTTATTTGCTGTTTGATAATCGAATCAAAATCAAAACAAGGCTGGTAAGCCTGGGATTTTTCTTTTTTATGACGCTCGGCTTCTGCCTGAAAAGCGTTGAGCTTATGTGGACGGCATTTGTTAAAAGCAATTCCTATAATTTTCGCTTTGCCTTTGTTTTTGCCTTTTCAATGCTTGTTCTGGCATCAACCGCTTTAAAAGAAATTCAAAATAACGGAAACCGAATTCATAAACCTGCCGCTTTGAAAGCCCTTTTATTGATTGGTGCATTTGTTTTGCTGCTGGTTGATACACACAGCTATAAAAATTCAAGAACAGCAATTATTTATTCGCTGGTATATGTTGTTTATGCCGCAACACTGGTTGTTTTGTTTAATGGCAAAAAACCGGATTTCAAAAAATATGTGTGTGCTGCAATGGCTTTGCTGCTGCTTTTTTCGGAGCTGGGTGTAAATTCCTATCTGGCTTACCGGGATTATGATGTTTCAAATTCCGTTTTCTCGTCCTACACGCAGAATATGCAGAATCTGGTTGATGAAATTAAGCAGCAGGATTCCTCGTTTTTCAGATTTGAAAAAAATTATTCCTATCTTTCCGAAATCAAATCAGATGTTGCCACCTGTGAGCCGCTGCTGTTTAATTACAACAGCATAGAGCATTACAGCTCCACCTATGATGTGAATGTGGATGAATTCCTTGCCCGTATGGGTTATTCCGATTCCACATATGTGCCGGATGAAAATGCAAAGGAAGGCATAATCTTTCCAACGGATGCATACTGGAATAGTCCCATGCTGCTTACAGATTCACTGCTTGGCGTTAAATATGAGATGTGGAAAGATCTTCCGCATCTTGAAATGCTTAGTATGAATGCAGAGCTTCCGGAGGGTTATTCCGTGTTCAAAAACAGTTATGCACTTCCGCTTGCTTATAATATATCGGATAATGCGGCTGAAAAGCCCGAATATACACTGAATCCTTTTGAAAATCAGAAGCTTCTTTTGTCTGTACTTATGGGCAAAGAGGTGCATCCGTATATTGAACCTGCCGTAAGCAGACAGCCTTCTGAACAGGATACGGAACAATATGTGCTTACCGCCAATACAAGCGGACCGATGTATCTGTATATTGACGGTTCACAGAATCATAAAGATCGATATAATGATAATTGCCATCTCTCTGTAAACGGGAAATTCGTTCAGAAAATGTGCTCCAGATTTAATTATAATGCCGTTTATATCGGTGATTATAATAAGGGCGATGAAGTTCAGGTTGAAATTCAGCGTGTGTCCAAAAATGAAAAGGAAAGATTAAATGAACACACAATGTATACGGCTCAGCTTGATATGCAGGCTTTTCAGAGTATTTACAATTCTCTTTCTTCGGGGTACAAAACAAACCTGAATATTCAGGAAAATAAAATTTTGGGTGAATATAAAACAGCAGATGACAGTACCGTAATGCTTACCGTTCCTTTTACAACGGGCTGGACTGTTTATGTGGACGGCCAAAAAGCAGCGTATAAAGAAATTGCCGGAATCTTTATCGGGCTGGAATTGAATGCGGGCACGCATACGATAGAAATGGTCTATAAAACACAGTATTTGAATATAGCAGCTCTTTTAACGCTTGCAGGCATAGGTGGATTTTCCTGCTGGACGGTTGTTGAACTCGTTTTGAAGCGAAGAAAGAAGCATAAAAATCAAAGTGTCTAACCACAACATTGCAAAAGCATTCTGAATTAAGTTTTAAAAACTTGGTTCAGAATGCCTTTTTTATTTCAGAATATGTTTTAGCACATAACATCGGCTTTTGTCAAAAAAACTCAAAATATGGGTGAAAAAAATTCACAAAATTTGTAAAAAAGTATTGCAACAATTTACATTATATGGTAATATGGGAATACAGTTCACATACAGGAGGTTTTTTAATGAAAAACAATTTAAGAGTTCTTATCGCCGATGATTCTGTTTCTTTCGGCAGGGAATGCAAGAAAGAACTGGAAACAGCGGGATTTGATGTTGTACTTACCGGTAAAGACGGAATGCGTGTTATTTCACAGCTGGATTCCCAGCATTTTGATGCGGTGCTGATGGATGTTTTTATGTCCAATGCAGACGGTGCAGATGTTCTTGAACATATTTCGGATTCGCTTGCCGAAAAACCGCTCGTGCTTCTGATTTCCGCAATAGACAATGCTGAATTTGAAGAACAGATGATTAATGCAGGTGCTGATTATTATTTTATAAAACCTGTAACGCCGCAGTCGGTTGCCAGAAGAATAGAACGCCTTTCTTCATGGAAAACGGAAAAGAAAAAACGCTTGTCATCCGATTATTCCGAAAATGATATTGAGGTTATCATTTCCGATATTATGCGCCAGATCGGTGTGCCGGCACATATCAAGGGATATCAGTATCTCAGGGCATCCATAAAGCTTTCGGTTGAAGATCCCGAAATGCTCGGCTCTGTTACCAAGCTTCTTTACCCAACCGTTGCAAAGCAGTTTGACACTACATCGTCAAGAGTGGAAAGAGCAATCCGCCATGCCATTGAGGTTGCGTGGGACAGGGGTGATGTGGATGTGCTTTCTTCCTATTTCGGCTATACAATTCAAAGCCAGCGCGGAAAGCCCACAAACAGTGAGTTTATTGCAATGATTGCTGATAAGCTTAAACTATCCCTTCGTACAACAGCATAAATCTGATTTTTATACCGCCGATATCTGTATCGGCGGTATTTTGATGCTTTTGCTAAGTTTTTGTTTGTGTTACAATATATAGCGGTGTGAATAATCGCGCATACTAAATATAGTTGTGAAATTCAGTTGTGCAAAATTACAGAAATTTTTGGAGAAATATTGTAAGAAATTACAAAATTTATTGCAAAAAACTCTTGACAAGGTGTTTTATATATTATATAATAGCCGAGCGTGTGGAAAAGCATAATTATATATTTATATATAAACAGCTTAATTCCGCACAACCAGATATGCGTTGATGCCGGAGGTGGCGTTCAGAGTGGTTGCTTGCACTGAACGGGAATTTCGGCGGAGTATGTCCGATTTTAAACCGGGCGAAATCATACCAGTATTCAGCACCCACAGATGGCTTGCGAACATCTGCGCGTCAGTGGGATAAGTCTGTGCCCGAATGATACTGCGTCATTCGGTTATTAAAATAACAGCTTTGAAACACACGGCAGGGTGGTAAGAAACAGCTGGTAAAGACTCGCACCAATATTTTTCAGGAGGAAAAGTAAATGGCAGCAAGCAAAGTAAAAATCCGCATCAGGCTTAAGGGCTACGATCACAACCTTGTTGATCAGGCTGCGGAAAAAATCGTTGAAACTGCAAAGAACACAGGCGCTCAGGTAAGCGGTCCTATTCCGCTTCCAACCGAAAAAGAGGTTATCACAATCCTTCGTGCCGTTCATAAGTACAAGGACAGCCGTGAGCAGTTTGAACAGAGAACACACAAAAGACTCATCGACATTCTCAGACCTTCAAACAAAACCGTTGAAGCTCTGACAAGTCTTGAGCTCCCGGCAGGCGTTGAAATTGAAATTAAATTATAATTTGACGCGGTCGAGGTCAAGTTGGGAAACCAACCAATAACCAAGGAGGAAAAAATATGAAAAAAGGTCTAATCGGTAAAAAAATCGGCATGACTCAGATTTTCACTGAAGAAGGAAAAGTAATTCCTGTAACAGTAGTGGAAGCCGGTCCATGCGTAGTTACCCAGAAGAAGACAATGGAGAATGACGGCTATGAAGCAGTTCAGGTTGGCTTTGGCGATGTAAAAATCAACAAGGTAAACAAGCCAATGAAGGGCCACTTCGATAAGAACGGCGTTGCTCCTAAAAAAACTCTTAAAGAGTTCCGTCTTGAAGATTGTTCGGCACTGAATGTGGGCGACATCATCAAGGCAGACACATTCGCCGAAGGCGAAATCATTGATGTGAAAGGTACATCAAAGGGCCATGGAACAGCAGGTGCAATCAAGCGCTGGAACTTCTCCAGACTCCGTGAAACACACGGTACAGGTCCTAATGCTCGCCACCAGGGTTCACTTGGTGCTTGCTCAAGTCCTTCACGCGTATTCAAGGGCAGAAAAATGGCAGGTCATTACGGTCACGAAACAGTAACAATTCAGAACCTCACGGTTGCTAAGGTTGATGCAGAAAATAATCTTATCGCAATCAAGGGTGCAATCCCGGGTCCAAAGGGCGGAATTGTTGTTATCGCAGACGCAGTTAAAGCTTAACGAAAGGAGAGATAAAAAATGGCACAGGTTCAGGTTTATAACCAGGAAGGTCGTAAGACTTCGAAAATGGAACTTGCAGATTCAGTATTCGGAATTGAACCGAATCAGAATGCAATGCATCTTGCAGTTGTCAGCTATCTTGCTGCACAGCGTCAGGGCACACAGTCAACTCTCACTCGTTCAGAAGTATCTGGTGGCGGTGCTAAGCCTTGGAGACAGAAGGGTACAGGCCGTGCCCGTCAGGGTTCAACAAGAAGCCCACAGTGGACACACGGCGGTATTGCTCTTGGTCCTAAGCCAAGAAAATACAAGGTAACCTTAAATAAGAAAGTAAAAAGACTTGCAATGAAGTCTGCGCTTTCAAGCAAGGTTGCAGAATCAGAAATGATGGTTCTGAATAAGGTAGAGCTTGACGGAATCAAAACAAAGGCTATGGTTGAAGTTTTCACAAAGCTGAAAACCGGCAAAAAGGTTCTTCTGGTTCTTCCGGAAAACAATGATGTAATTTACAAGAGCGCACGCAATATTGAAGGCGTTAAGGTGGTTACAGTAAACACACTTTGTGTTTATGATATTCTTAATTGCAGCAATCTTGTTGTTCTTAAGGATGCAGCAAAGAAAATTGAGGAGGTATACGCATAATGAAAACTGCTCAGGA